>CAOKHL010000001.1 GCA_948468315.1 uncultured Eubacteriales bacterium
CCAGAACAAGAATTTTTGTTGATTCGGAAACAAATGTCATGTACACGTGGTATAAAAGTGGATATGGTGCAGGAATGTCTATCATGCTAAACGCAGATGGCTCACCTAAGTTGTATGACCAATCCACATCTAAATATACCGATACTATTGATATTTCCAGAACAAGAATTTTTGTTGATTCGGAAACAAATGTCATGTACACGTGGTATAAGAGTGGATATGGTGCAGGAATGTCTATCATGCTGAACGCAGATGGCTCACCTAAGGCATACAAACAGTAATAATACAAATAGACAGCAAGTGGATTGATTTCTACTTGCTGTTTATTTGTTATAAAAAAGTCCACATATTTTTTTAGGAAATCTATTGTAATTTATCAAAAGTATGATATACTTTAATAAATTGATTGATATTTGTATCAATCGTTATGAGAGCCGAAAAAGTTGTAGATAACTACGTCATCGGCACCAATAATAAAAAAGCCTATAAGTAACTTAAATGAGTTATTTTAGGTTTTTATTTTTTATATTTTACTACAACAGATACTTTTTTTAGTCCTTGTGCTTGCAAATATTCTAGGACTTTTTTTAATTCATTTTCAGCTATTGTCTGTTGTGCTTTTGTTCTTAAAATCAACTCTTATTTTCTTTCTTTTATTTTCATTTTGCTAAATAAGTATAGAATATAAGTATAATATCACATTTTTGGTAAAAAATAATATTATATACCGTAAAGATATTGTATTGACATTGTATTTATAAAATGCTATAATTTTATTATAGAAAGAGGTGATATTTATGGCTCAAACATTAATTAATTTTAGAATAGATGAAGCAACCAAAAAACAAATGGAACAAATATGTAATGAATTAGGAATAACAATGTCTACTGCTTTTAATATATTTGCTAAAAAAGTAATTCGTGAAAAGAGAATACCTTTTGATGTTTCTATTGACCCATTTTATTCTGAAAGTAATATGAAAGCATTATCGAAATCGATAAAAGAATTAGAACAAGGCAAAGTAGTTGTAAAATCAATGGAAGAATTAGAGGCGATGGCAGATGAATAATTTATCATTTACAAATAGTGCTTGGCAGGAATATTGCTATTGGCAAATGCAAGACAAAAAAACTCTTAAAAGAATAAATCTATTATTAGCAGATATTCAAAGAAATAGTTTTGAACGGACTTGGAAAGCCAGAGCCTTTGAAAGAAAATTTAAGTGGTTATTGGAGTAGAAGAATTGACGAAGCTAATAGATTAGTTTATAGAATAATAGATAGTCAAATAGAAATTATACAATGTAAAGGACATTATAACGACTAAAAGGGGAGAGAATATATTACGAAAATATTAGCAAAAAGTAATATTTGCTCATTTAAACCAAATATAAAACCTTTCAAATGTTAATAAATAAACATTTGAAAGGTTTTTTGCTTGATAAAATGCTCCATTTTAGAGTTTTTTATCTATTTTCAAAAAAATTAAATCTTTTTTACAATTTTTTTGGTTATATTATATATAAGCTAGTTTATAAAAAAAGAAGGAGGTATTTTTATTGAAAGATGAAGAATTAATCTATAACATACAGCATGGAAATAAAGAGTTATTAGAAAAAATAATTCAAAAATACTATGATGACATTTATAGATTTTGTTACTATAAAACAGGAAATGCCTCAATTTCTTATGACTTAACACAAGAAACATTTATAAAATTAATCAAATATATAGGAACTTACAAACACAAAGGAAGATTAAAAAGTTATTTAATTACAATAGCGATAAATGTATGCAATACTTATTTCCATCAAAACAAGGTAGTTTTAGAGGACCTTGATAATAATCAAACTTATAATAAAACCAAGTTAGATGAGATAGAAAAAATAGAGCAAAATGATACAATTTTACAAACATTAAATAAGTTACCAGAAAAGCAAAAAGAAGTAATTATTTTAAGATATTATGAAGATTTAAAAATAAAAGATATATCAAAAATACTTGATGAAAAAGTACCTACAATAAAATCAAGATTAAGACAAGGTTTAGAAAAAATGAGTAGGTATTTAGGAAAGGAGGATTTATATTAATGGATAAATGGAAAGAAATTTTAAATAAAAAAAATCTGCCTATTATTGATGAAGAAAGAAAAAAGCAATCTATGGAAATCTTAAAAAGCCATATAACAAATACTGAAATAACAGTAAAATATAGTTATTTTGAAAAAGTAAAAAGATATATCCCTTATATGAATAAAGTTACTTTTCTTTTTCAATTTATATTATTATTAATAGGATTACTAACAATAAAATCAATGACATTTGAAAAAACAAGATTGATTTTATCATTAGTAATGCCAATATTAGCATTACTTCAAATAATAGAATTAGAAAAAAGTTTTAAATATAACATGTATGAAATTGAAATGAGTTGTAGAATTGATTTAAAAGAATTAATTTCAATAAAACTAATAATTAGTACAATTATTAATCTATGTATAATGACAATATTTGCAAGTGTGGCAGGGAGTCATTTTGAGTATGAAAGTTATTTATTAATAGTTTATTTTTTAGTACCATTTATGATAACAAATGTTTCTAATATTGTTTTGATACGATTATTTAAAAATAAATCAAATGAAATACTTAATATGACAACAATGTTATTAATAAATGTAATTTTGTTTATTATTAATATAAAATTCCCTTATGTTTATGAAAGCTCAAGTATTTTAGTATGGATAGGTTTGTTATGTATAACAGTATTTTATTTTATAAAAGCTGTTTACCAATTCTATGAAAAGGAGGAAGATTATATATGGAACTTACAATAGACAGATTAACAAAACAATATAAAAATAAAATTGCGGTAGATAGATTTTCTATAAAATTAGAACCAGGTGTTTATGGATTGTTAGGTAGCAATGGAGCAGGAAAAACAACACTTATGAGAATGATATGTGATATTCAAAAACCAACTTCTGGTCAAATTAAGTATAATGGAACAGATATAAAAAAATTAGGAGAAGATTATAGGCAAGTTTTAGGATATTTGCCACAGGATTTTGGATATTATCCAGATTTTACAGCATATGATTTCTTAATGTATATTGCAGCATTAAAGGGAATATCAAAGGAAAAAGCCGAAATAAGAGCTAATGAATTATTACAAATAGTTAATTTGGAAAATGAGAAAAAACAAAAAGTAAAAACATTTTCTGGAGGAATGAAACAAAGATTAGGAATTGCACAAGCAATGCTAAATAATCCAAAGATATTAATACTAGATGAACCAACAGCGGGATTAGACCCAAAAGAAAGAGTAAAATTTAGAAATTTAATTAGTAGTTTTTCAAAAGATAAGATAGTTATATTATCAACTCATATTGTATCAGATATAGAATTTATTGCAGACAAAATAATTGTTATGAAAAATGGGACTAGAATATTAACAGGGACCCCAGAAGAACTTTTAAGGAATTTAAGAGGAAGTGTATGGAAATGTATAGCTTATAATAAAAAAGAAGTAGAAATGCTTAATAAAAAATATTGTATTATTAATATTCATCAAGAAAAAGATATGACAGAATTAAGAATTGTAAGTGAAACTAAACCAACACAAAATGCTGTTAATATAGAACCTAATTTAGAAGATTTATATTTGGCATATTTTCAAGATATTGAAAAATAGAGAAGAAATGGAGGAACAATATGGGAACATTAGTAAAATTTGAATTAAAAAAATTGTTAAGTAAAAAGATGAATATTATTGTAATTATAGTTTGTCTATTTTTAATCATACTATTATTTTCTATGACAGGCAAAGATTTTACTACAACAGATAAAAATGGTAATTCTTATAAAGGAACACAAGCAATAGATATTAGAAAAGAACAAATAAAAGAAATATCAGGAAATTTAACAAATAAGAGAATTGTGGAAGAAATACAAAAATTACAAGAATTGAGAAATGACGAAAACAACCTTGTTACAAATAGTTATGGAGAACTAGATTTTAGTCCTAAAATTTATAATGAATATTTGAACAATAGACTTAATTTATTAACAAATATAAATCGCGTGTATGCAGATTATAATGCGAGTTATATAACGGAATTATTTAATATAAATTTAGACGAACAAAAAGATTTTTATGAAACTAGACAGCAAAGAATAGAAGAAAAGTTAAATCAGAATTATAATGGAAAGACTTATTCAAATCAAGAAAAACAATATTGGTTAGAAAAGTCTAAAAATATAGAAACTCCTTTTGAATATGATTTTTACTATGGATATTCTAATTTATATAGTACATATGAAATGCTTATAATTGGAATAATTGCAATATGCATATGTTTAGCTCCTGTTTTTGCTGGAGAGTATCAAAGTGGTACAGATAAAATATTATTAACAACAAAATATGGGAAAAGTAAAGGAATAACAGCTAAAATTATAGCTTCATATATATTTGCAACAGTAGTGTTTACAATATATCTAATATGTGCTGGCCGGAATAGTATTTTTAATGTTTGGTACAAATGGAGGAAACTTGCCAATACAACTTTCTAATATATTAAGTCCATATGCATTAACATTTTTACAATCCCTTTTATACAATATAATTATTTCATATACAGTATTATTTGGGATGGTTCGGACTAACTTTGTTTTTATCATCAAAACTTAAAAACCCTATGACAGTATTAGTAATTGATATTGCTATTATCATGTTACCGGTATTTTTGAGCATTAAATCAGTATTTGGTATATGGAATAAAATATTATTTTTAATGCCATATAATGCGATTTATTCAAACTTTTCTCAAATGGTATCTTATAAAATTGGAAATATAGTTGTTGATTTACCTATGATGACTATAATTACTTATATGATTATTATGGTTATTACTTTAATTTGTGCAAAGAAATTTTATAGTAAACATCAGGTGGAGTAATAAAAAGTATGAAAATAAATATTAATTAAGTGAGCCCAAATTATTAAATGAAAATAAGTTTAATAATTTGGGCTCATTTTATACTTGAAGTTTGAAAATTATATTCTTTTATGTTACTATAGTAAAAGAGGGGTGTTGTAAATGGAAAAGGAAAAAAAGAAGAGAAATATAGGAAAGATTATAAGGAATATTTTTAGTGGAATTTTTATAATTACAGGATTTTCAGGTATAAATTCTGGTGAATTTTTGTCTGGGCTTTTTATGATGTTATTTGGAATAAGTCTATTACCTATATTTTATGAAAAAACAAAGTTAAATATTAAGCATATACAAGTTATTTTACCAATAATAATCATTATTATAACGGGTTTATGTATGCCACAATCAACAACTGTAAATAATACAAGTATTAATGAAACCAATATTAATATACAAGAAAATAAAAATACGCAAGTAACTAAATTACAATTTAATGAATCAGAAATTGAGTTAGATTTAAAAGAAACAAAAAATATTGTTTTGGAAATAACTCCAGATTATGCTAGCATTGGAAATATAGAATTTTGTACATCAAATAATAAAATAGCAATTTTAGAAAAAGTAAATGGGGAAAATGTTTTGGGGAAAATAACATTAAAAATTAAGCCATTATCTGAAGGAACTTGCGAAATTTTTACTAAATCAACAAATGGAATTGAAAGTAATAAAGCAATTGTAAAAGTTATTGATAGTGAAAGGATAGAACGAGAAAAAAAGGAAAAAGAAGAGCAAGCAAAAAAAGAAGCGGAAGAACAAGCACGAAAAGAAGCAGAGGAAGAGGAAAAAAGAAGAGCAGAAGAACAAGCACGAAAAAAAGCAGAGGAAGAAGAAAGAAGGAGAGCAGAAGAACAAAGAAAAGCGGAAGAACAAGCGAAAAAACAGCAAACAACACAATCAAACAAAACTACACCATCAAAAGGTAATTCTAGTTCTACTAGCACAGCACCAAATAAAGGGACAAGCTCACAAAATAATTCAAACAATACACATGGAAAAAAAGTATATATAACACCTACAGGAAAAAGATATCATTTTGATCCAGATTGTGGAGGAAAGAATTCGTATCAGACAACTTTAGATGCTGCTAAATCATCAGGATTAACACCTTGTCAAAAATGTGCGAAATAATATTAATATGGAAAAAGAATAATAGAAAAATAAGGAGACTAACACAGGTGGAGTAATAAACTTATATATTTAAATAGAATTTTTATTATATAATAAATTAAAAATAATTTGAGAAACAAAGAAAAATTGAATATAATATAGTTTGAATTTTGTTATAGGAGGTATATAATGTGAATATTTATGTAGTTAGACATGGACAGACAAGGCTTAATGAAGAAGGTAGGATGCAAGGAAGAAATGGAGAGCCGCTAAATAAAAATGGAATAAAACAAGCAAAGAAACTATCTAAAGAATTGGAAAAGGTGAAATTCGATTTAGTAATATCTTCTCCACAAACTAGAGCTATTCAAACAGCTATAATTATTTCTGGAAAAGACCCTAAGATTGATAAAAGGATAGATGTGTATGATTTAGGTGAAGCTGATAGAATGAAAAAAAACGAAGTGGATATGGTAAATTTTATCCCTAATCCTAAAAAGTATAAAGGAGTCGAAAAGTTTGAAGAGTTTATTTTTAGAATAAAATCTTTTATGAAAGATATAGAAAATATGAATAAAGATGGATTAGACAATGTTTTAATAATTGGCCATAAATAAACTATAGGAATAGAAAATAGATGTATGATAGATATACTTATAATGTTGCTAATAAAAGCGCCATATGAAATTTCTATGGTAAAAGCAAATAAAGAATTAGTAGATGTTGAATTTTTTATAAATGCTTTAAAAAGTAAAGAACTTTTACCATATGTAATCGAATTGTCTTATAAATTGAAAAACTGTAGACAGGTTCTTTTAAATGGAGATCTTCATTTAGGTTCTATTTTCTGTAAGGAGACAAATTATAAGATTTATGATTATGAATTTGCTTTTAAAGGGCCTATTGGCTATGAAATTGGAAAAATTATTGCTCATATTATACTGGCATATTATTATGCATATTCAAGGAAAAATTATATGATGGCTAATGAATTATTATGTCACATTATAATTTTCTTCAATAAAATGACTGAAAAAATTGAAGCAATAGGAAGTTTTGACATTTCTGATATTAAAGAAGATATTATAAAATTTTGTGGATTGGAATTAATCAGTAGAATAACTGGTATATTACAGTTAAAATATATAACTACTATAAGAGATTCTACTATTAAGGATAATATGCAAAAAACAATATTTAAAATGGCATCTGAAATGATAAAAGGAGAATTGAAGGTTACTTGTGGAAAGGAGCTTGCTGAATATGTACAAAGATAAAGGTGTAAAAATTGTTTTCAATCCGAATGCTCATAAAGGAAAATCTGTAATATTCTTAAAATATCTCAAAAGCAAATTAGATGAATATGAAATGGTGTATACTGTATTAGAAACTAAAAAAACAAAAGGCAGAAATATGTTATCAATTGAGAATATAGATGATAATGATATTTTATTTATTGTTGGAGGCGATGGTACAGTACATGGAACAATTAATGGAACTGCTAACAAAGTTAATATAAGGTATTGTATAGTACCAGCAGGAACAGGAAATGATTTGTATAGAGCAATGGAAAGCAAATTTTCTATTGAAAAAATATTAGAGAATATTAAAAGTGATACAACAAAAAAGTGTGATATAATATTTGTAAATGAAGAGATAAAAATGTCACTTTTTTTGGCATATGGTATTGTTATAGATATCATTATGAGATGTAGAAAGGGCAAGAAAAAAAACAAATATTGTTATTTAAAGTCTGCTGCAAAAGCAATATTTTCTTATAAGCCAAAACAATTTGAGTATTCAATAGAAGGCGGTAAAACAGTAAAAGTTAGAGCTGATTATATTGGAATACACAATGCATCAAAGGCAGGAGGAGGTATACTGATTTCTCCATTTTCTAAAATTGATGATAATAAGTTTGAATTTATTGTACTTGAATATAAAGGTATATTCAGAAGAATATTAAACTTTATTTCATTAGTTAGAAAAGAGATAGAGAAACAGCCTAATTATAAGAGTATTACTTGTGGTAATGCAACTATAAAATCATTACAAGATAAGATATGTTGTGTTGATGGAGAGATTTTACAAAGCAGAGAAATTGTAGCTAAAGTTAATAATCAAATTACAAAATTTTTTGTATAGAAAATTATAGGAGGTTACACATGATGTATATTGAATTAATGGTTATGTATGGTTTTATGGTTATGGCTTTAATATTTACGAGAGTTTGTAATATGAATAAAATCTCGTTGATTATCAAAACAGCTTTATCAATGTTTTTGATAATTCTAGTAATGACATTATCATCTAAGGAAAATGTGATTATGATATCAATAATGTTTAGCTCAGTAGCAGATATATTTTTGGGCATACATAGAATTGAGAAAAAATCGACATATTTATTCTATATAGCACTATCACTAGTTACCCTTTCTCAAATTTGTTTACTGATATCATCGATTCAATTAGCTGGATTTAATATATATTCAGTTATATTGGCAATAATAATGAATCTTATTTTGTACTATGCTTTTAAAAGGAATTGTAAAATGAACAGTATGCAAAATATATCTATGATATATGCATATATATTTTTACTTCTTGTTAGTAATGTTATTTTAAATGTTAGAAATCTAAATGTTATATATATTATAGCTGTGATTTTATACTGGATTTCAGATATCATATTATTTATACAAAAGTTTATTTCAAAAAATAATAAAGATATATTAGATGGAATAAACAAAATGATGTATTATATAGCACAAATGTTATTTGTAATATATATATAATAAGTGAGGTAGAAGTTAATGATTAGAATTTTTATTTTTTTAAGTATTGCATTTATAATATCTTATTTTGTAGGAAATTTCTGTGGAGCAATTATAATATCTAAAATATTTATCAAAAAGGATATTAGGAATTTTGGCAGTTCAAATGCTGGAACAACTAATATGTCAAGAACTTTTGGTATTAAATTTGGAATTATAACATTTATTATAGATTGCTTTAAAGGATTTCTGTCAGTAAAGGTTTTTAGTTGGTTCTTTGCAAGTTACTTTTCATATTTTTGGGGAGAATTTGCAGGATATTTAGTGGGCATTGCTATTATATTAGGACATAACTATCCATTAATTTTTAAATTTAAAGGAGGAAAAGGTTTTGCTAGTGTAATAGGTATATTTTTAGCAATTAATCCATTAATGACTGTAATTACCTTAACAGGTTGCTTAATAGTATTATTTATTACTGATATAATGTCTACATATGCAATTTCATTTTTTACTGCAACTATGATGTATACTTGCTTTATATCTGATATTAATTGGAGTATGAAGATATGTACAATAGTTTACTTTGTATTAGGAGTAGTAGCACATAGAAGCAATATTAATAATTTTTTGAAAGGAAAAGAAAGAAAGTTAGGTATAAAGTCAAAGATACTAAAAAAATTAAATAAATTAAAGGAGGAACATATTTGAAATTATTTGCTTTTGATCTTGACAAAACAACATTAAATTCAAAAGGCAAATTGTCAGAAATCAATTCTAGAATACTTGATACTATGCTGTTTAGAAATATTATATTAATTCCTGCTACTGGTAGAAATTTATATGGAATACCAAGTGAAGTTTTAAAAGAAGGAATTAGATATGCTATAGTATCAAATGGAGCAGAGGTAGTTGATGTTATAGAAAATAAAGTGATTTGGAAAAGAAAACTATCTAATAGAGATTTACAGTTATTGGTAAGTAAATTTAAAAGAAGATATTTTTTATTTACATTACACACAGACTGTAGTTGTTTCGATTCAACTTTATTTCAAATGCTTGTAAGAAAATTAGTGTTCAAAAAATCAAGTATATTCTTTCCAAAGTTTAAGAATATAATTAATTTTGAGGAAATTGACAAAATTCAACTTATGTTTCTTTCAAAGAAAAAATTAAAAACAATATATAGTATGGTAAAAAGTATAGAGACAATACATGTTGTAAAGTCCTCTAAGCACAGCATAGAAATTACTAATATTAATGCAACAAAGGGTAATGCATTAAAATTTATTTCTGAATATTTAAACATAGATAGAGCAGATATCGCTAGTATAGGAGACAATGATAATGATATTGAAATGCTAGAATATTCAGGAATTTCATATGCAGTACAAAATGCATCTGAAAAAGCAAGAAAAGTTGCTAATTATATTGTTAGCAATAATGATGAAGATGCATTAAAAGATATTATATTAAATGATGAACTACTAAAACTGGACTATTCCCTAAAAAGTAGAGTATAAAAATTGCTCGAAGAGACATAGAAAAATTTCTGTGTCTCTTATTTATATTATAGGAAAGCTTTACATTTATAATATAGCCATTATGGTAATAATGATATTAGAAAGAAATATAATTAAGAAATAAAAAATATTAAAGAATATACAGAAATTGTAAATGGAAAAAAGAAAATATGATAAAATTTATATAACGAAGAGGAATTATGAGAATATTTGTATGGCAATCGCTTAAAAATTTTATTAAAAAATAAGAATTGAGTATTTTCAATATGTAGAAGTTTTTTAAGCGATTGCCATAGAATATTTGAAAATTATATTCTTTTATGTTACTATTGTGAAATAGGAAGGCTATAAATGAATGTGCAAAATAATATTATTAAATTAGGATATATTAAAACTAATACAAAACAAGGAGAGATATAATGGATAAAACAAATAAGTTTGAAAACATAGAAAAAATATTTATAAATTCAAAAGATGGATATAAATTAGATGTTCATATATTTGAAGTAAAAGAAGCGAAAGCTGTTGTTCAAATTATACATGGTATGGAAGAACATCAAGAAAGATATGAAACATTTATAAACTTTCTAAATCAAAACGGATTAACAGTGGTAAGTTCTGATATGAGAGGACATGGTAAAAACGCCAAAGACTTAGGTTTCTTTAAAGAAAATAAAGGATATGTAGAACTTATAGAAGACCAAAAGACCATTACAGAATTTATTAAAAAGCGTTTTCAAAATCTTCCTGTTTATATATTTGCTCATTCTATGGGAACTATTATAACAAGAGTACTTCTTCAAGAAAATTCACAAAATTATAGTAAAATAGTTCTTTCAGGCTATCCAAATTATCAAATTGGAGCATATTTTGGAATATTATTAACAAATATTATAAAAGCATTTCGTGGAGCAAAATACAAATCAAAATTGGTAGAGTCACTAAGTGTAGGTTCTTTTAATAAAAAAATTAAGAATGCCAAAACAAAAAGTGATTGGGTATGTCATAATGAAGAAACAATAAAACAATATGCCAAAGACCCATATTGTGGAATAGGGTTTACTTGTTCTGCGTATAATGACTTATTTTATTTAGTTATAATGATGCATAATTATAAAAGATATAATAATGTTAATAAAGAACTGGAATTATTGCTATTGCGAGGAAAGGATGACATTTGTGTTGGTGGAGACACTGGAGCAAAAGATTCACGAGATGTATTATTAAAAGCAGGTTTTAGTAAAATGAAATTTATTGATTATCCAAATATGAGACATGAAATATTAGCTGAAAAAGATAATCAAAAGGTATATAAAGATATAATAGAATTTTATGAGAAAAATTAAAATAGAAAAATATATTAAACCTTGAGGAGAAACAAATGAGCAAAATAAATGAAAAAGAACTAAAAGAATTATTTAATGATGTAAGAGACGCAAAAACATTCGAAAAATTATACTCAAAATATAATAATTTAGTATATGGAATAGCATTTAGTATTTTAAAAAATAGACCAGATTCAGAAGATGTAATGCAAATTGTTTTTGCCAAAATATATTCAACTAAAAAAGAAAAAATGCCAACAAAAAAGCAAGCAAGTTGGCTATATACATTAACTAAAAATGAGGCAATATCTTTACTAAGAAAGAAAAAGAAATATGTAGATATAGAAAATGTTTATGAAATACCTAGTGATAATAATGAAATAGAAAAAGTAATAGACAAAGAAGAATATACTAGGTTAATGGAAAAACTGAGTGCAAAGGAAAGAGAAATTGTATCTTTAAAAATAATATCAAATTTATCATTTGAACAAATTGGGAAGTTATTAAATGAACCAACAGGAACAGTAAAATGGAGATATTATAAATCTGTGCATACATTAAAATTGTTACTAAGTAATTTGGCTATGTTTGGTGTTGCTTTTGTAATAGGAATAAAAACCTTATTTAAAAAAGAAAAAGTTAATAATATGAATAAAGAAAATATAGATAACGAAAATCAAGATATAAATGCAGAGGAAACTAAAAATGGAGCAGAGCAGATAAAAGGAGAAATAGAAAGTATTAAAGATAATATTGAACAAAATGAGGAAAAACAAGAAACACTAATTGAAGTTGATACTGAAAACAATAATGTAAATGGTTTTGGAATAGGATTATTAAGTTTATCAGCAATATTTTTAATACTTACAATTATTTTATCAATTTTTTTAATAAAATACCAACTAAAATCAAGTAAAAAAACGTCTAAATAGTATAAACAAAATTAAGGAGGATTTTATTATGAAAAAATTATTAATAGTGTTAGGAGTTGTGATTTTATTTGTTGTAGTTGTATTTGGGGTACATAAAATAACAAGCCAAAGTGAAGCAAAAATACCAAAGAAAGAGGCTGTATTAAGTGCTAAAGGGATAAAAACAGCACTTACATTAGAAGATGAATTAGAAAGTAACACAATATGGTGTGGTACATTTGGGCTTATTTGGAATGATTTAAAAAATGATTTAGCTAAACAAGATATAGTATTTAGTCCACAAATAAAAGTTGTAGAAAATTTAAATAAGGAAACATTTGGAACAAAAGATTTATCAGAAAAGAGCTATTATAAAAAGATAGGAACACCATCAATTGCATTAAAAAAAGAAATAGAAAAAGCTATAAAAGATAAATTTAATGAAACAAGTGATATTCTTGATGATTTTCAGTGGGAAGGAAGAGACACTAAAGATTACTTTTTATATGTAATGTTAAAAAAAGAATTTAAATTTGAAAAAGCTTTTGAGGAATTAGAAGAAGGAAAATTCGAGAACTACAATAATGTAAAGTATTTTGGTATAAAGAAAAATAGTGAAAAAGATGAATTAAGGGGACAAGTAGAAGTATTATATTATAACTCTAAAGATGATTTTTCTATAAAGTTGAAAACGAAACAGGAAGATGAAGTAATATTATGTAAAAATCCAAAAGGAAATACTTTTAATGAAATTTATCAAAATATTGATAAACAAAGAAATGAATATAAAGGAAAAAGAGGTTTACAAAAAGGAGAGTTACTAAAAGTTCCTAATATTAAAATTAAAGAAAAAACAGAGTTTAAAGAACTTCAAGAAAAATCATTTTATTTTTCAAATGGGGATAGTTATGAGATTGAAAAAGCAATACAAACAATACAATTTGAGTTAGATAAAAATGGTGGAAAAATAAAAAGTGAAGCGGGAATGATGCTTAAAAATGAGTCTATGATGATAGATGATGATATAAGAGAATTTGCATTAGATAAAACATTTGCAATATTCTTGAAAGAACAAGGTAAAGATAATCCATATTTTGCTGGGAAAATAAGTGATATTACAAAGTTTCAATAGAATTAAAGAAAGTTGCATTAGATGTGACTTTCTTTTTCACTATATAAAAATTTTTCCAAAAAACTATTGACAAATAACATACCTAGATATACAATGCAAATATACATAGAATAACAAGGTATAAAAAGGAGGTAAATTATCATTGAAAGTAAGTAAAGAATTATTAAAAGGAAGTACAGATTTATTAGTTTTAAGTTTAATAGAAAAAGAACCAATGTATGGGTATCAAATGATAAAAGAGCTAAGCCTAAAATCACAAGATATATTTGTACTTCAAGAAGGAACATTATATCCTATATTACATTCTCTAGAAGAAAAAAATTATATTTCTTCATATTGGGATGAAACAGGAGCTAAAAAAAGAAAATATTATACAATTACAAAAGATGGAAAAAAACATTTAAAAGAAAAGAAAGAGGAATGGAAAACATATAGTTATGGCATAAATAATGTTATACGGAGGTGTTTTATTTGGATATTAAAAGTTTTTTAACAACAGTTTGTAATGAAATAAAATATAAACCTATAAGAGAAAATATTTCAGAAGAATTAAAAGGACATATAGAAGAAGCAAAAGAGGAGTTTATAAGTAAAGGATTTGAGCCACAAGAAGCAGAAGAAAAAGCTGTAGAAGGAATGGGAGAAGCGGAAGACATAGGAAAGAAGTTAAACAAAGTTCATAAACCAAAATTAGATTGGAAATTATTGATATTAGTAATAATTTTAATAAGTTTTGGAATAGTAGTTGCATTTTTACATAATGAAAATGCAATTAATAGTAAAATAGAAAATACAATTTTTTATATAATTATAGGAAGTGTTTTAGGGATAGCAATATATTTTTTTGATTATAGAAAAATGAGAAAATATTCTAATGTGATATATATAGTAGCAACAATAATAATGTTTTTACCATTTTTGGGAATGAGTAGTATGGTAAATGGGATAAATCAAGTAAGACTTTTTGGTGTTGTATTTAATCCAAGTACAGTTACAGTTCCATTATATCTTATAGCTTTTATTGGATATATAATAGACTACAATAAAGAAAATAATATTAATATACAAATTCAAGATGAAAAATTCAAAATAAATAAAGACTTTGGGAAAATATTAATACTTTCAATAGTTTCATTAATATTACTGGTAAATATCCCATCAATAGTTAATGCAGCAATGTTAGGGTTAGCATATATTATAATTACGACAATGAAAATAATTCAAGAAGATAAAGATAAAGCAAAAAAATTAATTACATTATATGGGCTTCCTTTAATTATGGTAATAATGTTTATTATTATAATTGATGGTGGAATATATCTATATAGATTTCAAAGAATAATATCATCATTTAAACCAGAAATTGACCCTCAGGGCTCAGGTTATGTAGGTATGTTACAAAAAGAAATATTAAAAAATTCAAAATTTATAGGAGAGGCCGATACTGAAATTATTACAACAGAAAAATATATTATAGCAATAGATAGTAATTATACTTTTATATATTTGCTTCGGAAAGACAGGTGTATTATTTGCTGGGATATTGGTTTTAACAATTATATTAGTTTCTTTAAAATTAATTATAAATGCAAAAAATATAAAAGATAAATATGGAAAAATGTTAATAATAGGTTTAGGGATTTTATATATTTTCCAATCTATTGCAAGTGTACTTATGAATATAAATTTAGGTATACAAACAGGAGTAAATTTACCTTTTGTAGGTTATGGAGGAGTACACTTTGTAGTAAATATGTTAAGTATAGGAATTATATTTTCTGTATATAGGAGAAAAGATATAAATTTATATGATAAAACAAATATGGTAGATTTGGAGGAAAATATTAAATGAAAAAGAACTGGGTTATTATTATATCTGCAATAATAATTTTTTGTATGGTTTGTTTAGATCTATTTTGTACAAATTTAATGTTAGATATAAAATTTAAATTAATAGTATATATATTTGTAAGTGCATTAGTTTTTATAGATATGAAGATAAAAAATAAAAAGGAGACAGATGAAAACCAAAAAGAAAAAAATAGAAAAAAGGCATTAATTATCATTTTTATAATTTATACAATTTTAATAATGAGCTTATTATTATTTGATAATTCGTATAGAAGGTTTGGAATGTGGGACAATATAAATTTATTTTCAAAAGAGCATTTTGAATTTTATAGTAATTTTATACCATTTAAAACTATTTATGACTTTGTTCAAAGAACAATACAAGGAAATATAAATACTAATATCGTATTTACAAACATAGTAGGAAATATTGTTGTATTTGCTCCTTATGGATTGTTTATACCAATGATTTTTAAAGATAAATTTTCGAATTTAAAAAATTTTACATTATTAATGGTAGGAATAGTTTTTATTGTAGAATGTGTACAATTTATTACTATGAAGGGAGCTTTTGATATAGATGATTTAATTTTAAATGTATTTGGTGCGATTATTGTGTTTGGTTTGATGAAAGTAAAGAAGATAAGAATGTTTGTAGAAGGTATTTTAAAATAAATTTAGAGTAGTATCTAATCATGAAGTGGTTCACTAGCCACTTCTTTTTTATACCACTTTTAATAATCCAAACATTGTAAAAAAAACACATTTATGTTAAAATGATTTTCAAAGAAGGGAAACACTATGATAGCAGAAGTAATAATAGATAGCAAAGCAAAAAAATTAAATAGAAAATTTGATTATAAAATACCTAAAAATCTAGAAGACATCATAGATGTTGGAAGTAGAGTATTAGTACCATTTGGGAATTTTAAAACTTTAGAGCAAGGTTATATTATAAAAATAAAAACAAATACAGAATATGAAGTAAAAGAAATTGCAGGACTAGAAGAAAATTTATCAGAAGATAAAATAGATTTAGCAAGATGGATGGCAAGAAAATACTTCTCAAATGTTTCAGAATGTATAAAACTTATGCTTACACCTGGAACAAGGGCAAAAAATAAAGATGATAGAATAACAGATAAATGTATAAATTTTGTATATTTAAATATGGAATATAACGAAATAGATATAGATAATCTAAAAGGAGATAAACAAAAAAAACTAATAGAATTTATTAAACAAAATGAAGGATTAACTATACCAGAAATAGAAAATTTTGCTGGAATTTCAAGAAGCACAGTAAATTCTTTAGTAAAAAAGGGTATACTAAAAATAGTTAATAAAAAGATAGATAGGAATCCATTAATAAATAAAAAGATAAGCAATAACAAAAAATTAGAATTAAATGATGAACAAAAAGATGCATATTCTAAAATAGAACAAGCAATGCAAGAAAATAGATTTGAGGAATTTTTATTATATGGAATTACTGGTTCTGGAAAGACAGAAGTTTATTTGCAATTGATAGAAAAAACGCTTAAATGTGATAAATCTTCAATTGTATTAGTGCCAGAAATATCATTAACACCACAAATGTTAGATAGATTTATTGGAAGATTTGGAAAAGAAAAAATAGCAGTTTTACACAGTAAATTATCAATAGGAGAAAGGCATGATGAATGGGAAAGAATAAAACAAAATGAGGCTAAAATTGTAATTGGCGCTAGGTCTGCTATATTTGCACCATGTAAAGATTTAGGGCTAATAATAGTAGATGAAGAACATGATAGTTCATATAAATCAGAATCTAATCCAAGATATTCAGCAAAAGAAATTGCATATGAAATATCTAAAGAAAAAAATATACCACTAGTATTAGGAAGTGCAACACCTGATTTAGGAACATTTTATAAAACGATGAATAATGAAATTACTTTACTAAAACTAACTAAAAGAGCAAATAATTCTAATTTACCAAAAGTAGAAGTTATAGATTTAAAATATGAATTGGCAACAGGAAATAGGTCAATGATAAGTAATCTATTATATTCAGAAATGGAAAAAAATTTAAAAGAAAAAAAACAAACGATTTTATTTTTAAATAGAAGAGGATATTCAACATTTATAATGTGCAGGGATTGTGGACATACTTTAAAATGTCCAAATTGTAATATAAGTCTTACTTATCATATTTCTCAAAATATATTAAAATGTCACTATTGTGGACATACTGAAAGGCCTGTAAAGACATGCCCAGAATGTCAAAGTGATAAGATTAGATATTTTGGAACAGGAACACAAAAATTAGAACAAGAAATAAATAAGCTATTTCCAAATGCTTCAACAATAAGAATGGATATAGATACAGTAACTAAAAAAAATTCTCATGAAGAAATACTAAAAAAATTTAAAGAAGAAAACATTGATGTGTTAATTGGGACTCAGATGATAGTAAAAGGACATCATTTTCCAAAAGTAACTTTAGTTGGAGTAATAGCAGCAGATGGTTCATTAAATCAAGATGATTATAGAGCTAATGAAAAAACTTTTCAGATACTAACACAAGTTGCAGGAAGAGCAGGAAGAGAAAATTTGCCAGGAAAAGTTATAATTCAAACATATAATCCAAATAGTTTTCCAATTGAATATGCAAAAACTCGGTAATTATGACTTGTTTTATAATACAGAAATTGAATTGAGAAAACAGTTGAAATATCCACCATTTTGCGATATAATATTAATTGGATTTTCAGGAGAAAAAGAAGATGAAATAAAAAATGTAAGTAATTATATGTTTAAATTATTAAAACAAAACTTACAAAAGTATGAAATAAATGTATTTCAGCCTATGCCAGCACCAATAGATAAAATTCAAAATAAGATAAGATGGAGAATAATAGCTAAAGGAAAAGTTTCTAAAGATGTTACTATAATTTTAAATAAATGTTTACAAAATATGTATTCCCAAAATATAAAATATACAAAAATATCAATAGATATTAATCCAAATAACATGATGTAGGTTTGGCAAGTTTCATTAAAATTCATAGAAAGAAAGGAAGATGTAAATGGCGTTAAGACAAATTAGAGAACAGGGTGATGAAATTTTAAGAAAGAAATCAAGAGATGTTAATATTGATGATATAACAGCAGCAAAAAATCAAAATTTGATAGATGACATGTTAGAAACAATGTATCATTACAATGGAGTTGGACTAGCTGCTGTTCAAGTTGGGATTCTAAAACAAATAATTGTTATAGATGTAGAAGACGGAAAAGGACCATATGTATTAATAAATCCACAAATTTTAAAAACTAAAGGGGAAAAAGAATGTGAAGAAGGCTGCCTAAGCTTTCCAAACAAATTTGGAAAAGTTATAAGACCAACAGAAGTTATTGTGGAATTTTATGATAGAGAAGGAAATAAAGTTAAATTAAAAGCTAAAGATTTATTGGCACAAGCTGTGTGCCATGAAGTAGACCATTTAAATGGAGTTGTGTTTACTGATTTGGTTTTACCTGGGTCTTTAGAATATGTAAGTCCTAAAGATTAGTATATAAAGAGAGGTTTTTAAAGAGTATGAATATTGTATTTATGGGAACTCCTGATTTTGCAGAACAAAGTTTAAAGTCAATCTATGAAGCAGGACATAAAATAATAGGTGTTGTAACAAATCCAGATAAGCCTAAAGGTCGTGGAATGAAAATGGTTGCATCTCCTGTAAAAGAATATGCTGTTTCAAAGAACATTCCTATATATCAACCATTAAAGGTTAGAAATAATCTTGAGTTTATAGAAGATATTAAGAAATTAAACCCAGATGTTATTTGTGTTGTAGCATATGGAAAAATTTTACCAAAAGAGATTTTAGAAATACCAAGGTTTGGATGTATTAATGTGCATGCATCATTACTTCCAAAATATCGAGGAGCTGCTCCAATCCAATGGGCTGTACTAAATGGAGATAAAGTAACAGGTGTTACAACAATGTATATGGATATTGGAATGGATACAGGAGATATGATTTTAAAAGAAGAAGTAGAAATTGGAGAAGATGAAACAACGGGAGAACTTTGGGATAGATTATCTATAATAGGAGGAAATCTTTTGGTTAAAACATTAATACAAATTGAAGAGGGCACAGCCAAAAGGATACCTCAAGGAGAAGATTTTTCAATTGCTCCTATGTTAAATAAAGAAATGTCTAAAATTGATTGGGAAAATAATACAGCGTCTCAAATAAAAAATTTAGTTAGAGGTTTAAATCCTATTATGGGTGCTAGCTGTATCTTAAATGGTAAAAAGATAAAATTTTGGAAAGTTGAAAAAATTGAAGAAGAAAATGAGGTTTTTGATTTCGAAGATTTAAAAGATAAAATTCCAGGAACAGTCCTTTTATCAGATTGTAAAAAAGGATTATATATAAAAGCAAAAGAAGGAATTATATCTGTTCTGGAAATACAAGGAGAAAATGCTAAAAGAATGAATATAGGAGATTTCTTAAGAGGTAATAAAATTGAAGCCCAAGAGAAATTTTCTATTGTTTAAAATTGACAAGTATACATAAATGGTATAAAATAATAAGTATAACATATTCATGTGGGTGAAATTCCCAGCTTCCACTATTTTTTTAGTGGGTGTCAATCCTTTGAGATAAAAAAGAGGGCAAACATGACATTAGTTTGCAAGAAAGGATTTAACGAAGCAGAATTAATAACATCATGCTTCGATGAATCTTACGGCAAAGATGATTGTGGAGATTGTCTTTGCAAAAAATGTGAATACTGGACAAGTGAACGGTGTTCATACGACTGCCTCGATGAGGTAGAACAAATAATGTTGCTTAAAATTAAGGGGTGAAAGTCCCCGATTTCATCAGCTTGTTTGATGAAATTCAACCCCTTGAGGATATAAAGGGAGGAAGAAAAGTGGCTTGTTTAAAAGGATACACGATGGAGCAATTAAAAACATCGTGTCAGGAAGAAGACAGATGTAGCACATGTCTTTGCAGCAAATGTGAATATGAGGATGAGGATGAGCAGTGCCTAAAAGAATGCTTTGGAGATGTGTGTGAATGTGGCTGGACAGAGAAGCAGGTAAAACAATCTTGTAATGAGACAAATTGTGACTCTTGCCTGTGTAGTCACTGTGACAACTCTTTTAAAAATGGGAAATGTTGGTTTCCCTGTTATGAAGAAGATTAAGAAGCCACAAAAGGTTGTTGTGAAAGCAACAGCCTTTTTCCATTTTTCTATAAAAAATTGTTTAAAACTATTGACAAATGAGCAAAAAAAGTGTAAACTATATCCGTATTACAAATATAATTCGGAAAGAAGGAAAAAAGTGGAGGAAAAAATAGAAATAAGTATATTACTTAGCTTATATGGAAATCTACTAACAGAGACACAAAGAAAATATATGGAATTATATTATAATGAAGATTTATCATTATCAGAAATAGGAGATAATGAAAATATAACAAGGCAAGCAGTAAGAACAATACTTGTAAAATCTAAAAAGAAACTACAAGAATATGAGCAAAACCTAAAATTTATGCAAAAAGAAAAATTAATAAAAAAACTATTAGAACAAATAGAAAAAACAGATATAAATAAAGAACAACAAAAAATAACAAAAGAAATAAGCAATCAACTAGATTTTTAACATTTTCCATCTGTGCTATTTTTACATAAAAAATAGTTCGTAATAGGAAAAAAAGGAGGAAAAAAGATGGCTTTTGAAGGACTATCTTCAAGACTTCAAGATATTACAAGAAAAATAAAAGGAGAAGCAAGAATTACAGAAAGCAATATGAAAGATATGCTTAGAGAAGTAAAACTTGCATTATTAGAAGCAGATGTTAATTACAAAATAGTAAAAGAATTCATATCTAACATACAAGAAAAAGCACTTGGTCAAGATGTAATGAAATCATTAAAACCAGGAGAGCAAGTTGTAAAAATTGTTAGAGATGAACTTGTAGAATTACTAGGTGGGACAGATAGCAAAATAAATATATCATCAAATCCGCCAACAGTAATAATGTTAGTTGGTCTTCAAGGTGCTGGTAAAACAACAATGGCTGGAAAACTTGCAAATTATTTAAGAAAACAGGGAAAAAAGCCATTAATGGTTGCATGTGATGTATATAGACCAGCAGCAGTAAAGCAACTTCAAGTAGTTGGAGCAAATCTTAATATTCCAGTATATGCAGAAGTCGGAAGTCAAGATGTATTAGGAGTTGCAAAAAGAGCTATGAATACGGCTATGTCAAAATTAAATGATGTAGTAATTATAGATACAGCAGGACGCCTGCAAATAGATGAAAACCTTATGGAAGAATTACAAAACATAAAAAAATCTGTAAAACCACATGAAATACTACTTATAGTAGACTCAATGACAGGTCAAGAAGCTGTTAATGTAGCACAGACTTTCAACGAAAAAGTTGGAATTGATGGAGTTGTTTTAACAAAACTTGATGGAGATACTCGTGGTGGAGCGGCACTATCAGTAAAAAAGGTTACAAATAAACCAATAAAATTCATAGGTGTTGGAGAAAAATTAAATGAAATAGAAGAATTTCATCCAGACAGAATGGCATCAAGAATTTTAGGAATGGGTGATGTACTATCAATTGTAGAAAAAGCAGAACAAGCTATAAATTTAGAAGAAGCAGAAAAATTAGAAAAACAATTACAAAAAAATAAATTTGATTTAGACGATTATTTAACACAATTAAGGCAAATCAAGAAAATGGGTTCAATATCATCACTATTAAAAATGCTACCAGGAGCAAATAAACTAAAAGATTTAAATGTTGATGATAAAGAATTTATTAGAATAGAGGCAATAATCACATCAATGACAGCAAAGGAAAGAAAAAATCCATCACTTCTTAATGGAAGTAGAAGAAAACGTATTGCCAAAGGAAGTGGAACTCAGGTTCATGATATAAATAAATTTATGGAATCTTTTGAAGTTACACAAAAAATGATGAAACAAATGAAATCAAAAGGTGGAATGAAACGAATGATGAAAGGTCTAAAACTTGACCAAATGGATGAGTTTAAAGACTTAATGTAAAAGTTTTATTTATAATTAAGATATTAAATTTAAAAATATATAATGTTATTTTTCATTTTATAAATGTTTAAAACATTACCAAATGAAAATAACTATCAAATTCAGGAGGTGAACAAAAATGGTAAAAATAAGACTACAAAGAGAAGGAAAGAAAAAATCTCCTTTCTATCATATAGTAGTAGCAGACTCTAGAAGCCCAAGAGATGGAAAAATAATTGAACAAATAGGAACATATAACCCAATGACAGAACCATCAACAATAGTTTTAGATAATGCTAAAGTTGAACAATGGATAAAAAATGGTGCTAAACCAACAGAAACAGTTAAAAAATTAATAGAAAAAGCATCTAAATAATTTGGAAATATATTTTTATTTACGAATTATAGATGTAAATTATTAGCATAAAGAAAAGGAGGATTTATGTTAATTACGAATTAACATAAACTATGAAATGAAAGAAATATTAGAAACAATAATCGCAAATTTAGTTGACAACAAAGATGCTATTGAAGTAAATGAAATAAATGGAACTCAATCAATAGTATTTGAAGTAAAAGTAGCTGAAGGCGATATGGGAAAAATCATAGGAAAGCAAGGAAGAATTGCTAAATCTATAAGAACAGTAATGAAAGCGATTGCTAATAAAGAACATAAAAAGGCAACAATTGAATTTATTGGATAAATTTGAAAAATAATTGCCATTATTGTAAAAAGGATTAATATGAAAAAAGAAAAATTAGAAGTTGGTCAAATAGTTAATACATTTGGTATTAAAGGATTTGTAAAAATTTATCCATATGTAGATGATATTCAAAGATTTGATAATTTAACAAAAGTATATATCAAAATGAAAAAACAAGAAACAGAATTAGAGATTGAAGAAGTAAAATATCAAAAAAATATGGTTCTTGTAAAATTTAAAGGAATAGAAACAGTAGAACAAGCAGAAAAGTTAAGAAATGCCTATGTAGAAATAGATAGGAAAGATGCTATTTCTTTAGAAGAAGGACAATATTTTATAGCAGATTTATTGGGCTTAGAAGTTTATCTAGACACAGGGGAAATGCTAGGAATTTTAGATGACATTTTTAATACTGGAAGTAATGATATATATGTTGTAAAAAATGAACTAGGAAAGCAATTTTTGTTACCATACATAGATGATGTTATAAAAAACATAGATTTAGAAAATAAAAGAATTATAGTTCATTTAATACAAGGATTAATTTGATTTTGAAAAATAATTGCCATTTAAGAAAATTTTAATTCATAAAAAACGCGGTTACATACACCCCGTATGCGCCCTTGCCTTTTTTATAAATTAAAATCTCCTTAAATACCAATTCTTTTCCAAAATAAAAAAGTGGGGGAAAAATGAAATTTGATATTCTAACTCTTTTTCCAGAGATGTTTGAAACATTAAAACAAAGCATTATAGGAAGAGCAATTGAAAAAAATCTAATTGAAATTAATTTGATAAATATTAGAGATTTTTCAAAAGATAAACATAAAAAAGTAGATGATACTCCATATGGTGGTGGTGCTGGAATGGTAATGAAAGCAGATGTAGTATATGAGGCATATAAATCTATTCAAAATAGAGATGCAAAAGTTATATATATGTCACCACAAGGAAAAAAATTAAATCAATCCAAAGTAGAAGAATTGTCAAAAGAAGATCATTTAATAATATTGTGTGGTCATTATGAAGGTATTGACCAAAGAGTAATTGATAAGATTGTAGATGAGGAAATATCTATTGGAGATTATGTTTTAACAGGAGGAGAAATTCCAGCAATGGTATTAATTGATTCTGTTTCAAGATATAATGAAGGTGTATTATCCAAAGAGTCAATAAAAGAAGAATCATTTAGTAATCGGAATGCTCGAATATCCACAATATACAAGACCTGAGGTGTTTGAAGGAGAAAAAGTTCCAGAAATATTACTTTCAGGAAATCATCAAAAAATTGATGAATGGAGAAAAAAACAAGCTTTAAAAACTACAACTATAAAAAGACCAGATTTATTAAAAAAATGAAGTACTGTTAAGTACCGCTCATAAAACTATTGTCTAAGATAATCTTAGCGACGATAGAAATATATAAGGAGGAATAAAAAATGGATATAATAAAATCTATTGAACATGAACAATTAAAATCAAAAATTCCTGATTTAAAAATAGGAAATACTGTTAAAGTTCATGTAAAAATAAAAGAAGGAAACAAAGAAAGAATACAAGTTTTCGAAGGAATAATAATAAAAGTTCAAGGAGCAGGAGTAAATAAAACATTTACTGTAAGAAAAATATCTTATGGTGTAGGTGTTGAAAAAACATTCTTAATTCACTCACCTCTAGTTGAAAAAGTTGAACTTGTAAGAGTAGGTAAAGCAAGACGTGCTAAATTATTCTATTTAAGAGATAGAATAGGAAAAGCTGCTAAAACTAAAGAAATAGCTGGTGCAAGAATTGAAGACAAAGAAATTATTGTAAAAGGTGAAGACGTAATTGAAACTGAAGAAGTTGTAACAGAAGTTCCAGTAGAAGAGACTGTAACAGAAGCACCTGTTGAAGAAGTAAAAACAGAAGCCTAAGGAGAATAATTTTTTATGAGAATTAGATACAAAAAATGGGCAAGACCAGAATTAGAAGCGAGTCCTTTTTATGTAGATAATCCTGAAAATGAAAGAGGAATTTGGAGGGAGCTTTTTAAAAGTCCAACAAATCCTCTTTATTTAGAATTAGGCTGCGGAAAAGGTAATTTTATAGCAAATTTAGCAAGTACACATAAAAATATAAATTATATTGCAATAGATTTAGTAGACGCAATGTTAGGTTTGGCCAAAAGGAATGTAGAAGAAGTTTATAAAGAAAGAAACTTAGAAACTGATAACATTTATTTAACAAGATTTGACATAGAAAGAATAAATTTGATTTTTTCTAAAGAAGACAAAATAGAAAGAATTTATATAAATTTTTGTAATCCTTGGCCAAGAGGTAAACACCATAAAAAAAGGCTTACACATACAAGACAACTTGAAAAATATAAAGAATTTTTGAAACCAGGTGGAGAATTGTATTTTAAAACTGATGATGATAATTTATTTATGGACAGCTTAAAATATTTTGAAGAAGCAGGTTTTGAAATTGTTAAAAAAACTTTTGATTTACATTCAGAAATAGATTTCTGGGAAAATATTGAAACAGAACACGAGAAAATGTTTTCTGAACAAGGAATAAAAATAAAGGCTTTGATAGTAAAATAGAAAATAGGTAACAAAAACAGGTATTTTAAGGGAAATGCCTGTTTTTGCTATTAATGAAAAACTTCAAAAATAGTAACACAATAGTTACATCTGCATATAATAAAACAGAGGTGTTTGAAATGGCATATTCAGAAAGAGAGTTGTTAGCAAGAATAATACAATGTGAAGCAGGCCGGAGAAGGTGATAATGGAATGAGAGCTGTTGCAACAGTTACAATGAACAGAGTAAATTCATCAGAAGGAGAATATGCAAGAGTATCACAAGGTGGAAATATACGTAATATAATATTCCAACAAGGACAATTTGATTGTGCTAGAGAAACAATAGGTGGTAGATATAACTCGCAAAATATATACAATATGACTCCAACAGATTTACATTATCAAATAGCTGATTGGGCTTTATCAGGAAATAAGCTAAATGAAATAGGGGAATGTTTATGGTATTTAAATCCGTTTAGACCATCATGTGGTTCAACATTTCCAAGTAATGGGTCAGGAACATTTCATACAAGGCTTGGAGAACATTGCTTTTATAGACCAACATCTTTATATGCGCAAACATAAAGGCAAGTAAAATGATATTTTATATCAATATTTATCTTTAGAAAGAGAGGAAAGAGATTTTATGGCAGATTTAGAGCAAGAACAAAAACAGGACCAAGGAGAAGACAGAAATGTTACAATTAATCAAAATTCACCAGAAATTTTAACAAATCCAATTTATACACCAGCATTTTTAAGAGAGCAAATAGGAAAACTAATGAGAGTAGAGTTTTTAATAGGAACAAACAATATGACAGATAGAATAGGTATTTTAGAAGATGTTGGAGCCAGTTACATATTACTACGTTCCTTTGAAAATGATAGTTTAGTTTACTGTGACATTTATGCAATCAAGTTTATAACTATTTCTACAACAGGATTTTATGGAACAATGAACAATTTTCCTAATATGAATAATAACATGATGGGAAATCCTATGATGAACAATAGATATAGTGATTATTATTAATAAAGTTTTAAAATAATTTTAAGAAAAATTAAAAAGTGTGATGATATCGCCAAAAGGAAAATTTACTCTTTTTGGCCATATCATCGCATTTTTCTTGATTTTTACTATAATAAAGATGTATAATATAAACAAATTTATATTGTATATAAAAGGAGATAATAATGTCATTTTCAAAACAAGTAAAAGAGGAATTAAGTAAATTAAATAATTTAACAAATAAAGAAGAATTAAAATATGAATTTTTTGGATATCTATCAAGTGACAATATAACAGAACAAAATGGATATATAAAATATTCAACAGAAAATGATTACAATATTGATAGATTTTCTAAAATTATTCGAAATATTGGGATTGAAGACTTTGATATAAATGTTAATGGGAAAATTTTCTGTGTAGAATTTTCTAACCAAATAAAAGAAAATAGAATAGATGAAGAAATTTTAAAAAATCGTTCACTTCTACAAGCATTTATGAGAGGATTATTTATGGGAGCAGGTTCTATAAATAATCCAGAAAGTAAATATCATTTAGAATGTGGAATAAGAAAAAAAGAAAATATAATAAATATAGTTCAACTTATGAAGGAAAATGGTATTAATATGAAACAAAGAGAAAATACAATATATATTAAAGAAGGAGAAGAAATATCTAAATTTCTAGCTTTTATCGGAGCTGTAAAGTCTGTTTTGAAATTTGAGGAAATTAGAGTAGAACGACATATGAATAATAAAGTAAATAGACTTGTAAATTGTAAAACAGCGAATTTAAATAAAGTTTTAAATGCATCAGTAGAACAAGTTGAAGCAATAAGAAAATTAAAACAAAGTGGAAAATTCGAAAAGTTAGATGAAACCCTAAAAGAAATTGCTGAGGTAAGGCTACAGAATCCAGATATGCCATTAGTAGAATTAGGACAAAAACTTTCTAATCCAATAGGGAAATCTGGTGTCAATTATAGATTAAAGAAAATCATAAAAATATCACAAACGTAAATCCCCAAAAAAGAACCGGCCCCTAGCGGGGAATTAGCTAAATCCCAAAAAAAGAACCGGACCTAAATAGGGAAAAAGAAAGGTATGTAATGTAAAATGAAAAAAATAGGAATATATATTCACATTCCATTTTGTAAGCAAAAATGTTATTATTGTGATTTTGTTTCTTTTGCAAATAGAGAAGAATTACAAGAGAGATATATAAAATCATTAAAAAGTGAAATAAGTAATTTTTTAGAACAAAATAAAGATAGTGAGATATCAACAATTTATATAGGTGGAGGAACGCCTTCTTTTATAGATAGTAAATATATAAAAGAGATTTTAGATTTATTTGATAAAAGAAATTGTGTAGAAATAACAATTGAGGTAAATCCTGGAACAGTAGATAAGGAGAAGCTTCTGGTGTATAAAAGAGCAGGAATTAATAGGCTAAGTATAGGCCTTCAAAGTAGTTGTGATGAGCTACTTAAACAAATTGGAAGAATACATAATTTTAAAGATTTTGTAAATACATATAAATTAGCTAGAGAGGTAGGATATACCAATATAAATGTTGATTTAATGGTTGGTCTTCCTAATCAGAATATTTCTAACATAAAAAGTACTTTAGAGGAAGTTGCAAATTTAGACCCTGAACATATTTCTGTATATTCATTAATTGTAGAAGAGAATACGAAAATAGCCGAATTGTTAGAAAAAAATGAAATAAATTTGCCAGATGAGAATTTTGAAAGAGATATGTATTGGTATGTAAAAGATTTTTTAGAGTTACATGGATATAGTCATTATGAAATATCTAATTTTGCTAAAAAAGGATATGAATCCAAACATAATTTAGATTGCTGGGAACAAAAAGAATATGTAGGTTTGGGACTAGCTGCACATTCTTATATGGATGATGTTAGGTATTCTAATATAGAAAAAATTGATAGATATATAGAGAATTGTGAGAGTGGTAATTTTGAAAAAAATAAAATTGTTCAAGAAAGACAAAATAATTTTGCAAAAGAACAAGAATATATGTTAATTGGATTAAGAAAGATAGATGGAGTATCTATTCAAAGTTTTAAAAATAAATTTGGAGAAAATCCTATTTTTGTATTTAGAGAGGAATTAAATAAGTTAGTAAATGAACAGTTATTAGTAATTAATATAGATAAGATAAAATTGACAAATAAAGGATTAGATTTAGCAAATTTAGTATGGGAGGAATTTGTGTAGTTTATTTTATAGTCTTATAAAAATTGACAAAATGGCAAAAAGAGTGTAAAATATCGGTATTATAGAAAAATAGAGAAACCATAAAATTTTAGTAAAGGGGAAATAGATATGCAAGAAAATAATAATCAAGAACAAGAATTAGATATAAATCATCTAATGCAAATAAGAAGAGATAAATTAAAGGAATTACAAGAACAAGGAAAAGACCCATTTGAAATTACAAAATTTAATAGAACAAATACAGCAGGAGAAATAAAAGCAAATTACGAAAATTTTGAAGAAAAAGATGTAACAGTTGCTGGAAGAATTATAGCAAAAAGAATAATGGGAAAAGCATCATTTTGTACTATACAAGATTGTGATGAAAAAATCCAAAGTTATGTAAGTATAAATGATTTAGGAGAGGAAAGTTACAAAGCTTTTAAGACTTTTGATATTGGAGATATAATTGGAATTACAGGTTTTGTATTTAAAACAAGAACAGAAGAAATTTCAGTTCATGCAAAAGAGGTAACTTTACTTTCAAAATCATTAAGACCATTACCTGAGAAGTTCCATGGATTAAAAGATGTAGATTTAAGATATAGACAAAGATATGTAGATTTAATAGTAAACCCAGAAGTTAAAAATACATTTGTATTAAGAAGTAAAATAATTAGAGAAGTTAAAGCATATTTAGATAATAAAGGATATCTAGAAGTTGATACACCAATATTAAATACTATAGCTGGTGGAGCTGCTGCAAGACCATTTATAACACATCATAATACATTAGATTTAGATATGTATTTAAGAATTGCTAATGAATTATATTTAAAAAGATTAATAGTTGGTGGATTTGATAAAGTATATGAAATGGGAAGAATGTTCAGAAATGAAGGAATGGATATTAAACATAACCCAGAATTTACAAATATAGAAATGTATTCGGCTTATCAAGATTACAATGATATGATGGATTTAACAGAAGATTTATTTAAGTCAGTTGCTAAAAATGTATTAGGAACAGCAAAAATCACATATCAAGGTACAGATATAGATATGGAATCAAAGTGGAAAAGAATTTCTATGATTGATAGTATAAAAGAAGTAACGGGAGTTGACTTTAATACAATAGAAACAGACGAAGAAGCTATTAAAATAGCTAATGAAAAAAATGTTGAAGTTGATGAACTTAAAAAGACAAGAGGAAATATTATAAATGCATTTTTTGAAGAATTTGTTGAAGAAACATTAATACAACCAACATTTATATATGATTATCCAGTAGAAGTATCTCCACTAACAAAGAAAAAGCCATCAGATAATAGATTAACAGAAAGATTTGAAGTATTTATTGATGGAAGAGAATATGGAAATGCATATTCAGAATTAAATGACCCAATAGACCAATATGAGAGATTTAAAAAACAAGTTGAAGCAAGAGAAGCAGGAGATGAGGAGGCAAATATGATGGATGATGACTTTATTCAAGCTCTAGAATATGGTATGCCTCCAACAGGTGGACTTGGAATTGGAATTGATAGAATGATAATGTTATTAACAGATTCTGCATCAATAAGAGATGTATTGTTGTTCCCTACAATGAAACCTCTTAATAACGCTTAATGAGTTTTAATGAAGTCTAATAAAATCTTAAAGGTGTTGAAAAATGTATTAATATTGAAAATTTTATAAATACAATAAAAATGAAAAATTATTATATTATATGTTTGGGCTTATTATTTCGATAAAATATAGTATAACTGTAATAAGCTCCTAATATGTCGGAATACATATATAATCTTTGTGTAATTATATTTATACAACATATTATGGTTTTGAAGAATTTTGGGCAGGAATTGAAAATTGTATTATATACACATTGTTTATATTTTGGTTTATTCCTTTATATCAAGCTATATATATAATTATTACTATTGTTAATTGTATTAGAAAAAAAGTAAAAAGTATTAAATAAAAATGAACAACAAATTACATAGTGAATTTATAATATACAAAATAAATGTTAAAATGATAATAAAAAATATGATTGATATTAATATAAAAATATCCTATAATGTATAAAATGATAATTGGAGAACCCTTGCCATTTAAGTAGGGAGATTTACATTACAAGTAGGGTATATATAATATATCCTATTTTGTTTTTTTATAATAATAAATTTTAAAGAAAGAAAAATAATTATGAAATTTAATTTTAAAGAATATGAAATTCAAGATATAACTTGTAAAGGTCCAATGAGAAGGAGATACAATGATTTAGTAGAAAGATATAAAGGTTATATGATATATAGTTATATAAGAGGAGAATATACAAGATATTCTGTTGAGGATGAAAATGAAAATATATTTGTAGAAACAGATAATATTGAGGAAGCACGAGAATATGTAGATAATGAATTAGCAAATAAATAGAAACATAAAAAAGAAAGGAGTGGACAGTATGCAATTATTAGATTTTTCAAAAGCTTTAGAAATAGCACCAGAATATACTGGAAGTGAAAAGAAAAAGACAATGATATTAGATGGCAAAAAGTATTTAGTTAAATTTCCAGATCCAAATAGATCAACTAAATTAGAAATATCTTACATTAATAATGTGTATTCTGAATATATAGGAACTAAAGTGTTTGAATTATGTGGATTTGAAACACAAAAAGTGGAACTTGGCATTTACAATAAAGATGGAAAAGAAAGAATTGTTTGTGGATGTGAAGATTTTACGGATAGTGATACTAAATTAGTTGAATTTGAAAAATTTGAAAATGCTAGTATAGAACCTAATCCTTTCAAAAGAGAGTTAAAAGATATATTTCATATAGTACACTCAGGTATCTACAATATAGACTTAAATGAATTAAAAGAAAAGTTTTGGAATATGTTTATAATTGATTGTTTAATAGGAAATGAAGATAGACACAATGGAAATTGGGGATTCGTAAAAGATATAAGAAGTGAAAAGTTGATATTTGCTCCAATTTATGATTGTGGCTCTTGCTTATTTTCAGTATACACAGATGAAAAAATGCAAGACTGTATAGAAAATAATACAAAAATGCAAGACTGTATAAAAAATACATCATCTGCAATAAGGGATAATGGCTCAAAAATAAAATATTTTGAATTTATTACAAGTTTGAAAAATGAAGATTGTAATAATGCATTAATTAGAATGTATGATAAAATTAATTTAAATAAAATCGATAAGTTAATTGATGAAATTGATATAATTTCAAATATAAGAAAAGAATTTTACAAAAAGGTTATTGAAGGAAAGTATAAGGAAATATTAACAGTATCTTATAAAAAATTAAATAAACAATAAGATTAATAAAGTTTAATATGTTTTAATAAATTCAATCGGTAGCATTAAAATAGCAGTTTTTGAACATTGAAAAATACCCGAAATAGTAACAACCAAGCAGGTTACAAAGAACTTGATGAAAAGTTCTTTGCAACCTATTAATAATATTTAAGAGGAAAAAATAATGAATGATAAAAATTTTGCTGGAAATTCAAAAAGTGCAGTGGATTTCTTAGGAAATGAATGGAAATTTGATTGTATGGGATGTGCCATTTCAAAAGGAGAGATAAAAATTCCAGGAGGAATTATTTATGAAGGAAAATATACAATATTAGGAGCTGATCCAGAAATCCCAATACCAGGATTTTTGATAGTTAATATAAAAAGACATGTTAACTCATTTTCAGAACTTAATAAGGAAGAAAGAAATGAAGTTGGGGATGTTATTGTATATGCAGAAAAAGCATTAAAGGAACTAAAAATTGTAAGAGAGGTTACATTAGTACAAGAAGAACGTTCTAAACATTTCCATATATGGATTTTTCCAAATTATATTTGGATGACTGAGAAATTTGGAAAAGGTATTAAATATTTAAGAGATGTTTCTGAATATGCTCAAAAAAATGCAAGTGAGTCAGATGTGAAAGAAGTTCTAAATGTTGTTGAAAGTATTAGAAAGTATTTTGAGAAACGCAATATTAATGAATAAGAAAATTTTATCAAAAAAATTAGGTATACTACAATATGCCTAATTTTTTTGATTATTAATAAAAAAGTCCTCAAGAGGGGACTTTAAACTAAAATTCACAATTTTTAGGAGTTCTAGGAAATGGTATAACATCACGAATATTTTGCATACCAGTTAAATACATCATAGCTCTTTCAAAACCTAGACCAAAACCAGAATGTTCTACACTTCCGTATTTTCTTAAATCCAAATACCATAAATATTCTTTTAAGTCCATACCAAGTTCTTTCATTCTATTTATTAATTTATCATAATCTTCTTCTCTTTGACTACCACCAATAATTTCTCCAATTCCAGGAGCTAGTAAATCAGCAGCTGCAACTGTTTTTCCGTCTGGGTTTTGCTTCATATAAAAAGCTTTTATATCTTTTGGATAATCAGTTACAAATACAGGCTTATTAAATATTTTTTCACATAAATATCTTTCGTGTTCTGTTTGTAAGTCAATTCCCCAAGAAACCTTATATTCAAATTCATCATTATGTTTTTCAAGTTCTTTTACAGCGTCTGTATATGATATTCTTGCAAAATCAGAATTTATAACATTATTTAATCTATCAAGTAGGCCATTATCTATAAATTGATTGAAAAATTGCATTTCTTCAGGACAATTTTCTAAGACATATGAGAAAATATATTTAATCATTTCTTCTGCTAAATCCATATCATCAGATAAATCTGCAAAACATATTTCTGGTTCAATCATCCAGAATTCGGCAGCATGTTTTACAGTATTTGAATTTTCCGCTCTAAAAGTAGGTCCAAATGTATATACATTTCTGAATGCGGCTGCATATGTTTCAACATCTAATTGACCACTAACAGTAAGATGAGCAGGTTTTCCAAAGAAGTCTTTTGAAAAGTCGACTTTTCCATCATCTGTTTTAGGAACATTTGCTAAGTCAAAAGCATTTACATTAAACATTTCTCCTGCGCCTTCAGCATCACTTGAAGTAATAAGAGGTGTATGAACATATACAAATCCTTTTTCTTGGAAGAATTTGTGTATAGCATAAGATAAAACACTTCTAACTCTAAATACAGCATAAAATGTATTTGAACGTGGACGTAGATGTGAAATTGTTCTTAAATATTCAAAAGTATGTCTTTTTTTCTGTAAAGGGTATTCATTATCACACATGTTGAAAATTTCTACATTATTTGCTTGGATTTCAAATGGTTGTTTAGAATTTGGTGTAAGAACCAAAGTTCCTGTTACTTTTATAGATGAACTTATTGTAAGTTTTGATAATTCTTTGAAGTTTTCTAAACTATCTGATATTACAATTTGAACATTTTTAAAAAATGAACCATCATTTAATTCTATAAATCCAAAGTTTTTAGAAGCTCTAATTGTACGAACCCAGCCTTCTAGAGTAATTTCCTTTTGTTCATATTCTTTTGTATTTTTATATAATTCTTTTATTACTAATTTTTCCATAAATTGCCTCCATAATATATATTATGTGACTATTATACAAAATTATAAGAGAAAATGCAAGAAAATAATTTTTTATTTTAAAAAGTAAAAAATACTTGAAAAATAATTACAAATATGGTAGCATAAAATTATGAAAATAAATAATAACAAGGAGGAAAAAATGTTAAGAAACGTGAAAGAAAAAGGTAGGAAAAAACAAGAGAAAGGTATAACATTAATAGCATTAATAGTAACAATAATTGTGTTATTAATATTATCAGGGATAAGCATAGCAATGCTAACTGGTGATAATGGTATTTTAAATAAGGCAGCAGAGGCAAAAGTGCAGACTGAAATTGCAACATTAATAGAAAGAGTAAGACTTGACATATTTGAAAAACAAATGATAGGTAGCGGAGAAATATCAAATTTAGATTTGCAGAAAATATTAGATACATATTTTTTAGGGGTACCATCTGAGTTACCAGAAACTGCAACAGAATTAGAAGCCATAGAATTAATTTCAAGAGATGGTGGATATAAGATAAAAATTGGAGAGATTTATAAGGGAAGTGTAAGTTCTGGTTCTGGAAGTGAAGAAGAATTACCAGAATTACCAACAGGAGAAGGAACAATACCATATTTACCAAGTAGTGATTTTACACCAGTTGAAGGAACAAATTTACAAAATGGATTAGTAATAGAAGATAAGGCAAAGAATCAATATGTATGGATAGAAGTACCAAGAACAACAACAGTATATCCAAATGCAGGGATAGGAATAACAAGTTTTACAGAAGCTGAATATACACAGATTGAAGATGACTTACATAATTATGCAAGTGAATATAGAACAAACAAAAATAGTGGATATATATACACTGATCAATATTTTGCAGATACAGAAGAAGGATGGTTCTCAGGAGAAGCTCAATATAATACAGCAAAACAAAATATGTTAAAAAGTGTATACAATAATGGTGGATTTTGGATAGGTAGATACGAGGCAGGAATAGAAACAAATAGAACAGAAAAAGGAACAGCAACAGAAGCGCCATTATCACGAGAAAATCTATATCCATATACATATGTAACAAGAACACAAGCAAAAGTATTAGCAGAAAAAGTCAATTCAGGTAGTTATACAAGTAGTTTAATGTTTGGGACTCAATGGGATTTAGTATTAAAATATATAGAAGTAAAATCTGTAGAACAAGGAGTAGAATTAGCTACAATACAATCAGAAATAAAAAATGGTGGTAGTTGGGGAAACTATTATGATGTATCATTTACATTAGATAGAGGAAAATATTGTAAATATGATGGAACTACAACATGGGCATTAACTGGAATATGGAATGCATATACTGAAAATACAACTGGTCTAGTTGAAAATAAAGAAAAGAAATCGACAGATATAAATTCAGATAAAGTATTATTAACAACGGGAGCGTCAGATAGAAACAGAAGGCAAAATATTTATGATTTATCAGGAAATGTAACAGAGTGGACTTTGGAGAGGTGTAGTCAAGAGACAACGCCTTGTACAAGTCAAGGTGGACGTTATTTAGATAGTGGGGAAGCAAATTCAGTAGCATATCCAGTTATGGCTAATTTGACTAGAGCAAATGATAATTATGGATTTAGAGTTTCAATTTATTAAAAGATAAAAAAATAAAAAACTTAAACAATATTTTATAATTTGTTTAAGTTTTTTACTTTTATATTTAAGATGTAAAAAACATTAAAGTATAATACAAATCAATCCACCACTACCTTCATTTACAATTCTTTCCAAAGTTTCTTGTAACTTAATTTGGGCTTCTTCAGGCATTTTAGCAAGTTTAGTCTGTAAACCTTCATTTACTAATTCGTGTAAACTTTTTCCGAAAATATTTGAATTCCAGATTTTTTGAGGATCACTTTCAAAACCAGAAAGAAGATAATTAACCAATTCCTCAGATTGTTTTTCAGAACCAACAATTGGAGAAACTTCAGTTTCAATGTTAGCTTTAATAATATGAAGACTAGGGGCTGTAGCTTTTAATTTAACACCAAAGCGAGAACCTTGTTTTACCATTTCAGGCTCAGCTAAAATTAGTTCATCAATAGAAGGAGTAACTATACCATATCCTTTGCGATTTACTTCATCTAAAGCTTCAGCAATTTTATCATATTTCTTTTTAGTACAAGCCAAATTATTAATGATTGAGAATAAATCCCCTTCATTTGAAATATTAACACCTGTCATTTGAGTTAGAACTTGATAAAATAAATCATTTTTTAAAGTTACAGAAATATTTATTCTACCAGTTCCAAGTTCAATATTATCAATTTGAGTTCTAGTAATTATATCTGTTTGATTTATCATACTACTGCATTTAGAAGCTTCTTTTAATAAAGAAATATCATTAAAAGCATTTTTTACACTATCAAATAATTCTTGCTTCAAAGGATGAGAAAAATCTAATCCATTAATCCATTTTGGAAATGAAAAATTAACTTGACTAACAGGAAATTCGTATAGTATTTTAGAAAAGATATTAGTTATATCAGAAATATCAAGCTTAGCACAGTTAATTGGAAGAACAGTAGACTGGTATTTCTCACAAAGAGTAGAGGCCAAATGCGCTGTATCTGGACTTTCTGGATGTTCTGAATTTAGAAGAATAATAAAAGGTTTATTTATTGCTTTTAATTCTGAAACAACACGTTCTTCTGCCTCAATGTAGTCTTCTCTTGGAATTTCAGAAAAACTTCCATCTGTTGTAATTAAAACCCCAATTGTTGAATGTTCTTCAATAACCTTTTTAGTTCCAATTTCAGCAGCTTTTTCGAATGGAATTTCAGTATCAGACCAAGGAGTTTTAACCATTCTAGGTTTATCATCTTCTAAATAACCAATACTATTTGGTACTAAATATCCAACACAATCTACTAAACGAGTTTTTAATTTTAGATTATTATCAATTGTAATTTCAATAGCCTCATTTGGAACAAATTTTGGCTCTGTTGTCATAATAGTTTTTCCACCAGCACTTTGAGGCAACTCATCTTTAGCACGTTCTTTTTTGTAATCATTATTAATGTTTGGAATAACTAGTAAATCCATAAATTTTTTTATAAAAGTTGATTTTCCGTGTTCTTACAGGACCTACAACTCCAACATATATATCACCTTCAGTTCTTTTGGCAATATCTTGGTATAATCCGAGATTTTCCATTTTTTCTACCTCCTATGTACAAATATTGATTGTACTTGCTTTTAGTAATTTATATGAAGTAAAATAAGGTTTATGACAAGTTAATAAAATTTTATTCTCTTTTTTAAATTGACTTTAGCTATATTAATATGTTATACTTGCTTTATTCAATAAGTAAATCCCCAAAAAAGAACCGGCCCCTAACAGGGAATTAGCTAAATCCCCAAAAAAGAACCGGCCCTTAACAAGGAAATAGAAAGGAAATAAGAGATGAAAATTATATATAATTCAAAAGAGGTTGATATACCAGAAAAAACACCAGTTGGAGAAGTTTTTAAGAGTGAAATTGAAAACAGTAAGTTTCCTATTATAGGAGCAAAATTTAATAATGAATATAAAAGGTTAGATTTTATACCTAATGAAGAAGGAGTTTTGTCTTGGGTAGATGTTTCTAGCAAAGGTGGTATGAAAATATATAGAAAAACACTTATATTCATAATGGCAAAGGCATTTGAAAAGTTATATAAACAAGCTAAAATAAGAGTCAATTACCAATTAGCACATGCTATGTTTTGTACAATAGAAAATATGGAAGTAACAGATGAAATTTTGGAAAATGTCCAAAAAGAGATGAGGGAAATTGTAGATAAAAATTTACCAATTACAAATAAAGCAATGACGAGAAAAGAAGCTGAAGAATTATATGAAAAAGAGAATTCTTCAAAGGGAAGACTTCAATTAGATTTAGAAGAAAATGAAATTATAAATATGTATTATTGTGAGGATTACTACAATTATATATATGAAGATATTGCTGTTAATACAGGGATTGTAAAAGTATTTGAGTTAATGAAATATGATGATGGATTTTTATTAAGATATCCAAGTTCAAGTGATCCATTTATTTTACAAGAATACCAGGAAACAAAGAAATTGCTTTGGGCATTAGACGAATATAATGATATACATAAAATTTTAGATGTAAGTACAGTTTATAAACTAAACAGTATTATTAAAAATGGAAATATAAAAAATTTAATAATGTTAGAAGAAGCATTACATGAAAAGAAAATTGCAGGAATAGCAGACAAAATAGCAGATAATAAAAACATAAAAATGATCTTAATTGCTGGTCCTTCATCATCAGGAAAAACAACATTTGCACAAAGATTAGGTTTGCAGCTTAAAATAAATGGATTAAAACCAGTTACTATTTCTGTTGATAATTACTTTGTTGAAAGAGAACAAACTCCAAGAGATGAGAATGGGGAATATGATTTTGAAGATATTGAAGCAATAGATTTAGAATTATTTAACAAAGATTTAACAGCACTATTAAAAGGAGAAACAATTAATTGTCCAGAATTTGATTTTTCAGTAGGAACAAAAAGATATAAGGGAAAAACTATGCATTTAGCAGAAGATGAAATACTTGTTATTGAAGGAATTCACTGTCTAAATGATAAACTTACATCACAAATTCCGAAAGAACAAAAATATAAAGTATATATAAGTGATTTAACAGTTTTAAATATGGATAGATTAAACAGGATATCTACAACTGATACAAGATTAATTAGGAGAATAGTAAGAGATTATCAGTTTAGAAATTATAGTGCTGAACATACATTAAATTCATGGCCAAAAGTAAATAGGGGGGAACAAAAAAATATTTTTCCATATCAAGAAGAAGCAGATAGTATATTTAATACATCATTAATATATGAAATAGCAGCACTTAAGGAAATTGCACTTCCATTATTAGAAAAAATATCACCAGATAAAAAAGAACATGCTGAAGCAGTTAGACTTATAAATATTTTAAAATATTTTGAGCCAATTCCTTCAGAATATATACCTGCAAACTCATTACTAAAAGAATTTTTGGGTGGGGGATATTTTGAATATTAGGACAGAAGGAGGACAGAAGGGACAGGTCTTTTTGTATTGGGGACAGGTCCTTTCGCCAAAGGACCTGTCCCCAATATAAAAAAGAATGGAGATAAGAAAAATGCAAAGAAATTTTACTGTAATAGATGAAGAATTTATATGCGAAAATTGTGGAAAAAAAGTTCCAAAGCTTGGATATTCTTGTAGAAACCACTGTCCATATTGTTTACATTCAAAACATGTAGATGTAAATCCTGGAGATAGGCAGGAAAATTGTCATGGAGATTTAGAGCCTGTTCGGATTAGAGGTAAGTAATAAAAAGGGATATGTAATAATTTTTAAATGTAAGAAGTGTGGGGCTATAAGGAAAAATAAGGCAGCAGAAGATGATAATATGGATTTGATAATTGAATTAAGTAGTAAACATTAAAATTTTGCCAAAAAGTGTAAATTATGGTATAATATAAATGAAACACGCTAATATGCAAATCAATAGAGAGGAGAGAGAAGACATCATGCATTTAATCCGAAAAATTTTCCAGCGTCAATATTTTGAGGCTGATGAAGAATTAGGATTCTGGGAGGAGATCATATTTGAGCACGAGTTAGATCTTAAGAAAAATTTAGTGCGAAGAGGTGGTGTCCGACTGGAGTGGCAAGGGATATTGATACTAATAAGTATTAACTTATTAGTACGGACAATCTTCTAAAAGAAAGACCATGTCAATTTCAATATTGACATGGTTCCTCTTTTAAATATTTCTTCTTATATTACCATTAGTATAATTTTTACCTTCAAAACGACTACTTGTTTTTACAGTATATATAATGTTATTAATTTCCTTAATATTTTCGTCTAAAATATCAATTCTAGCAAAATCTATATTAAAATCTTTATACTCAATAGATGTGGTTTTTGAATTATATATAGTACTTATTGTTTGTATATTATCAGGAATAACTCTAAATAAAATCCCCATTCTATCTTTTAGAAAATATTTTGAATTTGAATTACATTTTTTTCTACAATTTTTATAACATTTGTTAGAATCTCCAAGCACACAATAATTCATTGTCATAACAGGGATTTTACCATAAACAATTAGTTCTTTTGGAATAGGTGTATTTTCACAAACAGACAATATACCATTTTCATCTAATTCAGGAGAAATTGTTGTAGTCTTAATGTTTAGAGTTTTAAGTGTATAAATAGAATTAGTATTATATACATTTAAAGTATAATTTCCAATTAAATCTAAATTTGAAGATGTAGGAATTAGTTTTAATTGTGATAAATTTGATATTACAATTCCTTTTAAATTAAATTTGTTTATACTGTTCTCTATAATTTTTCTAGAAGTATCTACATAATTTTTTCTAATAATTGTTGGCATATAGATATAGAGATTAAAATTATTAGAAAAGTAATTTAAAATATCTAGATATTTAATATCTCCAAAATACTTTAAAGGAATATATAATTTATCAACATTTTCTAATAAGGTATAATCATAATCTAAATTTAAAGTTGTTAATAATAATGAGGTTTTAGGTATTGGATTATTTAAAGTATCTGTATTTTGATGATTTTTGGTTGGAAGAATGTTAATTTCTTTTTTAAAACTTCCAATAATTTTTTCTCTTATCATATTAATTCCAAAACGTCTAACATCATTTATAATTGATACTGGGATAAATAAATTATCATCTAATTCAATCTCGAAATTTGAAAATTCAAATTCAGTATCTAAGGTTTTACTAAATTGAGAGATTATTTTTTCTTCAGAAATGCTGGCATTTTGAGCAATTTGTGGGATATAATCATATGTATAATCTGCTTTTATGTTAAACTGTTTGCATACTATTTCCACATTAATTTTTTGATTTTTTCTTATAGTTATTTTACATTCTAATTTATTTTTTATATTTTCTTTTGAAAAGCTTTCAATAGCTAAGTCTGTAAGAGATTTATCAGAAATTTTATATATTTTATCACCAATATTTATATTACCTTTCATTCTTCCAAAAGTAACATTTTGCATAGGATTAGCAGTTTTTATATTTTGATTTTTGTCAAGCAATTCCGAAATGGTATATTTTGTATTTTCATTCTCAAAAGAAATTGAGTCTCCTATTGATAAAGTATTTTGGATTGTAGAAGTTACAAGACCTTTATTCTTATTATATTTAGAGATAGTACCTAAATAAATTCCCATATTGTTTTGTTTTTCTTTAAAAACGAGATTTGGATTTCCTTTTGAGTCTAAATGACCATCAGAAAAACCACCTCTATTGAAAACTTGCAATAGTTCTGTTTTATCATCTTGACTAATTACAAATTCCTTATTTTTATCTAAGGCTAAATCAATATATTTTCTATAAATTCTAGTAACTATTGCAACATATTCTGGGTTTTTCATACGTCCTTCAATTTTAAACGATGTAACCCCAGCTTCTATCAATTTAGGTAAATATTCTAAACTACATAAATCACGAGTACTTAAAAGATAACCTTTGTCTAATTTTTTAAATTGACTATTATTTTGATAAGTAGATGTTCCATCAGCATTTAAAATAACTTTATTTTTAGACTGTTCCTCTAATAATTCATAAGGTAACCTACAAGTTTGGGCACATTTTCCTCTATTTCCAGAACGACCACCTATCATACTAGAAAATAGGCATTGACCTGAATATGATATACATAAAGCTCCATGAACAAAAACTTCTATTTCTATATCAGTATTTTCACAAATATATTTTATTTCATCATAAGAAAGCTCACGAGATAAGACAACTCTCTTAAAACCAAGTTCTTTTAAAGCTATAACACCTTCTAAGTTATGTACTGTCATTTGAGTACTACTATGTATATCTAAATCTGGGAATCTTTTAATTAATTCCAAGGCTAGACCTAAATCTTGTACAATTATTGCGTCAATACCATATTTATAAGCTTTTTCGGCAAGATTTATGGCATCTTTAAATTCATTTTCTTTAATTAATGTATTTAAAGTAAGATTAGTTTTTACATTCCTTAATTTTGCATAATTAATAGCGTTTTCCAAACTTTCGTCATCAAAATTCGAAGCAAAAGCTCGTGCGCCAAAAGACTTTGCGGCAAAATATACAGCATTTGCTCCATTTTGCACAGCAGCTTTCAAGCATTCAAAATCTCCAACTGGAGAAAGTAATTCAACCATAACATTCATTCCTTTTTTCTATTTCCCTATTAAGTGCCGGTTCTTTTTCAGGGAATTAGCCAATTCCTTGTTAGGGGCTGGTTCTTTTTTAGGGAATTAGAAATATTATACCATAAAATAGTAACCAAAAACAAGAATATTTCATAAGATAGAATATAAAACGAAAAGGAGGATGAAATAATGCCAGAAAATAATGTAAATGCACAAAATGACCGTTGTTGTTGTCAAAATAATAATAATGGTGGATTTTTAAGTGGATTATTTGGTGGAAATGGTGGTTGTTGTGGAAATGATAGCGAAATATTATTCTTCATAATTATATTTTTACTTTTATTCACAAATTTCGGATGCTGTGGTTGCTGTAGAGGATAACATATAAATTTTCCATTGGGAGGTAGTTCTCAATGGAAAATTTTTTGCTATAAATATGCTGCCTAATAAAAATTGTATGATATAATTAGATAAAAATTGTAACGAATTTAGTTTTAGATTGTCATATATATAGAGGAGAAAAATATGACGAATATAGATATGGAAAAAATATATAATGAATATTTTAAAGTAGTATATAAATATTTAATTTGTTTAACATACAATCAAGAAATAGCAGAAGATTTAACGCAAGAGACATTTTGTAAAGCAATAAAGAATATAAGAAATTTTCAGGAAAATTGCAAAATATCTGTATGGTTGTGTCAAATTGCTAAAAATTTATGGCTGAACGAATTAAAGAAGAATAAGAAAATATTAGTAACTAATATAGAGTCAATTGAATTAATAGGAGAAGAAAATATTGAAGAAGATTTTTTGAATAGAGAGGATTTAAAAGGCGTATATAAAAGAATTTCTTTATTGGACGAGCCGATGAAAAATATAATTTATTTGAAACTGATAGGAAATCTAACATTTAAAGAAATAGGAGAGATTATGGGAAGAAATGAAGTATGGGCAAGAGTAAATTTTTATAGAGCTAAACAAAAATTAAAGGAGGTAGAAGAAAATGGAAAGAGACTGTAAAATAGTTCAAGATTTATTACCAAATTACCTTGAAAAAACAACAAGTAAAGAAACAAATCAATACATAGAAGAACATATAAAACAATGTCCAAAATGTTCTAAAATTTGTAATGCGATGAAAGAAGAATTAAATATAAGCTGTTCACTTGATACTGAAAAGGAAGTGAATTATATGAAGAAATTTAATGGAAAAATGAAAAGGCTAGAATTATGGAAAAAGATAGCTATGGTAATGATTTCAATATTGATTATTTTATTAGGAATGGTTTTATACAGATATTCAATTATAACTAAAATATATAAACTTCATTCAAAAATAAGTGAAATAACTAATGTTTATTATCAAGCAGAATATGAAGACAAAGTGATAGAGTTTTGGAGAAAAGATAGTATAATAAAACAAGTAAATAAATTAAAAAATAAGGAAGATACGATGACGTTTTGGAGGGATATAAGCACAGAGGAAGGATATTTGATATCTAACACTTCAAAAATATATGCAGAAACACCTAAAGAAGTACCTAGTCAAAACTTACCATGGGGATTTGCAGGTGATTGGGATACGTTTGAAAAAAGAATTAAAATAGCAATAAATCCTACTATTACTATAACTATTAAACAATATGATAATAAAGATTGCTATTATTTAAGATTAAATGGAAGTGATTTTTTCAATAATACAGAAGAAATATATGAAAAAGATACAGGGCTATTATTGTTTGAAAGTGGCCATACTCAATATAGTAGTTGGGGAGAAGATATTAATTGTAAAGTTAAATATGAATATAAAATTAATGTGGTTTTAGATAAAGATGTTGAAAGGCCTAATCTAAGTGAGTATGAATTAAGGGATAATTAGATTTAATATTAAAATTTAAATATTTAGAAATGATTATGAATTTAGTGCTAAAAATTAGGTAAAAAAATGATAAAATGTTTTTGGCTTGTTGTTAAGTTACTTACTTAATGATAAAAATTACAAAATAATTATAGCAATAAAGTCTAGAAAATGCAACAAAAATGTTAAAAAATTTTTGTTGCATTTTTTTACTTTTTATATAAATAGGAATTAGCTATAAGAATTGATTTTAAGCTGAAATATTACATTTTATTTTTATCATTAAGTAAGTAACTTGATGAACAGAAAGGATGTAAGAGATGAGGAGAAAAACAAATGAAAATAGAGGGATAACATTAATAGCACTAGTTGTAACAATAATTATAGTAGTATTATTAGCAGGAATAACAATAAGTATGTTAATAGGGAAAAATGGAATACTAAATAGAGCAGCAGAGGCAAAGGAAAAAACAGGGAAGGCAGGAGATATAGAGTATTTGCAAATAGAAGTAAATGGAATATTAACGAAATATTATATGGATGGAGCTAAAAATATAGAGGAAAATGAATACATATTAATAGAATTAGGAAAAAAAGAGGAAATAACAACAAATGTAGGAAAAGGAACTGTAAAATATAAAGGAAAAGAATATGAAATAAGCGAAATAAAAGGAGAAACAAAAGAGAAGACAGAAATAAAAGCCAATAAATTGGAGGCAATAACAATATCTAATGTTGCAAAGGGAAGTGAAGAAGAAGAATTATTAAAAAGTGACCAAGTAAGAATGATAATAAAAGAACAAGGAGAAAAAGAAAGCATAGCTGTAATACCAACAGGATTTTACTATGTAACAGGAACACCAAGTACAGGATTAGTAATATCAGATAAAGCAGAAGATGATGATAAAAATACAAAAAAAGGAAATCAATTTGTGTGGATACCATGTAATGGAAAAAGTGGAGTAACATACGAAAAAACAGATGATAATGCAGAAGGAAATCATGGATTAGCTTCGTATTGGAAAGAAGATGGATATAATGGAAAACAGCATTTTTATAATACAATCCCATCAGGATATACAAATGCAGGACAAGAAATAATAGACTGGGAAGATAATGGGGGAAGTTATGAAAGCGTAAAAAAATATGGAGGATTTTATGTAGGAAGATATGAAGCAGGAGTGCCAGAAACAGCAGAGTTTTATGCAAGTAAAGATGGGGACAAATATGAAACAAATGGCAAGAAAAATGCAGAAGAAGTAAAAGAGTTAAGTCCAGTGAGTAAAAAGAATAATCAAGCATGGAATTATATATCACAAGAAAATGCAAAAATACTATCAGAAAATATGTATAAAGAAAGTGTATCAGTAAAAAGTAGTTTAATAGATAGTTACGCATGGGATACAATAGTAAGATGGGTGGCAAAAGATAGCCAATATAGTGGAATAGGATTAGATAGTACAAATTACGGAAATTATTATAATAATACTGGAATAACAGAAAATACATTATATGCAATGCATTTATATAGAAGTGTAAAATCAGCAGGACAAAATAATAGTGCATACACTGCAACATGGACAGCAGCAACAAAATATAGAAAAGGAAATATAACAAGTGGACATATACCAAATATTTTAGAAACAGATAGAAATAAATATGAATGGGAAGAAAGTGAATATAGCGGAGGAACTGAATATTATAATTATACAGTATATAAAGAATTAGCAACAGGAGCAAGTGAAAAAAACAAAGTAAAAAATATATATGATATGGCAGGAAATATGTGGGAGTGGACAACAGAGACAGGAAAACATACAACTGCAAGTGGAACCACTGCTACAACTTATGCTGTGCTTCGTGGTGGTGGCTTCAACAACGCTGGTTCTGCTAACCCTGTGTCTTTTCGCAATGGGAACTATACTACTAGAGGGTACTTCTTCACCATTGGCTTTCGTGCCGTGCTTTACATAGCGTAGTGCTAAAAAATTTTATTGCATCAATGATATTTTTATAGTACAATAGGTAATATAAGAATGGAGGATTTAAGCAATTATGAATAAGCAAGAATTATTAAAAGACTATAAAAATCAAGAGGACAAGCTACTTTTAGCTAGAGTATTAGATAAAATAGAATTTTCAAAAGGAAAAAATAAAATAGAAGATACAGATTTTTTGAATTTAGCAGAGCAGGATTTAGTAGATAAATTTCTAAAAAAAATGAAATATCAAAATTATTACTTTTTTGGTGGTGCAGGAGAAGCGGAAAGAAAGATATTAATATTATATCCAGAGAAATTAACAGAAGAAATGGCAAGAAAAAATCACTCAAAAATGATTAGTGTAATAAAGATAAAACTTCCAATAGAATTAGATGATGAATATGACCATAGAAGATATTTAGGAGCTATAATGAAACTCGGAATAGAAAGAGAAAAAGTTGGAGACATATCAGTAAAATCGAGAGGTGCAGAAATTATAGTAAAAAATGAAGTAGAAAAGTTTCTAATGCAGAATCTAGGTTCACTTACTAGATTTTCTTCAGCAGAAATAGAAGTTAAAAATATAGATGATTTACAAGAAATTGAAGCTCAAAAAGTTGAAATAACAGAAATTGTAGCTTCTTTAAGATTAGATAATATTGTAGCGAGTTTAGCGAGAACTTCTAGAAGTAAGGCAACACAAATGCTTGAACAGGAGAGAGTATTTTTGAATTTTAAAAATGAAACTAAGTCTTCAAAACAAGTGAATGTGGGAGATGTAATTACTATAAGAGGTAAGGGGAGATTTGTATTTAAAGAGATTTCAGGAAATACTAGAAAGGGAAGATTTGTTATAAAAATTGATAAATTTATTTAATCGAAAAAAGCAAAATGTTTATTAATTAAGCATATTTGCTTTTTTTATAAGCATAACAAAAAAACGAAAAAACTTTCGCAAAAACCCTTGACAAAAAAATAAAAAGCTGTATAATAATAACGAACATAAATTTGAAAAACGTTTTTTTGGAGGAATACTATGATTACAAATTTGCACATAAAAAATATAGGAATAATAGATGACATAGAAATAGACTTTAATAAAGGATTAAATGTATTAACAGGAGAAACAGGAGCGGGAAAAAGTTTAATAATAGGAGCACTAAATATCATATCTGGAGAAAGATTTTCCAAAGATATGATACGTAAAGGAGAAAACAATTCTTTTGTGGAAATATGTCTATATGAACCAGAAAGAGAAGACTCAATAGATGGAACCATAATAGTATCAAGAGAAATAAACTTAAACGGAAAAAATATGTGTAAAATAAATGGAAGAATGGTAACTGTAAATGAATTAAAAGAATTTATGAAAAAAATCATAGAAATACACGGACAAAATGCAAATCAAAATCTTTTAGACAGTAAAGAACATATAAAATATTTAGATAATTTTATTGGAATTGATATAAATAAATTAAAAGAAATATACAGAAATTATTATATAAGATATAATGAAATAAAAAAAGAACTAAAAGAAAATTATGGTGATGAAAAAGAAAGACAAAGAAAATTAGACTTATTAAAATATCAATTTAATGAAATAGAAGAAGCAAAATTAATAGATGGAGAAGAAGAAGAGTTAGACAATAAACAAAAAATAATAACAAACTCTGAAAAAATAGCAAAAATTTTAAGTGAAATAGATATATCAATAGGAGAAAATGCAATAGATTTAATAAGTAACAGTATAAGAAATTTAGAAAAGATAGAACACATAGATAACAAATATCAAGAAACATCTAATTGCCTAAAGAGTGCATATTATGAGCTTCAAGAAGTTTCTAGAGATATAACAAATTATAAAGAAGCGGTATATTTTGATGAAGAAGAGCAAAGAGAAATAGAAGACAGATTAGATTTAATATTTTCATTAAAAAGAAAATATGGAAACTCTATAAAAGAAATTTTACAATATAAAGATGAAGTAGAAAATGAAATATATAGAATAGAGAATTTAGAAGAATATACAAATAAATTAAAAAAAGAACAGGAAAAATTAAAAACGAAGCTGGACAATTTAGGATTAGAAATTCATAAATTAAGAGAAATAAAAGCAGAAGAATTGTCAATAGAAATAAATAAAAACCTAAAAGACTTAGAAATGAAAAATGCAATAATAAATATCCATACAGAATATATACAAGATGAATATTTTGAAACAGGAAAAGATAAAATTGAATTTTATATAAGAACAAATATAGGAGAAGATGAAAAAGAGCTAAGCAAAATTGCATCTGGAGGAGAAATGTCAAGAATAATGTTAGCTATAAAAACAGTTTTAGCAGATACTGATAATGCATCAATTTTAATATTTGATGAAATAGATACAGGAATAAGCGGAAAAGCAGCAAATTCTGTTGCTGAAAAACTAAATAAAATATCAGAAAAACATCAGGTATTATGCATATCACATCTTGCTAATATAGCAGCAATTGCTGATTATAATTATTTTATAAGCAAAAATATAGTAAATGAAAGAACTTTAACATCTATAAAACAATTAAATGAAAAAGAAACAATAAAAGAAATTGCAAGAATATCTTCGGGAGAAGTAAATGATGTTACAATAAAATATGCAGAAAAATTAAGATATAAAAAAATAGCTAGTTGATTAGATTTATTTAATAATAATTCAATATATTTATCATGAATTTGTAGTAGACTTAACTATTAGAGTACACAAATTAACATAAAAAGCTTGCAATATTCCCAAAAAAGTTATATTATATATCTAACAAAAATTGAAATAATTATAAAGGGTGATAAAAATGCTAGAAAAAGTAAACAGTACAGAAGATTTGAAGAAATTAACCATAAAAGAAAAAGAAATTCTTGCAGAAGACATAAGAAAATATATAATAGAAGTAGTATCAAAAAATGGAGGACATTTAGCTTCAAATTTAGGTGTAGTTGAACTTACACTAGCATTAGAAAGTGTTTTTGATGTAAACAAAGATAAAATAGTATGGGATGTAGGTCATCAAACCTATGTACATAAGATTTTAAATGGAAGAAAAGAAGAGTTAAAGAGTTTAAGAAAACTAAAGGGAATTGCAGGTTTTCCAAAAACAAAAGAATCAGAAACAGATTGTTTTAATACTGGTCATAGTAGTACATCAATTTCGGCAGCAATGGGAATGGCAAAAGCAAGAGACATCAAGAAAGAAAATCATTCTGTAATAGCAGTAATTGGAGATGGTGCACTAACAGGTGGAATGGCTTTAGAAGCATTAAATCATATAGGAAGTTCAAAAACAAATGTAATAGTAGTACTAAATGATAATGAAATGAGTATATCAAAAAATATTGGTGGAATAAATATGCTTTTAAGTAAATTAAGAGCAAGAAGACATTATACAATTTCAAATCAATCTGGAAGAAAAGTTTTAGATAAAATTCCAATTATAGGACCAGTTTTAATTAAAATAATTAGAAGAATAAAAAAAGGAATAAAACAGTTAATTATACCTAAAATGTTTTTTGAAGATATTGGGTTTAAATATTTAGGACCAATAGATGGTCATAATATAGAAGATATGGAATTAATATTAAAAAGAGCAAAAGAACTAAATGAGCCAGTGTTAATACATGTACTTACTAAAAAGGGAAAAGGATATGAACCTGCTGAACTTATGCCAGATAAATTTCATGCAACATCAGCATTTGATATAGAAACAGGAAATCCAAAAAAGGTTAAAGAAAAAGACTATTCTAAAGCTTTTGGAGAGAAACTAGTAAGATTAGCGAAAAAAAATAACAATATAGTAGCAATTACAGCAGCTATGAAGGATGGTACAGGACTAACAGAATTTGCCAAAATCTATCCAGATAGATTTTTTGATGTAGGAATAGCTGAACAACATGCACTAACATTTGCAGCAGGATTAGCTAAAGAAGGAATGATACCATTCGTTCCAATATATTCATCATTTTATCAAAGAGCATATGATCAAGTAATTCACGATATTTGTATGCAAAATTTGCCTGTTATAATGTGTGCAGATAGAGCTGGTATAGTTGGGGCAGACCGGAGAGACACATCAAGGAATATTAGATTTATCATTTTTTAAAGTAGTTCCAAATCTTACAGTAATGTCTCCAAAAGATTTCAAAGAATTAGAAGATATGATGGAATTTGCTGTTAAACTTAAATCTCCTGTTATCATAAGATATCCAAGAGGAGGAGAAGCAAAAGAAAAATTTATAACACATTCATATATTCAACATAAAAAATGTGATATTTTAACATTAGGAACAGATGTAACTATTGTAGCAATAGGAAATCAAGTTAGTAAAGCAATGAATATTTACAGAAAATTAAAAGAATGTAATATAAATGCAGAAGTAATAAATGCTAGATTTTTAAAACCATTTGACAAATATACAGTCTTAAAATCTATTTCAAAAACTAAATTTGTTATAACTATTGAAGACAATAGTTTAATTGGAGGACTTGGAACAGAAGTAAAAGAGATTGTTGCAGAAAAACGAATTCAAGATATAATAATAAGAAATTTTGGATATCCAGATGTTTTTGTAGAACATGGAGCTCCACAAGAATTAGAACAAATATATAAAATGGATGAAAAATCAATATTTAATTATATAAAAAATACGATAAAACATAAAAAAATTACTAAAAATTATGGAGAAGATGAAAAAAAGAAAAAGTACAATTACTATCAAGTAAAAGAAAGAAGAAAAAATGCATAAATATATAAAAGAAGAATTAGAAAAAAACATAGATTTAAAATATAAAGAATTTAACCAAAAACTTTGCCCAGATACTAATAAAAAGCTATTGGGTATAAGAATACCAGTATTAAGAAAAATATCTAAAAAAATAATAGCTGATAATCCAGAAGAATATTTAAAAAATGTTTCTAATGAATATTTGGAAGAAATTTTATTAGAAGGTTTTGTTATAGCAGGTTTAAAAATTGATATTAGAGATAAACTAAAATTAATAGAAAAATATATTCCTAAGATGGATAGTTGGATAGTAACAGATACAGTATGTCCAAGCTTAAAGCCCAAAAAAGATGAATTAACTATTGTTTGGGAATTTATAGGAAAATATTTAAAATCAGAAAAAGAATTTGAATTGAGATTTGCAGTTATAATGATGTTGGATTATTTTGTATCAGATGATTATGTGGATAAAGTTATACAAATTTTGGACAAGATTAAAACAGACAAATATTATGTTCAAATGGCGATTGCGTGGTGTTTGGCAGAAATTGGCATTAAGTATAATGAAAAGGCTATGAAATATTTAAGTGAGAAAAATAATTTAGATAATTTTACTTATAATAAAACATTACAAAAAATGAGAGAATCTTATAGAATAGATAAAGAACAAAAAATATTACTGAAAAAAATGAAAAGGTAAAATAGCATAAAAATTAGGAGATAGTATTAAATCTTACTATCTCTTAAAAAATCAAAATAATTTTCATCTAATTCAAATGTTACTAATTTTGAGTTAATGGGATGAATAAAAGATAATTTATAACACAATAATGCTTGGCCATCTAAAACGTCACATTTTTTTCCATATAAATCATCACCTAAAAGAGGATGACCGATAGAAGCAAAATGAACTCTAATTTGATGAGTTCTACCAGTTTCTAGAATACATTTTACTAAAGAAAAATTTTTATATTCGTTTATAACCTCAAAATGAGTAACAGATTTTTTTCCATCAATTGAAACACATCTTTCAATTATACTTCCTTTTTTTCTAGAAATAGGTTTATCAATAGTTCCTTTTTTATTATTCAAAATACCTGTTACAACAGCTAAATATTCCTTTTTAAAAGTATTATTGGACATTTGCTTAATTAAACATTCTTGTACATATTCGTTTTTAGCAAAAACAATTAAACCAGAAGTATTAAAATCTAATCGATTAACAGGCCTGATTTTTTTATGTAAATTTATATTATCAAAATAAAACTTTAATCCATTTGAAATAGTATTGTCAAAATGAAGCATTGATGGATGGACAGCTATACCAGAAGGCTTGTTTAGAACTATAAAAGCTTCATCTTCATATATAATATTTAAGTCCATTTCTTTAGGAACAATATTAGAATTATCTTCTTTATAATTTAAATCAATAGATACAATATCTCCTATACATGCAATATTTCTTGTATCACAGGATTTTCCATTAATATATACTAATTTATTTTTCAGCAATTTAACAAAAAGTCTAGAAGAAATCTGTAATTTGTTTCTTAAAATATAATTAATAGTTAAATTTTCATCTTTTACTTTGTATTCTAGTATCATAAATTCTCCTCTATAATGTTAATTTTATTTAATAATAAACTTACTCCTATAAGAGTTATTAAAACTTGGTATTATAAACTATGTAATAAAATGTTCTATAATATAATTTCCTATTATAAAAAACTTATATTATAGAACACCTATTAAAAATAATTTTGAATTCTAATAAAACTAAAATTATTCATCATCATCATTATAATGATTTCTGTTTGATATTCCAACAGAATAATAATATACTAAAGCAACAATAGCAACAGCTGCAACAGCTAATATTAGCCAAATCCAAGTTGTTGAATCCATTCCAAATAGAGTGTTATTTGCTGTAGTTGAAGTTCTTCTAGCTACATAGTTCCCTGTATTAGAATTTGTTGTTGCACTATTTCTACGATTATTGTTGTTAGTGTTATTATTATTGTTGTCTACACCATTATTTGTTGTAGCATTTGATGCACCTCTTTCCATATCTCCTGTAACATCTTTAGATGTGTTTGAGATATCTCTAGCAGCACCTTCTATACCATTTTCAGCATCACCAACAACATTTCTTACAGTATCAGCAGCATTTTCTAGAGCTGTTCCACCATCAGCAGCAAATGTATAAGTAATACCAAATATTATTGATAAAGTTAATAATAACAATCCAAATAAATATTTTTTTGTCATTTTTACATCCTCCTAAAAAATTAGTTTAAAAAGTAAACTTAATAATATTATTATTTTTTTAGGATAAAATATACTATGAAAAAAATTCAAAAAAATAAAAAACAAGCAAAAATATATTGCTTGTATAAAAATTAATTATTACTTAATCTTATTAAAATTGCTATTGCGAAGAAAATTAATAAAACACCAATTACAATTAAAGCAATATTTATAAGGTTTGTGATTGTAGATGTATTAGAGTTTGAAACACTAGATACACCACTTATTGTAGATGAAGTATTAGAATTAGATGTATTATTAGTAAACAAGCTATTTTGTGATGTATTTGCAGTAGAATTAGAAGTTGAGTTGATATCAGTTTGGTTTGATGAAGTTGGATTTGCAGTATTTGAGTTTTCTGTTAAATTTAAATCAATACCATAACAACAATTAAGTGAAAATATAATTACTAATGCAAATAATAGTATCATTTTTGTTAATTTTGACATAAATATTCCTCCTTAAGACTTTTTCATTGGATTTACAATAATAATATAATAACATAACAAAATACAATTTGTCTATAATTTTTGTGAAAAATATAAAAATATGTTGATTTTTTATTGTAAAAAGAGCAATATTTTGATAAAATAAATGCAAAAATTTACCTACAAAAAGTCGACACTTAATAGAAATTTTTTTAGAGGACCAAAGGAGAAAAAATAAATGTATTCAATGGAAGATTTTGATAAGCAAAAAACGAGAGTATTAAAATATATAATATATAAAAGAAGAACAGAAAATGAAGTAAGAACTAAATTTCAGAATGATATAGATGAACAAATGTTAGAAGAAATAATAGAGTATTTAAAAGAAGCAAAATACATAGATGATTTAGATTATATTGAAAAAACAATAAACAATTTTAAAATGTTAAAAAATTTATCAAAAACAGAATTGAAATATAAGTTAATGTCAAAAGGTTTAAATAAAAATTTGATTGAAGATTATTTTTATGAAAACAAAGAAGAATTAACAGAATATGAAATAAAATCAGCATCAAATATAATAATGAAAAAAAGGCGAGATTTAGAAGATGCTGAAATAAAAGTATTTCTATTAAAAAAAGGATATAAACAAGATAATATAAATGAAGCATTTGAAAATATTTAAAATTGGAAAAGAAAATGTACTTTTTCCAGAATGGAGAGAAAATGAAAAGAATATTATTTTCTGCTTATTCACTGGATGTTGGTGGAATAGAAACAGCACTAATAACTTTACTTAAAAATATACATTCTAAATATAATATAACATTAATTTTAGAAAAAAAAGAAGGGATATTTCTAAAAGATGTTCCAAAAGATGTAAAAATTATTACATATAATCCTAATAACTGTAAAATAACAATAATTAGAAAAATATGTAACTTGTTTAAGCAATTAATATTCAAATTAAAATATAAGAACAAATTTGATTTTTCAGCATGTTATGCAACATATAGTTATCCGGCGTCTTTTACAGCAAGGGTAGGAAGTAGAAACAGTAGTTTATGGGTTCATAATGATTATATGAATTTTTATAATAACAATGTAGAAGAATATAAAAATTTTTTCTATAAATTAAAAATAAAAGATTTTTCAAAAATAATATTTGTATCTGAAAATGATAAAAATGTATTTTTAAATCAATTTAAAGAATATGAAGAAAAGTGTATTGAATGTAATAATTTGATAGATTTTAAAAAGATAGAAAATAAAGCTAAAGAAAATATAGATGATTTTGAAGAAAGTAAAGATATAATTACATTTATAAATTTAGGAAGACATGAAGACAAACAAAAAAAATTAGGAAGAATAATAGAAGCAACAAAAAAGTTAAATGAACAAGGATATAATTTTAGAGTAATATTTGTAGGAAGTGGGCCAGATACATTAAAATATAAAAATCAAGCGGAAAAGATTCAAAACATAGAATTTTTAGGTGCTAAGTCAAATCCATATCCATATTTGAAAAAAAGTGATTGCTTGCTTATGTCATCAGATTTTGAAGGATATCCAGTAGTATTTATAGAAAGCCTAATTTTAGGAAAGCCAATAGTAACAACAGATATATCTGATAGTAGAAAGGATATAAAAGATAAGTATGGAATTGTTGTAGATAAATCACAAGATGGTATATATAATGGAATGAAACAGTATTTAGATAATGGTTTTAATATGGAAAAATTTTCTCCAGAAGAGTATAATAGTAATATATTAAAAAAGTTAGAAGAAATTATAAAATAAAAATAGTATCAATGAAAGGAGAACATATTGCTAGAAATTTAAAACTAGTATATGGAAATAAAAAATGATAAGTTTTATAATACCAACATATAATGCAGAAAAAACCATAGAGAATACAATAAATTCAATATTAATGCAAGAAAAATCTGACATAGAATATGAAATAATAGTAGTAAATGATGGTTCAACAGACAATACAGATAAAGTTATGCAAAAATTTAATGAAAATACAAAAGTAAAATACTTTACAAAAGAAAATAAAGGTGTAGCAGATACTAGAAATTATGGAGTAAATAAAGCATCAGGGGAATATATAATTTTTGTTGATAGTGATGATTATATATCAAAAGATTTGTTAAAAGATATTGAATCCTATATAAGACAGGGAATAGAATTAATAAAATGGAACCCAATATTTGTTGATGAAAATAAAAATGAGTTAACTAGGTCTACGAATATAGTTTTTGAAGATGTAACAGGAGAACAAGGTTTTAATTTATTATTTGGAAAAGATAATTTAATTGATTGTTTATGGAATTATGCTATCAAAAAAGAAATAATGTTAAAGTTTCCCACAGGAACATATCATGAGGATTTTGCTGTAATGCCATTAATAATGTTAAAAGCAAAATCAATGACTGCAATTGATAAATATGAATATTATTATGTACAAAGTAAAAATAGTATAATGAGAAATGAAAATAAAGATAATACAATAAAAAAGTTACAAGATAAACTAAATCATTATGATAATCTTATAAAAGAAGCCAATAATATGAAACTAGAAAAAGTAACAAAAGAAAATTTAGCAATATTTGCTACAAATGCTTTGTTAGTTGTGGTTCCAGAGTTAGAAAGGGAAAACAAAAGATGGTTTAAAAAAGGATTAAAAACAAGAAATATTGCTAAAAATATAAAAGTAAGAAATTTTAAACAATTAATAAAAAGATTAATTTTAGAGATAAAATATTAAATTTATAATATTTATTAGTGAAAGAGGAGAAAAAATGTTAGCAAGTATAATAATTTTAATAATATTAATTTTAATAAATGCATTTTTCGCAGCAGCGGAAATAGCTTTTATATCTTTAAATGATACAAAAATTGAAATTCAAGCTAAAGATGGAAACAAAAAAGCTATAAAAATTCAAAAAATGTTAAAAGATCCAAGCAAATTTTTAGCTACAATCCAAATAGGAGTAACACTTGCAGGATTTTTGTCAAGTGCGTTTGCATCAGATACATTTGCCGATATACTAGCACCAGCATTAAATAACATATTGCCAAGTGTTTCAATAGCAACGTGGAAAAGTATATCAATAGTAATTATTACAATAATTTTATCATATTTTACATTAGTTTTTGGCGAATTGGTACCAAAAAGAATTGCAATGAGATATTATGAAAAAGTGTCATTTGCAAGTGTAGGTATAATAAAAACTATTTCAGTTATAACAGCACCATTTGTAAAATTCTTAACTTTTTCAACTAATATTATATCAAAAGTATTTGGAGTAACAGGTGATGAAGAAGAAAATGTTACAGAAGAAGAAATAAGAATGATGATAGATGTAGGAGAAGAAAAAGGAGCAATTGAAGAAGAAGAAAAAGAAATGATAAATAACATTTTTGAATTTAATGATAAAGTTGTTTCTGAAATAATGATACCTAGAAATAAAATATTTGCATTAGATGTCAATTTAAGTATTGCAGATGTAATAGAAAGATTATCAGAAGATACTAGATATAGTAGAATTCCAGTATATGAGGAAACAATGGATAATATAAAGGGAATTGTCTATATAAAAGATATATTACTTTCAACAAAAAACAAAAATTCAAAAATAAAAGGTCTTGTTAAAGAGGCATATTTTGTTTCTGAAACAAAGATGGTAAATGAATTGTTCCAAGAATTAAGAAAAAATAAAAAACAAATTGCAATAATTATAGACGAATATGGTGGTACAGCAGGAATGGTAACAATGGAAGACATTTTGGAAGAAATTGTTGGAGAAATTTATGATGAATATGATAAAGAAACAGATAAATTTAAAAAAATAGATAATAACACTTTTCTATTTGATGCAAGTATAGCTTTATATGATGTAGAAAAAATTCTTGATGTAGAAATAGATGAAGATGATGTGGATACATTAGGAGGGTATTTAATAAAACAGCTAGATAGAATTCCAAAAGATGGAGAAAAACCAGTAATAGAAACAGAGAAAGTAACTTATAAAATTGAAAAAGTACTTGATAAAAAAATAATAAAAGTTAAAGCTTGTTCAAATGGAAATTAAAAATATTTTTTGATAATACTTGATAATAAAAATAAAATATGATATAACTATTATCATCACAAAAACGAAAAAGGGGAGAAGTAAAATGCTAGATTCAATGGAAAAAATAGTTAATCTATGTAAAGCAAGAGGATATATATACCCAGGTTCAGAGATATATGGTGGACTTTCAAATACATGGGATTATGGACCACTAGGAGTAGAACTAAAAAATAATGTAAAAAAAGCATGGATGAAAAAAATGGTGCAAGAAAACAAATATAATGTAGGATTAGATAGTGCCATATTAATGAATCCACAAGTATGGGTAACAACAGGTCATGTAGCAAGTTTTGCTGATCCATTAATAGATTGTAAAGAATGTAAAACAAGACATAGAGCAGACAAGTTGATAGAAGAATGGGCTGCTAAAAATGGTAAAGATGTTATAGCAGATGGATGGACAGATGAAGAAACAGTAAAATATATAAATGATAATAATATCATATGTCCTAACTGTGGAAAATTAAATTATACAAGTATAAGAAAATTTAATCTAATGTTTAAAACTTTCCAAGGAGTTACAGAAGACGCAAAATCAGAAATATATTTACGTCCAGAAACAGCACAAGGTATATTTGTTAATTTTAAAAATGTATTAAGAACAACAAGAAGAAAATTACCAATGGGAATATGCCAACAAGGAAAGGCCTTCAGAAATGAGATAACACCAGGAAACTTTATATTTAGAACACGTGAATTTGAGCAAATGGAAATAGAGTTTTTCTGTAAGCCAGATACAGACTTAGAATGGCATGAATATTGGAAAGAATATTGCAAAAATTTCTTACTTTCTTTAGGAACAAAAGAAGAAGATATAAGATTTAGAAACCATTCTCCAGAAGAATTAGTATTTTATAGTAAAGCAACAGCAGATATAGAATACAGATTCCCATTTGGTTGGGGAGAAGTTTGGGGAATTGCAGACAGAACAAATTATGATTTATCAAGACATATGGAAGCTACAAAACAAGACTTAACATATCAAGACCCAGAAACAGGAGAAAAATATGTACCATTTGTAATAGAGCCATCTGTTGGAGTAGATAGATTAGTACTTATGTTTTTATGCAATTCTTATGAAGAACAAGAAATAGCAGAAGGAGATGTAAGAACAGTATTACATATGCATCCAGCTTTAGCACCATATAAGGTTGCTATACTACCTTTATCTAAAAAATTATCAGAAAAAGCTGTTGAGTTACATGATAAATTATCAAAATCATTTATGTGTGATTATGATGAAACAGGCTCAATTGGTAAACGTTATAGAAGAGAAGATGAAATAGGAACACCATATTGTGTGACAGTAGATTTTGATACTTTAGAGGATAATCAAGTTACAATAAGAGATAGAGATACAATGGAACAAGTTCGTATTTCTATTGATGAAGTTGAAAATTGGATTAAAGAGAAAATTGAATTTTAATAATATAAAGAACTTTTAGAAATGTTCATTTTAATATCAAAAACCTCACATGTTACTGTGAGGTTTTTGGGTTTTATTTCTCATACAAATCTTTAATAAAAACATCTTTCTCTTCAAAATTATCAACAAACCCAACTTTAGCTTTTGTTTTAGAAATACCTTGAATCCAAACAGGCCTGTCCTTATAAAATACATCAAATTTTTCATCATTAGATAAAATAGAATTTATTCTGTGCATATCCATATATAAAACCTCCAAATTAATTATATTATTATAAAAATTATATACAGAAAAATGAAAAGTATGCATAAAGAATAAAATAAAGAATTGGTAAATACAAAGTATTGTATAATTTGTAAATTTTTGACTATAAATTTTCTTTGTGATATAATAAAGATGTATGGAGAAGGGAGTGTTATATTATGATAAAATATAGAAAAATAATATTTACAATTATAATTTGTATTTTTTATGTATTAATTTATACTAATTATAGTAATGCATCAAATCAAAGGTTAAAAGCTTTTAATAATGCTCCAAGAATGAATATAAATGTAAATAATGAAAAATATGATAATATAGAGATAAAATTTACAGACTATAATGGATTAAATTCTTCAAATATAAAATTTTTTTCGGTAAACTCTGAAAATGAAAGAACAGAGATAAAAGATAAAGATTTTATATTATCGGAAAAAGTAAGTGTGGTAAAAAATGAAAAAGATGTACAATATACATATGTAATATCTAATAAATATTTAGGACAGAAAACAAAAAGATTTTATGTATCTGCGATGGACAATACAGGTAAAATACTTGAATCATATTTTAAAATAGAAAGTAATGGAAAAAGATATAGAGCTAAATATGCTTCAAAAGTTGGTAATTGGGACATTAGTAATAATGGAGTATCATGTAAAGTAGAAGCTTCAGATGGTATAGAAGAGGTTATATTATATGATATGAATAATTATGGAGAAGAAACATATAAAGAACAAAAAATTCAAGGAAATATTGCAACTATAAATTTTGATATAAAACAATTTAAAGAGATTAATAATAGATATCAAATAAAAATATTTACTAAAGACCAATCTAAAGAAGGACAAGAAGCAAGCAGGTTAGTGACTTTTGGTATATCTGATACAATAAATCAAAATGATAGTGTAAATAATTTAAGTACTAAATCAGATGAAAAGAATAATAAAAATAAAAAAATAAACGTACTTTTTGTTGGAAATAGTAAAACATATGTAAAAGATATTCCAAAGAAATTTAAAGGATTAGCTAAAGCGGGAGGATATAATAAAGTTTCTGTTACAGCTGTAACACAAGGAGGAAAAACTTTAAAATATTTGGCTTCAAAATATAGTAAAAAAATTAGTAAAGAAAAATATGATTATGTTATTATTCAAGAGGGTTCAGACAATTATCCAAATTATAATGAGTTTTTAGAAGGTGCTAAGCAGATAAGTAATTTAGTAAGAAATAAAAACAAAGATGCAAAAATTTATTTAAGGCAAGTATGGTTGTTAAAGAACTCTAGTAATGAAGAGAAGAAACAAGTATATGAAAATGCAGAGAAAGTAGCTAAAAATATAAATGCAAAATTAATATATGACGGAAAATCATTTGATAAATGTAATTCACAATATCCATCAATTAATTTATATTCAGATGATAGACACCAAACGTTATCAGGTGCATATTTGGCTGCATGTTCAATTTATGAATCAATATTTAATGAAAGTTCAGTTGGTTTAAGCTATAAAGCAGGACTTAGTGCAGACAATGTTATAAAGTTACAACAAATAGCACATGACATTTATAATACAGAACGTATAACAAAAACTAATGTAGGAAAAACTAATAATTCTAATGAAAAAGAACAAAAAGAATTTGTTATAACTGCACATAGAGGGGCAAATAGAGGAAAGGGATATGCTCCAGAAAATACAAAAGCTGCATTTGATTTGGCAATAGAAATGGGAGCAACAGAATTAGAATGTGATATAAGAAAAACCAAAGATGGAGAATTAGTAATTTGCCACGATGATACAATTAATAGGACATCAAATGGAAAAGGAAAAGTATCTGAGATGACATATAAACAATTGTTAAAATATGACTTTGGAAATGGGCAAAAAATAATGAGTTTGAAAGATTTTGCTAAAAGATATTTTTCTAAAGATATTTCGGTAGCATTAGAAATAAAAGATTCTGGAATTGAAGCTCAAATGATGAAGATTATAAATAAATATAAGAAAAAAGATAATATACTTGTAATGAATTTCTCATATAATAGTTTAAAGAAAATTCGTGAGATAGATTCAAAAGTACAAATAGGTTGGTTGTTACATGAAGATGAATTAATAGATACAAACAGAATAAAAAAATTACAAGAAATAAATGGAACTGAATTAAGAGTAAAGAAAACAAAATTAACAAAAGAACAAATAAATTTAGCACATAAACAAAATATAAAAATTAATGTATGGGGAGTTAGTGATAGTCAGTTGCAAGAAGTATATAATTTAGGAGTAGATGGAATTACAACAAACCATCCAGATAAATTAATTAAGATTGTAAAATAAATAAAAAGACTACAAGAATTAATCTTGTAGCTTTTTATGTTTTGGCACTATAAATAAATTCTGTAATCGATATCAGGAAAAATAGCATCTTTTTCTTCAATTTCATTTAAAAAGGTAATATCAATTTTATTTGAATTCAATTGCTCATACAATTTTGTAAATCTACCAATATGGTCTTTAATTCTTCTATGTGCATAATCAACCATAGTATCATTAGTAATAATAAATAACCAATCACTACTTTGGGCTAAAAGCAACTCTCTTGCTGCTTGGTTTAAAGCTCTAATTTGAAGCTTGGTGATTTTGTATTTTGATGTAGAAGTAATGGAACTAACAGACTTTTTATTAAGTTTTAAGTTTTTTATTTTTTCTTCTAAATCATTTAAAACATCATAACAATCTTTAAATTTATAAGCTAGTTCACACATTCTATCTCCAGCCTTATGTAAGTGTTTATGTGCATAATCATTAGATGGATTTAGCCAAACTTCACTATAACCATTTGCACCCCAACTTGACCTACAAGGTTCACATTGTTGGATTTCAGGATATTTATCAATATACTCAGAAGGAGTAATCAACTCAAAATTACAATTATCATAATAAACTTTTTTAAATAATATGTATAACCAATAAGGGCCTTCATACCACCAATGTCCATATAGTTCTGCATCATAAGGACATAGAACAATAGGAGGCTTATCCATATAACAAGATGCGTTTTCAATTTGTTCAGTTCTAGAATTTAAAAAATGTCCAGCTTGTTTTTCAGCAGAGTCTTTAGCCCACTGAATATCATATATATCTTTATTATCAGTTTTACCAGTTATTCTATGATATTTTATACCTGTGTGAACCCTTACACCATTATGAGCAATATATGGTTTTATATAATCATAATCAGCTTCATAACCAATGTCTTTGTAAAAATCTCTATAATTAAAATCACCTGGATAACCATTAATTGAGCTCCATACTTGCCTTGAAGATTCCATATCACGACCAAATACAGTAAAACCTTGAGGAGAAACAATAGGAGCTAAAGTCCCATAAATTGGAGTAGGATTAGCATATAAAATTCCATGTGATTCAACAATTGCATAATCTAAACCAAATTCTCTTAAGTATTTATCAGCTTCAGGAACATATCCACATTCAGGTAGCCAAATTCCACGGGGTTTTTTACCAAAAAATCTTTCATATGTTTGAACTCCAACAGCAATTTGAGCACGAACTGTTTTTTCATTTACATATAAAATAGGAAAATAACCATGTGTTGCTCCACATGTTATAATTTCTAGCACACCAATATCTTGGAAGTGCTTAAACTGAGAAATTATGTCACATTTAAATACATCTCTAAATAATCTTAAGTCTTCGGAATACCTTTCATAATAATAATGAGAAAGTTTATTTATTTTTTCATTAAATGTGGTTCTTTCTATTTCTTTTTTTGATAATTCGATTAGTTGCTCTAAATAATGAATATATTTTTGCTGTAATAGTTTACTATCAAGCATTGAAAGTAGAGGAGGGGTCATAGACATTGTAATTCTAAAATTTACTTTTTCATCTACTAGTTTTTTAAAATTTTTTAATAGTGGTATATATGTTTCTGAAATTGCTTCATATAGCCATGATTCTTCTAAATAATCATCACTTTCTGGATGATGAATAAATGGAAGATGAGCATGTAATACAAAGCTTACATAGCCTTTTTTCTGCATTTATTTCTTCGTATAGATATTTCTATACTCTCCTTTCGTTTTAACTAAAAAATGAAATTAAAAGTTTTTAGTTTCTTATATTACTATGAAACTTTTAATTTCTGTAAATTTATTTAGGTTTTGATAAAAGACTTACCAAGAAGTGGGATTTCCAGAAGATGGATTTATTAAATCAAAACTATTATTTGAAATTTCTTCTTTATATAAATTTTTATAAAGCTCATAAATATTAATAAATCCATTATTTTTATTAATAAATGAAAAATCTTTAATATCTTTTTCTATAAGTTCATTTGTTTTTAAATTCCTAAAATATATTTTATTTTGGTCATTAAATAATATATGATTATTTGGAGCTTCTAATTCGTTTGAAGAAGATATGTATATGTATTCAGTTTCAACTGGCTTTATTGGGCCATTTTTTTGGATGTCATATTGTGGCATATAATTATAATTTATAGGGATAGGTCGTCTTCCCAGTTCAATTTTATATTCACAATCAGCATCTTTTACTTGAAAATACCAACTGTTTGCAAAGTCATTTATATCTAATTCAAATGTATAATTCATTGTTTCATTGTGTATAACTAAAACAGGTTTAGTTATTTCAAAAAAGTATTCTCCATACTGTTCTTTTAAATTTTTTCTATCTTCATCTGATATTTCCCAATAAACAAATAAATTATTTGGAGTTTGTGCTAGTATTTTTACTACTGTTTGATTATATCTATATGGTAAATCATAATATTCTGGTGAAAATGTAGTGGTTTTGACTTTTTTGCTTGAAGATTTTGAAGAAACAGTTTTAGATACTTTGCTTTTTGTTTTTGAAGTAGAATTAGATTTTTTGCTTGACTTAGAAGAAACTGCTTTTTTATGTGTTTCCTTTTTTAATACATTTTTAGACACATTCTTTTTTTGAGTAGAACTTTTTGAAGTACCTTTTTTTTCTGTATCTTTTTTATTTGATTTTGATGTAGTAGCCTTTTTAGTAGATTTATCATCTTTAGATTTAGTTTCATTTTTTTTGGATAATAAATTTCTTATATTTTCTATTTTATTCTCTATTTCTTTTGTTTTTTTAGGCATTTTTTATCCTCCTGTTTCTTTTTTATATATACTATACTAAAAAATAAATAAATTCAAGTTTTTTCTCAAAAGTTTTAAAAATTTCTGAGCAATAAAAAATAACTAGACTGTAAATTCGAATTTTCTTGGGACTATTGCAAAATTAAAAAAAATTATATATAATAGAGCATGAAAAAATCCCCAAAGAAAGAAGGATAAATTTTGAATAAAACAAAAAGAAAAATATTTGAAACATCTATGAGGCTATTTGCAGAGAAGGGTTATGAGAACACAAGTATAGAAGAAATAACGGCAACAGTAGGAGTTGCAAAGGGAACATTATATTATCATTTTTCAAGTAAAGAAGAAATCTTTGACTTTTTAGTGACAGAAGGGATAAAACTTTTGCAAAACAGTGTAGACATAAAAACGTCGAAATATGATAATTATATTGATAAAATAAAAGCAATTGTTTTAATCCAAATAAAAATAGTAAACAAATATGAAGATATAATAACAATACTTTTAAGTCAATTCTATGGAAATGAAAAAAGAAATCAAAGATGTAAAGAATATATATATGAATATATAAGTAAAATTGAAGAAATAGTAAAACAAGGAATTGAAAATAAGCAAATAAAACAAGGAAATGCAAAAATTTATGCTTCTGAAATTTATGGACTAATATGTTCTTGTTTAGTTTATAAATTAAGAGAAAGAGAAAATTTTGATGTTGTAAGAGTTTATAAAGAATTTGAAAACACAATAATAAAAGGGTTAAAGGAGAAATAAAAAATGTTAGACAGAAGTATAAGATTTAATAATCTAAAAGAAATGATGTCAAAATCTAATGAAAAATTTGGGAATAGACCTGCATATTATGTTGATGGGAATAGTATAGAAAACGCAAGAATAATTAATTATAGAGAATTTTATAATGATATAAATAGTTTAGGTACAGCATTAATAGAAATGGGACTTAAAGGGAAAAGAATAGCGGTTATTGGAGAAAATAGATATGAATGGGAAGTAGCATATCTAGCTATTTGTTGTGGGACTGGAATTGTTGTACCACTTGATAAAGCCTTACCAGATAATGAAATAGAAAGTTTAATTATACGTTCAGAAGTTGAAGCAATTTTTTATTCTAACAAATATGATGAATGTATGGCCAAAATCCAAAAACAAGGAAATTCAAAAATAAAATACTTTATATCAATGGATTTAGAAAATAATGACTTTAATAAATATTCTCAAAAAGAAATAACTTCAAAAGGAAGAGAATTAATAAAACAAGGAAATAATGAGTTTATAAATTCTAAGATTGATAATGAAGAAATGACTATAATGTTATTTACATCAGGAACAACAAATCAATCAAAAGCTGTTATGTTATCACAACAAAATATTTGTACAAACATCATAGATATAAGAAATGTTTTTGAGCTTGACGAAACAGACAGATTTTTATCATTTTTACCATTACATCATACATTTGAATGTACAGTAGGATTTTTGTATCCTTTATCTATTGGAGGAAGTATAATATTTTCAAAAGGGGTTAGACATATTGCCGATGAACTTAAAAATTTTAAAATAACAGCAATAATATGCGTTCCAGTTGTATTTGAAAAAATGTATGATAAATTAATGAAGACAATAGAAGAAAAAGGAAAATTACCTACTGTAAAAAAAGGTATAAAACTAAGTAATACATTATTAAAAGTTGGAATAGATATTAGAAAAAAATTGTTTAAAGAAATACATGATAATTTAGGTGGAGCTCTAAGAGTAATGGTTGCTGGTGGAGCAGCATTATCTCCTGAAAAAGAAAAAGGATTTTGGGACTTAGGATTTAATCTATTACAAGGATACGGATTAACTGAAACATCACCTGTAATATCAGCAGAATTAACAAAACAAAAAAGAATAGGTTCAATAGGAAAGAAATTTCCAAATGTAGAAGTAAAAATAGATAATCCAGATGAAGAAGGAGTAGGGGAACTTCTAGCAAAAGGAAAATCTATAATGTTAGGATATTATAACAATGAAGAAGCAAATAAAGAATCTTTTACTGAAGATGGTTGGTTCCGTACAGGAGATTTAGCTAAAATAGATAAAGACGGATATATATATATTTCTGGAAGAAAAAAATTTGTTATTGTGCTAAAAAATGGTAAAAATGTATATCCAGAAGAAATTGAAAGTTTAATAGAAAAATCAGATTTAATAAAAGAATGTATGGTATTTGCTATTCCCGCAGATAATAAAGATGTTATGTTATCTGTAAAAGTTTGTTATGATAAAGAATATATTGAAAAAGAATATGGAAATATTACAGAGCAAGAAATAAGAGAAAAGGTATGGAATTGGGTAAAAGAAGTTAATAAGACTATGCCAAAATATAAATATGTAAAAAAATTATTCTTGACAGACGAAGAACTTGTAAAAACAACGACTCTAAAAATAAAAAGAAATATAGAAATAGAAAAAACATTAAAGAATATTCAAACTATGTAATAAAAATGTAATATTTATGTTACAAAAATGTAAAAAAAACTTTTTTGAAATTTCTTGTAGTTTTTACGGGAGTGGTGTATAATAAAAGTAAATTATGTAGAAAATACGTTAAAAACAATAACAAAGGAGGGAAGTTTACAATGTCTAAGTCTGGCATAGTAAATGTGAGAATGGTAATCACTGAAGAAAAAATAATATCAAATATAGATAAAGTTCAAAAAATAATAAATCCAAAAAATAAAAAACAAATAATACAACTAGAAGAAGATACTTATTTTAAAGATTTGATAGAATCTATAAAGACATATCTAATAGAGTATCCTAAAAAGAAAAATTTCCCTATTAGTGTATATAATGCAGCTTATTCGCTAGTTGAATTTGCAATAAATCAATTTGAAGAAAATACAAAAAGAGTAGAAGAATTAATAAAACAAAGAGAAGAAAATATAGCTTTAGCAGGAACATTAAATGATCTTATAGAAGCAGTAGATGAAAAACAAGAAGGTTGGAAAAACAGCGTAGAAGAAGCAAATAGTAAATTCACAGAAGACATTATTGAAAATTTAAATATAGTTGGAAGATGCAAAGGGAAAACATCTCAAAAATATAATGATTCTATGAAAATACTTAAAGCAAAAGTAAATAACCTTGAATCTAATTTACACATAGAAATAGATATGGAAAGATTAGAAGATAGTTCAAAAGCACTAAGCTTTATAGGAATAGAAATATCAGATGCCTTAAAATTAATACCAACACCAGAAGAAAAAGTAGAACAAATAGTTGCAGAAGAAACTGAACCAGTAAATATAGAAGAAATTGCTGAAAATAATAAAAAAGCAAAATCTAAGAAGAAAGAAAAAGTTAAAGAAAATATTCAAACAATAAAACAAGAAGAAAACAAGGATATTAAAGAAGAAATAGCACAATATCAAGAAGAAACAACATTTAAAGCAAAACCATCATTATGGCAAAGATTTAAAAACAGTAAAATTGTTAGAGCAGCAACTTATGTATTTAGAATAAAAATAAGAATTGAATTACCAAGTAATGCACTTCCAGAAGGAAGAGATGAAAATTCTTAAAATAAGGACGCCCCAAAAAAGGGCGTTCTTTATGGTTTTTAATTAATCCATTTTTGAGTATAAATTTTATAAATAAAAATATATATTATAAAAAAATACAGGTTAGAAATTTAACTTCTAACCTGATATTTTGGTGCTCCCTCAAGGATTCGAACCTTGGACCCACCGGTTATGAGCCGGTTGCTCTGACCAACTGAGCTAAGGGAGCATTTCTTATAACGAATTGTAGTATATAATATTTTTGATTTTTTGTCAATAGTTTTTTAAAAAATAATGAAAATTTTTTTGTCGAATTTTGCGATGAAAAGTTCTTGACAATATAAGACTAAAAAAGTATAATAATGACAATCAAGTTGATTTTTTCAAAAGGCAGTTAAAAACTAGTAGTTTCATAAAAAAATTTATTTCTGAAAAGTTATTTTCATACTTTTTTAAGCCTATAAATATGATTACTAAGCAACAACAACTTTATAAAAATGAACTTAGACTAGAAAAGAAAGGAGGATGTAAATGACTGAACAACAAAAAGAAAATATATTATTGTCAATAGATAATAAAGTATCTAGTCATGATGAGCTATTAAAAACGATAAATAATAAAGTATCAAACCATGATGAGCTATTAAAAACGATAAATAATAAAGTATCAAACCATGATGAGCTATTAAAAACGATAAATAATAAAGTATCAAACCATGATGAATTATTAAAAACGATAAATAATAAAGTATCTAATCATGATGAACTATTAAAAAGAATAGTAGAAAAATTAGATAATCATTCAGAAAGATTATCTAATCATGATGAACAATTTAAAATTGTATTTGAAAAAATAGAACTTAGAGATAATCTACTAATTGCAATAGTAAAAGAAATAGCATTAATAAGAACAGAAATGAATAACCGATTTGAAAAGATTGAGAAAGAATTAGAACGTCAAAGACAAAACATGGTTAGAATGGAATACGAATTATTAAATAAAATAGAAGCACTGTTTGATATAAGCAAAATAAATGAAGATAAATTTCAAGAACAAGACACTAAAATTATAGAAATCAAAGATACTTTAGATTGGCATGATAGTAGAATTTTCAAGCTTGAAACAAGTAACAAATAAAAGATACAAAAATACCCTTAAAAAGTAATAAAAATAAAAAAATTACTAATATTTAGGGTATTTTTATTATCCAAAAACTGTAACCAAACATTTTGTAAATTTTTCGTAAATCCACTTGAAAAAATAGATAATTATTGTTATGATAATATTGATTGAATAAAAACAAGCAGATAAAAGGAGAATTTTGTAAAAATGATAGAATTTAGAAATGTTACAAAGACATATGATACAGGAACAAAAGCTGTAAAAAATGCGAATTTTTTAATAGAAAAAGGTGAATTTTGTTTCTTGGTTGGAACATCAGGAAGTGGTAAATCTACACTTATAAAATTAATATTAAAAGAAGAAGAAGCAACATCAGGAAATATAATAATAAACGGAAAAGACACAACTTTTTTAAAACCAAATAGAGTACCATATTTACGTAGAAGTATGGGAGTTGTTTTCCAAGACTTTAGACTTTTACCAGACAAAACAGTTTATGATAATGTTGCATATGCAATGTATATAGTACGTGCAACACAAAGACATATACGTAGACAAGTTCCAATGGTACTTTCATTAGTAGGACTTAGCCAAAAAGCAAAAATGTATCCAAATGAATTATCAGGAGGAGAGCAACAAAGAGTAGCACTAGCAAGAGCATTAGTAAATAATCCATCAATGTTAATTGCAGATGAGCCAACAGGAAATTTAGACCCAGATACAGCTTGGGATATAATGAATTTATTAAATGATATAAATATGAGAGGAACAACAGTAGTTGTAGCAACACATGCCAAAGATATAGTAGATAAAATGAAAAAAAGAGTTATCCATATCGAAAAAGGCGATATAATAAGAGATGATAAAAAAGGTGGTTATGATGAAATATAATGTATTAACATATTTAATTGGAGAAGGATTTTCCAATATATTTAAAAATAAAAAACAAGCAGCAACATCATTTGGAACTATGTGTGTAATAATGATATTTTTTGGAATATGTTTTATATTAGTAGGAAATTTTAATCACTTTATAAAGCAAGTAGAATCAGAACAAGGAATACAAGCATATATAGTAAATGATGCAACAGAAGAAGAAATAAAAGTACTTGAAGAACAAATAAAAGCTCTAGAAGGAGTAAATACGACAGAATTTATTTCAAAAGAAGAAGCCTTGCAAAGTATGAAAAACAGATTAGGGGAAAAATCATATTTATTAGATGGATATGATGAAAACAATATATTTCCTGCATCATATATAGTAACACTTACAGACTTAACATTAAGTTCTAAAGTGCAATCTTCAATAAAAGAATTAGACAATGTAAAAAAGATTACAAGTAGTGATGAAACAATTTCAACATTAGTAAAAATAGCAAATGGAATAAAAATAGGAAGTTATGTAATTATTGCTGCATTAGTATGTGTAAGTATATTCATAATTTCAAACACAATAAAACTTACAGTATATGCAAGAAGAAAAGAAATTTCAATAATGAAATATGTTGGGGCAACAAATAGTTTTATAAGATGGCCTTTTATAGTAGAAGGTGTAATAATAGGAATAATTTCAGGAGCAATATCTTTAGCAATTATTGCTGGAATATATTTATTAATTGGACAAAATATAGGTTTTGTAGGATTTTTATCAAATTTAGGTTTAAGCCTATTAGAATTTAGTGATATGTTCAATTTAATATTAATTATATATTTAGTACTAGGTGTTGGAATAGGAATACTTGGAAGTAGTCTTTCAATGAGAAAATATTTAAAAGTATAGATATAAGTGCATTTTCAAATATAGAAAATAGCATGAAAGGAGGAAAAGTAATGCGCAAAATATATAAACTTTTAATAATTAGTATATTAGTTTGCGCCATTTCTTTTGTTTCATATGCAGCAGATTTAAATGAATTACAGAACCAGAAAAACGAAATTCAAACACAAATAGAAGAAGATAATAATAAACTAACAGATGTAAATGATGAACTAACAGAAAACTTAAAACAGATACAAAAATTAGATGAGAGTATTCAAAGTACACAGGAATCATTAGACAAGTTAAATAGAGAAATTGCAGAAAAAGAAGAAGAAATATCAAAAGTAGAAATAGAACTAAAAATAATTACTCAAAAATATAATATTCAAAAAGAATTATTAGATGCAAGATTAATTGCAATGTATGAAACAGAAAACACCAATTATTTAGATGTGGTGTTAGGTGCAAGTAGTATATCAGATTTTATATCTACTTATTACTTGATATCAGAGATAGCATCTTATGATATAGATTTATTGGAATTAGTTGAAGAACAAAAGAAAGAAATTGAACAGAAAAATCTTGAAATAAGTACACAAAAAGAAAAATTAGTAACTGAAAAAAGAACTTCGCAAAAAACTGAAATAGCATTATCAAATACAAAGGTTTTAAGGCAGAACTATATCCAAAAATTAAGTGAAGAAGAACAAGCACTTCAAGCACAAATAGATGAATATAATAATCAAATAAATGCAATAGAAGCAGAAATAAGAAGTTTAGCATCAACAATTAATTTTGGTGAAGATTATCAAGGTGGACCAATGCAATGGCCTATATATGGTCATTATAATATAACATCAAATTATGGGATGAGAACACATCCTATAACAGGAGTTTATAAACTTCATACTGGAGTCGATATAAGTGCTACAATAGGAACAGATTTTACAGCAATGGCTAATGGCATTGTTGTTAAAGCAGAATTCAATACTGCATATGGAAATATGGTTATAATAGACCATGGAGGAGGAGTTCAAACACTTTATGCACATGGATCAGAAATTATTGCTCAAGTTGGACAAGAAGTTAAAGCAGGTGATGTTATTTTAAAAGTAGGTTCAACAGGATATTCAACAGGTCCACATGCACATTTTGAAGTTAGAATTAATGGAACAACTGCAAATCCACTAGATTATGTTTCAATACCACAAGAATAAAATACTTTTTAGATAAAAGAGAGGAATTTTTATTATGAAAAAAAATTTAAAAGTACTAATAATTATACTAATAATTGCAAATATAATTACATACACTAATATAAGTGTTGCAAGTAATAAAACAGACTTGCAGAATCAACAATCAGATTTAGATGAATCTATATCACATGCTAAAGATGATTTAAAAAATATAGAAAAAGAAAAATCAAAAACATTAAGTCAGGTAGAAGATTTAATGGGGCAAATATCTGATTATCAAACAGAAATAAATGAATTAGATTCAAAAATTTCTAATTTACAAACTAAAATTAAAGATGCTGAAAAACAAATAAAAGAAGATGAAGAAGAATATAAAAAACAACAAAAAGCATTAGATGAAAGATTAGTTACAATGTATGAAAATGGAGATATATCTTATTTAGATGTTTTACTTTCATCAAGTAGTTTAACAGATTTTATATCAAGTTATTACATAGTTTCAGAATTAACATCATATGATACAGAAATGTTGAAACAAGTAGAAGAAGAAAAGAAAAAAATAGAAAATGAAAAACAAGAATTAGAAACAAGTAAAAAATCTTTAGACCAAGCAAAAGAAACTAAAGAAGCAAAAGCAGGAGCATTAAAAGTAGCTAAAAAAGAGAAAGAAGAAAAAGCAAAAGAACTTTCTGAAGAAGAAAAAAGTACACAAAAAGAAATAGAAGAAATGCTTGAAGATAAAGCAGTAATAGATAAACAATTACAAAAAATAGCTAAAGAAGAAGCCGAAAGACTAGAAAGAGAAAGACTAGAAGCTGAGAAAAAGGCACAAGAAGCAAATAACAATAAAAACCCAGGAAAAAATAATACATCATCTGGTTCATCATCAACTTCAAATAGTCCAAGTACAAAAGGATATATTTTCCCTGTTGCAGGATGTAGTAGAGCAAATATTAATAAATTAGTATATCCTTCATATAAAGGTCATACTGGTATTGATGTAAATATAGGAGTTACAGGAAAAAGTGTAGTTGCAACAAAAGCAGGAACTGTAACTACATCAACAGCTTTAAAAAATCCAAATGGAACATATAGAAGTTATGGAGAATATGTCATGATAAATCATGGAGATGGAACAGTAACATTATATGCACATATGCTTGCAGGTTCAAGAAAAGTTCAAGAAGGAGATAAAGTATCTCAAGGTCAAGTAATTGGAACAGTAGGTTCAACAGGAAATTCATCAGGAACACATTTACATTATGAAGTAAGAATACTTACAAATTCTGGTGGAGTATATTCATTTAAACCAACAAACCCAATTCCATATTTACCATAAAAATATCTAGTTTATGGAAGTTATAAAATTTATAAACATCGAAGGGAGGAAGTCTATTTAGTAAATTAGCTATTTAGACTAGAAAAAATGGAAAATAAAAATAAAGTTTACAAAACAGTAATGTTAGTTATTTTAACAGCATTTTTAACATTTATGATAACAGCATTTTCAATGTATTCATATTTTAGCAATAACTCATTTATTACACTTTCAGGAATTAATAATTCTACAGGTAGTATAAGTGGTAAAAATAATTCAGAGTTGGAAAAATACTTAAAAAAAATAAAAGCAACAATAGATAAATATTATTTATGGAATGATAAAATTGATGAAGAAAAGTTACAAACAGGAGCTATTAAAGGATATGTTGAAGGATTAGAAGATGAATATACAGAATATATTCCAGCAGATGAAATGAAAGAATATAAAGAAAATATTGTAGGTAATTTTGTTGGAATTGGAATATATATGAGGGCAGATGAAGATTTAGGAAGAGTAGTTGTATATTATCCAATCCCTGATAGTCCAGCAGAAAAAGCGGGAATAAAAGCAGGAGATTTAATTATAAAAGTAAATGGTACAGAATACACATCAAATGATTTTGAAAACATTTCTAATTACATAAAAGGAGAAGAAGGGTCAACTGTAAATATATTAGTAGAGAGAAATGGAGAAAGATTATCATTTGATATAGTAAGAGAAAAAATAAATACTAATCCAATTACAATTAAGATGTTAGATAAGGAAATAGGATATTTAAAACTTCCAAGTTTTGATGAAGGAACAGCAAAAGATTTTGAAGAAAAGGTTAAAGAATTAAAATCAGAAGGCGCAAAAAGTTTAATAATAGATTTAAGAAATAATGGTGGAGGAATTGTAACAGAAGCAACAGATATTGCTAATTTTCTATTAGAAAAAGGCAAGACAATAATTTCAACAGTAGATAATCAAGATAAAAAAGAAATAACTTATTCAAAAAATGATGCAATTTTTACTATGCCAATAACAGTTTTAGTAAATGAGAATTCAGCAAGTGCATCTGAAATATTAGCTTGTAGTCTTCAAGATAATGAAAGAGCAAAAATTATTGGAACAAAAACTTATGGAAAAGGAATAATACAAACATTGCTTTCTTTAAATGATGGAAGTGGTTTGAAAATAACAACAGAAGAATATTACACACCAAAAGGAACTACAATTCACGAAGTAGGAATTACACCAGATGAAGAAGTAAAACTTCCAGACACTGTAAAAAGTATATATGCAGTGAAAGAAGAAGAAGATACTCAACTTCAAAAAGCAATAGAATTATTAGAAAGATAGAGGAAAATTGTAATGAATTTGCCAAATAAATTGACAATATTTAGAATAATATTAGTACCTATAATGGTTATTATACCATTTTTAAATATACAAGGTGAAATTTTAGGAGTACCAATTACGTTTTTAATAATAGACTTAATTTTTATAATAGCATCAATAACAGATAAATTAGATGGAAGTATAGCAAGGTCTAAAAATTTAGTTACAACTTTTGGTAAATTTTTAGACCCCATAGCAGATAAAATTTTAGTTTTAGCAGCTTTAATAATGCTTGTAGATTTTAATAAAATTCCTGCTTGGATACCAATAATAATTTTATTTAGAGAATTTATAGTTTCTGGATATAGATTAATTGCCTCACAAAATGGAGGAAAGGTAATTGCAGCATCTATTTGGGGAAAGATAAAAACAGTAACTCAAATGGTAGCTATAATACTAATATTTATAGATAAATATAATTTCTTTGATTTTATAAGAGCAACAACAGATGTTGTAAAACAAACTGGAAGTAGTTTTCTAATTTTAATGACAGGTCCAGAAATGATATTCAATATAATTACATCTGTACTTTTATTGATATCTGTAATAGCAACAGTTATTTCTGGAATTGACTATTTGAAAGGTGGAAAAGAATTATTAAAAGATAAATAGAAGGTGATAATATGACAATAAAAGAAGCTTTAAATCAAGCAGTAATAATGTTAAAAAATGAAAATATAGAAGCACCTAAGAATAAGGCAAGAATGTTATTACAAACAACTTTGAAGAAGCCCAAAGAATATTTAATGATATATGATACCAAAGAAATCACCCCAAATGAAAGAGAACAATATATAAAAAATGTAAAAAGATTAATTTCAGGAGAACCACTTCAATATATAACAGGTAAACAAGAATTTATGAAGTTAAATTTTCTTGTAACTAAAGATGTTTTGATACCTAGACAAGATACTGAAATATTAGTGGAAGAAGTAATAAATATTGCAAATAATTTTAAAAATCCTGTAATACTAGACCTATGTACAGGAAGTGGTGCAATAGCTATTTCTATTGCAAAATATGTAAAAAATGTGAAAGTATATGCTTCAGATATAAGTTCTAAAGCACTTGAAATAGCTAAGAAGAATGCAGAGTTTAATGGAGTTAAAAATAATATCGAGTTTGTAGAATCTAATTTGTTTTCTAAAATAAAAGATGAGAAATTTGATATAATAGTATCAAATCCACCATATATAGAAACTGATATAATAAAAACATTATCTAAAGATGTACAAAATGAGCCCAAATTAGCACTTGACGGAGGTAAAGATGGTTTAGATTTTTATAAAAAAATATCAGAAAATGCATATAAATTTTTAAATAGACAAGGATATTTGTGTTTTGAAATTGGATATAATCAAAAACAATCTGTTTTCAAAATTTTGGAAAATCAGAAAAGGTATATAAATATTTATTGTAAAAAAGATTTGTGTGGAAATGATAGAGTGATTGTTGCAAGAATAGGTTAGTTAGTGAAGAGAAAGAGGCCAGGATCTGTCAAGATTAGATTTTATAAGTTAATAAAAAAAGAGTGGTTGCAATGAACCACTCATAAAGTCTTCTATTTTGCAGGTACTAATATCAAAGATATTGCACTGCCAAGTTCTAACTTTATTATAATATATAATATGCATATTTGTCAAATGTTATACAGATTATTTTATAAAAAGTTGCTTGATTTTTGAGTCAATTAAATCTAAGGTATTATTTGAAACTCTCAAATTAGCAAGAATATCAGAAGAAGTTTTAGGATCATATATTCTTTGTTTACTAACTGTAGTAATTTGAGATATTAAAGCAATACTTCCCTTTTTCATTTTTGAGATTTCTTTTTCTATCTTTTTTATATATTTAAAATCAATATTAAATTGTTCTACTTTTTCAGCAGGTAACTGCCATATATTTTCATACTCTTCAGATAATTTTTTAAACATATTGTCATAGATTTTCTTTAAATTCAAGTAGATTTCATCTCCTAAATTAAGAGTAGTGCTATTGTATTTCTTATTTTCTTTTATAGAAGTTAATGGAATTACTGTCAAAGTACCAGATGATAATGCATTAGATTTATCTAGTACAATGCAATAATGTAAACCACCTTCCTCACTTCCAACATTAAAACCTAGATTTACTTTAATTATGCTACCACGCTTATATTTTTTCAAAAGTCTGGGATTAAAAGTTTCTTCTGCTAAATTGTATTTTGCGAAATCTTCAAACCAGTATGAAAGTAAGTTTGCTTTTTTCAAATGATTATTATCTATATGATAAGTTAGTAATGAATCTAACTGATTTAATGCTATTTGTTTATGAGCAACAGTATTTATATATTCTGTTATATTTTCTTTATTTTGCTTGTCTTCCAATAATAACACCACCTTAAACTATTAACTGTTTCTTATGGTTAACATTATACCAAACAAAAGTTTTTAATGCAATAGTTTTTTAGTAATTTATACAATTTTTATTTTATAGTATATATTTGGTTATATTTATGCTAAATTAAACTCTTAAGAAATAAATATTTTTGAGCAAATGTAAGAGGAATACTATGAGAAATAAGCATGTTTAAATAACCGAATTCATTTATTTTGTAAATTTTTCCATAAATTTATTTTTTTACACTCATCAAAAAAGTATAAATCTAATTTTTTTTGCCAAAATAAATTTATATCAATTTTTAATTTTTGATAAAAATTGTGTACAATTAGAAAGGTGGTAGAAAAGATGAAAGTAAGTGAATGTATGTGTCAAGATGTTTGCTTTGTAAAGCCAGATTGTAAAGTTTATGATGCAGCAAGAATAATGAATGAGAATCATGTAGGATGTATTCCCGTATGTGATGATGATAAATGTATAGTAGGACTTTTAACAGATAGAGATATAGTTTTAAGAACAGTTGCATGTGATAAAAATGCAAAAGCAACACCTGTAAGTGAAATAATGACAACAAATGTATGTACTTGTGGATGTGAAGAAGATGTATGTGAAGCAGAAAATGCAATGGCAAGAAATCAAATAAGAAGAATACCAGTTATTGATGAAAAAAATAAAATGGTTGGAATTTTAACAATGGGAGATTTAGCTCATCATGGTAAAAAAATAGGAGAGCATAATTTTTCTGCAACAGTAGAAAATATATGTGATTGTAAAGGAACAATAAAAAATTGTTGTTAAAAAAATGGATAATCTAAATTTGTACAAGAATTTAGAAAAATAAGCATAAAAACGAAACCTCTTAATATAATTATAATAAAAACGAGATTAAAAGTAGTAAAGCTTGTTTATTACTAATTAATTCGGTAAGTTTTAATTATATTAGGAGGTTTAATTTATGGAGGTACAAGTAAGCAAAGAAAATATATGTATCAATAAACTAGTAGCAGAAAAAAAGGAATTGGTTTTTGTACATAATGATATGATAGTTCCTGACTCAAAGCCAGACATTTTAAATACAATAAATATATCAGGAAATGTTTGCATATACAAAAAAGAGATAATGGATGATAAAGTTAAAATAGATGGGAACATAAATACATATATAATGTATTTGCCAGATAGTAAAGATGATAATCTAAGAGCTATAAATTGTAACTTGGATTTTTCAGAAACTATATCCGTTCCAGGAGCAAGAGAAGGAATGATTTTAACTACAAAATGTGTAATTAGAGATATAGAATGTAAAGTCATAAATGGAAGAAAAATAAGTGTAAAAGCAGGAGTAGAATTTTGTATAAAACTTTATTCTAATGAAGATGTAGAAATAATAAACAAAGTGGGTAATATAGAAGATATTCAAGTATTACAAGAAGATTTTAATGTAAATTCTTTAGTTGGAAACGGAAGAACATCTGTATATGCAAAAGACACTTTAAATATTGAGCCAAAAGATGAACTTGCTGAGATTTTAAAAGTTGATGTAAACTTGGTAGATAAAGATATGAAACTTAGTTATAATAAAGTTTTAGCTAAAGCTGAGCTTGAGATAAAAATGATGTATTTAACAGAAGATAACAGAATTGGAAGGCTAGTTGGAAGAATACCAGTAGTAGGATTTATTGATATACAAAATATATCAGAAAATAATATATGTGATGTAAACTATGAGATAAAAAATATGATGTTTAGACCAAACCCAGTAGAAGAACATTCAATTTATGTGGAAATGGAAATAGAACAAAGTTGTATGGCTTTTGAAAAGAAACAAATAAATCTTATTCAAGATTTATATAGTCCTACATGTAATTTAGAATTCTCACAAAAAAGAATATCATCATCTACTGATAAGACAGAAAGAACAAAGCAGTTTTCTATTAAAGATAAAATACAAATACCAGGGATGGAAGAGGGAAATCTTCTAGATATAGAGGCTATACCAAATCTTTCAAATACTAAAATAACAAATTCAAAAATTATATATTCTGGAGATATAAATTTAAATTTCATATTTGCAAATGAGAATTCTTTAAATTCAAGAAATGCAAAAATGCCATTTGAAGTATCTGTAGATAATATAGATGGTACAGATGGAATAAATGTAGAAACAGATTTAGCAATTGGAAGTACTAATTTTGACATAGACTCAAGAGGAGAAGCAACAGGAGAGATTGAGATGGAGGTATCTACAAAGACAAGTAAAAATGTAAATATGAATATAATAGATAATATAGAAGTAGTAGATGAGTTAAATGAACCAGACGATGAAGATTATGATAGTTTAATTTTATATATTGTAATGCCAGGAGATACTTTATGGAAAATAGCCAAAAGGTTTAATAGTACAGTTGAAGAATTAGCTAGAATGAATGGAATTGAAGATGAAAATAAACTAGTTGTAGGTCAAAAAATATATATACCAAAATTTAATTTGGTAAGGAAAGAAAATACTGAAAATGCAAGAGAGCAAATCTTTGTATAAAATCTATTCTAGAAATAGGATAAAAATTTTTAATCCAAATAGGTATAATAGAGGGGATAAAAAGAAAAATACAAAGATATTATGTATTTTTGTTATAATTATAATAGCAGTGATGACATATGTTATAATATATAGGTCAATAGAGCCTATATTTAAAACAATCTGTCTAGATGAAGCACAAGCAATAGCTACTAAAGTAACAAATGAAGAATCTACAAGAGTTATGGCAAATTACAAATATAATGATATGTTTACAATTGAAAAAGATGAAGCTCGGTAATATACAAATGATAAATGCAAATATTTTTGTTATAGATGAAATAACATCTGATATTGCATTATATATTCAAAATGCATTAGAAAAATCTGAAGCTTCAGAAGTAACACTTTCTTTTGGAAGTATTACAGGAATTAAAATTCTAGCTGGAATGGGACCAGATATAAAAATAAAAGTAACTTCAACAGGTAGAGTAAATACAGATGTTAGAAGTGAATTTATTTCTAAAGGAATAAATCAAACTATACATAGAGTATATCTACAAATAGATTGTATAGTAAATATTTTAACACCATTTGAAACAATTGAAAGACAAATAGGAAATCAAGTACTTCTTATTGAAAATGTAATTATAGGAAAAATACCAAGTACGTACTATAATTTGGAAGGTATTAATGGAAGTCAAGATTTGTTAGAAGTTATAGAGTAATTTTTCGTATTGGGGACAGGTCTTTTCGCGAAAAGACCTGTCCCCAATACAAAATTTATATACTATCTAGTGCTAATTCTATCATTCGTGTTAGTCCTTGTTCGCGCTCTTCAGAAGTAGCATGTTCTTTTTTGAAAATAGAATCCACAACAGTCATTAGACAACTCGCGTTTTTGTTTAATTTTTTAGCAGTATAAATAAGAGCAAAAGCTTCCATTTCGACAGAGATAGGATTTAAGTCTTTGGGAATTCTTTTATTGTATTCATCAATATTAATAATATATTCGTCAAATATTTCAGAACATATGGTGTTTCCTGTAATTAAATTTAGTTGTTTTTCTTTTGCAGAATTTATAATTTTATTGTTTAAGGTATCACTAGAATCAATTAAATGGCAATTTTCACTTGCAAATGTTAAAGCATAATTTCCTTCTGTGTAAACCTGTTTTGCAAGTATAATATCAAATAAGTTAAGCTCTGGAACCATTGCTCCACAAGAACCAATTCTTATAATGTTGTCTACATCATAAAATTTAAAAAGTTCATATGAATATATTCCCATACTTGGCATGCCCATACCAGAGGCCATGATAGTTACTTCTTTTCCTTTGTAAGTACCAGTATATGCATACATTCCTCTTACATCATTTACTAATTTATAATTTTCTAAATATTTTTCTGCAATTAATTTAGCTCTGTTTGGATCTCCTGGCATTATAACATTTTTTGCTATGTCTCCAATATTAGCATTATTGTGTGGTGTTCCCATAAAAATTCCTCCTTTTTTGTACATTATATCCAAAAGTTAGAAAATATACAAGTAAAAATTTGCGATATTATGTAAAATGTGGTATAATAGGAAAGTACGTAAAAATTTATATTACAGGAGGAAAATAACATGTACAATGAAGAAAGAGCTTTTGGGTTTACAACAAGAAATAAAGTGACGTTACTTAAAGCCTATCCAGAAGATATTGGAACAATAATGCGGCTTTTTTCCACTGAAACAGGAAGAATGAACAGAGAAGACAAAAAGAAAATGAGGTGGGATTGGCTAAAAGAGTTAAAAAAAGAAATAAACGATTTTGATAATTATACATTTATTATTAGAGATAAATGTAATAAGGAAATCGGATTGGTAACATCTGAAACTAGAGATAATAAGAGTTGGGAGTACTATATTTGGATTCCGAATTCATGTAAAAGAGTACAATATCAAAATTATATTTGTGAATGTTTGCTAGAATATATAGAAGACTACACAGATATAGAAAGAGTAAATGCAATTGTCTCTTTAGTTAGTTTCAAATCTCAGACAGCATTAATGCTAAAGAAGAATGTTATCTTCAAAAGAGATGAAAGACTTTTTTAGTAAGAATTTCAGTACACATGTTTTTCCGAGTGGCACCAGAAATTTATTGGTGCCACTTTTCATTTTATTTAATAATATTATCTTTAAACAAAAACATATTTGTAAAAAAGTACAAAAAACACTTGCAAAAAAACAAAAAAAATATTATAATAATAAACATAGATTAAAAACAAGACCAAATTTCCTAAAAAACATTTAGGAAAAAAAAAACCAAATTTTTGGTAGGTAAGTTTTAATCTTTTTTTATTTTAATATAAAGGTTTGGTTTTAGAAAAGGAGTAATAATGAACACAAAGTACATATTTGTAACAGGAGGAGTAGTATCAGGATTAGGAAAGGGAATAACAGCAGCATCTTTAGGAAGATTACTTAAAAACAGAGGGTATAAAGTAACAATTCAAAAATTTGACCCATATTTAAATGTAGACCCAGGAACAATGAGTCCATATGAACATGGAGAAGTATTTGTAACAGATGATGGAGCTGAAACAGACTTAGATTTAGGTCATTATGAAAGATTCATAGATGAAAACTTAACAAAAAATTCAAGTGTAACAATGGGAAAAGTTTATTTATCTGTATTAGAAAAAGAAAGAAGAGGAGATTATCTTGGAAAAACAGTACAAGTAATACCTCATGTTACAAATGAAATAAAAGAAAAAATATATAGTTTTGAAGATACAGATGTAGATATAGTAATTACAGAAGTAGGAGGAACAGTCGGTGATATAGAAGGTCTATCGATTATAGAAGCAATAAGACAAGTAGGTTTAGAAAAAAATAGAGAAGATGTTTTATATATACATGTAACATTACTTCCATATATATCAGGCTCAAATGAAATAAAATCAAAACCAACTCAACATTCTGTAAAAGAGCTTCAAAGTTTAGGGATTACACCAAACATATTAGTTTGCAGAACAGAACAAGAAATACCAGATCCAATAAGAGAAAAATTAGCATTATTTTGTAATGTTCGAAAAACAAGTGTTATACAAAATATGACAGCAGATTGTTTATATGCAGTACCATTAATGCTTGAAAAAGAAGGACTAGGAAGAGAAACTTGTAATCACTTAAAATTAGACAAGTTTGTACCAGACAACTCAAAATGGGAAGAGATGGTAGAAAATATAAGACAAATAAAAAATGATAAAAAAGTAAAAATTGCGATAGTAGGAAAATATGTACAACTTGAAGATTCATATATATCAGTAGTTGAAAGTCTACAACATGCAGGATTTGAAAATAAAGTAAAAATAGACATCGAAATGGTAGACTCAGAAGAAATTGTACCTCAAAATGTAAAGACGAAATTATCAAAATATGATGGAATAGTAGTACCTGGAGGATTTGGAAACCGTGGAATAGAAGGTATGATAGAAACAATAAAATATGCAAGAGAAAATAATGTACCATTCTTAGGAATATGCCTTGGAATGCAAATGTCTGTAATAGAATATGCAAGAAATGTATTAGGTTTAACTGATAGCAATTCAGCAGAATTTAGTAACAGTACAAAAAATCCTGTAATTCACATAATGGAAAATCAAAAAGAAGTAAAGAAAAAAGGTGGAACAATGCGTCTAGGAAGTTATCCATGTATAATTAAAGAAAATAGTTTAGCAAGTAAATTATATGGTAATACTAAAATAGATGAAAGACATAGACATAGATTTGAATATAACAATGACTATAAAGAAATGCTAGAAGAAGCTGGACTTATATGTTCTGGAGTATCACCAGATGGAAATTTAGTCGAAATTGTTGAAATTCCAAAACATCCATACTTTATAGCAGGACAATTTCATCCAGAACTAAAATCAAGACCAAATAGACCAGCACCGTTATTTGTAGGATTAATAAAAGCAGCAAAGGAGAGAATGGAATAAAAGGAGTGAAAAATGGAACTTACACTAACACAATATTTTTTATTATTTATTATATATGCAGTTTTAGGTTGGGCTTTAGAAGTAACATGTAAATTGATAGAATACAAAAGGTTTATAAATAGGGGATTTTTAATTGGTCCATATTGTCCAATATATGGTTGGGGAGCTGTTGCAATTACAATATTACTTAATAGATATGCATATGATCCATTTGTATTATTTTTAATGACAATGTTTACATGTTCAATTTTAGAATATACAACAAGTTGGATAATGGAAAAACTTTTTAAAGCTAGATGGTGGGATTATAGTAAGCGCAAATTTAATATAGATGGAAGAGTATGTTTAGGTACAATGGTACCATTTGGATTATTTGGGATGTTTCTCACATATATTTCTAATCCATTTATAATAGGGCTTTTGGATAAAATAGATACAAATACTTTAAATATAATTGCAATTATAATATTTATTATTTATTTAGTAGATAATATAATTTCAACAGTTGTAATTATAGGATTTAGAAAGACGACTGTTCAAATTGGAAAAGAAGGAAGACAAGATAATACAGAACAAATTACTAAAAAGGTAAGAGAAGTTTTAAATACAAGATCTTGGTTTTACAAAAGACTTATTAATGCCTACCCAAAACTTATTGCAATTAAGTCTAAAATAAAGGAAATCAAGGAAGAGGTTAAAGAAAATGCAATAGAAGTAAAAAATACTATAAATGAAAAGGCTCAAGAAGTAAGAAATACAATAAATGATAAAAAAGAAGAAGTCAAGAATAATTTAAAAGAAAAGTTCTCAGATACTGAAAATAAGAAAGATTAATTTTTAATAGTGTTAGTAACTAAAAAATAGCATAAAAGTAAATTATGCTATTTTTTTTCTTGTTCTAAATTATCTAAGCAGTATTGCAGCATTTGTGTTACTAAATAATTAAAAGATATATCCATTTCATCAGCTAATTTTTGAATTTTATTTATCATAGTTTCTTTCAAACGAAGAGTTTTGTTTAAACTTGGTTCTGTTCTTGAAGTTGGTGGTCGTATCTTAAATCCCATATTAGTACCTCCTACAAAATATATTATACTTTGTTTAAGTGAAAAAAGATATATTATAAAACATAACTTAAATTGTGATACATAAATATAATGCAAAATGAAAGTTATAATTCACAGTTATGAAAGTTATATATATTAAAATTTCGTTCCTTACTGGTCGGGCAAACTTTCCAATGAAAATTATACATAATTTAAAATCAGTGCTATAAATCACTGTTTAAAATGAGAAAGCCCTCCCAAGCTGCGCGTCACTGCATTTTAATATATATAACTTTCATAACGGTGAATTATAACAAATAGAAATGTGAAACTTTTGTGAATTAGCAAACAAACCTTGACATTGCTAAAGGCGTATTATATAATAAACCTTACGAAAAAATGAAAGAAGGTAATAAAAAATGATAAAATTATTAAAAAGTTTAGGCAAAAGAGAATGGTTTTTGGTAATAACATGTTTTGCTTTAATTATAGGGCAAGTATGGTTAGAACTAAAAATGCCAGATTATATGTCTGAAATAACAGTTTTAGTTCAAACAGAAGGAAGTCAAATGTCTGAAATTGTAAAAAATGGAGGATATATGTTATTATGTGCTTTAGGAAGTTTAGTTTCAGCAGTTATTGTTGGATATATAGCATCAGGAATTTCAGCAACATTTTCAATGAAAATTAGGAAAAAGCTATTTAACAAAGTTGAAAATTTAGCAATGAGTGAAGTAAAAGGATTTTCAACAAGTAGTTTAATAACAAGAACAACAAATGACATAACTCAAATCCAAATGGTAATAGCAATGGGGCTTCAACTTAGTATAAAATCACCAATAACAGCAATTTGGGCAATAACAAAAATATTAAATAAAAGTTGGCAATGGAGTGCATTAACAAGTGTAGGAGTAGTAATTTTATTATCTGTTATTATATCTTTAATGGCAATTGTAATGCCTAGATTTAAAATAGTACAAAAGTTAATAGACAAAGTAAATGGTGTAACAAGAGAAAATCTAACAGGAATTAAAGTTGTTAGAGCATTTAATGGAGAGAAATATCAAGAAGATAAATTTGAAGAAGTAAATGCAAAATTAACAAATCAACAATTATTCAACCAAAAGGCATTTGCAGTACTTTCACCAACAATGTATTTAATAATGTATTTTTTAACACTTGGAATTTATTTTATAGGAGCATTTTTAATAAGAGATGCAGGAATGGCGGATAAAGTCGTACTATTTGGAGACATGGTAGTATTTAGTTCGTATGGTATGCAAGTAATAATGTCATTTTTAATGCTTGCAATGATATTTATGATGTGGCCACGTGCACAAGTATCAGCAAATCGTATAAATGAAGTATTAGAAACAGATATTACAATAAAAGATGGAACAATAAGCACAAAAACAAATAATGAGGTAGGAACAGTAGAATTTAAAGATGTATCATTTAAATATCCAGATGGAGAAGATTATATTTTAAAAGATATATCATTTAAAGCAAATAAAGGGGAAACAGTAGCATTTATAGGGGCTACGGGTTCTGGAAAATCAAGTTTAATTAATTTAATACCAAGACTTTATGATGTAACAGATGGAGAAGTTTTAGTAGATGGTATAAATGTAAAAGATTATACACAGGAATTTTTACACAATAAGATAGGGTATGTATCTCAAAAAGCAGTAATATTTAATGATACTGTAAATGGTAATATTTCTTATGGAGAAAATGGAAAAGGAAATGTTACAGAAGAGAAAATAAAAGAAGCAATAGAAGTAGCGCAAGGAAAAGATTTTGTTGAAAAAATGGAAAAACAATATGAAACCCAAATGTCTCAAGGTGGTACAAATGTATCAGGAGGTCAAAAACAGAGACTTTCAATAGCAAGAGCAATAGCAAGAGACCCAGAAATATATATATTTGATGATAGTTTTTCAGCATTAGATTATAAAACAGATAGTATATTAAGAAAAGAATTAAAAAAATATACTAAAGATGCAACAACATTAATTGTAGCACAAAGAATAGGAACAATAATGAATGCAGATAAAATACTAGTCTTAGACGAAGGAAAAGTAGTAGGAATAGGAACACATAAAGAATTATTAAAAACATGTGAAGTATATAAACAAATAGCTATTTCACAATTATCAAAGGAGGAATTAGACAATGCCTAGAGGACCAATGGGAAGGGGAGGTAACCCAAGCGATAAAGCAAAAGACTTTAAAGGAGCAATGAAAAGACTTTTTTCAGAGCTAAAACCTTTTAAAATATTAATATGTATAGCTCTTGTCCTATCAATATTAGGTTCAATAATGTCAATAATTGCTCCAAATCAATTATCAAATTTAACAGATACAATATCAGAAGGACTAATGGGTCCAATGAACATGGATGCTATCAAAAAAATAGCATTAATATTAGCTTCATTATATATATTAAGTGCATTATTTACATTTATAGAATCAATTTGTATGACAGATGTAGCAAATAAATTTGCAAAAAGTTTAAGAAGTAGAATATCTATAAAAATAAATAAATTACCATTAAGGTATTTTGATAAAAATTCTATAGGAGATACATTATCTAGAGTTACAAATGATGTAGATACTATTGCTCAAAGTATGAACCAATCAATAGCAACATTAGTAAGTAGTATAACTCTATTTTTAGGAACAATTTTAATGATGTTTGTAACTAACTGGATAATGGCACTTACAGCAATATTTTCAAGTTTAATAGGATTTGTATTAATGTTTGTAATACTTGGCAAATCTCAAAAGTATTTCGTATCAAGACAAGAAGAGCTTGGAAACTTAAATGGACATATAGAAGAAGTATATTCAGGATTAAATGTAGTAAAAGTATATAATGGTAAAAAACATGCTGATGAAAAATTTGATGATTTAAACAAAAAAGTATATGAAGCAAATAGAAAAAGCCAATTTTTATCAGGACTTATGCGGGCCAATAATGAATTTTATAGGAAACTTTGGATATGTTGCAGTATGTATAGTAGGAGCATTACTTACAATGAATGATATAATTTCATTTGGTGTAATAGTTGCATTTATTACATATGTAAGATTATTTACATCTCCTTTATCACAGATAGCACAAGCAATGACATCACTTCAATCAACTGGAGCTGCAAGTGAGAGAGTATTTGAATTTTTAGATGAACAAGAAATGAGTGATGAAAGTTCATTTGCCAAAAAGTTAGAAACCAAACAAGTAAAAGGAAATATTGAATTTGAAAATGTAGTATTTCAATATGATAATAATCCTAAACCAACAATAAATAACTTTAGTGCAAAAGCAAAGTCAGGTCAAAAAATAGCGATAGTAGGACCAACAGGAGCTGGAAAAACAACTCTTGTAAATTTACTTATGAAATTTTATGACATAAATTCAGGAGATATAAAAATAGATGGAGTTTCAATAAAAGAATTAACAAGAGAAAATATACATGATTTATTTACAATGGTTTTACAAGATACATGGTTATTTGATGGGACAATTAGAGAAAACATAGTTTATAATAATGAAAATGTGACAGAAGAAAAATTAGAACAAATTTGTAAAACAGTTGGATTAGACCATTTTATAAAAACTTTGCCACATGGATTAGATACAGATATTTCAGATAATGATACAGTATCAGCAGGACAAAAACAATTACTTACAATAGCAAGAGGTATGACACAAGATACACCATTTTTAATATTAGATGAAGCAACTTCAAATGTAGATACAAGAACTGAAGAACTTGTACAAAAAGCTATGGATAAATTAACAGAGGGGAAAACATCATTTATTATTGCACATAGATTATCTACAATTAAAAATGCAGATTTAATTTTAGTTGTAAATGATGGTAATATTATAGAACAAGGAAATCATGATGAGTTGATGGAAAAACAGGGATTTTATGCAGAGTTATATAATAGTCAGTTTGAGTTATAGGAGGAATAAGAGGTTTTGTTGTGATTTATGGATGAGAGTGGGTAGCCCAAGTTCTAAATAATATAATTTAGAACTTGGGCTACTCTACTAATGAAAAATGTCGAATTTTGCGATGAAAAAATGAGAAAAATTGTAAAAAATTCTTGCCAAGATAAAATTTTTATGTTAATATAGAAACATATTAAGATGAATTAATTCATATTTCAATTTTTTAGATAAAATTTAAAATTAAATCTATAATAGTTTTATAAAAGTCAAAAAATCTTAAAAACAAGGAGTGATTATTTCGAAAAAAGCAAAAAAAATAGCAATAATATTTTTATTAATTATAACAATAACAATTTGTTCAAAATTTATTATTTTAAAATCAACACAAAAAATAAGTTTAAAATCAGAAAAAACTGTTACCTTAACACAACAAATTAATAATATTTCTTATGTAGAAAGCAGTGACCAAAAACAAGTTCCAGTACCAAAAGGTTATACAGTATCAAAAATAAAAGAAGAAACATCTGTAAATGGTGGATTTGTTATATATGAAGGAGATGTTGACTGGAGTAACATAGAATTACTAGCTCAAAATGCAACAAATGTCTTAACAGATAATATAGAAAGCACTGAAAACAAACAATTAGAAAAAGAAAAATTACACATACAATCAAAATATAATCAATATGTGTGGGTACCAATTGATGAACAAGAAGTAAAAAATATATATGGTATTGATAATAATGGAAAATTATGGGGAAAACTTTATGAATATAATATAGAAGGAAGAACTCCAAAAGATTGGACAGAAAAGAATGGAAAAATAAGTGTCACAACACTCAATAAGTATTTTGAACCAGGTCTAGGATATGGAGCAAATGCAGAAGTAATTGACGAAATAACATTAGATTTAAAGCTACACATGAATAGAGAAGAACTTACAAGAGAATTGGAACAAAGTTATTATGAAACAATAAAAAGTATAAAAAAATATGGAGGATTTTATATAGGTAGGTATGAAACAGGAATATTAGAAAATGAAGCAGTAATAAGAAGAATGAATGAAAATCTAACAGAACAGAATTGGGCTCAAATGTACCAAAAAGCAAAGAAAATAAAAGGAGAAAAAGACAATGTAAAAACGTCAATGATATGGAATACACTATGGGATTATACAATAGAATGGCTTGTAAATACTGAAAGTAAATCATATGAAACAATTTGTCGTTCAGATTCTTGGGGAAATTATATGAATTCATCATTTAGTTATTATACAGACATTGAAGCAAATATAGATAAAAAAGAAAAAGGAAGTAGTAAATCAAAAGTAATACCTTCAGGAAGTGCTGATTATACAAAAGCCAATAATATTTATGATATGGCAGGAAATGTAAACGAATTAACACTTGGAGGTTATAGTCATTATTTTGTATTTAGAGGAGGATGTTATAGTTCTTTATCAGAAAAAGAAAAATCATGTGCATACAGAAGTTATCAAAATATAAACAATGAAAGTGAAAAAGAAAAGACAGGAAGTAGAGCAATACTTCTATTAAAATAATGTAATAATTATAGAAAGGAGATTTTTAGTTAGTAATAAATAAAAAACTATACTAACCTAATCTAAAAAATGAGTAAAAAAGTAAAAAATATAATATTAATAACAATAATATTTTCCGCAACAATTATTATTCAAGGAAATCTTGTAAAAAGTATATCAACAAATATAGAAAATGAACCAATATTTACTTTATATAAAGAAGATGGAGAAACATTTAATCCAATAGAAGGAACAAAGTTTGTAATAACAGATTTAGAAGGAAAAAATGTTATAGGAACAGATGGAAAAGTTGTTGGAGATTTAGAAAATATAGAAGGAATAGACTATTATGTACTTACTACTGATAAAAAAGGGTATATAAAAGCAAATTTGCCCAAAGGATTATATAAAGCTATAGAAATATATGCAAAAGAGGGATATATTTTAGAACAAGAAGAGAAAAATAGAACATATTATTTTGAAATTGGATTGCAAGACTTTGATATAAATGATTGGATACAAGGTGTTAGAGGCTATTCATGGAATTATATAAATTCAAGTATTGGAAATAAAAAAGGCGGTATTATTGCAGTTGGTTCAATATCTGAGTATGAACCTGAAGTCACAGGAGGATTTTATAATGGAATAGATTTAAATTCAGATGGAATAATTGATGAAATATCAGAAGGAGAAAATGATGGAATAATTATTTCATATGACGAAAATGGGAATTATTTATGGTCAGAAACTTTTGGAGGAATTTATGATGATTGCTGTAAACAAATAATTCAAACAAAAGATGGAGGATATGTTGTAATAGGATATATATCAAGTCCAGTAATATATTTAAATGGAAAAATTATAACAGATTTGTCTAAATCAAATTATAATGTTGCAAATAAAGATGGTTTTATATTAAAAATTAATGAAAATGGAGAATATGAATGGGGAACAAGAATAGGTGGAACCTTAGATGATGAAATAGTGAAAGTCATGGAAGTGGATGATGGGAATATCTACATTATAGGTAATTTTCAAAGTGATATGTTGAATTTATATGAATATAATTCGAATTATAAAGTTGTAAATAATCTAAAAAATAAAGGGGAAGTAAATTCTTTTATAGCTTCATATTCAGTAACAGGAAAACATAATTGGAGTAAAGGAATAACAGGAGATAATTATATTGATATATGTGATATAACACAAGTAGAAAACAATATAGCAGTAGCAGTTAATTATAAGGGAACAGCAAATTTAGACCAAAATAAATGTAACTCAAGTTATTTACCAGATTATGAAAATGCTATAATAATCAATTATTCCATGGAAGGTAGACTAAATTGGTTTTATGATATGTATTCTGCACAATCTAACATGTATTCAAATTATAAATATATAAGAGCTAATTCAATAACTAAAACCAAAAATAATGATTTAATTGTAGCAATTTCATATACAGATGTTGTAAAAGGAAGAGAAGATGAGACAAGTGAATATTCTACAATTTGTAAAAGTGGAATTAATGGAATAGTTTCAAATTTAATAGTTTTATCAAGTAAAGGTAAATTTATAAAAGATCTTTATAAACTAAATTCACAAATTCCAGGATATATGGAAAATTCAGTAATGGTTTTTAATGATGTGACATCTACATCTAATAATGAAATATTATTAGGAGGATATTATTATTCAAATAGAGAGATTGATGTTGATAAAGATGGTTCTTATCAAGAAAAATATGATTTTAAATGTTCAAGTGGATTAAGTTCAAATGGTTTTATTATTAAATTAGATTTAAATGGAATTGTTAATTTCTCTGATTGTATGAATGGAAATAATGCAAAGGTATATGCATCAAGTCAAATTGTTAGTGTTAATGAAAGTAAAGATGGAAAAATAGTAGCAGGAGGAAATTTTTTCTGGAACACATTAACAACTAAAAATTTTTACAATAGACATTCGGGAAAAGATATGTCTAAAGAATATTATTTAACCAAAGTAGGAAATGTAGATGGTTTTGTTTTTTATGAGACTGAAAATGTAGAAATATTGAAACCAGAAAAAATTACTGTAAATAATTATAAGAAAAAATTTAATATAACAACACAAGTAAACACACATGAAGAAACTGATGATAAAGGAAATCAAATACAAGTAAAAGGAGGAAAGATATCAGGAGAATATAACCAAATAATTAATGGAACCCAATACAATGAAGATGGAATTCATTATGTAGAAACAGTCAAATATGATGAAACATCTACAAAAGAAATAACAATTACACCAGAAAAAGGTTATAAGGTAGCAAAGATACTTTTAAATAATGAGGAATATAATGATTTTACAGTAGATGATAATGGTAATATAATTTTACCTGTATTTACAAATGTAAGAAATAATATTCATATAGAAGTAGAATTTTGTAAAATTATATTAAGTTTGTCAGAATTGCCACTTACAGGAAGCAAAAGCACAATAAAATTAGATTTAATTGCTGGGATTTTCATATGTATAGGAATATACCTGATAAACTATGCAACCTACAATAAAGGTACTGTTAGACCTGAAAAAGTAAAAGTCACAATTAACAGAGAAAAAGGAGGAAAATGAATAAGAAAAAAATTTTATCAATAGGTTTAATTTTAGTTTTTATTTTATCAATAATTAATTTAAATCAAATAAGTTATGCAAAAATTACACAAACACAAGACAAAGGAAATATAAATGTTTCAAATATAGAAGAAGGAGTAAATGTTTATTTATATAAAATAGCAACAATGGAATATGATTATGTATCTAACCAACCAAAAGAAGGTTATAATTGGGAAAGTACAATAAAAAATTGGATAGATACAAATTATCCAAGTTATTCAAATACAGAAAACTTTTATAAAGAAGTTGAAAGCAATTCAGAAGAAGCTAAAAGATTTTATGATGAATTAACATCAGCAATTAAAGATGGAGAAATAGATGTTTCTGTATATAAAGAAGCTAAATCTAAAGGTACTCCAAAATATCCTGTAACAACAGAAAATTTAAAAGGTAATGCTAAATTTTCAGAAGTAGATATGGGAACATATTTAGTAATAATTGAAAATGGATATATGGTTTATACACCTTCAGTAGTAAATGTAATTCCAACCTTCAATGCAGAAACAAAAGATTGGATTTTAGAAGACAAAAATGTTGTAATAAAAGCAACTAATCCATCAATAACAAAAACAATTACTGATGAAGAGAAAAAAGTTGATAATTTTAGTACAATAGATGAAATAACTTATACAATAAAGGCTGATATACCAAAATATTTAGAAAATAGTTTGTCTAAAAAATATTATATAAGTGATATACTAGATAAATCATTAACTATAAATGAAGAAACTTTAACAATATATGGTTTAAAAACAGGAAATGAACCAGAATCAATATCTGGATATACAATAAGTTTTAATACTGAAAGACCTGATAGCTTAGATTTTGTAACTTTTTTAATAGATTTTGATTATAGCAAAATTAGTTCATATGAAACAATTAAAATTGTTTATAAAGCAAAATTAAGTCAAAATAGTGATCTAGTCTTGGGAACAGAAGGAAATAATAATTATGCATATTTAAGTTATTCAAATAATCCATATTCTAGGACAAGTATTCAAACTCAAAGTACAGAGAAAATAACTGTATATACTTATGGATTAGAAATAAAATCAGTAGACAAAGATGATACTAATACTCCTTTACCAGGAAGTGAATATTCTATATCTGATGAAGAAGGGAATGATTTATACTTTATAAAAGAAGCAGATGGAGAATATTATTTAGCAAAACAAGAAGACGAAGGAGCAACAACTAAATTAGCTGTTGACGAAAATGGTAATTTAAATATAAAAGGGTTAGATGAAGGAAATTATGTAATTAGACAAACAAAAGCTCCAGATGGATATAATATATCTTCTAAATCTTATGAAATAGAACTTATAGATAGTGATTTAGATGGAGAATTAGATGATGATTATAATTTATTATTTTATAATACAAAGGGATTTATATTACCTACAACAGGAGGTAGAGGAATAGTTGCTTTAGTATGTAGTGGAATAATATTAATTGGCATAGGTATTTTACTTTTAGTATCTATAAATAAAAAGAAGAAGATTTTAAAAAATAAAAATATGTAAAATATTTTTATTAAATTAAAGAAGAGTAGGTTGTATAGTTTATCAGATATAAAAGGTTTATAGATAAATCCTTAACAAAAATCTAAATATGTACAAAAAAGGTTTTATGTTGAATCAAAAATATTATATTATTTCATTATTTTTTATAATTATAGGAACATCTATAATTTTATATCCAAAAGTAAGTAATTATTTAGAAAACAAGAATTATATTCAAATTATCAAAGAATACAAAGAAGATGTCTCTAATATGAACATGAATAATAAAGAAAAAGAATATGAAAATGCAAGAAAATATAATGAAAAAATATCCCAAGAAAAAATTGGTTATATTAATTATGAAAAAGATACTAATAAGTATGAAGAAATATTAAATATAGATGGTAATGGAATAATGGCATATATTGAAATTCCTAAAATATCATGTTATTTACCAATATATCATGATACAAAAGATGAAATAATGAAAAAAGGAATAGGTCATCTAAAAAACACCTCATTACCTGTTGGAGGCAAGTCTAATCATTCTGTTTTAACAGGACATACGGGACTTCTAAAAGCAGAGCTTTTTACTAGAATAAATGAATTAGAATTAAAAGATTATTTTTATATTTATACATTAGGAGAAAAATTAATTTACGAAATATATCAAATCAAAGTAGTATTACCAACAGAAGTCGAAGATTTACAAATTGTTGATGGAAAAGATTTAGTAACATTAGTTACTTGTACACCTTATGGTATAAATACACATAGATTATTAGTTCAGGGGGAGAGAATTGAAACTTTTGAAAGTGAAAAAGAAGAAAAAAATTATGATATAATAGAAGAAAAGAATAAAAATAGTAAAAATAACAATTATTATTTAATAGGAAGTATATGTAGTTTAATAATTCTTTTTTGTTGCATTTTATTTAATTACGTAGTAAAATACATAAAGAAATTAAGACAATAGAAAGGATGTATTTTATTATGAATATTTTGGCAGTAGGAGATATAGTTGGGCAAATCGGAATAAAAGAGCTTCAAAAAAAACTTCAAAAAATAAAGCAAGAATATAATGTTGATTTCGTTATAGTAAATGGTGAAAATGCAGCAGAAGGAATGGGAATTACAGAAAAAAACTTTAAGGACATATTATCGGCAGGAGCAGATTGTGTAACAATGGGCAATCATACATGGGGAAAAAAGGAAATATTTAATTTTATAGATAATCCAAAATTGATAAGGCCAGCAAATTATCCAGAAGGAGTATGTGGAAAAGGTTATAATATTTATAATTGTAAGAATAAGAAAATAGCTGTAATAAATGCAATTGGAAGAGCAGAAATAAATATCATGACAGATAATCCATTTACAGTGACTAAGAAAATTGTCCAAAATATAAAAAATGAAGCAGATATTATAATTCTTGATTTTCATGCTGAAGCAACAGCAGAGAAAAAAGCTATGGGATATAATCTAGATGGAGAAATAACAGCTATGTTTGGAACACATACACATGTTCAAACAGCAGATGAACAAATTTTAGAAAAAGGAACAGGTTTTATTACAGATATAGGAATGACTGGTCCAAAAAATTCAGTTATAGGAATGGATAAAGAGGCAGCATTAAAGAGATTTATAACATCATTACCAGAGAAATACAGAATAGCAACAGGTGATGCTATATTCAATAGTGTATTGTTTGAAATAAACGATGAGACTAATAAGGTAGAAAAAATTGTAAGAATTAATAATTAGTTGAAATGCATTTGCAAAATACTTGATAAAGTAAATAATTTATGATAAAATAAATATAATAAAATAAGTACAGTAAAAGTACTAAAAAAGCGGTGTTCCCCACCAAATAAGAGGGAGTGGAAAAAGCGGTGTTCCCCACCAAATAAGAGGGAGTGGAAAAAGCGGTGTTCCCCACCAATAAGAGGGAGTGGAAAAAGGAAAAGAGGGCTTCCTAAATTAGTTTAGGTTGTCCTCTTTATAATTTAATATTTAGGAGAAAAATAGTAATTATGGATAGAAATTATAATTTAGTAACAGTTAGTAGTAGATATTGTGAGTATTTAAGAAAATATGATTATAGAGTTAGCTATAACTCAAATGAGAAAAATACAAGACCATTTGTAGGAGTTCTTTTTGAGATTAATGAATATAAATATTTTGCACCACTTTCTTCTCCAAAGCCGAAACATTTAACAATGAAAAACAATATAGATTTTTATAAAATAGATGGAGGCAAACTTGGTGCAGTGAATTTTAATAATATGATACCAATACCTAATGGTGAGTTCCAGTGTATTGATATAAATTTATCTTGTAGTACTAAAAAAGAAAAAATGTATCAAGATTTATTAAGAGACCAATTACATTGGTTAAATCGTTATGGAAAAAGCTTGAGAGAAAAAGCAAAAAAATTATATTTAAAAAGAATACAAAATAAGTTAAAGTCAAGTATTGCAAATAGATGTTGTGATTTTATATTATTAGAAGAAAAATGTAATAATTATTAAAATAAGTTTAAAATAGTTACAATTCACAGTTATGAAAGTTTCATATATATTAAAATTCCGTTCCTTACTGGTCGGGCAAACATTCCAAAGAAGAATATATGTAAATTAAAATTGGTGCTATAAATTACTGTTTAAAGTAAGAGAGCCCTCCCAAGCTGCGCGTCACTGCATTTTAATATATATGAAACTTTCATAACTGTGAATTGTAACATAAAATCAAACTTTATGCTAAATTTTTTGTCAAAACTATTGAATATTCCCCCCAACTTATGCTATAATACTCCAAGTTGTAAATTTAAAAGGAGGAATTTTAAAGAAATGAAAGCTTTAAGAAAAACAAAAATCGTAGGAACAATAGGGCCAGCAAGTGAAAATAAACTAGAAGAATTATTTGATGCAGGATTAAATGTATGCAGAATAAATTATTCACATGGTAGTTGGGATGAACAATCAGAAAAATCTGAAACAATAATGAGAATAAGAGAGGAAAAAGAATTACCAATCCCAATGCTTTTAGACATGAAAGGTCCAGAAATCAGAACAGGAATGTTATACACAGGAAAAAATACAAAGATTGAATTAAAAGATGGACAAAAATTTACATTAGTTAATGAAGATATAACTGGAGATGAAGAAAAAGTTTCAGTAACATATAAAGAATTATACAAAGATGTTAAACCAGGAACAAAAATATTAATAGATGATGGAGCAATAGAATTAAAAGTTGATGAAATAGTAAACAAAGATATAGTATGTACAGTAGTTCATGGAAATGGATTAGGAAGCAGAAAAACAATGAACTTACCTGGAACAGTAATCAGATTACCAGGATTAGCTGAAAAAGACATAGCAGATCTTAAAACAGCGTGTGAACATGAATATGACTTTGTTGCAATATCATTTGCAAGAAACTTAGATGATATTAGACAAGTAAGAAAAGTATTAGACGAAAATGGTGGAAAAGACATTCAAATAGTAACAAAAATAGAAAATGTTGAAGGAATATCAAATTTAGATGATATATTAAAAGAAGCAGATGCTCAAATGATAGCTAGAGGAGATATGGCAACAGAAACAGACTTCACAGAGCCACCTGTAATGCAAAAAAGAATAATAAAAACATCTAACAAATTAAACAAACCAGCAATAACAGCAACACAAATGTTAGAATCAATGACACATCAACCATTACCAACAAGAGCAGAAGCATCAGACGTAGCAAATGCTATATATGATAGAACAAGTGCTGTAATGCTTTCAGGAGAATGTGCTCAAGGAGATTATCCAGTAGAATGTGTTCAAACAATGGTAAAAATAGCAAATAGAGTTGAACCAGAAATAAATTATTGGAAGAGATTTGATCAAAAAACAAATATAGAATTAAATTCATATGAAGAAAAAGTAGCATATTCAGCATGTGTATCTGCAAAAGTTATGAATGCTGATGCAATAATATGTTATACAAATTCAGGAAATACAGCTAGACGTCTATCTGGATTAGGTGCTGGTTGCCCAATTTTAGCTATAACAGACAATAAAAGAACATTCCGTCAATTAGCATTAGCATGGAATGTAAATCCTATATATGTTGATTCATGTGAAAATATTGATAAAACAATAGAAGCAGGAATTACTAAATTACAAAATAAAGGTATATTAGAAAGTGGAGATACAGTAGTAATTACTGGAGGAAGCCAAATGTTACCTGATAATGTTAGTAGTAAAACTATTGGTGGAGTAGTAAAAATATAGTTTTTAAGAATAGGAAAAGGGGAAAGATTCTTTTTTCCTATTTTTTATGGAAAAATATTAAATATTTATTAAAACTAAACAAATTTTCCAAAAACAGTTGTAAAATTAATAAAAAATTGATATACTACATGTAATCAATATTTTTAAGGAGGAAAAAATATGGAAGAGAATAGAAACGATGAAATAAAAGAAGTAGAGGAAGTAGAAAACGGAACAGAAGGAATAAAAATAGCAAGTGAAGTTATAGCAGTAATATCAGGAGTTGCAGTATCAGAAGTACAAGGTGTATATGGTATGGCAGGAGGATTTGCAGGAGGAATTACAGAAGTATTAAAAGGAAAGAAAAATTTAGCAAGAGGAATAAAAGTTGATACAGTAGATAATAAAGCCAAAATAGATGTAAACATAATAGTAGAATATGGAGCAAGAATTCCAGATGTAGCATTTGAAATCCAAAATAGAGTAAAAACAGCAGTAGAAAATATGACAGGATTAAAAGTTGAAGAAGTAAATGTTCATGTACAAGGAGTAAATACAGAAAATTTATCAGGAGAAAGTAAAGAAGAACCAGAAGCAGAAGAAAACAATTCAGAACAAGAAACATTATAAGAAAAAAGGTTATAAGTTTGAATAATCAAGAAAATTAAAATGTTATTCATGACAAGCCTTTAAAGAAAGGAAAGAGATTATTTATGAAGAAATTAGATAAAGTAATATTAGCATTATTTTCAGTATTAATTTTCTTACAATCAATATTAGTAATTTGCATGATAGCTGGATGGATAAACCTTGAAACAGCAGGAACATTTGCAACAATGGCATTAACAGGAGAAAAAACATCAAAAATGATATTAGGTTTAGAAGTAATATGTCTTATATGCTCAGTGAAATGTATTTTCTTCGACTCATCAGATAAAGATAAGAAATCACAAGGTATTTTAATGCAAAACGATAATGGAAAACTTTTAATATCTAAACCAACAATAGAAAATATAGTATCATCTGTTGTAAAAGGATTTGATAGTGTAGAAGATGTATCAGTTTCAATAGAATTAGATAATTTAAACAATTTAATAGTAAATGTAAATTTAGTAGTAAGTAAAGATGTAATAATAAAAGAAATCACTTTAAATATGCAAAATAAGATAAAAGAAGCAATAAAGAAAACATCAGACTTAGAAGTTAAAGAAGTAAATGTAAAAATAAAAAATATAACAACTGAAGACAACGAAAAAGAATAAATAGATTAAAAGATGAATTATATGGAAAGGGTTTTCTTATGGGAAATTTAAGAGATTTTTGGAATAATTACAAAGGAATAATAATAGGAGTAATAATTGCAATTTTAATTTTAGTTACAAGATTATATAATCTAATTGTAGCAGTTATATTAATATTTTTAGGAGCATTTGTAGGAAACTATGTGCAACAAAATAAAGAAGAAGTAAAAGAAAAAATAAAACGATTTATAGACAGAATATAAAGGGGTAAAGGTTAAAAAATGAAAAGGTCTGAAATACGAGAATTAGCTTTTAAATTAATATATAGTTTAGAAATTCAAAAAGAAGAAAATCTAGATGAACAAATTGATTTATACATAGAAAATAACAATATAGAAGAAAAAGATGCAATAGAATATATAAAAGATTGCATAAAAGGCATAAATAAAAATCAAGAAGAGATAAATAAAATTATAGAAGGCTCTTTAACATCAGATTGGAAAATAGATAGAATTTCTAAAATCAATTTGAGTTTATTAAAGCTTGCAATATATGAAATAAAATATAAAGATATCCCATATAAAGTTGAAATAAACGAAGTAGTTGAATTAGCAAAAACATATGGAGAAGATATGTCAAGTAAGTTTATAAATGGAGCTTTAGCAAAAGTAGTTAAAGAAATGTAATTTTGTATAATAATAAAAAAATACATTTCATTAATATATAACTTCATATTATAAATTAATGCGAAAGCCATTATATTTATAAATTTTGCAATAGTTTTAAAATATTTAAGAAATAGTAAAAAACTTAAATATTTGTATAGAAATTTATAAATATGATGGTTTTTGTATGGTATAAAATTGATAAAAAGGGTGAAATAAAATGAATTATGAATCTATGGCAGTTACAGTTTCTGATTTAAATTTATATATAAAAGAAAAAATAGCGAGTGATGAAGCCTTAAATGCAGTTGTAGTAAAGGGCGAGATATCTAACTTCAAAGCACACTATACAGGTCATTTTTATTTTACTCTAAAGGATGATAAATCTTTAATAAAATGTATAATGTTTAAAAGTTATAGTGAAAGGATAAATTTTAAGCCAAAAGATGGAATGAAAGTAGTTGTTTTTGGGGGAGTTTCGGTATTTGAAAGAGATGGAATATATCAAATATATGTAAAAGCCATGGAACAACAAGGAATACGGAGATTTGTATGCAGCATATGAAAAATTAAAAGGAGATTTAGAAAAAGAAGGATTATTTGATAAATCACATAAAAAACAAATACCTTTAAAGCCTAAAATAATAGGAGTTTTATCATCAAAAACAGGAGCAGTAATAAGAGACATAATAAATGTATCAACTAGAAGAAATCCAAATTGTTATATAAGACTTTTGCCAGTACCAGTTCAAGGACCAGGAGCAGCTAAAGAAATTGTAAAAGGAATAAAAATCATGAATGAAAACAAATTGGCAGATGTAATTATTTTGGCTAGAGGAGGAGGTTCATTAGAAGACTTGTGGCCATTTAATGAGGAAATAGTTGCAAGAGCAATTTATAATTCAGAAATACCAATAATTTCAGCAGTAGGACATGAAACAGATTTTACAATAGCAGATTTTGTAGCAGACTTAAGAGCACCAACACCATCAGCAGCTGCAGAACTTGCAAATCCTGATATATATGAGTTGAAAAACAAAATAAATACATTAAAAGAGAGATCAAGAATTAGTTTAAAGAAGAAGATGGAATTAATTAAGTTAAAATATAATAATATAATAAATTCCAGAGCATTTAAAGAACCATTACAAAATATGCAAAATAATTATTTAAGATTAGACAATTTGATTAAACAAATGGAAAAGTCTATTACATTAAAACAAAAAGAAATGGAAAAATTATTTCAAGCAAAAGTTCTAAAACTAGATGCTTTAAGCCCTTTAAAAACATTAACAAGGGGATTTTCAATAGCTGAGAAAGATGGTAAAATGGTAAAATCAAGTAAAGATTTAAATGTTGATGATGAAATAAATTTAAGATTTATAGATGGAAATAAAAAAGCTAAAATTATTTAATATATGTTTTGAGCAGTTTTTTAAAGCATTTTTATTAAAACAAAAAATGTAGGAATTAGGAGGAAACTTTAAAGTTATGGTTAATAAAAAAATAGTTATTATTTGTAGTGTAATAACATTAGTAATTGTAGTATTAATAGTAGGGTGGCAAATAAAAAAATTTAAAGAAACAAGTTATGCTTCTGAAGAAGAAAAACAAAGTATGTCTCAAAACCAAAATTCTGCCCAAAATGAAAATTTGATTGAACAAAATAAATCAAATACAGAAAATACTATAGATGAAACACAAAATCAAGTTATAGGGGCAGAAGAAACTAAGCCCGGAGAGAAGGAAGAAGAAATTCCAGAAAAACAAGATAATAAAAACGATAAAGATATAAATAAAAAGAACTCTAAAGAACAAGCTTTAAAATTAGTAGAAAAAGAATGGGGAGAAGATGATACTGTTTATTTTACAGTAGATAATCAGTCTAAAAATATTTATAATATTTCAGTAAGAAGTAAAGACACAACAGAGACTCTTGCAGAATATGAGGTAAATGTAGATGAAGAAACTGTTATAATAAAGTAAGTTATATGTATCAATTTTCAAAAGATATATAATTAAAGAAGAAAGGATAGAAATTTAATCATGAAGAAGGAAGACTTTGAAACTAAATTAGAAGAATTAGAAAAAATTGTTGCGGAATTAGAAAAAGGAGATTTAAGTTTAGAAGATTCTGTGAAGAAATTTGAAGATGGAGTAAAAATTTCAAAAGATTGTAGCAAGCTTTTAGAAGATGCAGAAAAGAGAATTACAATTATTTTAGAAAATAATGGAGATATAAAAGAAGAAAATTTCTCAGTAGAAGAATAAAAGAAGCAGTAATGATAATAGAAGGGAGGATCCTATGTTTAGAATTGTTTAATCTAGCATAGAAGAAAATATATGGATGTTTTTACACAGATAATGAATAATAGATTTATATGGATACCATTTTTTACATGGCTTGTAATTCAAACATTTAAAGTAATATGGGATTTAGTTACAACAAAGAAATTTAATTTTAAAAGAATAATTGGAGCTGGAGGAATGCCTAGTTCTCATTCTGCTATTGTAATGGCGATTAGTGTTCTAGTAGGTAGAGAAACAGGATTTAATAGTTGGCAGTTTGCTTTATCTCTTGTATTTTCTAGTGTAGTTATGTATGATGCAGCAGGAGTTAGAAGAGCAGCAGGAAAACAAGCTAGATTATTAAATAAAATTATTGAAACACCAGGACTTACAGGAGTTCAAGTTCAAGAAAAATTGGTAGAAGTGTTAGGACATACACCTCTTCAAGTATTTGTAGGTGCAATTATAGGTATTATTATAGGGAGCATATTTTAGATGAGAGTTGTTATAATAGGTGGAGGACCTGCTGGAATGATGGCAGCAATTTCAGCAAGTGAAAATGGAAATGAAGTTATATTATTAGAAAAAAATAATAAACTAGGAAAAAAACTAGCTATCACTGGGAAGGGAAGATGTAATATTACATCTTCTTTAAACATGGAAGAATTTATAAAAAATACACCAGGAAATGGAATGTTTTTATATAGTTGCTTTAATAGTTTTACAAATCAAGACATAATAGAATTTTTAAAAGAACAAGGACTATCTGTAAAAGAAGAAAGAGGAAACAGAATATTTCCAGTAACAGATAGAGCACAAGATGTATTAGATTGTTTTGAAAAGAAGCTAAAAGAACTAAATGTAAAAATATTATATGAAAATCCAGTAACAGATATATTATTAGAAGAAAATAAGGTTTGGGCTGTAAAAACTAAAAATCAAACAATAAAAGCAGATAAAATTATATTAGCAACAGGCGGAAAGAGTTATCCATTAACAGGTTCGACAGGAGATGGTTATGAATTAGCTAAAAGATGTGGACATACTATAACAGAGATAAAACCATCTTTAGTACCTTTAGAAACATATGAACAAAATTTACACAAATGTTTACAGGGATTAAGTTTAAGAAATGTAAAAATAAAAATAGTAGATATTTCAAAAAATAAGCAAATTTATGAAGACTTTGGGGAAATGTTATTTACACATTTCGGAGTATCTGGACCAATAATATTAAGTGGTTCAGCACACCTTGTAAGATATAAAAATATTGATAATTTATTCAAAAATAAACAGATAAAACTAAAAATAGATTTAAAACCAGCATTAACAGAGGAAAAATTAAATGATAGGATTCTAAGAGATTTTGAAGAAAGTAAAAATAAAAGTTTCAAAAATAGCTTAGATAGATTATTACCACAAAAACTAATTCCAGTAATAATTGAAAGGTCGAAAATATCTCCAGAAAAACAAGTAAATTCTATAACAAAGCAAGAAAGAATGGAACTTATTAAACTATTAAAAGAATTTGAAGTTACAATAAAAGGTTTTAGAAAGATAGAAGATGCTATAATAACTTCTGGTGGAATAAATGTAAAAGAAGTAAATCCAAAAACTATGGAGTCGAAAAAAGTCCAAGGATTATATTTTGCAGGAGAAATTTTAGATGTTGATAGTTATACAGGAGGATTTAATTTACAAATTGCTTATTCAACAGGATTTGTTGCTGGAAAATAATTTTGGTTACAATTTGGAATGTATTATTTCAATTAGAAAAAAGTATTGACAAAATGGAAAAATGGGTATAATATATATAAATAAAAAATTGTGATGAAGATGCAAAGGTGGTCAAAGTTACTATTAGAGAATAAGGGTCAGCGGCTGAAAGCCCTTTTAGGAAAACAGACTAAAACTGAAACACATTGGAGCAAGATTAAAAGAGGAAAGCTTTACGGTAAAACTTTCAAGCTTGGGTGGTACCGCGGATATATAATATTCGTCCCTGCATTTTTAGCAGAGGACGATTTTTGTTTCTTTGCTAAATAAGAAAGGAGAGAAACATTTTATGAGCGAATTTAAAACACACACCTGCAATGAAATTTCTTTAGATGATGTTGGAAAAAAAGTAAGAATAGCAGGCTTTGTTGAAACAATCAGAGATTTAGGAGGTTTAGTTTTTTTAGACATAAGAGATATGTATGGAATTACACAAGTTGTAACATCAAAAGATTCACAAGATGTAGACTTAGTATCACATATCCCAATAGAATCATCAGTAACAGTATATGGAACAGTTAGAAAGAGATCAGAAGAAACTATTAACCTAAAATTAAAAACAGGAAAAGTTGAAATTTATATTGAAGAAATAAAAGTATTAGGAAAAAGAACAAATAATTTACCATTTGAAGTAAATTCAAATCAAGAAGTAAGAGAAGATTTAAGACTAAAATACAGATATTTAGACTTAAGAAGTGAAAAATTACAAAACAACTTAAAAATGCGTGCACAAGTTTTACAATATTTAAGAAACCAAATGACAGAGCAGGGATTTTTAGAAGTTCAAACACCAATACTTACAAGTTCATCTCCAGAAGGAGCAAGAGATTATTTAGTACCAAGTAGATTACATCCTGGAAAGTTTTATGCACTGCCACAAGCCCCACAGCAATTCAAACAATTGCTTATGGTATCAGGAATAGATAAATATTTTCAAATAGCACCATGTTTTAGAGATGAAGATGCAAGAGCAGATAGAGCACCTCGGAGAATTTTATCAGTTAGATATGGAAATGAGTTTTGCAACTCAAGAAGATGTATTTCAAGCAATAGAGCCAGTCATGTATAACACATTTAAAAAATTCTCAAATAAAAAAATTGTAAACTATCCATTTCCAAGAATTACTTATAAAGATGCGATGCTAAAATATGGAACAGATAAGCCAGATTTAAGAAATCCATTATATATAATAGACTTATCAGAATTCTTTAATAAATGTACATTTAAGCCATTTATAAATAGAACAGTAAGGGCAATAAAAGTAAATCAAAGCATGTCAAAAGGATTTCATGAAAAAATGTTAGAATTTGCAATGAAAATAGGAATGAAAGGGTTAGGATATTTAGAAGTTCAAGAAGACTTGACATTTAAAGGACCAATTGATAAATTTATACCAGAAGACCTAAAAAAAGAATTATTAAAACTTGCAAATTTAGAAAAAAATGATACAATTTTCTTTATAGCAGATACTGAAAAAAGAGCGACAGAACTTTCAGGACAAATAAGAACAGAACTTGGAAAAAGATTAGATTTAATAGATGAAGATGTATTCCAATTTTGTTGGATAATAGATTTCCCAATGTTTGAATTAGATGAACATGAAAAACTTGAGTTTAGCCATAATCCATTTTCAATGCCACAAGGAGGATTAGAAGCTCTAGAAAATCAAAATCCATTAGAAATTTTAGCATATCAATATGATATAGTATGTAATGGAATTGAGCTTTCATCAGGAGCTGTAAGAAATCATGATATTGAAATAATGTTAAAAGCATTTAAAATGGCAGGATATACTGAAGAAGAAGTTAAAACAAAATTTGGAGCATTATATACAGCATTTCAATTTGGAGCTCCACCACATGCAGGAATAGCACCAGGAATTGACAGAATGTTAATGTTATTAACAAATTCAGAAACAATTAGAGAAGTAATAGCATTTCCCCTAAACAGCAAAGCAGAGGACTTAATGATGGGAGCGCCAGGAATAGTAAAAAGAGAACAACTAAGAGAAGTTCATATAGAAATAGGAAAATAAAAATTTTGAGAGAAAGTTTCAAAATCATCAAAAGAAAGGAATGATAAAAATGAAAGTAAGCAAAGAAGAACTTTTACACATTGCAAATTTAGCCCAATTAAAATTAAAAGATGAAGAAATAGATAATTATTTACTAAACCTACAAGACATATTAAATTTTGCAAACATTGTAAACAATGCTCCAGTAGAAGACCTAGATATAACAATAGGAGCAAATGAAGCAAAAAACAGATTTAGAAAAGACGAAATAAAAATATTTGAAGATAATGAAGCACTACTTGCAAATTCAGCAGAAGTAGAACAAAACATGTTTAAATTGCCAAAAGTTATTAATTAATTCCCTAAAAAAGAACCGGCCCTTAACAGGGAATTAGCTAATTCCTTGAAAAAGAACCGGTACTAAACAGGGAAATAGAGGGAGGTTAATAAATGAATATTATAGATTTAACAGTTCATGAATTACAGGAAAAATTGAAGAATAATGAAGTTACAATAACTGAGATTATGGATGCTTATATAAATAGAATAAATGAGAAAGAGCCTGAAGTTGAAGCTTTTATAACAACTTATTTAGAAGAAGCAAAAGCAAAGGCAAGAGATGTAGAAGATAAGGTGAAAAGTGGAGAAATAACAGGTGATTTTGCAGGAATACCAATTGGAATAAAAGATAATATATGTATGAAGGGAACTAAAACGACATGTGCTTCTAAAATGCTTGAAAACTTTGTTGCACCATATGATGCGTCTGTTATTGAAAAATTAAAGGATGAAAATCTTATTTCTTTAGGAAAATTAAATATGGATGAGTTTGCTATGGGAAGCTCAACAGAAAATTCATATTTTAAGAAAACAAAAAATCCATGGGATTTAAATAAAGTGCCAGGAGGTTCATCAGGAGGTTCGGCAGCTGCTGTAGCTGCAAACCTTGTTCCATGGGCACTTGGAAGTGATACAGGAGGAAGTATTCGTCAGCCTGCTTCACTTTGTGGTGTTGTAGGATTAAAGCCAACTTATGGATTAGTTTCAAGATATGGACTAGTTGCATTTGCTTCAAGCTTAGACCAAATAGGACCAATTACTAAAGATGTAAAAGATAGTGCAATACTTTTGAATTTAATAGCAGGTAAAGACGAAAAAGATACAACATCAGAAGAAGTTCCTAAAAAAGATTATGTAAAAGCACTTAAAAATGATGTAAAAGGAATGAAAATAGGAGTTCCAAAAGAATTCTTTGGAGAAGGAATCAATAAAGAAGTAAAAGAGCAACTTGAAAAGGCTATTCAAACATATAAAGAATTGGGAGCAGAAATTGAAGAATTTTCTTTAGATATTGCTCAGTATGCATTAGCAACGTATTATATAATAGCATGTGCAGAAGCTAGCTCAAACCTTGGAAGATTTGATGGAATTAGATATGGATACAGAACTCCAGAATATACAAATTTAAAAGACATATACAAAAAGTCAAGAAGTGAAGGATTGGGAGACGAAGTAAAAAGGAGAATTATCCTTGGAACATATGTACTTTCTTCAGGATATTATGACGCATATTATAAAAAAGCTCAGAAAGTTCGTACACTAGTTTCAAATGAATTTAGTAAAGCTTTTGAAAAATATGATATAATACTTACACCAACAGCTCCAACAACAGCATTTAAGATAGGAGAAAAATCAAGTAATCCATTAGAAATGTATTTAGCAGATATTTGTACTGTATCTGTAAATATAGCAGGGCTTCCAGGAATTTCAATTCCATGTGGTGTTGATAATGAAGGAATGCCAGTAGGATTGCAATTAATTGGAAATAAATTTAAAGAGGAAACAATTTTAAATGCAGCATATGCTTTTGAACAAAAAGTTAAATTTAGGGAAATGTACAAACCAGAATTTAAGAAATAAATCCCTAAAAAAGAACCGGCCCCTAACAGGGAATTAGCTAATTCACCGAAAAAGAACCGGCACTCAACAGGGAAAAAGGAGGAAATAAAATGTCAAGAGAAGACTATGAAGTAGTAATAGGACTAGAAGTGCATGCAGAATTATCTACAAAAACAAAAATATTCTGTAGTTGTCCTAATGAATTTGGTGCTGCTCCAAATATACATACATGTCCAGTTTGTATGGGAATGCCAGGTGCACTTCCTGTTTTAAATGAAAAAGTTGTAGAATATGCAGTGAAAGCAGGACTTGCTACTAATTGTGAAATATCAATGAATAGTAAAAATGATAGAAAAAATTATTTTTATCCAGATACACCAAAATCTTATCAAATATCTCAATATGATAAACCTTTATGTGAGCATGGATATATAGAAATTGACACAAAAGATGGAAACAAGAAAAAAATTAGACTTTTAAGAATCCATATAGAAGATGATGCAGGAAAATTAAATCATGATGAATTTGGAGGAGGTAGTCTAGTAGATTTAAATAGAGCTGGAGTTCCATTAATAGAAATAGTTTCAGAGCCAGATTTATCTTCAACAGATGAAGTGGATAAATATTTAAAAAAGCTAAAATCTGTACTTGAATATATAGAAGTATCAGACTGTAAAATGCAAGAAGGGTCTTTTAGAGCAGATGTAAATGTGTCTGTAAAGAAAAAAACAGATACTAAACTTGGTACACGTACAGAAATGAAAAATATGAATTCTTTTAGAAGCATAACTAGAGCGATAGAATATGAAGTTGAAAGACAAATTGACATATTAGAAGAAGGGGGAAGAATTGAGCAAGAGTCTTTAAGATGGGATGATGTATCTGGAAAAACTTTCTCTATGAGAGATAAAGAAGATGCAGAGGATTATAGATATTTCCCAGACCCTGATTTAGTTGCAATAAAATTATCTAATGAATATATTGAAAATGTAAGAAAAAATTTACCAGAACTTCCTGAAAGCAGACATGATAGATATATAAATGAATATAAAATGTCTGAAAAAGATGCAGGAATTATAGTTTCTTCAAAATATTTATCAAATTTGTTTGAAGAAGCAAGTAATATTTGTAAAAATCATAAAGCAGTAAGTAACTGGATAATTTCTGATATTTCAAGAATATTAAATGAAAAAGAAATGGAACCAAATGAAATTCCATTCTCAAGTGAGCAATTAGCTAATTTAGTTATTTTAATAGATAAAGGAACAATAAGTTCTAGTATAGCAAAAAAAGTTTTAACAGAAATGTTTGAAAATCCAAGAGAGCCAGAAGAAATTATAAAAGAAAAGGGTTGGATACAAATTTCTGATGAAGGAGCAATAAAAGAAATTGTTTTGAAAATATTAGAAGAAAACCCTGGGTCTGTTCAAGATTTTAAAGCTGGAAAAGATAGAGCTTTAGGATTTTTAGTAGGCCAAGCTATGAAGGCAACTAAAGGAAAAGCAAATCCACAAATGTTAAATAAGATGTTTGTAGACGAGATGAAAAAATAGAATTTTAGTGTAATTTTAAAGGGATATTATCTTTTAACAAGAAATATCCCTTTTTCTAATATGTATTTTCTAAAAAGTTTTTTAATTTTCTTCTAAATTTCTCAAGCCAAATTCAATAATTTGATTAACAACACAATTGAAACTAACTTCGTTTTCATCTGCTAATTCACTAATTTTATCAAAGGTTGAACCACTAATTCTTATAGTACGAGTTACACTATTATTAGTTTTTGAACTTTTTTCTATTTTTAATTTATCCATAGATATATCATCCTTTCAATTCAATTGATTTATATTGTATACAAAATAAAACCAAAAATCAGTACACGTTGAGTAAAGGTATTGAAAAAAATGGAATATTTTGCTATAATATAAGAGTGGAAAGAAATTGGAGGAATTAAAATGGATAGATTAAAAACATTTCGTAAATATATAATATGGATAATAGCTTTTTATATTTTTACAATGATTTGTACATATGTAGGGTTAAATGCAACATACAGAGATATGAACAGGATAGGAACATGGCCAGATGGGCTAATAGTAGATATAGCACAAGCAACCAGTGTAAATGGTAGAATATATGGTAAAGTTACTAGTAATGAGGAAAACAATTTAGAAGGTAAATATATTAAAGTTCAAATATACACTAAAAAAGGAAATTTAGCAGGTTGTAAATACCTAAAAATTGAAAATACCAAATTAAATGAACCTAAAAAATTTGCAGTTACATTCACTTATGAAAATATTGGATATTACAAAGTGGATATTGTAGAAGACTCAGTAGAAACCCAAAAAGAAGTTATAAAAATAAGAGATTTATATAAAGATATATTTACAGATGAAGAATTAAGAATGTATGCAATAGTTTCATTAGTATTAACATTAATATTGATTTAATTTAAATAAAAGCGCCAAATGTCTATGTAAACGTTTGACGCTTTTTTAACTTAATTTAAAAATATTTTTAATTATTGATTGTTGTTATTGTTTTGATTATTGTTATTATTGTTGTTGTTATTGTTATTATTTTTGTTATTGTTGTTGTTTTTATTATTGTTTTTTGACATATCAAACACCTCCATTTAATTTAGGTTCATAAATATTATGGACAATTTTTTTTAAAATCATACCTATAATTTATAAAAATGTAGAATAATTAAAAAAATCACATCTAAAATTAATTAATGGCATATATTGTAAAAATATAAAAAATATGATAATATAAAAAATATGTACAAAATAACATCAAAAAACATAAAATAATTAATAAAAGATTGAGAAAGAAGGAATTCGAATTGGGATATGAAAATGAAAAATTACAAGAATTTGAAGAGTACATAAAAAATAGAAGAGTGGCAATAATAGGGCTTGGAGTAAGCAATTTGCCATTAATTGATTATTTTCATGAAAAAAAATCAAATGTAACAGTGTTTGATTCTAGAGAGATAGGGGAAATACCGAAAGAAATAATAGATAAAATAACAAATTACACAATGGAAATGTCACTTCGGAAAAGGATATTTATCAAAATTGCATAATTTTGACTTAATACTTCGTAGTCCTAGTTGTCTTCCAACAGTGCCAGAATTAGAAAAAGAAGAAGAAAAAGGAGCAATAGTTACAACAGAAGTAGAGCTACTTATGAAAATGTGCCCATGTCAAGTTATAGGAATAACAGGAAGTGACGGTAAAACAACAACAACAACACTAATATCAGAGATTTTAAAAAATGCAGGATACAATTGTCATGTAGGAGGAAATATTGGAACACCTTTATTTACAAAATTGAATCAAATCTTACCAGATGACAAAGTAGTTTTAGAATTAAGTAGTTTCCAACTTATGGGGATGGAAATAAGTCCAGATATATCTGTTATAACAAACATTACACCAAATCACTTAAATGTGCATAAAGACTATGAAGAATATATAGAAGCAAAAAAGAACATATTTAAATTTCAAAATAGAGATGGAATTTTAATTTTAAATCATGACAATGAAATAACAAGAAATTGTGCATCTGAAGCAAAGGGAAAAGTTATATTTTTCAGTAGCAAGGAAAAATTAGATAATGGGTATATTGTAGATGGTGATGTAATAAAAGAATGTGATGACAAATTAAGGAAACATGTATTAAATACAAAAGAAGTGACAATAAGAGGAATTCACAATTATGAAAATATATGTAGCTGTTTGGCTGCAACAAAAACACTTGTAGACCAAACACAAGCTATAGAAGTAATAAAAAAATTTCCAGGAGTGGAACATAGAATAGAATTTGTAAAAGAAATAAATGGAGTAAAATGGTATAATGACTCAGCAAGTTCAACACCGTCAAGAACAATATCAGGATTAAATGCTTTTCATGAAGAAATAGTATTAATTGCTGGGGGAGCAGACAAAAACTTAGATTATACACCAATTGCAAAACCAATATTAGATAAAGTAAAAACATTAATACTAATGGGGCAAACATCAGGAAAAATATTTGATAGTGTAAAAGAAGAACAAGAAAAAGAAAATGCAGAAATAAATATATATATGGTAAATAGTTTATCACAAGCTGTAATACTTGCCAAGAGATATGCTAAACCAAATCAAGTTGTATTATTTTCACCTGCAAGCACAAGTTTTGATATGTTTAAAAATATGTATGACAGAGGAAATCAATTTAAGGAAATAGTAAATAAAATGTAACCAAAATTAGAAATATGAATAAAATAATGGAAAAGGGGCTAAGTTCTCTTTTCCAATTTTTTTATGCAAAAGGAGGCTTTTTATGTACGAAGAATACATGCAAAATTTTTTGAATTATCCAGTAAATGGATATCGAAATACATATGACCAAATGGTGGAAAATTACCCATATAGTTACAGTAGCCAAAATATGTTTGAATATGATTATAACCAAAATTGGAATGATATGCAAAACAGAAATAGTATGCAAATTGATGAATTAGAAAGTTGTTATCCAGAAATTTACAAAGTTGTTTATCCAATGGTAAGAAAAGTATGTATGCAAAATACAAGAGGATTTAGTAGAGATACAATAGATAGTATGGTAGAAGAGGTTTATAGTAATATTGAATCAAATGATGCAATAGAATTAAATATAACACTTAATAATGATGTAAGAGGAGAAACATCTTCTGAGAATTCAGAAAATAGAGAGAGCAAGGTAGAAAATAGACAGATAAGAAGAAATAGTGGTTTAAATGATTTAATTAGGATATTGATTTTACGTGAGTTATTAGGAAGACCAGGATGTTTTGGACCAAATTGTAGACCAGGACCAAGGCCACCAAGACCACCATTCCCAGGACCAGGTCCAAGACCTCCACGTCCACCAAGACCAGGAGGAAGACCACCATTTCCAAGATATGATTTTGGGGAAATGGAGTGAAATTAACAAAATTTCAAAAAACACTTGCAATTTAGATAAAAAAGAGATATAATATATCCAACATAAAGAGAAAGGAAAAGAGCGGGAGCAAAAATCCCGCTCTTAAATCTTGTAAATAGGAGGTAAAATTTGGCAAAAATAGAAGAAAAAGTTGAGACACTTGTAAAAAACAAAATAGAAGACATAGGTTATGAATTATATGATGTCTTATACATAAAAGAAGGTCCAAACAGGATTTTAAGAATAATAATAGATAGTCCAAAAGGAATATCATTAGATGACTGTGAAAAAGTAAACAATGAAATAAAAGACATAATAGATGAAGCAAATCCAATAGAAGAACAATACTTTTTAGAAATATCTTCACCAGGAATAGAAAGGCTATTAAGAAAAGATTGGCAGTTAAATAAATTCAAAGGAGAAGAAGTAAATATAAAACTATTCAAAAAAGATGAAAATGGAAACAAAGAATACACAGGAACATTAGTTAATGTAACAGAAGATATACTAGAAATAAATGAACATATACAAATAAACAGAAAAAATATATCACAAGTAAAAACAATATATAAATAAAATTCCCCAAAAAAGAACCAGTACTAAATAGGGAAATGTAATTCCCCAAAAAAGAACCGGCCCTAAACGGGGAAATAGAAAGGATGATAGAAAAAATGAAAGCAATTGATAATAAAGAATTAATATTAGCATTAGAAGAACTAGAAAAAGAAAAAGGAATAAAAAAAGAATATTTATTAGAATCAATAGAATCAGCATTAGTTACAGCATATAAAAGAAACTTTGATGCATTAGAAAATGTTAAAGTTGTAATGGATAAGCAAACAGGTGCTACATATGTATATTCAATAAAAGAAGTATCAGAAAGAGCAAATGACCCTGTTCAAGAAATAAGTTTAGAAGAAGCAAGAAAAATAAACAAATCATTACAAATAGGAGATAATGTTGAAATCGAAATAGTTCCAAAGAATTTTGGAAGAATAGCAGCACAAACAGCAAAACAAGTTATAGTTCAAAAAATAAGAGAAGCAGAAAGAGAAATTATTTATACAGAATATAGTGACAAAAAAGGAGAAATAGTATCAGGTCCAATTCAGAAAGCTGATAGAGGAATAGTAGTTATGGATTTAGGAAAACTTGAAGGAGTTATGCCAATAAAAGAACAAATTCCTACTGAAAACTATAATGTAAATGATAAAATAAAAGCATATGTAGTAGATGTAGAAAAAGGAGAAAAAGGAGCTCCACAAGTAATAGTTTCAAGAAGCCATCCAGATTTTGTAAGAAAATTATTAGAATTTGAAATACCAGAAATATATGAAGGGTTAATAGAAATAAAAAGTGTTTCAAGAGATCCAGGAAAAAGAAGTAAAGTTGCAGTATATTCACAAGACCCCAATATAGACCCAGTAGGTTCATGTGTAGGTCAAAGAGGTATTCGTATACAAAACATTATAAATGAATTACATGGAGAAAAAATAGATGTAATAGAATGGAATCCAGATATATCAATATATATAGCAGCGGCATTACTTCCTGCAAAAATAATGGCAGTTGATAGCAAAGAAGATGAAAAATTTGCACAAGTAATTGTACCAGATGACCAATTATCACTTGCAATAGGTAAAGCAGGCCAAAACGCTAGATTAGCGGCAAAGCTTACAAATTGGAAAATAGATATAAAATCAGAAAGTCAATTTAGACAAATGCTTGAAAATCAAAGCGAAAAAGGAGAAGATTAAATTTGAAAAAATTACCACAAAGAACGTGCATAGGATGTAATAGCAAAAAAGATAAAAAAGAATTAATAAGAATTGTAAAAAACAAAAATGAAGAAATAAATGTAGATTTAACTGGCAAAATGGATGGAAGAGGCATATATATATGTAAAAATGAAGAATGCCTAGACAAGGCTATTAAAAACAAGAGAATTTCAAGAACATTTGAAATGGAAATTGCAAATAGCATATATGAAAATATAAGAAAAATTATCAATGGGGGTGAGATTATTGGGTAAAATGAAATTATATGAACTTGCAAAAGAAATAGATGTATCTAGTAAGGATTTATTAGAACAAGCAAAAACATTAGGAATTGAATTAAAAAGTCATTTAAGTAGTATTTCAGATGAGGAAGCAAAGACTTTAAAAGAAAGATTTGGTAAAAAAGATTCAAAAGAAGCTACAAAAAAAGAGGAGAAAAAGCCTAAAAAAGAGGCTGCACAAAAGAAAGATAATCCAGTAATAATTAGAAGAGAAGTGATTATTGAAGAGGAAAATAAACATAAAAAGCAAGAAAACCAAAAGCAAGAAAATAAAAATCCATTTGTTCAAAGAAATCAAAAAAAGGATTATAATATTGTTTACAGAAACAAACCAGAAAAGCCAATGACTGTAAGTGAATTATTTGGATTAAATAAAGACAATGATAAAAAACAAGAGGATGTAGAAAATAAAGAAAAAATGGAAGTAAAAGAAGAGAAAATAATCGAACCAAAAGAAGAAAAAATAGCAGATGTAAAACCAGAAGATGTAAACAAAAATGTAAATCAAAATACTGCTCAAAAAGCCAATAGAAATAATGATTTCCAAGAAAAAAGAAATCAAACTCATAATTATAGAAAAAACAATGAAGATGGTAATTACCAATCTCGTAATTATAAAAACAATAACGAAGAAGGAAATTATCAAAATAGAAGAAGAGAAGGATTTAGACCAAATCAAAGAAATAATGAAAATCAAACAGGATTCCAAAGAAGAGATAACAATAGATTTAATAAAAACAATAATGGAGAAAAAAATTGGCAAAAAGATAATAGAGCTAATGGACAAAATAATAATTACAGAAATAATAATCAAAATGGAAGAAATGGATATAATAACAACAATAATAGATTTAACAATAACAGACGTCCATTGGATGAAAGAGGAATTGAAAAGAACATCAAAAATATTATGACAGTTGAAACAAACATGGAAGAGAAGACTACTCGTGAATATAACAGAAACATAGATAAACAAAAAAGTAATAATAAATTTGATGAGTCAAGAGCTAATAAAAAGAAAAATAATAGAAGAAATCAAGAAGATATAAATGAAAAGAAATTAAATAATTTAAAACAAAGAAATAATTTATCAAATATGTTTGAAGACCAGGAAGATAGTATGTTAGATTACTATGATTTAACAACACAAAGAGGAAGAAAAGGAAAGAAAAAGGCAGATAAAAATGGAGAAGAAAGAACAAAACAAAAAATATTCAAACTTACAGAAATTACAATACCAGAATCTATTAGTGTAAAAGATTTAGCAACAGAGTTAAAGAAAACATCAAGTGAAATTATAATGAAACTTATGTCGCTTGGAATTATGGCAACACTAAATAATGATTTAGATTTTGATACAGCATTTTTAGTAGCATCTGAATATGGAGTAACAGCTAATAAAAAACAAGAAATAAAAGAAGAAGATGTATTATTTGATGAATCAGAAGATTTGGATACAGAATTAGTTGAACGTCCACCAGTAGTAGTAGTTATGGGACACGTTGACCATGGTAAAACTTCACTTTTAGATGTTATTAGAAAAACAAATGTAATAGGTGGAGAAGCAGGTGGGATTACACAAGCAATAGGTGCTTATAAAGTTAAAGTAAATGATAGAGAAATAACATTTTTAGATACACCAGGACATGAAGCATTTACTCAAATGAGAGCTAGAGGAGCACAAATAACAGATATAGCAATATTAGTAGTTGCTGCAAATGATGGAGTAATGCCACAAACTGTAGAAGCTATAAACCATGCAAAATCAGCAGGAATACCTATCATAGTTGCAATAAACAAAATAGATTTACCAGAAGCAAATCCTCAAAGAGTAAAAGAAGAATTAATGAAATATGAATTAGTTCCAGAAGAATGGGGAGGAGACACAATATTTGTAGAAATTTCTGCTAGAAATAATTTAAATATTGACCAATTACTTGAAATGGTATTATTACAAGCAGATATGTTAGAATTAAAAGCAAATCCAACAAAACAATCCAAAGGAGCTGTAATAGAAGCAAGACTTGACAAAAATAAAGGAGCAATTGCATCTGTTTTAGTACAAAGAGGAAAATTAGATGTTGGAGATACAGTTGTTGTCGGAACTTCAATTGGTAGAATACGTTCAATGGTAAATGATAAAGGTAAAAAAGTAAAATCAGCAGGTCCTTCAACACCAGTTGAAATTATGGGATTAACAGAGGTTCCTCAAGCAGGAGACATCTTCTATGAAGTAAAAGATGAAAAAATGGCAAAACATCTAATAGAAAGAAGAAAACGTCAAGAAAGAGAAAAATCAATAAATCAAATAGGAGCTGTAACACTAGATAACTTATTTGGGCAAATGGAAGAAGGAAAATTAAAACAATTAAACTTAATAGTAAAAGCAGATGTTCAAGGTTCTGTTGAAGCATTAAAACAATCATTAGAAAAATTGTCAAATGAAGAAGTAAGAGTAAAAGTAATCCATAGTGCAGCAGGTGCAGTAACAGAATCAGATGTAACACTTGCAAAAGTTTCAAATGCAATAATTATAGCATTTAATGTAAGACCAGTAGTTACTGCTAAACAAGAAGCAGAAAAAGATGAAGTTGAAATAAAACAATATTCTGTAATTTATCAAGCAATAGATGATGTAGAAGCAGCTATGAAAGGATTATTAGACCCTAGATTTGAAGAAGAAATAATAGGAACAGCAGAAATAAGACAAATATTTAAAATATCAAATGTTGGAACTGTTGGTGGTTCAATGGTATTAACAGGAAAGATAGAAAGAAATGCAGGTGTAAGAGTAATCCGTGATGATGTTGTTATACATGAAGGAAAACTTGTATCATTAAAACGTTATAAAGATGATGTAAAAGAAGTAGCAAAAGACTATGAATGTGGTATACAATTAGAAAAATATAATGATATAAAAGAGGGAGATATAATAGAAGCATTTTTAATGAAAGAAATAAAAAGATAGTTTAAATAGGAGTGAGACTAATGGCAAGAACACATGCAGAGTTTGCTAAGCAGTTAAAAGTTGAAAAAAGCACACAAACAAAGCCATCAAATAATGAATATATGCAATCTATTAATGGAAATACTCAAGAAAGATCTAAAATAATAGTAATGAAAAATAGAAATAATATAGCACCAGAATTTATAGAGTACAAAAAGCAAAGAATGAATAACAAATATAATAATTGGGTAAAACAAAGACGTGAAAATGGAGAAGATTGTAGTATAGAGTTATTTGAAAAATTAAAAAGTTATTTTAACAGAGAAGAAAAAAAGTTAGAAGAGCTTTTTCAAATAGACTATAAAAAAGCAGAAAAGAAATATAATAGTGGACGTGGATATACTGATGATGATGAAATCATGTATCAAATTAAAAGAAAACTATATGAGTGGAGAGAAAGTGACACTCAATATCAAGAATTAAAAAAAGAAATTGAAGAGTTTAGAATGATAAGTGATAAGTCAATAGAATCATTATCATATGGTGGAAGATAAAAAATATCATTTTAAATTAAAAATAAATTTCACTTCAGGGCTATGTGTCTTGAAGTGAAATAAGAAAGGAAGGTTTTATGCCTCAAAAGAAAACAACAAATCGTATGGACAAGGTTAATGAAACTCTAAGGAAAGAAATTAGCTTAATAATAGACCAAGATTTAAAAAATCCTAATATAACAGGTATAATTAGTGTAACAAAGGTAAAAACAGCAGTAGATTTGAGTTCTGCTAGGGTATATATAAGTTTACTAAATTGCAAAAGCAAAAAAAATACACTTCAAGGAATAAAAAAAGCATCAGGCTATATTAGGTCAGAATTAGCAAAAAGAATAAACTTAAGATATACGCCAGAATTAATATTTGAAATTGATGAGTCAATGGAATATGGTTCAAGAATAGAAAATATATTAAAGGAGATTATGCCACCAAAGAACGAAGAATAATAAAAGGGGAGAAATATGACTTTAGATACAATTTTAGAAGAAATAAAAAAAGCAGAAACAGTTGTAATTTTGACACATGAGTTACCAGATGGGGATGCTGTAGGAAGCTCTCTTGCAGTTAAATTTGCTTTAGAAAGTTTAGGAAAAAACGTAGATGTAATAATTCCTGAATATCCAAAATCATTTGAATTTATGCCTGGAATAGAACATCTAAAAAAGGCATCAGATATAGAAAGATATGATTTAGCGATTAGCTTAGATTGTGCAGATTATAGGATTCTAAAAGGATATAATAAATATTTTGAAACAGCAAAAATGAGATTAGTTATAGATCATCATGGAAGTAATGTTATGTATGGAGATATAAACTTTATAGATCCAGTAGCACCAGCGTGTTGCCAAGTATTAATAGGAATGTTTAAATACTTTGGAATAAATCTAACTAAAGATATGGCAACATGTATAATGACAGGGATAATAACAGACACAGGTGGATTTGCGTATAATGCGACAACAGAAACATTTGAATTTGCATCAGAAATATTAAGGCTTGGAGTAAATATTACAGAGATATTTACTAAAGCATTACATACAAAAACTAAAGCAAATTTTGAATTAAGTAAAAGAGCTATGGATAGAATGGAATTTTTAGAAAATGGAAAAGTAGCTTTTACATACATAACAGCTGAAGATGAAAATGAAGTAAATGCTGAACAAGGAGACTATGAAGGAATAGTAAATATAGGAAGAAATATAGAAGATGTAGAAGTTTCAATATTTTTACATGAAGTAAAAGATAAAGGTTTCAAAATATCACTAAGGTCTTTAGAATATATTGATGTAGCAAATATAGCTATAATGTTAGGTGGAGGTGGACATCAAAAAGCTGCGGGGGCATATCAGAAAGGTACACCTGAACAAATAAAAGAAAAGGTTTTAATTGAAATAAGAAAACAACTTAGAAGTGAATAGGATTTACTTCTTTAGATAATTAATGTAAAAAAGAAAATTGAGACGGTTTCAAAAAATGAACTGTCTTTTTTTCTGATAAGGAGCAAGTTTTAATGGATGGAATAGTAATAATAAATAAAGAAAAAAATTGGACTTCAAATGATATAGTTCAGAAATTGAAAGGAATGTTACATGAAAAGACAGGACATACAGGAACTTTAGATCCATTGGCCACAGGGGTTTTACCAATATTAGTTGGAAAAGGAACATCTCTTTCTAAGTATTTAATAAATCATAATAAAGAATATATTGCTACAATAAAATTAGGAAAAAAGACAACAACAGCGGATTCTGAAGGTGAAATTGTAGAACAGAAAAAAGTAAATAATGATATGTTAGAAAAAGAAAATGTTATAAAAGTGTTGGAAAGTTTTAAAGGAAAACAAAGTCAAATTCCACCAATGTATTCTGCAATAAAGGTAAATGGAAAAAAGCTTTATCAATATGCAAGAAGCGGTCAAAATATAAAGATAGAACCAAGAGAAATTGAAATATATAATATAGAATTAATATCAATTTTAGAGGAAGAAAAAGAAATAATATATAAAGTACAGTGTTCAAAAGGAACATATATAAGGTCTTTGTGTGAAGATATAGCGGAAAAATTGGGTACTGTTGGATTTATGAAAGAATTGAAAAGAACTAAAGTGGGGGATTTTTGCATAGAAGATTCTTTGAAAATTGGTGATGTGGAAGAGAATATTGGTAGTTTAGATAAGAAGATTATAACAATTGAAAGTTTTTTTGAAAGTAGTGGAAAGATTAATTTAAGTAATAAGCAGTTGGAACGTTTTTTGAATGGAGTAAGAATTAGTGTGTTAGAAGAAACTGGAATATATAGAGTGTATAATGAAGATATAGAGTTTGTGGGAATAGGTAGAGTAGAAGATGGGAGATTGAAGAGAGATATTATAGTTTAAGTTTTACTTTAAAAAATTTAAAAAATCACTTGCTATTTGTCGAAAAATAAAATATAATAAAAATGAATGAAAGACACTTAGGAGGAAAAGTATGGAAGATTTTGCAACATATATATTAGAGGAAGAAAATTTAGCACAAAAAATGTTAATAACATATTATTTGTCAAAAAAGACAGGAATATTTTTTGACAAATCAATAGTATTAAAAGCAGAAATAGCAAAAATGTTTATAGAATACATGGAAATAAATGTAGACAAAAATTTAGTATTAACTGCAATGCTATTATGTAATTGTAAAAAAATAGAAAATGCCCAGAAAATAGGTAAATTAGAGACTTTTGCAGAAGAAGGGGCTAAGTATTTATCAACATTAGGATTTAATAAACGTTTTTGTAAAATATGTGAAGAAGTAAACAGATATAGTGAAAGTTCTCCAAGAGAGAAGGAAAGTGACATATTAGAAGTAGTAGACCAATTTACAGGGCTAATATTAAACAGAGTAGAAAGAGAAGCATTTACAACTAAAGAAGCATTAGTTGTATTAAGAGAAAGAAACTTAAAATATACAAATAATAGATATATAGATTTATTTTCAGAATTCATAACAGAACTAGAAGATATAACAATAAAAGAAACAATAGATGTACCAATAATAAAAAAATTAGTACATTTACACAACAAAGAGGCAAATGTAAAAATATTTATTGCAACATTAACAAATAGATATTTAGAGAAAATAAATGAAGCACTTGCTCAAAATATGAAGAAAAAGGCTAAAAACGTTTTATCAGAAGAAGAGGAGTTATCTAGTATAAAAACAGATAAAGAAAAAATGAAAGAATTAGCAGCAGCAACAAAAAAATCAACAAGAGCATTATTTAGTGATGATACAGCGAAAAAAGTATTAAATCATAAATCAAAATACAAAGTGGAGGAATAAAATGTACGAAATATTTGCAGATTTACATATACATATAGGAAGGTCAGAAAGCGGAAAACCAATAAAAATAACAGGAGCAAGGAGTTTAAATTTTGCAAATATTGCAAGAGAATGTTGTGAAAGAAAAGGTATACAAGTAGCAGGAATTATAGATTGCGCATCACCTTATGTAATAGAAGATATAGAAAAATTTCTAAGTACAGGAGATGCTTATGAATTAAAAGATGGTGGAATAATTTATAAAGACAAAGTTTGCATATTACTTGGAAGTGAAGTAGAAACATCAGAAAAAGGAAGAAATGGAAAATGCGGAAGTGCACATAATGTGTGCTTTTTCCCATATTTAAAAGATATTAAAGGATTTTCTAATGAACTTTCAAAACATATAAAAAACATAACATTAAGCACCCAGCGCTCAGACTTATCAGGATATGAGCTTATAGACATAGTAGAAAAATATAATGGAATACTAATACCAGCACATGTATTTACACCACATAAAAGTTATTATGGAAATTGTACAGATAGATTAAAAGACATATTTAAAGAGAAATATGACAAGATATTTGCAATAGAGTTAGGACTAAGTTCAGACACATTTTTAGCAGACCAAATTCAAGAACTTGAAAATAAAACATTTGTAACAAATTCAGATGCACACTCTCTTCCAAAAATAGCGAGAGAATATAATAAAATGCAAGTTGAAGATATATCTTTTAAAGAAATTGTAAAAGCACTAAAAAATGAAGATGGAAGAAAGATGCTTGCAAATTATGGTCTAGACCCAAAACTTGGAAAATATCATAGAAGTTTTTGTGAAGATTGTAATGACTCAATAGAAATAGATGAAGTAGCAACTGTTTGCCCAGAATGTGGAGGACAAAATATAACTTTTGGGGTTTTTGATAGAATTGAATTATTAAAAGATAAAAAAGAAACAAAAAGTCCAGAAAATAGACCACCATATATATACCAGGTACCTTTAAGTTTTATACCAGGAGTAGGGGGAAAAACAGTAGAAAAATTATTAAATCATTTTGAAACAGAAATGAATATTTTACATAAAGTATCAGAAGATGATATAGAAGCAGTAGTTGGAGAAAAAATCGCGAAAAATATAGTAAATAGTATAAAAGGAAATATACATGTTCACTCTGGTGGTGGTGGTGTATATGGTAGAGTAACTTTAAGTTAAATATTTGAGGACAGTTCCTAATTGTTCGTTTTTATGAACATTATAGGGACAGTTCTTTTTTTAAAGCATAAAATCAAATCAACAAGAATAAACATTAGGTATAAAAAAACAGAGGAGATTTTATGAGAAGGAAAGCATCAAAAATAAAAAATACAATAATCCAATATGCAAAAAATAACTCTAAAGAATATATATTAGTAGTATTGATATTTATAATAGGGGTATTTATAGGAGTAATGTTTATAAATAACTGTACAGAAGAACAAGAAACAACAATAGTAACATATATAACAGAATTCATAGAGAAATTTAAAAGTATTGAGACAATAGACAAAGGAAACTTAACAATTACATCAATAAAAAATACAATAATATTAACAGTTATAATATGGTTAGCAGGAACGACAGTAATAGGACTACCAGTTGTTTTGGGATTAATATTATTTAGGGGATTTTGTTTAGGATATACAATATCAGCAATAACATTTACAATAGGAGTAGGAAAAAGCATTACATTTTGTTTATTAGCGTTATTTTTACAAAATATATTATTCATTCCAGCACTTCTAACAATTGGGGTTAGTAGTATAAAATTATATAAAGCAATAATAAATGACAGGAGGAAGGAAAATATAAAAATAGAAATAATAAGGCATACTATTATTTCTTTAATAATGTTGGGAGTTTTAATATTATCTTGTTTTATAGAAAATGAAATATCAACAAGTCTCCTAAAAATAGGAATAAAATATATGAAATTTTAATTTTCTAAAAAGGATAATAGAAAAATCACTAAAAAAGTATTGATATTGGACCAGAAAAAATTTTATAGCAAAAAAAGTTAAAAAAAATCAAAAAAACTATTTACATTTTCGAATTAGTTTGATATAACATATACAAACCTTATGTAAATAAATTATTGCATAAAATCTGAAAATATGGAGAATGGTAATGGAAAAACAATTAAAACAATTTTTTAAATTTCTTGAAACAGAAAAGAAAGCATCAAACAATACACTACAATCATACAAAAGAGATTTAAAGCAATTTTCTGAATATTTAGAAGAAAATGAAATAAAATATAATAAAGTAACTGAAAGAGAAATAAAAGAATATCTACAATTCTTAGCAGAGCAAGATAAAAAGCCATCTACAATATCAAGAACAATAGCATCAATAAGAGCATTTTATCAATATGAAGTAAAAAACAAGAAAAACATAGAAGACCCAACAGAAAATATACAATCACCAAAAATAGAAAAAAGAACACCATGTATATTAACATCAAAAGAGATAGAATTACTATTAGAACAACCAACAAATGAAGACTTAAAAGGAATAAGAGATAAAGCAATGTTAGAATTTGCATATGCTTCAGGAATGAGAGTTACAGAAGTAATCTCTCTAAATATAGAAGATGTAAATTTACAAGAAGGAACAGTAATATGCAGAAGTGGAAGCAAAACAAGAATTATTCCTTTAGGAAAATTATGTCTTCATGCATTAAAAGAATATATAGAAAATGCACGTAAAATATTAGTGAAGACAGATAAAGAAAAATCTCTATTTGTTAATTTAAATGGAAGAAGATTAACAAGACAAGGATTTTGGAAAATAATAAAATATTATCAAGAACAAGCAAACATAACAAAAGATATTACACCACACACATTAAGACATTCATTTGCAACACATTTATTACAAAATGGTGCAGACTTAAAATCAATTCAAATGATGCTTGGACACTCAGACATATCATCAACACAAGTATACATGCAATTCCAAAATGGTGGAATAAATGACATATATAAAAAAGCACATCCACGTGCCTAAAAAATTTAAATAAAGTATTGCATAAAAGTATAATTTATGTTAATATAGTATACATAATATAAAAATTCGATAAAAAAGCAAAGTAAATATATGAAACATTTGTAGAAGAGAAAATGACCACGGCTGAAAGTCATTACAAAACATATATTGAAATTTCACTTTTTTGAACTTCTTATGAACAATAACCTTAAGTAGTAAGAAGCGATTTAGCACCGTTAAAAGCTATAAACAAGGTTAATAAAGCGTAAAGCTAATTAATAAAATTAGGTGGTACCACGGAAAAGTCCATTTCGTCCTATACTGGGATGAAATGGACTTTTTAAATCCCCAAAAAAGAACCGGCCCTTAACAGGGAATTAGCTAATTCCCTGAAAAAGAACTGGTACTAAACAGGGAAAAAGGAGGAGATTATATAATGAAAGAAAAAATTAATACAATCAAACAAAAATCTATTGAGGAAATAGAAAATGTATCAGATTTAAAATCACTTGAAGACATAAAAATAAAATACCTGGGAAAAAAAGGAGAACTAACAGCAGTTCTTAGAGGAATGAAAGATTTAAGTGCAGATGAAAGACCAATTATAGGAAGTTTAGTAAATGAAGTAAGAGATACTTTAGAAGAAATAATAGAACAAAAAGAACAACAATTTAAACGAGAAGAATTAAATCAAAGGCTTCAAAAAGAGAAAATAGACATAACACTTCCAAGTAATAAATTAAAAAGAGGAAGTATACATCCATTAAACAGAGTAATAGAAGATATAGAAGATTTATTTGTATCTATGGGGTATGATGTAGTAGAAGGACCAGAATTAGAAACTGATGAATATTGTTTTGAAAGATTAAATTTACCAAAGGGTCACCCAGCAAGAGATATGCAAGATAGTTTTTATATTACAGATAAATATTTGCTAAGAACACAAACTTCTTCTGTTCAAGCAAGAACTATGGTTGCAAATGAAGAAAAAAGTCCAATTAGAATAATAACAGTAGGAAAAACATATCGTAGAGAAGATGACGCAACACATTCACATCAATTTAATCAAATAGAAGGATTAGTAATAGACAAAAAAGAAAGAAATGTATCACTTGCAGATTTAAAAGGAACACTTGAAGTATTTGTAAGAAAAATTATAGGAGCCAATCTTGACTTAAGATTTAGACCAAGTTACTTCCCATTTACAGAACCATCATATGAAGTAGATGTAACATGTTTTAAATGTGGGGGAAAAGGATGTAACTTATGTAAGCAAACAGGATGGATAGAAGTTTTAGGTAGTGGAATGGTTCATCCAAATGTATTAAAAATAAATGGATATGATCCAGAAAAATACAGAGGATTTGCATTTGGAACAGGTATAGATCGTCTAGCAATGTTTAGATATGGAATAACAGATATGAGATATCTTTATGCAAATGATGTTAGATTTTTAAATCAATTTGATAGAAAAGACGAAGAATAAGTATTTATAAATCCCTAAAAAAGAACCAGCCCTAAACAGGGAAATAGAAAATCCCTAAAAAAGAACTGGCACTTAACAGGGAGATAGCTAGAAAGGGAGAGATAAAATGATATTAAGTACAAATTTTTTAAAAGACTTTGTAGATATAGATGAAAATTTAGATGTAAAAACTGTTGCTGAAGATATGACAAGAGTAGGAAATGAATATGATTCAGCAGAAAAGTTGATAAACAGTACAAATTTAATAATAGGGGAAGTTATAGAATGTACAATGCACCCAGATTCTGATCATTTACATTTGTGTAAAGTAAACATTGGAACTGAAATTTTAAATATAGTATGTGGTGCTCCAAATGTAAGAGAGGGGCTTAAAGTAATAGTTGCTCAAGTGGGAGCAGAACTTCCAGGAGATTTTAAAATTAAAAAGGGTATGATAAGAGGTCAAGAGTCAAATGGGATGTTATGTGCTTTATATGAAATAGGAATTGATAAAAAATTCTTATCAGAAGCTGATAAAAATGGAATTTGTGAACTTCCTAAAAATGCGCCAATAGGAGGAGATCCAATTAAATTTTTAGAATTAGATGATAATGTTATAGATTTTGAGTTAACAGCAAATAGAGGAGATTTACTAAGTATTTTAGGAATGGCATATGAGGTAGGAGCAATATATGATAAACAAGTAAAACTTCCAGATTTAACACATAATGAAAGTGGAGAAGATATTTCAAAAGAGTTTGAAACTAAAGTTGAAACCGAAGACTGTAAATTATTTTTAACAAGAAAAGTTAAAGATGTGAAAATAATGGAAAGTCCAGATTTTATAAAAAATAGATTAATTGCATCAGGTATTAGACCAATAAATAATGTTGTAGATATAAGTAATTATGTAATGTTAGAGCTTGGGCAACCATTACACTTTTATGATGCAGATAATTTAGGAAATAAAATAGTTGTAAGACAAGCAGAAGAAAATGAAAAATTAATAACATTAGATAATCAAGAAAGAATCCTATCAAAAGAAGATATAGTAATTACTGATGGTAAAAAAGCAGTAGGTCTTGCAGGAGTTATGGGAGGACTAAATACAGAGGTTGAAGAAAATACAAAAAATGTAATTATAGAAGCTGCTATATTTGATTCTGTAAAGGTAAGAAAAACATCAAATAAAATTTTGAGAAGTGAAGCTAGTAATAGATTTGAAAAAGGATTAGACCCAGCAAGGACTTATATGGCAATAGAAAGAGCATGTAATCTTCTTGAAAAATATGCCAATACAACTGTTGTTACAGGAATGTTAAAATATGATACAACAGATAATAGAGAAAAAGATATAGAAATAGAATATAGTTTTATAAATGATGTTTTAGGAGCTAATATATCTAAAGAAGATATAATTGATACATTTAGAAAATTGAATTTTAAGACAAAGCCAAATGAAGAATTTGTGACTGTTACTGTTCCAACAAGAAGAATTGATATATCAATAAAAGAAGATTTAGTAGAAGAAGTTGGAAGAATATATGGTGTTAATAACATTGAAGGAAGACTTCCAATAGTTCCAATGAAAAGGGGAACAGTAAATAAAACAATAAGAAAAATAAGAAATAAAATGAGTAACTTAGGCTTAAATGAGACTTTATCATATATTCTAATCAATGATAAAGATGTAAAAAGATTTACAACAGATGAGTTTGAGCCATTAAAATTACTTGCTCCAATAACAGAAGAAAGAAATACATTAAGATATAGTATGATTCCTTCATTATACAAAATATATGAATATAACAAAGCACGTGAAAACAAAGATGTTTGTATATTTGAGATAGGAAAAGGATTTTGGAAAAGACAAGAAGAGTATGGAGAAGACAAAAAAATATGTGTATTAATGACAGGAAAGTTTTATAATAAAATAGGATATAATGAAGAGGTTAATTTCTATGATATAAAAGGTGTTACTGAAGAATTATTAGACTTTTTAGGATATGGAGGTAGATATAGTTTTATACTTCCAAAACAAATGCCACAAGAATTTCATCCAGGTCAAACAGCTGAAATTTCAGTAAATAATGATATTGTAGGAATTGTAGGAAGAATTCATCCAGAAATAGAAAAAGAAGATGTTTTTGTTATGGAAGTAAATTTAGATAAATTATTAGCAAAAAAAGTGGGCAAAATGAAATTTAAAGAAATATCAAAATTTCCAGTAGTTAAGAAAGATTTATCTATATTGGTGGATAAAAATATAGAATCTAAAGAAATTGAAACCAAAATAAAGAAAAAGGCAGGAAAATTATTATTAGATATAAAAGTATTTGATTTATATGAAGGAAAAAATATCGATAACAATAAAAAGAGCTTAGCATATTCTTTGACTTTTGGAGATCAGAATAGAACTTTAAATGATGAAGAGATAAATGAAATTATGGATAAAGTGATTGAGGATTTGGAGAAATCCGGAATGCAATTAAGGAAATAAAAGAACAGATGAATTGTACGTTAAATACAATTCATCTGTTTTTTTACAACTTGTCAATTTCTTCTTTGCTTAAATCGGTTAGTTCAATAATATCTTCTAAAGGAATATTTTTGATTTTCATTTTTTTAGCTAATTTTAGCTTTTCTTCAGCTATACCTTTAGCTCGGCCTTCGACGATACCTTTTTCGATACCTTTTTCAATGCCTTCTTTTATGCCTTCTTGCATTCCTTGTTTTCTACCTTCTTTTAAACCTTGTTCTCTGCCGTCTTTCAAGCCTTTTTCTCTGCCATTATTAAATCCACTTCTTTGAAAGCATTCAATATCTCTAAGCATTCCAGCACGAGATTCTACGAAAAGTTGAAAATCAGGGTCATCACTTAAATAAGCTAATTCTTCTTTAGCTTGTTTTAGGTATTTGTTTTCTTTCATAAATTTTTGAACCTCCTTATTACCCGGAT
>CAOKHL010000002.1 GCA_948468315.1 uncultured Eubacteriales bacterium
TAGGTTTATAGGTAAATCCTTTATTAAAAACCTAAATATATTATACAAGGAGAAAAGATATGAGTACAATAGCTTCGATATCTACGGCACCACGGTATAGGTGGAATTGGAATTATAAGAATAAGTGGAGAAAAAACATTTGAAATTATAGAAAAAATATTTAAAGCAAAAAATCCAAAAGATATATCTGAAATAGATGGATATACAATGAAATATGGAAATATCATTGATAATGATAAGATAATAGATGAGGTTTTAGTTTCATATTTCAAAGCACCAAAAAGTTATACTACTGAGGATATGTGTGAAATTAACTCACATGGTGGAAATGTAATTATGCGTAAAATTTTAGAGATTTGTTTAAACAATGGAGCTGAATTAGCAGAACCTGGTGAATTCACTAAAAGAGCTTTTTTAAATGGAAGAATAGACTTATCTCAAGCAGAATCAGTAATAGATATAATAAATGCAAAATCTGAAAGAGAGGCTAAAGAAGGTATAAAGCAATTAGAAGGCTTTTTAGCAGAAGCAATAAGTAGAATAAAAAAGGAAATACTGGAAGTAATTACAAATATTGAAGTTTCAATAGACTATCCAGAATATGATACACCTGAAGTTTTGGAAGATGAATTAAGAGAAAAGATGGAGCTTATTCTAAAGAAATTAAATGAATTAGAGAAAACGTTTGATAATGGAAAGATAATTAAAGAAGGAATAAAAACAGCAATTATAGGAAGACCTAATGCTGGAAAATCTTCTCTTTTAAATGCGATATTAAAAGAAGATAGGGCAATAGTTACAGAATTTGAAGGAACAACAAGAGATACAATAGAAGAATTTGTAAATATTAATGGTATTCCTTTAAAATTGATTGATACAGCAGGAATAAGAGATACTAAAAATGAAGTGGAAAGAATTGGAATTGAAAAATCAAGAAAAATGGCTAAGGATGCAGATTTAGTAATTTTAATAATTGATGGAAGTAAAGAATTAAGCTTGGATGATAAAGAAATTTTGAATATTGTAAACAGAAGTAGGACTATTGTTATTTTAAATAAGATGGATTTAGAACAAAAAATAAATGAAAATACAGAAGTTATTAAAGATTTTGATAATATTATAAAGATTTCAGCTTTGAAAAAAGAAGGAATAAATGATTTATACAATAAGATTACTGACTTGTTTAATCTAAATGATATTAGTATTGATAATGATATTGTTATTACAAATGAGAGGCACAAAGTATTAATTAGAAAAGCTAAGGAAGATTTAATTTCAGCAAGAAATGGATTAGATAATAATATGCCGATTGATATTGTTGCTATTGGATTAAAAGATGTTTTAAGTGATTTAGGAGAAATTACAGGAGAAGAAGCAAGTGAAGAAATAATTAATGAAATTTTTGCTAGATTTTGTTTGGGAAAATAGATATAAACAAATCAATCAGAATCAAAAATAAGCAATTTTGGTGTGTAAAACAAATAACTTGTTGTTTAAAATATAAAAACGAAATATGACGATTGTGAATGCAAATTACCCAAAATGTTTTTTGGGGTTGGAAATTATAAAAATGAAAAAATAAATATATAGTTATTTTTTATAAATTATAAGAATAATAATTATGAAAACTTCTAGAATGAGAGTTATTTAGAGATTCGAACCGAACAAGAAAAATGTTATGTAAATTAAAAAATAGAACGTATTTTCTTGTTCCACAGAAAAAATTGCTGGAAAAATTTGGAATACAAAAACGTACACAGTACAGTCAAATGAACATTTACAATAAAAATTGGAAAATAAAGGAGTGAAAATATATGAGTTATTTAGCAGGAGAATATGATGTAGCAGTAATTGGTGCGGGGCATGCTGGTTGTGAGGCAGCTTTAGCAAGTGCAAGATTAGGAATGAAAACATTAGTGTTTTCTATAAGCTTAGAGGCAGTGGCTAATATGCCATGTAACCCTCATATAGGAGGAAGTTCTAAAGGACATCTAGTAAGAGAAATAGATTGTCTTGGGGGAGAAATGGGAAAGAATATTGACAAGACAATGATTCAAATTAAAATGCTTAATACTTCTAAAGGACCAGCAGTGCATTCATTAAGAGCACAAGCAGACAGAAAAAGATATCAAATGGAAATGAAACATACTTTAGAAAAACAAAAAAACTTGGAAATAAAGCAAGCAGAGATTGTTAATATTAATGTAGAAAATGGTAAAGTTAAATCTATAGAAACAGACTTAGGAGCAATATATAATGTTAAAAGTATAATTGTTGCAACAGGTACTTATTTAAGAGGTAAGATTTTTATTGGAGACTATACAAAGGAAAGTGGTCCAGATGGAGTTTTTCCAGCTAATAAATTATCTAAATGTTTAGAGGGATTAGGTGTTAATTTGATTAGATTTAAAACAGGAACACCAGCTAGGATAAATAGAAAAAGTATAGATTTTAGCAAAATGGAAGTACAAAAAGGAGATGACAATATAGTTCCATTTTCTTTAGATGATGAAATAAAAGATTTCAAGCAGCAAGATTGTTATCTAACATACACAAATGAAGAAACTCATAAAATTATTAAAGAAAATTTACATAGATCACCATTATATGGTGGAATGATAGAAGGAACAGGACCTAGATATTGTCCTTCTATTGAAGATAAAGTAGTTAGATTTAGTGATAAACCAAGACATCAAGTATTTATTGAGCCAGTAGGATTAGATACTGATGAAATGTATGCTCAAGGAATGAGTTCATCACTTCCAGAGGATGTTCAAATTGCAATGTATAGGACTCTTCCAGGATTAGAAAATTGTGAATTTACAAGACCAGCATATGCGATAGAATATGATTCAATAGATCCATCAAAATTAAAGCTTTCTTTAGAATATAAAGATATAGAAGGATTGTTTTTTGCAGGCCAAACAAATGGAACATCTGGATATGAGGAAGCTGCATGTCAAGGGTTAATTGCTGGAATAAATAGTAGTTTAAAGATAAAAGGAAAAGATCCTCTTATTTTAGATAGAACTCAAGGATATATTGGCGTATTAATAGATGATATTGTAACAAAAGGAACTAATGAGCCATATAGAATGATGACTTCTCGTGCAGAATATAGGCTTTTATTGCGTCAAGATAATGCAGATTTAAGACTTACACAAATAGGATATGATATTGGTTTAATATCAGAAGAAAGATATCAAAAGTTTTTATTAAAAAAAGCAAATATTGAAAAAGAAATAAATAGATTAAAAAGTACAGTAGTAAAGCCAACAGATGAAGTAAATAAATTTCTTATAGAAAAAGGAACTAGGCCATTATCAACTGGTTCAAAGCTTTCAGAATTATTGAAGAGAACTGAAATTACATATAAAGATTTGGAAATAATAGATAAAGAAAGGCCAGAATTATCTAAACAAGAGAAAGAGGAAGTTGAAATCCAAATAAAATATGAAGGTTATATAAATATGGAAGAAGAGCAAGTCAAGAAATTCAAAAAAATGGAAGGAAAGGCTCTATCTGAAGATATTAAATATCAAGATATAAAAGGACTAAGCCTAGAAGCTAGGCAAAAATTAGATAAAATAAAACCTATGTCAATTGGACAAGCATCAAGGATTTCAGGAGTTTCTCCAGCTGATATAAATGTACTTCTAATTTTTCTACAAATGAGAAATAAAAAAGATTAAATTTGTGGAGAAAGATTGTTTTAAAATATAGTAGGAAAGGAAATTTTTAAATGAATGAACAATTTAGCCAGAATTTAGAAAATTTATTAAAAAAGATAGATATAGAAATAAAAAATGAGGAAATAGTTCAATTTTATGAATACATGAAAATTCTTATTGAGTGGAATGAAAAAATTAATTTAACTGCAATAACAGAAGCAAATGATATAATACTAAAACATTTTGTAGATTCTTTAACTATTAATAAGTATTTAAAAAATAATGAAAAAATTGTAGACATAGGAACTGGAGCAGGTTTCCCAGGTATTCCTTTAGCGATAATGAATAAAACAAATGAAATTTTTTTGGTAGATTCATTAAATAAAAGGATTAATTTTTTAAATGAAGTTAAACAAAATATAAAATTGGATAATATTACAACAATTCATTCAAGAGCAGAAGATTTTGGACAAAATAAATTATATAGAGAAAAATTTGATATAGCTGTTTCTCGTGCAGTAGCAAATTTAAGTGTTTTATTAGAATATTTACTTCCAGCAGTTAAAGTTGGTGGAAAAGTTATATGTATGAAAGGAAGTCAAATTGAAGAAGAAATTAATGAGGCTAAATTTGCAATAAATGAATTAGGTGGAAAGATAAACAAAGTGGAAGATTTTTATTTACCAGGTACAGATATGAAAAGAAATGTAATTGTAATTGAAAAAATAAAATCTACACCTAAAAAATATCCGAGAAAGGCAGGAATGCCATCAAAACAGCCATTAAGGTAAATGGTATTATTATATATATTAAAAGAGAAATCTAATATAATAGGGTTTTAACCTTTGATTATATTAGATTTTTTTTAAAATTATGGCAAATAGTTTTAAATAAATTTTTCTGTGGAACAATTCCGTGGAACATTTATTTTTAGCGAACAAACAAATTTTAAATAGTGTCGAATTTTGTCGAAAGTAAAATAACTATGTAAACACAGCACATACAGGAATAATTTTTTGTTAAAATTAGGAATTTTATATTGACATATATTAAATATTTGTATATTATAACTATATTAAAAAATAACAAAAGAATATAAAAAAGTTTACATAAACATACAAAGATAAAGAGGATTAATTGGAGGGAGTAAATTGGGAAAAATAATAGCAGTAGCAAATCAAAAAGGTGGAGTAGGAAAAACAACTACAACAGTTAATTTAAGCACAATTTTAGCTAAAAGGGGGAAAAAGGTATTATTAATAGATACTGACCCACAAGGAAATGCAACAAGTGGTTTAGGAGTAGAAAAAGAATCAGAATTATCTACATATGATTTATTAATAACTGATGTTGCAGCAGAAGATATAGTACAAGAAACAGCTATAAAAAATTTATACATATCTCCTTCAAATATGAACCTTGCAGGAGCTGAAGTTCAATTGGTTTCAATGATGTCAAGAGAACAAAGAATGAAGGAAAAATTAGATGTTATAAAAAATAAATTTGATTTTATTCTAATAGATTGTCCACCATCATTAGGTTTAATTACATTAAATGCATTTACAGCATCAGATAGTGTCCTTATACCAGTACAATGTGAATATTATGCATTAGAAGGATTAGGACAACTTTTAAATACTGTTGAACTTGTTAGAAAGCATTTAAATAAAAACTTGTATGTTGAAGGAGCACTATTGACAATGTATGACATAAGGACAAACCTTGCAAATCAAGTGGTAAAAGAAGTAAAGAGATTTTTTCAAAACAAAGTATATAAAACAGTAATACCAAGAAATGTAAGAGTAAGTGAAGCACCTAGTTATGGAATGCCAATAACAATATATGACCCAAAATCTAAAGGGGCAAGAAGTTATGAGAAATTTGCAAAAGAATTTTTAAAATTAAATGAGCAAGAGCAAAAGGCTAGAATGGCAAGACAATAATAGTAAAGTAAAAAGAAAAGATAAATACAATAAAAATCAAGAAAGGGTGATACAAATGGTAAAAAAAACAGGACTAGGAAAGGGATTAGATGCATTATTTTCAATGCCAGTAGTTGAAGAAGAACAAAAAAAGGAAAATGATATTTTAAAAAATTTAAAATTAATAGATATAGAGCCAAATAGAGACCAAGCGAGAAAGACATTTGATGAAGAGGCACTTTCAGAGCTTGCAGAATCAATAAAAATGTATGGAGTAATTCAACCAATAGTAGTTACAGAAAAAGAAGGCTATTATTCAATAATTGCAGGAGAAAGAAGATGGAGAGCTGCAAAACAAGCAGGACTAAATGAAATTCCAGCAATAATTAGAGAAGATGATGATAGAAAAAATCAACAAATATCATTAATAGAAAATATGCAAAGAGAAGATTTAAATGCATATGAAAAAGCAGCAGGTATCAAATCATTAATGGATGATTATCATTTAACACAAGAAGAAATAGCAAAAGTTTTGGGAAAAGGAAGAAGTAGTATTGCAAATTCTGTAAGAGTATTAAATTTAGCACCAGCTGTGTTAGAACTTGCAAAGCAAGGAAAATTAACAGAAGGACATTGTAAAGCTTTACTTGCAATTACAGACCCTAGAAAACAATTTGACATGGCAACAAGAATGATTGAAAAAGGGGAAACAGTAAGACAAGCAGAGAAGAAGGTACATCACCAAAAAAATCATAAAGAAGTAGCTGAAAAATATAGTATTGTATATAAAGATATAGAAGATACTTTCCAAGGATTTTTTGGTACAAAAGTAAAAGTTGATGCAGGAAAAAGAAGTGGAAAGATAATAATAAATTACACTAACAATGATGACCTAGAAAGAATTTTAGGTTTAATAAAAGATTAATATTAAAACTTGTTTTGAATATAAATAAAAATATACTAATTATAAGAATTTTATATGTAATTAAATATCTAATAAAAACAGAAGAACCAAAATAAGAGACTAGGAGGATAAATTGAGTTTTTTACATAGTGATTTATTTTTAATAATATTATTTATTTTGAACATAATATTATTAATATGTTCAATTATAAGTAATATTAGAATAAAGAATATTCATAAAAAAGATAAAATTTTTATGGAGAAATTAGGGGATGGAAAAAATATAAAAGAAGATTTAGAAAAATATATGCATAGAGTTTCTACTGCTGAGGAAGAAATTAGAAAGCTTTCAGTACATTATAAGGAATTGGACAAAAAGACAGAGAAGTGTATTCAAAAAGTTGGTATAGTAAGATATAATGCATATAAAGATACTGGAAGTGACTTAAGTTTTGCAGTATGTTTGTTAGATGAAAAAAATAATGGAATTGTTTTTAATGGTATTTATTCAAGAGATATGTCAAATATTTATGCTAAACCTATTGAAGATGGAAAGTCAAAATATAAGGTGACTCCAGAGGAGCAAGAGGCTATAAGTAGGGCTATGAATTAGAGTTTATAGATTAAATAAGACAGTTTAAAGTTATTAGCGACAGAAGGTCATAAAAATAAATTTAATAATAACTAAATGAAAAAATTTCTAAAAAATTTTTAAAATTAAGTATTGACAAAAGCCTAAAAGTTGTGTTATTATAGACAAGGTTTAGGCAAATGGAGAGGTGGTCGAGTTGGTTTATGGCTTCTTCAGGACTAATCCATACAATGTTTTTTAGTAGTAGTAAATATAATTAAATAGAATAATATAGAAGTTTTAAGTTTATTAAATATCACTAAATATTTTTTAATATTTAGTGATATTTTTGTGTTTGGTGACTAAATGGTGACCAAGTATAGTCTATTTATCTTTTATATTATTACTAAAACTAAATCCATCATAAAAACCTATTTGATAAGCTATATAGAATTCTTTTGACTTCATACTAAATATAATATTAAGAAATTTATCTAAATTTATATGTTCTTCTTTTGGGATACAGTTGTATAATTTTTGCTGTAAATTTTCAAATATCAGACTGTCTTTTTTGTAAAATTCATTTTTATCTAACTTATTTTCAATCCTTTCATTTATAAATTCATCAAATTCAATGTTAAAATCATTCAACGTAAATACCTCCTGTATAAATATATCCTATACAGGATAACATATAAGAGGATAAATGTCAACACCATAATTTTCTGTTAAAATAAATTAATCAGAAGTAGAGGAACATATGGATAATGGAATATTTGTATTAAGAAATTATGGTAAAGTAAAAATAAATATAAAACCAATAATGAAAGAGAAAAATATCACTAGAAATAAATTATCAGTTTTAACTGGTGCAACTTATAATGTAATAAATAGATATTATAATAGTGATATAAGTAGAATAGATTTAGACGTACTAGCTAGAATTTGTTATGTATTAGATTGTGATGTAGCTGATATTTTAGAGTATGAAAGATAAGAGAAAAAATACTACTTCAACATTTTAAATGTTGAAGTAGTATTTTCTCTTTTTTTAGCTATATTAAATTTTTATTTCTATACTATCAATACAACATAAAATTTGATAGTCACCATTTTTTAAATATAGATTATCATATTCATTATTAAAAGCACATAAACAAATATCTCTACCTATAAAAAATACTGTTCTAATTATAGGTTTTTTTTGTTTTTTTACCTTTACTAATATAATATCTCCATTTTTGTATGTTTCTCGCATTACTAATCTAAGTTTACTACCTTTTGGTATTTTTCCTTCCATAGAATTATCTTCCATTTTCAAACAGGGAGCATTATTAAATATAATATTTGTATATGAATTTTTTTTATTAATTTGGAAATCTTCCTTATCTAAAAATACTTCATCATCGTTATCTAATGTCTCTAAAATCATTTTTGCCATAGTTTCTTTTCGATATATTTCTTTTAAAGTATTCATATCTTTATTACTTAAATTATATTTAATATTTATAAACTGTAATCCAACTTGAAATGTTTTATCTTGAAAAATATTTAAGAATTCTATAAATTCTTTGGGAGCTTTTTCCAAATATCCTTCTAGTACTAATTCTCTATCATCGGTATTACAAATATTGGCAATGGCTCTTGAAACATTTTCTTCTGGTGCCTTTGCCTTTTGGTTCAAAATTTTATTTATTTGTCCTCTACTTATAGGAGCATTCATCTTTTTACATTTGTTTGATAGTTCTTCCTGTGTAATATTGGCAGTTGCTATTATATTCCTTAAAACATTTGAATACGACATTATAACCTCCTTGTAAAAGCTAAAATTACATTTTTGGATTATACAGCATTTTTTGTAATATGTCAAATTACATTGTGTGATTTATATATTTACATTTGGTTCTATGGTTTTTATAATACATTTAAGTTGCAACTCACTAGCAATATTTTTTATTTTTTCGCCTTTACAATGAGAAAAATTGTGTTACCCTCATTTGGGGGAACAAGCAAAATAGCACTTAATTAGATTAATGCTAGCAATTTCTAAATTAAAGGTTATTTCTTATAAATTACTTTGACAGATTGCTTGTTCCTAGCTTGTATGAAACACAATTTTAGAGGCTCGTTGTCAAGGCAAAAAATAAAAAATATTTCGGTAATTTTAGGGCTACCCTTACTATTAGTAGCCCCCACAACACCAAATAAAAAAGGAGAATTTTTATGATAAAAAGAATTATTAATATAGATACAATTTATTTATTAGTAAATATTAAGAATTATGAAGTTCATGCTAAGAAAATATTAGATTTTTTAAAAAAGGAAAAAGAAAAAGCAAAGTTATTATTAAATAGTAATTCTAATTATAGACATTTAATTGATATAAATGGAATGAATTTTGAATTACTAACTAATGGTGCTAAAGGTTATGCTTATATTTTACATAATAGTGGTTATGAAATTAAAATATCACAGTTTAAATCGAGTATAACAAGCTTTAGTCCAATTCAAATTAGAGTAAGTTCTGAATATTTGTGGTCAAAGGGTTTAAAATATTCATGGAAGTTAATCAGTGAATGGGTCAATAAAACATTTGGGAATATAGAAGAAAATAAAATATCAAGGGTAGATTTGTGCTTACATACTTCTAATGTAGATTTTGTTAAGGATTATCAAGCTACTTATAAAGGAGCATTTAAAAAAACAGGTGTTATTTATACAGGAAATAATATAAGTTGTTTAACCTTTGGAACTCGTAAAGGTAAGAACATATATTGTAGAATATATAATAAAACATTAGAAATAAAAGAAACAAAAAGAAAATCATGGTTTACATTTATATGGCAAGATAATAATTTAGACATAGAAAAAGTATGGAATTTAGAATTTGAATTAAAAAGTGAATTTTTGAGAGAATTTAAAATAAAATCGGTTGAAGATTTAGAAAAAAGCTTAAAAGATATATGGCAATATTGTACCAAAGAATGGCTAGTAAAAGTTAACAGAACTAATGTAAGAATTGAAAGATGTCAAATTAATGAAGAATGGCAGGAAATTCAAAATGCATATAATCATTTTTTATCAAAAGGAATGGTAAAGAGAGAAAAACAAATTAGCATGGAAGCTGATACATTAATTCCATGTATTGCAGGAAATGCAACATCTTATTCTGCAAGAAAAAACATTATTAGTATGTGTGAAACTTTTGAAAATTTATATAAAGATGTATGTCAATATTTTTTAATAAAGAATACTACGTTTGAGAATGAGGCTAAGAAGAAAATAATATTATTAAAGGAAGGAAGGTGTGATACAGATGAATAGTTTAGAAAATGACTTAATAACAGTCCAAGAAATGTCTACTTTACTTAAGATTAGTCGTTCTAAAGCATATAATTTAATAAAAGATACAACATTTCCTATCATAAAAATAGGAAAATGTATAAGAATTAGTAAAAAAGAGTTAGAAAGTTGGTTACATAATGAAAAAAATGTGTTATAATAGTATGTGTAATAAACTTAAAACAGAAAGAAGGTTGAATGAGAGGAAATATAACACCAATATCAAAAGTAAAAAGTAGTTGGAAAATAAGAATAGAATTACCTAAAGATACAATAACAGGAAAAAGAAGACAAAAATGTTATACTTTTTATGGGAATAAAAAAGATGCAGAAAAGTTTTTAACGGAAAAGCTAAGAGAATTAGATACAGGAATATTAATAGATACTAAAAAAATGAAATTTGGTGAATATTTAGATTATTGGAAAGACAAAACATTTAATAATTTAGAGGTAACAACTAAAGAAGGATATATTCAAAAAATAGAAAAACATATTAAGCCATATTTATCTAATATTTTATTAGAAAATTTAAAACCGTTGCATTTACAAAATTTTTATGAAGAAAAACTAAAAAGTGGTAAATTAGATGGAAGAGGAGGTTTATCTTCAAGAACAGTTTTAGCAATACACAGAATAATACATAGTGCATTACAACAGGCTGTTAAATGGCAATTGGTTGCAAGAAATGTTGCAGAGGCTGTTGAGCCACCTAAAGCCAAAAAATATAAAGCAAAGTTTTTAAATGATAAGCAGACAGAAGAATTAATAAAAAAAGCTAAAAATACAGATATTTATATCCCTATTGTGATTGCAGTTTATACAGGAGCTAGGAGAGGAGAAGTGCTAGGTTTAAATTGGAACAATGTTGACTTAGAAAAAGGCATAATAAAAATTATAGATAACCTATGTGCTACTAATAATGGATTAATAATAAAACAACCTAAAACAAATAGTGGAATAAGAACAATAGCTATTTCGGAAACATTAATAAAAATATTAAAAAAACATAAAATAAATCAAATGAGAAATAAAATTAGGTTAGGAATAAACTACCAAGATAATAATATGGTTTGTTGTTATGAAGACGGGCATTTATTTAATCCTAAAAGATTTAGTGCAAAATTTCATGAACTTTTAGAAAACAATAATTTACCTGTAATAAGATTTCATGATTTAAGACATTCACATGCTTCATTACTAGTAAAAATGGGAGTGCAGCCAAAAGAAATATCTTCAAGACTAGGACACAGTAACATTGGAATAACTATGGATTTATATTCACATTTATATGAAGAAACAGATAGAGAAGTTGCAAAGATATTTGATAAATTAATTAATGTAAATTAATGGTGACCAATTGGTGACTAAAGTAAAAAATTTCTAAAAAAATTTCAGAATTAACTATTGACAAAAGCCTAAAAGTTGTGTTATTATAGACAAGGTTTAGGCAAATGGAGAGGTGGTCGAGTTGGTTTATGGCACCAGTCTTGAAAATTGGCGTAGGTTTGTAGCCTACCGTGGGTTCGAATCCCACCCTCTCCGCCAAAACAATATAACGTAGAAATATTGTAATACCACAATCTTCTACGATTTTTTTATAATTTATATATACAATTTGGAGAAATACCCAAGTGGTGAAGGGGACAGTTTGCTAAACTGTTAGGTCGAGTAATCGGCGCGAGGGTTCGAACCCCTCTTTCTCCGCCAAAATAAAACCTGCTAATTCTTATTATATAAGTTAGCGGTTTTTTTAATTATATGAAAGTATAAATATTTAAAAAATTCCCAACTAGTATTATAATAGCTAGTTGGTTTTTTTACTAATTATACATTAAAAGTCTTAATGCAAATTTAAATATATTCATACCATGTGATACATTAAGTCTTGGGATCTCAAATGCATCGTCATTTCTACTTGCTTTTTTATAATCATTTTTATTAGGTCCATATTTAAAGGCTAATTTATATCCACATTCTTTTAAAGCATTTTTCATATTATCATTGTATTGACCAAAAGGATAACAATATACATTAGTTTCTTTATAAAAGTTATTAAATTTATTTATATCTTGAGCAAGAACGTTTTTATCTTGATTAATAGCACCTTGGTAATGTAAATTGTAAGAATGAGAATAAATTTCAATATTTGGATATTCTTTTTCTATATTTGATAAGATATCTTTGGTCATATAAGTTTTTACGTTTCCTTCCCATATATTATTTGTAGAATTTTCTATAAAAGAACCAACTACAAATACAGTAGCATTCATATTATATTCTTTAAGTAATTTGAATGCATATTCATAATTCGATAAAAATCCATCATCGAAAGTAATAAGAACACTTTTATAGGGTAAATCTAATAAACCTGTTTTCCATTTGTAAAATTCGTCCATGGTTAATGTTTTGTAATTATTCTTTTTTAAATAGTCTAATTGTTCTTTAAAGTTTTGTGTAGTAATTATCCAGTCTGCTTCATCTGGATAGTTTTGCTTTTCTGCTTCTGTTGCAATATTGTGGTAACATAAAACCGCTATTTTAGGGTTTTTGTATAGATATGTTATTGTGATAATTAATAGGATTAAGATAAGTAATGTGATTATTTTAAATATTTTTTTCATTATTAAGACCTCCAGTGGTATTTTAGAATAAATATTAGAATTTATCAATAGGCAATTATGTATACAAAATAGCTAAAACTGTTGACAAATAATGGATTTTAATGTAAAATAAAACTTGAGGTGATAAAAATGGGATTAATAAGAAACGTACACTCTAGGTTTAAAGATTTAGATCAAATTATAGAAGAATTAAAGGAAACAGGGTTAGAAGAAGAACAATTAGCGTCATATTACAATTTAAAGAAAATATATGAAAGTGGAGAAAAAGGATTTGACAAATTAGATAGGTATGTTGATAAACAAGAAGGAATTATGTACAAAGAGGGAAGAAAAATTGATTATCTTGAAAATAGATTAGAACAAATAAAAGATAATGATCATATGGGATTTTCTGCAAAAAGAAAACAAGAAAAAAGCTTAAAAAGAAGAATAAAAAGGGCAAAGATAAGAATGAAACGTGCAGAAAGAGCGGCAGAAGCAAAAAGAAAGTCAGCAGAGAAAGTAGAAAAGAGTTTAAATAGAATAAGAAAATGTATAAAAAAACTAGAGAAAAGTTTAAGAAATATGTGGAGTAAGAGTAAACATGAAATAAAGTTAGTAAAGCAATTTAAAGACAAACAAAATATAATTTCAAAAATTTATGATATAAGAACACAAAAAGCAATAAATAAATGTATTAAAGAATTACAAAAATATGGAGAATTACCAATAGGTGTGGAGGCTAAAGATCTAAATAGGGAAATAGAAAAAGCAATAAAAAACAATAAAAAACCAGAAGAAAGTGTAGTAGAAAATGCAGAACCAATAGAACATGTTGATGGTGAAATAATTGATAATAAAAATGATGAAGAAGTAGAACAAGTTCATGGTGAAGTGATTGATAATGAAGATGTGAAAGAAGAAACACAAGAATATGAATTTACTTCAACAGAAATGCCAGAATTTTCTTGGGTGATGGATCCAGAGAATGAGGAAAGAGGAAAAGAAGAAGAAATATTAAAAAATGATAATCAAGCAAATACCAACGAATTTAAAGAAGAAGTAAAAAAAGATGTATTTTTTGGAAAGGATTCAACAATTGATAGAAGAACAGTAGAAATGATGCAAAAAAATGAAAATAATGATATATTAAGAGCAATGCCAGCAGAAGAATACATAGCTTATATTGGTTTTGTAGAATCAAAAAGAAGAAATAGTGAGAAAGTGAAATATGAAGATTTCCTTGAAGAAATACAAGATGATAAATATTTTGTTAAACAAAGGTATGCAAGAACAGCATTAAAATCATTAGAAAAGATGAAATCTAAAAATTTAACTGAAGACGAAATTGATGAATTGGATGAAGCTGACAAATTTATATATGGAAAAGCAGAAGACTATAATGAAATAGAAGAAGAATTAAAAAGACAATATGAGCAAAGTGCTCAAGAACAAGGACGTTAAAATAATAAATTAAATAAAATAATTTGTCGAAATTTACAAATAAATATTGCAAAAAAAGGAAAAAAGATTTATAATAAAAAAGAATAGTGGGTGATGGAAATGAAAAAGTGTTTAATAAAAGTAATGTTTTTAACAATTTTAATAGGCTTAATATTTAGCACACATTATTCTAGTTTTGCAAAAACAGTTAAAGAATTAGAACAAGAGAAAGCAGTTTTAGAAAACAAAAAAATATTAATAGACAACCAAATAAAAGAATTGGAAAATAGAATAAAAAGCGGCGATTCATCAGATACAGAAGCTGCAAGAGGAGTAATTGAGAGGCTTCAGACAGAAAAGAGTGATATTATAAAAGATATAGCTAAATTAGAAACAGATATCTCTAAACAACAAGAATATGAAAAAGAGCAAGAGATAAAGAAACAACAGCAAGAAGAACAAAAAAAAGAGGAAGAAAAAAAACAGGAAGCCAAGGATATAATAGTTATAACCAATTCAAAGGAAGAAACGAGTAAACCGAATAAAAAGAGCGAACCGACACAAGTAACAAAAGTATCAGAAAAAGAAGAAAAAACAGAAATAGATACAAGTATAACTTCAGATAATTTTTTAAATGATTTTAATCCTAATGGGAATGATCCTGAAAAAGACAAGACAGGAAATGCAATAGCACGACCATTTGTTAGTACAATAACAAGTATAGTAAATCCTATTTTAGGAGTTATACAAAGCATAGGAGGATTACTAACAATAGTATCAGTAGCAATGTTTGGATTTGGTATGGTATTATCTGGAAATGGAGGTTTAGCACAAGATTTAGGATTGAAACTAGGACGACCACAATTGAAGGTTGATTTATTAAATTTTGGAAGAACTTTATTAATAGGTTCGGTACTATTATTTTCAAGTGCAACTCTAGTAAAATTTGTATTTAGAATATTTACGATATAACCTAAAAGAAAGTGGGTGATTGAACATGAAAAAGATTATAGTTTCACTTATTGTTATTATAATGTTTTCAGTAAATACAAATTCATTGGTATATGCAACTGATGGTGATTGGGTAAGTGAGGCATTTTCAGCGGCACATAAGTTTTTAAATAATGCAAACATTACTGATGATACAGGTATAATTAGCCCATTTTTCGACCAATTTAAATCAATTGTAAAAGGAATAAACAGAATATTATTAGTTTTACTAGCAGGATTGTCAATGATATCACTTTCATTAATAGGTGTAAGGTATATGCTTAGTGGAGCATCTCCACAACAAAAGGAAGAAGCAAAGAGAAATCTACATACAGTATTTATAGGAATGGCAATAGGTTTTGGGGCATATGCTATATGGAGGATAGCAATATCAATTGTTACAATTATTATAGGAAGTTTAGCACAATCATAATTTGATATTAAATTTTAAAATATATAAATAAAAAAAGGAGGAATTTTTATGAAAACAATTCAAAAAATATTAGCAATTTTACTTATTGCTGTTTGTGTAGTAGCTGTTATGCCTAAAAATGTTGTAATGGCGTCAACTGCAGCGGAGATAGTTGGTAATGTTCAGGCTCAAGAAACAGCTGATACAAAATTTGCTGAAGACTTGCAAACTACAATTGGTAGATTATTAGGATTTCTACAAGTAGCTTCAGGATTAGCTGCAATTATAATGATAGCAATAGTAGGATTTAACTTTATAGTAGCAACACCGGGAGTAAAAGATGAGATGAAACAGAAAATGCTACCAATTATAATTGGTATAGTACTAGTATTTGGAGCAGTATCAATTGCTAGATTTGTATTAAGTGTTGCAGCTTAATGTAAAGTAATAAAAAAACGAGTAGAAACTAAACAATTATTTATTTCAGTTTCTACTCATTTTTTATACTTTAATTGTTAATAGAGAATTTTAGATAGTATGTTTTACATATTAACTAATACTTAAAATAAATGAGGGAGGAACATTTCCTCCCTCGAGTTTGTTACTGATGAGTTGCTCTTTTTATGAATCTTTCAACATATTCATCGTCGTATCCATATGTTTCATGGAGATTTTCGACAAATTTATCCGTCTTCTTTTGTAAATCAGACGAATTCAAATTGTCCCGATTCTGATGAATGTTTTCAGCTTCTTTTTCAAGCTGATAATACTCAGGTGAAAGAAATTCCAGTTTTCTACTCATGTTATACCTCCTGTAGTGAAAGATTAATAGTAACAAACCAAGCTGGTTATAATTTTATTATAACACATAATTCTAGAAATCGTAAGGGTTTTAGAAAATTATATTTTAAGGCCTTCTTTTTTTTAATATAATAAATTGTAATTTTTTTCATTATATGTTATAATTAATATATATATGGAATTAAAAGGAGAAAATGTTTATGAAAATATTTCAAAAAGTATTTATAAGTTTAATTATAGTAATTTGTATATTAATAAATATAATACCAATAGTTTCAAAAGCAGAAGATGAGGAAACATTAGAAAGTATGATTAATAATTTTTCAGCAGAAGAAATAAATAATAGTTCATATACTAATTTGAAGGATATAATTTCTAGAATATTAGGTTTCTTACAAGCAGCAACAGGGTTAATTTCAATTATTATGATTGCTACAACAGGATTTAATTATATAGTGTCAACCCCAAATGTAAAAAAAGATTTAAAAGACAAAATGTTGCCTATTATAATTGGATTAGTAATAACTTTTAGTGCTGTGTCAATTACTCAATTTATTTTAGGAGCAGTTGAATAATATATAAATAAAAAAAGGATATAAAGTAAGGAGGAGGAAATTCATATGAAATGCATTCAAAAAGTATTTTTAGTTTTTATTGTAATAACCTTAGTATTAGTAATTATACCACGAAATGTATCAATAGCAGGAAGAGTAAGTGATTTAGTTGGAACAGTTACACCTGCTGGTCAAGATGTAAATGATTATGATAAATTACAAATTACAATAGGAAAAGTATTAGGTTTTTTACAAGTTGCATCAGGATTAGTTTCAATAGTTGTAATAGCAATAACAGGATTTAATTTCATAGTTTCACAGCCAAAGGAAAAAGAAGAAATGAAAGATAAGATGTTACCAATTGTAATTGGATTGGTTTTAGTTTTTAGTGCAGTATCAATTAGTAAATTTATTTTGGGTGCAGTTAAAATGAATTAATAAATTTGAATTTTTATAGAATTTATGTTATAATTAATATGTAGTTTGAATTGAATAAATACATAGTAGTTAATAAGAAATATTTATATGTAAATTGATAGGGGGGATTAGTTATGAAAACAATTCAGAAAATATTTATAATTTTAATTGTAGCCTTTTTTATTTTTGAAATTATGCCATCAAATTTTGTAGCAGCAACAGATCAGACAGCTAATATAGTTGGGGGAGTTATACCATGGTCACCAAGTAGGGCATCTGCTAGTAAATTGCAAGAAACAATAGGAAGACTATTAGGATTTTTACAAATAGCTTCAGGACTAGTTGCAATTTTAATGATAGCAATAACAGGATTCAACTTTATAGTAGCAACACCAACAGTAAAAGAAGAGATGAAAAGTAAAATGTTACCAATTATAATAGGTATAGTACTAGTATTTGGAGCAGTATCAATTGCTAAATTTATATTAGGAGCGGTTGATGATAAATCAATAGATAGCGATTTTGTAAATAAAGTTTATCGGTTCTCGGTAAGATGATTATTTCAACAGGACTAAAATTAATATAAAATATATAAAATCAAAGTTACAAACATATTACAAATATGTTACAAATATATTAAAAATACAATTTATGATAAAAATTATCATAAATTGTATTTTTTTTGAAGATTTTATGATATAATTAAATAGTAGTATTATATTTAAAAGGAAGTGATAATATGGCAGGAGGTCCATATAATATACCAAGAAATACTAAAGGAGAAGGAAGATTTTTTAACATATTTTCCACAAAAGCCCTTATAGTAACAGCAATTCTAGCAGGATTAGCATATGGTATTTTCTATTTTGTAGGATTAATGATTAATTATAAAACAATAGCTTTAATAGCAGCTGTGATTGCAGGTATAATAGGATTTATTATAACTTCTTTTAAGATACCAGACTCTAACAATTTTGAATTGACAAGAAAAGCAGGAGGAGAATATATAGATCAAATAATAATGAGATATATAAGGTTTAAGATGAAAAAAAATAAAATATATACTTTTTTTACGGAGGAAAATAAAGATGAGTAATGATAGTATGGTTCAATTATTAATAATAGCAGCAGGGTTAATAGGAATTTTAGTAGTTGTTTTAATTTTTATATGGATTATGATACATCTTAAAGAGAAAAGAATTGAAAATGAAAAACAGCAACAAGAAGAAGAAAAGAAGCAAGTAAAAAAATCACAAGTAATTTACACACCAGAATCAATTATGGATTTTATGGATTTTGATAGAATAGAAGACAATATGATTATACAAAAAAAAGGAAAATTTTTAATGATAGTAGAATGTCAAGGAATAAATTACGATTTAATGTCTGAAATGGAAAAGGTATCTGTTGAACAAGGATTTATATCATTTTTAAATACCTTGAGATACCCTATACAACTATATATACAAACAAGAACAATAAATCTAGAAAGAAGTGTAGATGGATATAAAAGCAAATTAAGGGACATAGAAAGAAAATATAATAATTTACAATCTGAATATGAGAGCGTATTAAAATCTAAAAGTTCTACTGACGAAGAAGTTGATAAGGTAAAATATGAACTAGTAAAACAAAAAAACTTAAAAGAATATACCGAAGATATAATAAAAGACATAGAAAGACAAAGTTTAAATAGAAATATTTTAAGCAAAAAATATTATGTAATAATTCCTTGTTATCAATCTGAAATTGAAGCAGGAGATTTTGACAAATCAGAAATAAAAAATATGGCTTTTTCAGAGTTATATACTAGAGCAAGAGCAGTAATAAATTCATTATTTGCTTGTCAGGTAACAGGAAAAATTTTAAATTCAGAAGAGTTAACAGAGCTTTTATATATAGCCTATAACAGAGATGAGTCTGACTTATTCTGGATGGAAAAAATGAAACAGGCAGGATTTGAAGAATTATATTCAACAGCACCTGATGTTGTTAATAAAAAAATGAAATTATTAGATAAACAGATAGAAGAAGAATCAATTTCTTTGGCAAACAGGAAGATAAACGAAGTAAGAAGAGAAAAAGAAATAAAAATAATGGAAAAGGAAAAAAACAAAGACAAAATAGTAAAAGATAAAGCTAGAGAATTAATTAGAAGACATAAAAAATATATAGGAGAAGAAGTTGCTAAAAAGGCAATAGATAAATTAGAAGAAAATACAGAGGAAAAAGAAATAAAAGAAATGCAAAAAGAAGAGATAAAGGAGGAAACTGAAAATGTCAATGTTCAAGAAAAAGGTAAAAGAGGAAGACCTAGAAGAAAAGCATGAAGATGAATATAAAGTATTACATAAAAAAACAATAAAAGAAATAATTGCTCCAGCAGGAATTGATGCGTCAAGATTAGATCATATGGAAATAGTATCTAATGTTACAAGATATGCAAGAAGTTTCTTTGTTTCAGGACTTCCAAGATCTTGTATTTTTCCAGAATTATTTAGAAATTTGTATATGTTTGGAGATATAAATACTTCAATATATATATATCCAGTATCAGAAGCAAGTTCACAAAATGATTTAAATAAGACAATTGTAGAACTTGAAACAGAAAGATTAATGGCTAGTGATAAAGGAAATATAAATAGAGAGAGTGATGTTTCACAGAAAAGATATGAAACAGAAATATTAAGAGATCAAATTGCTGCAGGTTTTAATAAATTATATGAAGCTACAATTGTATCAACACTATTTGCATATAGTATGCAAGATTTAGAGAGACTTACAAAATTACTTTCAAATGAAATGTCTAAATCATTAGTTAGTATAAAAAGTGCATGGGCTATGCAAGAAGATGCATTTAAAACATGTCTACCTTTAATGGAAAATACTGTTCAGAAAAAGCAGATTTTTGATAGACCATCAATGGGAACTGTATTTCCATTTTTAACATCTGAAGTTGGACATTCTACTGGTGTTCCATTAGGTATTAACAAACAAACAGGAGAGCCTATTCTTTTTGATAATTTCCATCATTCTTTAACAAATTATAATATGGTTATATTTGCTAAATCAGGTGCTGGAAAATCAGTTACTATGAAAACTTTAATTTCAAGATCTTCAGTGCTTATGGGAATAGAAAGTCTAGCACTAGATGCTGAAGGTGAGTATTATGCTGTTGCAGAAGCACTTGGTGGAATAAATGTTATTGTAAGTCCAACCTCATCTACAGTTATAAATGTTTTTGATATTGAAGTTGAAAGAGCAAAAGATGCTATAACAGGTAGAGAAAGAGAAACATTAAATATAGAAAATAAAGTAGAAGATGTAACACAAGCATTAATGACTATGGCAAAAGGTAGTACAAAAACAGAACAAGTAAATGAGTTAACAAAACAGATTATTTCAGAGTCAGTAGCTGCTGAATATGCGTCTTTAGGAATAACAGCAGATCCTTTAAGTTTATATGAAAGTACAAGGGGAATGGGGAATTTTGGAAGAAAAAAGAAATTAATGCCTACAATAGGTTCTTGGTATAGAAGACTACAACATATGGCTAAGGAGAATGAAAATGAGGATTATAGATTTCATTATAGTTATTTATTAAAGGTTATGAAACAATACATAAGGGAATTTGGTGGACAAATGGCTTATTTTGATGGACAATCTAGTTTTGAATTATTAGATGGTTCACCATTTATAAATATAGATATATCACAATTAGAAGAGAGATTTGCAAGACCACTTGCACAACAAATTTTACTTTCTTGGATTTGGGAGAAATTTGTTAAGAAAAATAGTGAGGATAGAAAAAAAGCAAGGCAGAAAAGGGTTATTGTTGATGAAGCATGGATGTTGCTTCCATTCCCAGACGCAGTAGATTTCTTAAATAAAATGGCAAGACGTGCTAGAAAAAGGAATGTATCACTTGCAATTATCTCACAGAGATTTCAAGATTTTTATGAAAAACCAGAAGCACAGGCAGTACTTACATCTTCTGATACAAAATTATTTTTAGCACAAGATAAATCAGAAATCGCACTTCTTCAGGAGGTGTTTAAGTTAAGCTCTGGAGAAGCTTCATTCTTAGTTACATGTACTAGGGGTGAAGGACTTTTAAAGGTTGGTTCAGAAACAGCAATACTTCAAATTACACCAACACAAAAGGAGTTTAAATTTGTTGAGACAAATTTAAATAAATTAGCTCAGGAAAGTTAATGAATATATAGTAAAATATTAAGTATTAAAAATATTTTGAAAGGAAGTAAAAGTATGAAAAAAAGTTTCAGGTTAAAAATGAATTTTATAATTGCAGTATTATTTATATGCGTACTTTTATTTCCCAATCAGAAAAAATATGGTTATATTCAAGATGAAGGGCCAGAGCTTGGAGAAAATGATAATACGGAGTGGCATTTTACATATTATTCAGATGGAGATGGAGGATTAGGACATACAAATCCTGATACAGGAGAGAGTTTTAAACAAAGCGATTGGACAGTAAATGAAACATATGGATGGCATGAATGGACATATAAAGGAACTAAATATGTTGTCATGGCAGCAGCTACACAAGAAGGACTAGATTGGGTGAAACGAGAAAAAGAAGCTGGCAGATATAAATATCCTTTTATTACAAAACGTGACTATATACATTATTTTCGTTATGGAACAGCTGAAAATGATTGGAATTATTCTACTTTTCAATTTCAATTTGTCGATAACGGAGATGATACAATATATAATGGTATAGTTCTTGATACATGTGAGTTAGCTCTTGATCCATCGAATCCAGCATGGAATACTTCAGAAGGAGATTCATATGGTGCAAAACCAGAAAATACACAATGGCTTGATGTGCATGTAGAATTGGATTATCCTGAAAAAGATAAATATGAGAAATTCAATGGAAAAAGAATAGTATTAAGTCCAGATGGTAGATTTAATTCAGGGCAAAATAAAACATCTGTAACAAAAAATATTATTTTAGATACAATTTCAACGTTATTTACTCTTTTGGGAGATCTAATTCAAAGGGCAATAGATTATACAGGAACAAATGGAAGCAATATTCAAATTGAAAAAGCCGAAGCAGATGAAAGTAAGTTAGAAGCGTTGGGAGACAATAGTAACCTGAATAGAGAAACACAATATGATATAACTCAGCTTACATATACAAGAAGTGAAATTGAAATAGATAGTCAATTACAAGATATTATTCAAGTAGATGAAGCAGATGTTTTAGAAGGAAAAGATACTATAAAGACATTTAATATTCCAAATACAGTAGAAAATAGAAATGGTCAAAAAGAAACAGTGTATACAACAAATACAAAGATACCAATAATTCCAATAGATTTTTATAGTTCTGCAATAAATAAGGTGGAAATGTTTGATGTAAACTTTTTTGATACGTCAAGTGATAATTCAAATAAATTTTGGAATGTTATGAATAATACTGTTTCACTATGTAGTCATTTTATTTTATATATAGCAGTGGCATTAATGTTAACAACGATTATTTGGAGAAGTGTACTATTAGTAAAAAGTTCATTGGGTGACGATCCAAAACAGGCCACTGAATCAAAAGGAATGATAGATAATATAGTAAAGGCAATACTTTTAATATCTTTAATATATGTGATAATGACAGTAATGATGTATATGTATCAAGAAGTAGTTAAGATGTTTATGAATGGAAATTCATCAAATTATTTATTAAGAATAAATGTAGAAAATGTATATTCGTTTAATACCAATCTAATTGGGTATTTAAAATTTAGGACATTATCTACAAATAGTTTAGCAGCATTAGGAGCCTCAATATTGTATTGTTTAATGACAATAGTAAATTTAATATGTTTTGTAGGAATGTTTTTAAGAACAATTATTATAGGAGGACTTGTGATTATTGCTCCATTTACAGCAGTAATGGCTATAAATGAGAAAAGAAATGGCAAAGGATTTAATATAACAAATATTTTAAATTTTAAAAATTGGTTTAAATTATATATGACAATCCTTTGGGTTCCATTAATTATAATAATTGTATATAGATTAGTGTTATATGTATAATGGAAAGGAGAAGATATTGTGAATAAAAGATTATATGTATTTTTCAAAAAAATATTTATAATTGTGTTTATGTTTCTATTAATTTTGACAAATAATGTCTTTTCTTTTCAGAAAGCAGCAGGAATTACTGATTACTATATAAAATATGGAAAAGATAGAAAGACCCTAGAAAAATACATGCAGGATTTAGCAGATGAGTATTATTATAGTAATGATAATGACCAAATAAATTATGTTACAATGAAAGTTGCAGTAACAAAAAAGAGTGATGAAGATGGAAATATAGGATACTTTATTGGCAAAGGAGATGAACTATTAGAATGGACAGAAATGTCAGCTGCAAATGTTTTATTCGATTCTGATGGAGAAAGAGAAATGAATAGTAGTTGGGATCTTTGGATGGATGTATTTTATAGTCCTACACGGAAATCCAAATGAAGAATTTAGTACAGGTGTAATAATTCAATGTATTTATTTAGATGATGATGGGACTTTCAATCCTGAACATGATGGTTGGGCAGGAACAAAATTTTTAGATAAACATATTGTAAAACCAACAAAAGATGTAATAGAAGGAACTGGGAAAGTTTTGCAAGCAGCAGGTAATGTAGCAGAAACACTTGGTGATTTGGCAAAAAATTTAATAAAAAATACAATAGGTACAATATGTTCACTTTTTCTCGATTTAATACGACTTATTGTAGATGGAATACAAATAATAATTAATTTGATTGAAACACCAGTACTTCATAGAGGGTTAGAGTTTAGATTAGCATATACATATGATGAATTAGTTGAGGATTATAAACAAAAACAAGCTAATGAAGATGAGGGAAATCCTTCAGATTTAAGTGCTGGAACAAGAGATATGTATACAGATGTAAAAGCTGTAAAAACATACGGAACAGGATGTGAACAATGGCAAAAGGGCCCAATTGAAATTGATGGAGACGAATATGAATTTACAATGAATACAGAAATACCAGTAATCCCAATAGATATATATAATATGGCAATTGGAGATATAAGTCTTTTAGATGTAAATTTTCTTACTGGTAATGAAAATGAAACTAATAAAAATAATGCAGCATGGATGTTTTTAAGAAATTTTGCAGTGGCAATAATACATACAACATTATATCTTGCAACAGCTATTTTAATTATAACATTAATTTGGAATGGTATACATATTGTAAAAGGATCAATAGATAATCCTCAGGCACAAGTAAAATATAAAGAAGGTTTAAAAAGGTTTTGTACTTCTTTGGTTATGCTTGTAGGAACGGTTGTTATTATGGCTGTGGGTATTTTTGCAAGTAATGTGTTTATGGGAGATTTAAAGACGGATGAGAAGGAACTTCCAATAAGAGTTTGTGTAAATATGGAATCAGAAGATACAGAAGGATATAGTTTTAGTACAAACTTTACAGGATATATAAGATACATGGCTCAAATTAGGAATGTTGATAAATTTGGTGAAAAAGCGGCATATACATTGGCATATTTTTGTATAGTTGTTTTTGTAAATCTTTTAGGTGGAATAGGAATGTTCCTTAGAATGATTGTTATGTTGATATTAGCAATAGTAGGACCAATTATAGCGGCATTACATGCATTAAATATGCAAGATAAGGTAGCTTTTAATTATAGTAAATGGGTAAAATTATATTTGGCATTATCAGGAATACAAGTATGCTTGGCTATTGCTTGTAGAATAATATTAGAATGTGCAGTTTTAAAATAAAACTTAATTAGATAGATACAATTAATTATAGAGAGGAGGGATGTTGTGAAGATTAAATTATCTAGAATTTTATTATTAACTATTGCAATCATTTTTATAGTAAATATTAAATCTACTTATAGTGTTGAAAGCAAAGATATAGATAGACAAATTGCAAATTGGACTGCTGGTGGTACTAGTGGATTCACAAAGGAGCAAAATTTGGAACAACATAAACAAATATTGTTAAATTTACAAAATGATTTTCAATATAAAGGAACAACAATTAATAATGAAATGAAAATGAAAACTACTATCTCTATAATAGAGAAATATGATAAACAGATATTATTGGGGTTATTGGGAACAGAGAAAAGATATAAAATAAGGATTCGGAACAGGTACAAGTGAGGATGCAATATTATCTGATATAAGTGAGGATGAATTAAAAGATAAGTATGGTGCACTAGAAGGAATGGGAGAAGGAGATTCTTGGCCTGCACTTATAGTTGTTACTTCAAAACAAGAGCAAAATTTTGGAGGTAATATTTACTTTTATAAACTAAACCTGAAAGATCTTTATACAGGTGATGAAGAATATTTAGAAGGTAAATATAATGAGGTAACGGTGGATGATACTGAATTTGTCTTTGTAACAGCACTTATTAAAGATCCAATAGCAGAAGCCGGAGGATCTGTGTTAGAATTTGGTGAAGAAGTTGGGAATTTAGTAGATAATTTCAAGAAAAACGCAGTAGGAACAATATGCACACTTCTTCTTGATTTATTAAGAACGATTTGTGATGGAATACAGATAATAATCAATATGATTCGAACATCTACTCTTCATAGAGGATTGGATTTTAGATTAGCATATACTTATGAAGAATTACATCAAGATTATGAAAATGGAAAAGCATACGAAAATGCAAATGAAGAAGAAAAAAAGGAGCTAAATGCAAGCGCAGGAACAAGAGATTCATATACAGATGTTAAAGAAATAATGAAATATGGAACAGGGTATGAAGAAGATTGGCAAAAAGGACCAATTGAAATAGATGGAAATAAATATGGTTTTACAATGGAAACAGAAATACCAGTAATCCCAATGGATATATATAATTTATCAGTTGGAAATATAAGTTTTTTAGATGTAAATTTTCTTACTGGTAATGAATATCATGATGATAATTCTCCATGGATGATTATAAGAAATGTAGCAGTAGCTATAATACACATTACTATTTATTTGTCAATGGCAGTATTAATAACAAGTTTAATTTGGCATGGCATACATATTGTAAAAGGCTCAATAGACAATCCTCAAGCAAGAGCAGAACATAAACAAGGATTAAAGAGGTTTTGTACTTCTTTACTTATGATTGTAGGAACAATTGTTATTATGGCTTTATGTATTTTTGCAAATAATATGTTTTTAGGAGATTTAAGAGCCGAAAAAGATGAACTTCCAATAAGGGTAAGTGTGAATATGCCATTGGAGCCATCAGGAGGATATAGTTTTAGTACTAATTTTACTGGATATGTAAGATATATGTCTCAAATCGAAGATGTGGATATGTATGGAGAAAAGGCAACATACGTGTTTTCCTATTTAGGATTAGTCATAGTAAATCTTTTAGGTTCGCTAGTAATGTTAGTTAGAATGATACTTATGCTAATACTAGCAATAGTAGGACCAATTATAGCTGCTGTACATGCTATAAGGAATGAAAGCATAGGAGCTATAAATTTTAATACTTGGGTTAAATTATATGTAAGTTTAGCAGCAATACAAATATTTTTTGCAATAGTTTGTAGGATAATATTAGAATGTGCAATTTCTTAAACAGGTACTAAATTTTAAGGAAAGGAGGGTAGATGTTGTGAAAAAAAAGATATATATAGTTTTTTGTATTCTATTTATTGTTTTTTTACTATTTACACCATATGTATATGGATTTCACAAATCGGGATTGAATGAACAGGTTATTGTTACACAGAGAGGAACGACGAGAACAGATGCTAAAAATAAACTTAAACAGCATTTTGGATATGATGGAGAAATAAATACTCAAATGAAAATAACTACAAAGATACGAGTGGAAAAACAACTGACAAATTATATGGTATATATAGGTAATGAAATTGATGAATGGACGCCTAAGCTAGTAGAAGGAAATTTGTTTGGAAATGTTAGTAAAGGATATTTGGAAAAAAACTTTGGGTATAAAGATGAGTATGGAGAAGAACCATGGGATGTTACGTTAATAGTTGTGAATCCATACGATAAAGCTATACATAGTGGGGATAGTATTGAGTTTGGTTTTCATATAAAAGAAGTATATTCTGGGGAAGATGGTTTAAAGGAGGCTGAAGATGTTACTGTAAATAGTGAGATAGCACCATTAGCACTTTTAGATACACAGGAAAAATTTGGTTATGATGATACTCCTGGAGCAAGGATTGGGAAAGCGCTAGAAGGGTTAGGAGAGCTTTTTGAAGAAAATCCATTAGGAGCTTTATGTTCACTTCTTCTAGACTTTTTTAGAGTAATTGGTGATGGAATACAAATAATAATCAATTTGTTTCAAACAGCTACTCTCAATAGAGCTTCAGAATTTAGGTTAGCATATACTTATGATGAACTAGTAGAAGATTATAATAATGGGAAAAAATATCAAGATTCTAATGTAAAAGAAGAAGAAAAAAAAGACTTAGATGCAAGTTCTGGTACTAGAGATGCATATACAGATGTAAGCATATATGGAACAGGGTATGAGGAAAATTGGCAGAAAGGTCCAATTATAATTAATGGAAATGATTATAGATATACAATGGAAACAGAAATACCAGTAATTCCAATAGATATATATACTATGGCTACAGGAAAGGTGGATATGTTTGATGTAAACTTTCTTGAAGGTAATGATGATTCACCGATTAAAGTGTTAAAAAATTTCGTAGCAGCTGTAATACATGTTGTACTTTATATATCAGCAGCAGTTTTACTTATAACTTTAATTTGGCACGGAATAAATATAATAAAGGGTTCTTTTGGAAATCCACAAGCTCAAGTTGAGCATAAGGAAGGATTAAAAAGGTTTGCAATATCACTTATAATGTTAGTTGGTTCAGTGGTTATTATAGCTTTGGGGATTTATGCGGGAGATATGTTTATAGGAGATTTCAAATCTAATACAGATGAATTACCAATAAGAGTATATGTAAATATGGCAGAAGAAGGTTCAAAAGAACCTGTTGGATATAGTTTTAGTACAAATATAACAGGATTTGTAAGATATAAAGCCCAAAGTGGAAACATTAATAATTGTGGAGAAAAGGCAGCATATGTATTTTCATATTTAGCATTAGTATTAGTAAATGCAGTAGGGGCATTGGGAATGTTTTTTAGAATGTTAATGATGTTAATATTGGCTATAGTGGGGCCAATTATAGCAGCATTATATGCTTTACACATGGAAGATAAAATATCTTTTAAATATACAACATGGATTAATTTATATGTAGTTTTATCATGTGTGCAAGTTATTTTAGCAATCGCTTCTAGGATAATATTAGAATGTGCGATTTTAGATTAAGGAGGAAAAATAAATGGATTTATTATTAACAGTTTTTTTATCTGCAGCATCAGTAATAGGGAGTATATTTTTTGTGAAATCTATGATAACAAAAACAATAGGTATGGCGTTAAAAGGGTCAATTTCACAAAAGATGCTAGATTCTGGGGAGAAGGAAAAAGTTAAAAAATTTGATAAAGAGCCACTAAGAAATCCTGACGTTACAAATGGCGTAAATTATAATGCTAATATGACAGGAAATGTATCATTTAATCAAAATAGAGTGGGGGATTTTGGAGTTAATCCAGATATAACAGAAGCAGAACATGGAGAAAATGGTAGTGTGATTAGAGGATTAGCTATGTTAGGAATATCTCCAGCTTTAGTTGGTGGAGAATTAGCTGCAAAAGGTGTAAAGAAAGGAGCCCAAAAGGTATCAAAAGAGGTTGGAAAGCAGATTTCGAAACCTATGGAGATGGCCAAAAATAAAGTATACACATTAAAAAATAAAGTAGGAGAACAGATAAATCCTGTAATGGATACAGCGAAACAAAAAATTGCAGGAGTAAGATCAACAGTTGGTAAGAAATTAGAGCCTGTAACACAAGGTATACACAATGCACAGGATAAAGTAATATTAATTGGTGGGAAGATTAGAAATACTGTAGGAGATGCAATAACAAGTACAGCAGGATATCATATAGGATCACATGGAGCTCGTATGATAAAAAAAGCAGTTACAGGAAGAGATTTGATGACAGATAGATTTTATGCCCAAAGTGGAATTAGTTTAAGTGAATTAGCTTCTTCAAAAAATGTCTCAAGTGATATAGAATTGGTGGAAAGTAAACCAGAATATAATAGATTGCATTTAGACAAAAACCAAATGGGAAAAGTTACAGCTTGGAAGAATATAATAACAGATCCAGAAAATGACGGTTTAAATACAAAACAAAAACGTGAATTGTATAGCCTAATGCAACTACAAAATGATGGTAGGTTAATTAATTCTGATAATAGTAGAAACTTTAATGATCAAGGAAATAAAGATTATAAAGATTTATGTAGAGCTGTTATAAAAGAATTTCCTAATTTGAGTTTAGCACAAAAAAGCCAGATAATTATAGGGGCAAATCAGTTGGGAGAAAGAAGAGAAAAGAAAAAAGAGTTAATTGCAAGATCTAATGTTGCTCAAATAACAGATGTAAATAAAGAAAACAAGAAATCTTTAGATAATTTATTAAAAGATACAAGTAGTAAAATTCCTGCACAATTTAATAATTTTATGGAAGAAAATTATAATCACAATAATTTAAGTGATACAGACATAAAAAGGATAGAACAAAAAGCAAGAGAAAATATAAGAGCTAGAGAGGGTCTAACTGCAGAGCAAATAGAGACAGAGTATAAAGAATTAGTAGAAAAACTTAAAGAAGAGAAAATTAAGAGTAATATGGATTCAAATGAAGAAGTTGTAAAAGAGATGATTTTAAGAGATCCAGAACTTGCTAAAGGAGCTTTGGGTGAAGAAGGTTATAATGCATTAATAAAACAAATGGAAGAAAATGTTAAGAAAATAGAGAGTATGGTTCAACAAGAAAAATTGAAACAAAGTAAGCTTGAAGATGAAGCATATAGAAAAGAGGAGAAAAGGAGAAACAGTATAAATTCTTATGAATTGTATAAAGAAAGAATGCGTTCAGAGATGAGAAATGACGTAATAAGTGCAGCCAATAGCTTATATCCTAATGAGATAAATAATGATACTCCTCAACCTCAAAGAATTATACCTTTTACTACTAGACAAGTTAGAGAAGATGAGTCATCAAAATTAATAGTATAATATAAAGGAGTAAACGAATGTGAGGATATTTAAAATTTTTAGAAAAATAATGCTGATAATGACAATTGTAAATATGATTGCAGGGGTTATAGGTTTTATATTTTTACTAGGTGAACTTGATGTTATAGATATAGATGGGGGAGCTAGTTTATTTGGGTCTGGTAATTCTGGAGTAAGGTCTGAGGGAATAGAAGGACTACTAGAGACTGCAGAAATGATTGATGATTATATGGCTGATAATGGGTATTTTTATACTTTGAATGGACCATTTGACATAAAATATAATGATGGTAATTCTAAGGCAACATGTTGTGCTACATATGTTTCTTGGTGTTTACAAGAAATGGGATTTATTTCAAGTCATACCAATTATTCAGGAGATGTATATAGTATGCTAAAATTAAATCCTGATTGGAAAGTAATTACACAACCATCCGATTTATCTGAAATGCAGGCAGGAGATATTGGAATTTATTATAATCCATCAAGCGATCCACAATATACACATACTAATATTTATGCTGGTGATGGCCAATATTGGGATGCAGGAAATAATGAGAGAGTAACAACTAAAGGAACAATAACAAGAGATAACTTACCAACATATATATTGAGATATAAAAAATAGATTTTTGAAGAGGTTTGCTATGGAGCAGAGAAAAATAATAAAGATTATAGTAGCTTTAATATTAATATTTGTTTGTTTATTAGTTTTAATTGTATTTATTTTAAATAGAAGAGGCGTTTTGAGTAATAAAGATAATAACCAAAATAATACGAATACAAATAATGTCTCTGATGTAACATCGATTGATGCTAATACTACACCACTAGAAGTAGAAGAATCTGAGCCTTGGATAGAAAAAGATACAAATATTTCAAAGGAATATGAAAAATTAACAGAAGTTAATGATTTATATACATATTTTTTAATTAAACAATGTATTACCAATTATTATAATGCAGAAACGATTGAGAAAGCTTTAAGTATAATAGATACCGAAGCAAAAGAAGCATTAAATATAAATCAAGATAATGTATCTAATTTGTATAATAATTATGATAAACCACAATTTTGTATAGATAAGATTTATAAACAGAGCTTAAATGTTAGTAAAGATTTATATGTAGTTTATCATAGATTACAAAAAAATTTGGCAGATAATTTGACTGATACAATAATATTTATTAAAATTGATAATAAAAATATTAGTTTTTCTGTATATCCATATGAATATTTAAAGCAATATAATTATTTAGGATTAGGACAAGATGATGTTGTTACTATAAATAACTTAAATGATATGCAACAAAATAATAGCAATAAATATAAAACAGATGAAATTAGTAAAGATGATAAAACTTGTATGCAAGAGCTTCATGAAAGATATAAATTTGATGTACAATTTGATACCAATAGATTGTATAATAAACTAGATGAGGAATATAGAAAATTAAGATTTCCAAGTTTAAATATTTTTTTACAATATATAGATGATAATAAAAGAGCAATAATTAATCAAGATATATTAAAGTACAAAATAAGTAAAGACAATGAATATAAAGAATATCTTATTATAAATGATGATAATACACATTGTATTTTTAATATGAAAGATTTAATGGATTATACAATAAAATTAGATAATTATACAATAACTCCAAAAGCATATAATGATATTTATGGTGTATATTTACCAAATGTAAAAGGTAAATACTGTATAGATAGAATAGTAACAGCAATTAATGATAAGAATTATAATTTTGTTTATGAGAAGTTAAATCCTATACAAAAAAATAATTATTATAGGAATATAAATGATTTTGAGAAGTTTATTGAACAGAGTTTTTTTGATAAAAACAATTATGAAGTTGAGGATGAATATTTAAAAATATCATCTGATGTTTATCAATATGATGTTAAAATAAAAGATTCTACAGAAAAAGATCTAACATATAAAAAATTAACAATGACAGTAACAATGACAGAAAATATGGATTTTTATATAAGTATTACTAAATAAATAATAAAAGAAGGGAGCAAAATATGGACAAATTTAAAAATAAAATAAATTATAAACTAAATAAAATAGTAGCGATTTTAAGTATTGTTGTAATTTGGCTACCTTTTTTTGATATGAGTTATGGACAAGTTATTGCAGTACACGATTATAATACAGGGAGTGAAGTAATAAAAACATTAGATGCTGGAGAATGTATAGAAATCCCTAGTGAAATCCCTCAGTCTGGAGGATCATATGAACCAGTATATCAGACATGGAGTTATAGACAGAAGGAAATTAATGATATTTGGAAAGAGCAAGGAGAAAAAGTGTCAGATGAACATTGGGCATATATAGAAACTAATAGTGGGGAAAAAAGGTTGTTAGTAGCTTTAAGTTCTATATATGGAGAAACTGGTTCATATGTAGACATTTATGTAAATAATAATGGAGAAGAAAAAGTATATCCTTGTGTAATGGCAGATGCCAAAAGTGCATATGATTCGACAACACATTGGTGGCCAAATGCAGAGGATTCTAATAAAGTAACATATGGACATATGCGGAGGAACTCAAGGATATTTAAATATTGTAGAAGTATTGGCTGATGTACCAGCAAATGATGCACATTATCATATAATGACACCATTATGCAATAAATTGAAAAATGTCACTAAAATTGTTAATGGAGGTATTTTTCTTGAAAATAGAAATGGTCCAACAGGATTAGGAGAAGGAGAGTATGTCACAGTAAATCCAGGAGGATCAGCTTCTGGCTCAAGTTCTGTTAAAGCATATGATTCAGAAACAAAAACTATTGCAGGTGCTGTTGGTTCATTGTTTAGAGATATTTGGTCTTCACTATGCACATTTTTTGAAAATCATGTTAATTATAGAAATGATGTTACAGTCTTATATTCTTTTAGAAAGTATGAAGATTATAACAGTAATTATAATAGTTATTCAAATAATTCAGATCAAAATGATACAGATACACAAAATATAGACCATTCTTTAGTAGAACCACCAGATGTAAATTCAATAAAATTATTTTCCAAAACACCTAATAATATGGGGATGCAAAATTTTTCTATTACAGATATAGGAACAAGTGACGAATTGTTATGGTTAGGAATTAATAATGGTGCGCAGATAAATATAAGAGAGAATTTTAGAGTTAAAGTATATAAGGATTCAAAAGAAATAGGGGCTTATATATATAAATATGGAGGACATCAAAGTTTTGCGGTTTATAAGAATTCTGGATCATATAATATGTATATTGGTTCTCATGGGACATCTAAATATTGGGATGGTTCAAAATACTGTTATTGGAATAAAGGTATAACTTTGGAAACTGTTAATCCTTTTAATGATAAAAAGAATCAGCAAAAGAATGTAGCATCTATGGGGCTAAATGTACAAAGTGAAATACTTGCAATGGGTGTTGATGAGACAACAGGAAGAATGGTAACAGTTTCAAGAGGTAAATCTGAGGCAATAGTATGGAATTTAAATAAAAGTGATCTTTCAAAAAGCTCTAAAGTATTTTCATTTGAAGTAACAGGAGGGGGACAAGGTGGTTGTCTATATGGAAATTACTTGTATTTAATTCAAGGAGCTAGAGTTAGAGAAATGAAAATAGTATGCTATAATATTACAACAGGTAAATTAGAATGGAGTAAACTTTTAAACACATCTAGTGCAATGGGATGGGATACAGAACCAGAAGGTATTCAAATATATAATTACAATGGCTCAAATAAGATATTTATTGGAACAAATGTAGGAAAAGGAATATGGTATTTTGATTGTTAAGGGGGATTATAAATTGGCAAGAAAAATAAAAATTGCAATTATTTTCTGTATTGTATTAATGATAATTATAGTTGGTTTAGCAGTATATTATAGTGTAAAAAATAGTAAAGACGAGATAATCGAAGAGACAATATCAGCTGCTAATAGTCACATAGAAGAAATTCTAAAATATAATTTTTATGAAGTAACAGAGGAAACAGAGTTTTTAAGTATAGAAAGATCAGTCAATACTTATTTCAGGGAATGTTATAGAAATGATATAGAAAACATTGTTAAATTGCTAGATGAAAATTATATTAGTGAAAATAATATTACAGCAGATAATATTATGGGAAAATTAAAATATTATAGAGATTTTAATTGTTTTTTTGTAGAAAAAATATATTATCAAAATAATGAGGAAAATGAAAGGGATATAAAAGGAATTTATTATATAAAAGGTACTCTATGGAGGAATTCTTATAAAAATAAAGAAGAGATTTTTATGATTTTAAATATAAATCTTGAAGATTATACTTTTAAAATAGTACCTCAAGATAATCTGGACTTGAGTGATACGAGTTTTGATGCTATAATTTCTGAAAAACAAAAAGATTTTATTAGAAATTATTCATATGATGAAATTATTGATGAAGTAAATTATGATAATGATTTTGATGAAGAAGGAAATTATGGGGATGAACTGAGATCGAAAGAAGAACAAGAAAATAAAGAAATAAATTATTTATATTTTGAATTAGAAGATACTCAAAGAGCAAGAAGATATTTAAATGAATTAGTTATAGATTGCTTATATAATAATAAAGTTCAAAACATGTATAATTTATTAAAAGAAGAGTGCAAAAATAGTAAATTTCAAACAATAGATAAGTTTAATAAGTATATAAATGAAAATGCGATGAGATTAGTTAATATGCAAATTGCAGATATTATAGTTACATATGAAAGTGGAACATATTTTAAAATATATAATTTGAAAAGTAATGAAGGAATTGTAGTTGAGATTGATGTTAATAATGCTGAGGATTATTTAATATCATTCGAATAATATAAAAAGGTGAATTTAATGACAAAAATAAAAAAGATATTTTTAATTTTTATATGTATATTTTTTACTGTATGTTTGATTAGTAATAAATCATATTCATATAGTTTAAAACAAGTAAGAAAAATAATTGATTTTAATATAGTGGATGAATATAGTGAGCCTAAAGACTATGATATATTGATTGATGCAACAGATTTTATAGAAAATGAGAAATTACCATGTATCCAAACTTCAATAGACACAGTTTTATATAGTAGTGAAGGTTTGTTAGATATTAATTTTTTTAATGATAATTCATCAAATATTAGTGGTACGTGGAATAAAATAAGTGAAATTGTAAGGAACTTTTTTAGAGTTTTTTTATATGTTGCAATGGCTGCGATGCTTACAGTTTTGATATATATTGGGGTAGTTTTAGTTGTTACTAGTATTTCAAAAAAAGAAACTATATTACCTTTAGGAAATATACTTAGAGGTGGAAAAGGTGATACACCAAAAAAATATTTAGTAGAGAAGAGGTTTTTAGAACAGTGGATTAGTACAGTAATAATATTAGCGCTTTTAGTATATATAATCAATTTAATTATTTCTTGTTCAGGATTTGTAACAAATGTATTTGAGGACTCTAGAATAAAAGAAGAGGATAAACCAATTACAGTATATGTAAAAAATGCAAAGGAAGTTGTTGAGGAAAGTGATATAGAAAGCATAGGTACCAATAATAGTTTATCAGAAGAGATTGAGGATTATATTGCAAATAGTGCGGCAAGTGGAAAGTGGGCTGTATATGCGAAAAATTTAACAGACCATAAATTTGTATTAGCTTATAATAATGGAGAAAGAATGCCATCAGACAGTATTATAAAATTGTTTATAGCAGTAGCAGCTTATGAGAAACAGGAAAATGAAGAATATTATAAAGTTGATGAAAATGATATGAAAGCAATGATTACAATGGGAGATAACGAAGCAGCAAATAGATTTATAGATTCAATTGGAGGAATAAAGGCAGTTAATTCATATATTGCAAAAAAGGGATATTCAAATACAAAGTTAAATAGAAGGTTTGGGACAACTGGTTTCGAAAGAGATAATTATACTTGTGCTGAAGAAGTAGGAGCATTACTAGAACTTATATATAATGGACAATGTGCAGGTTCTAATGAAATATTGAATTATATGAAAGAGCAGAAAAGAAGAAGAATGATACCACAAGGTGTTTCAGACAATGGCACAGAAGTAGCAAATATGGCAGAAGAATTAGGAACAAATTATCAAAATGGACCTATTGAAAGTGACGCAGCTATTATTTATAAAGAAAATGCAAATTATGTATTAGTTATGTTATCATCAAATTTGAGCAATGCAGAGCAAGCAGCAACTAATATTAAAGAGATATCATCAACAATATATGATAATATAGAAGATATTTCAAATAAAGAAAACAATTCTCAAAATAATAATACTCCTATAATGAAAACTAATAAAATAAATTATTATTTTAAGACAAATTTAGAAGGATTGTTAATGTTTCAATCTCAACATGATTGGGAAAAACATTCTATAATAAATGTTGTTAGTATTATTGGCGGATTTGCTATAACATTATTTAAGATATTTTTATATTTTGTATTTGTAATTAGAATGGTAGTTGTTGCTCTACTTATTACATTATCTCCAATTGTAATATTAATTAATGCATTTATGAGAATTAATGGGAATGAAGGACTTTTAAAAGGTTGGTTAAAATTATTTTTATATTTTGTATTTTTAAGACCAATAATATCAATTATATATTACATTTTGGCTAGAAGTAATGTGAATTTAGTAAGTGAACATCCATTATATATATTAGTTGTTATTGCTGTAATTACTGTATTATTGGTGTTATCTTTCAAAAAGATGTATAGTAATTTTAAAAGTACTAAACAAAGAAATGCAGCAAATAGAAATTTGTAAAATTAAGAAGTTTATGGTATAATAAAAGTATATTAATCTAATATGAGGAGGGCATTGGCATGTTGATGTTAGTGTTACAGATTTTTTTGGGAGCCCTGATGATTTTTGGGGTGTTTAAATTTCTGAAGGAGGGGTGGAGAGCCATTTTCTGGTTTCTCGATCTTCGGGAATCATGGAGGTGGTGGCTTACTATGATGATAATTATTATCATCACCTCGATATTAGGATAACAGAAATTCGTGGAGATTGTTTTATTCAAACTCCACGAATTTTTGTTATTAATTTTATTTGTTATATATTATAAAATAAAGAAACAAAACTTGTTATAATGTTTTTGGCTAAATCAACAAATAGCTTAAAGATATCATTACTATTATATAAACCTGTAAAATAATTTTTAACAAAAGGTATTTGCCACAAAATAAAACAAACAAAAATAAAAACAATAATAGTAAGAATTGTTGAGAAAAATATTCTTATTTTCTCTTTAAAAGACTTTTCATACTTAATTTCATATCCCATATTCTTTAGAGTATTAATATAGGCATTTTGGTAAGCTTTATTATAAAGCTCATTTATAGTTTGATCATAGTTGTTTTGTATATTATGATTACTGTGATGTTGAGCTTTATAAGTTTTTGGTTTTTGTATAACCTTTTTTTGTATAGAGTTTTGGGAATAATTATTATTTATGTTAGTTGTATAATTTTTTTTCATTTGATCATATTTCAATTGTTCTTCTTTAATTTTTTTTATTTTCAATTGAGTATCAAATTTTTCTTTTTTATCTTTATTTGATAAAATCTCATAAGCTTCATTTATAATTTTTATTTTATTTTCTGCTTCAGCTTTTTTTTCATTAGGTTGTAAATCGGGGTGATATTTTTTTACTAGAGCTTTATATGCTTTTTCTATAACTTCAGGAGAAGCATTTTCAGATACTTCTAATAATTCATAATAATTTTTCATAAAACCCTCCTTTTTCAATAGGTTTATTTTTCGCATTAGGAACAGGTTTTTTAATAAAAGGCTCTATTCCTAATGCAAAATTATTTCAAATTATCCCTAGCCACAGTCATCAAAAGCTTAATTCTATTACTTTGATTAGTTTCACTAGCTCCAGGGTCATAATCAATTGGAGTAATATTTGCCATTGGAAATTTACTTCTAATAGTTTTAATAACACCTTTACCAACAACATGGTTTGGAAGACATGCAAAAGGTTGAACACAAACAATATTTGGAATATCATTTTCAATATATTCTACCATTTCAGCAGTTAAAAACCAGCCTTCACCTGTTTGGTTTCCAATAGACAAGATATCTTTTACTTTATCTTCTAAGTGTAAAATATCACAAGGTGGTAAATAATTTTTACTTGACTTTGAAAGAGCAAGTTTTGTATCCTTTTCCATTAAATCAATTAAATCTAAAGCAATTTTACTAATTGTAGCTGACAATTTGTTACTATTTAATAATTTGTTAAGAGTAATTTTATTTGTAGCCATAAATTTTATAAATCCCATGAAATCAGGTAACACAACTTCTGCACCTTCTTCTTCAAGAATATCTACTACTTTATTATTTCCAAATGGGTGGTATTTGATAAGTATTTCTCCAACAATACCTACTTTAGGTTTTAATTTAGACATATCTACTTCAATTTCTTCAAAATCATTTACCATATCATATATTGCCTGTTTAAATTCCTTATTTGTGCAATTAGTAACTAATTTTTTTGACTTTTCCATCCAAGTGTTAAATACTTTATCTGTATCTCCTTTATGTATTTCATATGCTCTATTTTTGTGAAGCATTTTTTGAAGTAAATCTCCTAAAAGTACAGCTTTAATCAGTTTATCAATTAATTTTGGAGTAAGTTTAAATCCAGGCATTTTTTCCATTCCAACAATATTTAGAGATATTACAGGAACTTGTTCAAATCCAGCATCCTTTAATGCTTTACGGATAAAGCCTATGTAATTTGTTGCTCTACAACCACCGGCCTGTTTGAGACATAATTAAAGCTGTTTTATTTACATCATATTTTCCTGATTCTAAAGCTTCTATCATCTGACCTGTAACCAATATTGATGGATAACAAGCATCATTATTTACATATTTAAGACCTGTTTCGACAGTATGTTCAGTACAATTTCTTAGTAATACCATATTATATCCACAAGAATTTACAGCAGGTTCTAATAGTTCAAAGTGAATAGGTATCATCATTGGGATAAGGATAGTATAGTTTTTTCTCATATCTTTAGTAAAGATTTTTTTATGTATTTCATAATTTCCTTCTAATTTTTCTTTAGCTCTTTTGTTCATACTTGCAAGTAATGAGCGGATACGTATTTTTACAGCACCTAGGTTATTTACTTCATCAATTTTGATTAATGTATACATTTTTCCAAAACTTCTTAAAATTTCTTCAACCTGATCTGTTGTGACTGCATCAACTCCACATCCAAAAGAATTAAGTTGTATAAGTTCTAGATTATCATTTTTTCCAACAAAGTCAGCAGCTGCATATAATCTTGAATGATATACCCATTGATCTACCACTCTTATTGGACGTTTAACTTCAGCTTCGTTTGCTACACTATCTTCTGTAAGAACAGCAAGTCCTAGGGATGTAATTAGTGTATCTATTCCATGATTTATTTCAGGGTCCATATGATATGGACGACCAGCAAGAACTATTCCTTTTAGGTTGTTTTCATTAAGATATCGTACAGTTTCTTTTCCTTTATATTCAATATCTTTTTTATATTTTTGATATTCCATTTGAGCTTTTTCTGCGCTATCTAGTAATTCTTGTTTTGTAAATTTATATTCTTTAAATTCATCTAATTCCAGTATCTTTTTTACTAAATTTGGAGTATCAAAAGGTAAAAATGGATTGATGAATTTGACATCTGGACTTTTTAAACCTTCTACATTATTTTTTAATACTTCTGAATATGAGATAACAATAGGACAATTGTATTTGTTATCTGCTTTTTCTTGTTCTTTTCTCGAAAACATCATACAAGGGTAAAATATTGTTTTTATTCCTTTTTGTAATAAATTTTCAATGTGACCATGAGAAAGTTTTGCAGGATAACATACAGATTCTGAAGGCATTGACTCCATTCCATCTTCATATGTTTTTCTGGTACTTTTGTCTGATAATATAACTCTAAATCCAAGGTTTGTTAGGAAAGTAAACCAAAAGGGGTAATCTTCATACATATTTAAAACCCTAGGGATTCCAATAGTTCCACGAGTAGAGTACTGTTCCTCTAATGGTTTGTAGTCAAAAGTTCTATCATACTTATATTTTACTAGATTTGGAAGATTATTGTGTTTGTTAATTACACCTGCACCTTTTTCACAACGGTTTCCTGATATATAACGTTTTCCATCATTAAATGTATTTATAGTAAGTTTACAATGATTTTCACATCCATTGCATCTTGTATGATTTATTTTTATTTCTAATTTATCTAAATCTTCTTGCTTTAGGATTGTAGAATAATATTCCATGTTTAAATTTTTTTCATATTGTTCTTTGGCAATTAAAGCCATACCATAAGCACCCATAAGACCAGCAATATCAGGCCTTACAACTTCTTTTCCAACTATTTTTTCAAAAGCTCTAAGTACAGCATCATTATAAAAAGTCCCACCTTGAACTACTATTTTTTTACCAAGTGTTTCAAAATCTCGTATTTTCATAACTTTTTGTAATGCATTTTTTATTACAGAATATGAAAGACCACTTGAAATATCTCCAACGGAATAACCTTCTTTTTGTGCTTGTTTTATTTTAGAATTCATAAATACAGTACATCTTGAGCCTAAATCTACAGGACGCTTGGCTTCAATAGCCTGCTTTACAAATTCAGATATTTCTAGATTCAAGCTTTTTGCAAAAGTTTCTATAAATGAACCACATCCAGATGAACATGCTTCATTTAGCATAATACCATCAATTGCACCATTTTTTAGGCGTATATATTTCATATCTTGTCCACCAATATCAACAATACTTGATACATCTGGTTCAAATGCTTGAGCTGCTGTATAATGAGCTATTGTTTCAATTTCTCCAATATCAATATTAAGTGCAGTTTGAATTAATTTTTCTCCATAACCTGTTACTCCACTAAATCTTAATTTTGCTTCAGATGGTATAATTTTATATAAATTGTCTAGCATTTTTATTACACTTTGAAGAGGATTTCCTTCATTACTTCCATATAGAGAGTATAGAAGATTTCCCTCATTATCTATTAAAACTATTTTAGTTGTTGTTGAGCCAGCGTCTATTCCAATAAAACAATCACCTTTATAATCGTTAAGTGTTCCTTTTTTTACAGAAGTTTTTGAGTGTCTTTTTCTAAATTGTTCATATTCTTGATAATTATTAAATAAAGGTTCAATGGGATTTGTTGTTGTGTCATGTGATAATCTTAAAGTTTCTATTTTTTTAGCAAGCTCTTGGTTGGAAATAGGAGTTTCCTCTAGGGAATCAAGAGCTGCACCTGTAGCTACTAAAAGATGAGCTTCTTCAGGAATTATTACTTCGTTTTCTTGTAATTTTAAAGTTTCTATAAATCTATTTCTAAGTTCAGAAAGATATGTAAGTGGGCCACCTAGGAATGCTACTTTACCTCTAATTGGTCTACCACATGCGAGTCCCGAAATGGTTTGATTAACTACCGCTTGAAATATAGATGCGGAAATATCTTCTTTTGCAGCACCTTCATTTATTAATGGTTGAATATCAGTTTTAGCAAAAACACCACATCTTGAAGCAATTGGATAAATTATTTTTGCGTTTTTTGCTAATTCATTAAGTCCCTTTGTATCAGTATTAAGTAAAGATGCCATTTGATCAATAAAGGCACCTGTTCCCCCAGCACATGTTCCATTCATTCTTTGTTCTATTGATTTGTCAAAATAAATTATTTTTGCGTCTTCTCCACCAAGTTCTATAACTACATCTGTCTGTGGTATGTAACGTTCTACTGCTCTTTTACAAGATACAACTTCTTGTATAAAATTAACACCTAAAAATCCAGCAGCAGACATAGCTCCTGAGCCCGTAAGAGCAATAGTAAATTTTGATTCAAAAAACATTTTGTTTAATTCTTCTAGCATTATACATATTGTATTTTTTGTGTCTGAAAAATGTCTTCTATAATCTTTATATATTATTTCTTTATCTTCATTCATTACTACAATTTTTACTGTTGTAGAGCCAACGTCTAACCCTACATGTAATATGTTTTGGTCCATATAATTTCACCTCTATATGTTATTTAAAAGTTTCACTTATTTTATACAATTTTGTGGTTTTTGTCAAATTCAAAAAATGGAAAAAGAAGCAATCTTTTTCCATTTTTTTTAATATTTAATTAGATTAAAAGTATACATTTTTAATGCACTTTATATGTGGCATTTCTTATTTTTTCTCTATTTATAACTTGACCATTTAATTTTAAAGTTCTATATGCAGAAGCTTTTATGTATGATGATGTTTGACTTGTTATGTTTGAAGATATTTCTACATCATATTCTGTTTCTTCTTTGAAGCCCCATATTTGAAAAGATGCAATTCCATTTTGTACAGAACAATTTATTTTTAATGCATGTTTTCTTGAGTTTTTGAATTTAAAGTCTTTTATTCCATAAACAACAGTTGCATCACGTCCTGCCTTAGCATAAGATGGGACAAATTGGTGATTATAAAGTTCTACAATTTCTAAATTTGATAATAATACAGCATTAAATAATGTTGTAGAAATTTGGCAAATACCTCCGCCTAATCCATCAACTACTTTACCATTTTCATAAATAGCAGCATCTTTATATCCCGCAGCTATTGTTCTTTCACCAACAACAGTATTATAAGAAAATGTTTCTCCTGGTAATAATACATATCCATCTATTTTATTTGATGCAAGTCTAAGATTAGTTGTTCTGTTAGTATTTGATGCAGCATATCTTGTTGAAAAAGATGCTAATAAATCAGGAAAAGCTTCTTCACCAATCATATTAGTAGTAATATTTGGTTTTAACACCTTTAAAGGAATAGTACATTCTTTATCTGCTATCTGTAACATTTCTTTTGCTTGGTCAAGAGAAACTTGAAAATCTATTCCATTCTCAGAAGGGTATATAGTATGTGGATCTGATGTGTAATATGCATCTTTAGGTTCTTTATGTATTTCATTATATATTGCATCTAAATTTATTTCTTTTGGAGAATTAGCAATTGTGTCTATTTCTATTGTTTCATTTAGGTAATTTAGGTTTAAAATTTTTTGTTTCATTTTTTCCAATGTTGAATTTACATCTATTATATATCCATCTTTTCCTTTTGTTATAATTAAATTATCTCCTTCAATATAATAACCACTTTCTACTACAGCATCAGGTAATTCAGAAGATAAAGTATTTAATATATTTTTTAGGCTTTCTTCATCAAAATTTACTATTGGCATAATATTAATACCATTTATCATTGCATTAAATATTTGAAAATTATCTGTAAATATATTATTTGTTTTACCACATTGATATGCATAATTTATTGCTGAATCTATATCAAAGGAAAGATTTATTTCAGATGTTTTTATATATGTAGTGTAATTATTATGTATTAAAGTTATATCATTAGAAAGTTTATCAGAGTAATAACTTTCTAATTTATTTTTTGCTTCTTGTTTTGTAAGATTTGAGACATCTATTCCGTTTATATATATTCCTTTAGATATAGTAGTATTATTGCTGTGATTATAAAAAGTAAATATACCAAATATAATTATTATTAAACATAGAAAGCATATTAAAAATATGCCTACTGCTATAATCCAACGTTTAGATGACTTTTCTAAATTATTTGGAATTTGTTTAAAATTCTCGTTTGTATTTTCTTTGGAATTATCATCATCGATGATTTCTACTTTCTTTTCTTCTTCTATAATCATTTTTTACCTCTATAATATTATATATTTTAGTATTGATTTTGTTACTGTTAATTGAACTTTTACTCCTTTATCGTACAATATTATTTTAGCTTTGTCAATGGATTTTTTAGGTTAAAAGTTAATGTGATAAAGTGTATTCCTCTTCGAATTTTTCAGAAGCAGAATTATTTATTAATATTTTTATAGAATTTACTTCATTAAGTCCAGTTAAAGTATTTAAAGTAGTATTTATAATATTGTATTTTTGAGTATCATCTGTGTAATTTAGTAATTCTTCTGAGAAATTTAATGTGACACAATTGTTTTCAATAGATGCATCTAATATTTTTGTATTATCTGGAAAAGGCTTTGTTAAGTTTTCTGTTTGAGGGCCATCAAGTAATAATTCTACTAATTTTTTATAAGGATTTTGTAATAATACTGCGGAATCTATATGTTTTCCTTCACTTTTTATATTATTGTCAGAATTTACAAAATATAAATTAACAATTGTTTCTCTCATTTGCTGAGAACTAATTTCTTCTTCTGGTGTATAGTCTGAATATGTATTATTTTCAGATGAAACATTTTTATTATTAAAATTTCTTATTATAAAAAAAAGAGATATTAAAATAATAATTAAAACACAAATAAGTAAAAATAATATTTTTTTATTTTTCATAATGTAAAAAACCTCCTAAATTTTTCTTTTGTAAATATTATTTTTATGTTGTCCATTTTAGAACTTTATTTTAAGATTTTATATAATTTAATATAATTGGTAAATTTATGAAAGTTATTTAAAAAACATTCAACTTCAATTAAAGAATTACATGTATTATTTTTTAATTTTTTAAAATCAATTTTATTTTTATTTTTGCCTGAATCATTTGGAGGAGGAGGTGGTGGTAAACTTCCTCTGTTATTGCTAAAAATTAAATTATTCATTGAAAAAACTCCTTTTTTATTGTATAATATGTAGAAGATTTTTTATTTGTGATAAAGTGAATTTAAAGACTTTATCAGAATAGGAAAGGATTGCAACTTAAAATGGATATTGTTTTAAAAGAAAATGAGAGAATAGATGATTTAGAATTTAAAGATTTAAAAATAATACAAAATAAAGATGGATTTTGTTTTGGGATAGATAGTATACTTTTAACAGGTTATGCCAAAAACATAAAAGCAAATTCTAGTGTAATAGATTTGGGAACAGGGACAGGAATTATTCCAATTCTTTTATCTGGAAAAACTAATACAACTAATTTTGTTGGAGTAGAGGTACAAGCAGAGGTTGCTGATATGGCTAAAAGAAGTGTTAAGTTAAATAATTTAGAAGATAGAATTGATATTTTAAATAGTAATATTTTAGATTTAAATAAAAAATATAAAAAGGCAAGCTTTGATGTTGTTACAACAAATCCACCATATAAAAAATTAAATACAGGTATTACAAATATTAATGATAAAAAATTAATATCTAGGCACGAGATTACAGCAAGTTTAGAACAATTTATAGAAATGGCTTCTTTTTTGCTAAAAGATTTTGGAGAATTTTATATGGTTCATAGACCAGATAGATTAGTAGATATTTTTAGTATTATGAGACAGAAAAATATAGAACCTAAAAAAATAAAATTTGTTTATCCAAATGAAAATAAAAAAACAAATTTAATTTTAATAAAAGGAATAAAAAATGGAAATCCATTTTTAGAATATGATAATAATTTATATGTTTATGATAATCAAGGAAATTATACAAAAGATATTTTAAAAATATATAATAAAATTTAATAATTCGAATAAATTAGAATAAAAAAGAAAAAAATAGATAAAAAAAGAATAAAATAGATTTTGGAATATTAATGTTGTAAAAACAAAATAATAAATAAATAAAAATTAAAATAATTCAAATAAATTAGAAAAAAAAAGATAAAAATAGATAAAAAAAGAATAAAATAGATTTTATGATATTAAAATTATAAAATTAAAATAGTAAATAAAAATATAAATAAATAAAAATATTAAAATTATAAAAATAAAATATTAATAAAAATATAAAATTAAATAAATTAGAATAAAAAAGATAAAAAAAGAAATAAAAATATAAAAATAGATTTTGATATAAAAACAATTAAAAATAATTTTATTTGATTTTATATAATTTTATTTAAATTAATTTGGAGGAAAAAATGAACGGAAAATTATATTTAGTTGCAACACCAATAGGTAATTTAGAAGATATGACTTTAAGAGCAATAAGAATTTTAAAAGAAGTGGATTTTATTGCAGCAGAGGATACAAGAAATACTCTAAAATTATTAAATCATTTTGAAATAAAAAAGCCATTAATTAGTAATCATAGACATAATGAAGAGGAAAGAGAAGAATACTTAATAAATAAATTAAAAGAAGGAAAAGATATTGCCATAGTTTCAGATGCAGGTACACCTGGAATTTCGGATCCAGGAGAGGTTATAGTAAAAAGAGCAGTAGAAGAAAATATTGAGGTAATTCCAATTCCAGGAGCGTGTGCAGCGGTAAATGCATTAATTGCTTCAGGATTAGATACTAAAGAATTTGTTTTTATGGGATTTTTACCATTAAATAAAAAATTAAGAAAAGAAAAATTAGAAGAAATAGAAAACGAAAATAAAACAATAATTATATATGAAGCACCACATAAAATTAAAGAGACTTTAAAAGATTTAAAACAGATTATTGAAGAAAGAAAAGTGGTTTTAGCACGAGAAATAACAAAAATTCATGAAGAATTTATAAGGGGAAATATTGATGAGATAATTCAAAAGAGTGAACAATTAAAAGGAGAAATGATTTTATTAATTGAAGGAAATATGGATGAGAATGAAGAAAATATTCTTAATAATTTAAGTTTAGAAGAACATTATAAGATATATGAAAAACAAGGATTAGAAAAAAAAGAAATCATAAAGAAAATAGCAAAAGATAGAGGTGTTAATAAAAATGAGATATATAAGCATTTTGTTTAATTAAAATAAATAGTAGTTAAAATAAAAAATAGATATTATAATTGGAGATTATAGTATCTATTTTTTATTAATAGTTGATTTTAATTCAAACGAAATGTTGTGTATTTTTATTAATTATAAAAATTAAAATTTTATATTATTTTTTTATTAGTTATTTTCAGTTTTCTCTGAGTTTAAATCAGAGATTTTTAATAAGCATTTTTTACAAATTAATTTGTCTTTGTATGTAGTCAAATCTTTTGAATTATTACAAAAAATACAACCTAGTTCAAATTTTCTTAGAACAATGGAAGTCCCATCTATATATATTTCTATTGGGTCTTTTTCTTCTATGTCTAGTTTATTTCTTATTTCTTTTGGAATTACAACTCTACCTAATTCATCAAGTTTTCTTACGATACCTGTTGATTTCATATTGGTTCCTCCTTCTACATATTTTGTACATTATCTATATTACCATATTTTTTTAATTTGGTCAATAAAATCGACTAAATTTTTCCAAAAAATGTATAAAAAACTACAATAAAGACTAATATTATCGGATTTTGTCGAACTATGTCAAAAAGTTTTTCTTGACAAATAATGTAAAAAGAGTTATTATTAAGACAAGCAAAATTTAAATCAAAGGAATTTATGTTATGATTTTAAGAATCTTATTATTTATATCAATATTTTTTTTAGTAAGAAATTTGATTATAAAAATACTTTCCAAAAAAATAATTAAAGAAATTCAAAAATAAAGTTTTTAATCTTGTAGGGAAAATAAGATAATATTTAATTAAAACTATTTTTAGAAATAAAAAAATTAACAAATTAAAATGATTTAATTTGTTAAAATATAATTTAATATAATTAAAGCCCCTTAATAAAAATAAAATATTTCAAATAAATATATTTACCACCGTTATAAATATATTTAAATAAATTACTAACAAAGTAAACAAACCTCTTTACATTATTTTATTTTCTCTACATTCATATAAATTTAAATATGTATTAATTTACCTGGACAATCTCTACTAGCAATAGAAAGATTAAAATTACTTAAATTAGTACCATTAGAAATCAATTCATCAATGACAGTTTGATATGCAAGCTCGGGAAAATTGCTTTCTTTACTTAAATGTCCTAAAATTGCATTTTTTAACCCTGATTTTATTAAATAATTTATTGTTTGTCCAGCAACTTGATTAGAAAGATGACCTGTTGGTCCAGCAATTCTACTTTTTAGTTTAAATGGATATTTTGTACATTTTAGTACCTCTGGGTCATAGTTTGCTTCTAATAATAAAAATTCACTACCATCAATGTGTTTTATAATATTATTATTCATATGACCAATATCTGTTGCAATACTTATTTTTTTATTATCAGAAAATAAAGTATATCCACATGGATTTGCAGCATCATGGGGTATAGAAAATGGCAAAACATCTATATCACCAATAGAAAATTTTTCATCTATATTTATATTTTTTTTATTATTATCAGATATCTTCTCACTTTGTTTAGGCATAGCATCAAAAGTTTGAGATGTCGCAAAAACAGGTATATTAAATTTTTTAGATAAATTTCCAAGGCTTTGAATATGATCTATATGTTCATGTGTTACAAGAACGCCATTTAAAGTGGAAACAGGGACATCTAAACTTCCGTAATCCTTCTTCTATTTTTTTTAAACTGACCCCGCTATCTATTAATAATTTAGTATTTTCTGTTTCTACAAATAAACAATTTCCACTACTTCCACTATATAAACTACAAAAATTTAACATATATATTTCCTCTTAATTTTCTTCAACTCGTTTTATTTTGGCCCCAAGGTTACGAAATTTTTGTTCAATATCTTCATAACCTCTATCAATATACTCTAAATTATATATTTCAGTTGTACCTTTTGCAATAATTCCAGCAACAATAAGAGCTGCGCCAGCACGTAAATCACATGCATAAACAGGAGCACCTTTTAATTCTTTTACACCTTCAAAAAAAGCAGTTTTTCCTTGTGAAGTTATTTTTGCACCCATTTTATTAAGTTCTTCTGTATATTGAAAACGTGAGTCCCAAATACTTTCATTTATAATACTTGTTCCTTCTGCAATGGATAATAAAACTCCTATTTGTGATTGCATATCTGTTGGAAATCCTGGATAAGGCAAAGTTTTTATAGTAGCTTTTGTAGGTCTTTTATTATAGTAAACACGTATAGAATCACCATAATCTTCTACGCCTCCACCTACTTCACAAATTTTAGCAGTAATTGATTCTAAATGTTTTGTTATGCAGTTTTTTAGAGTAATATCACCTTTAGATGCAACTGCTGCAACCATAAAAGTACCTGCTTCAATTTGGTCAGGAACAATAGAATATGTTGCATTTCCTAATAGTTCTTTTACTCCAGTTACTTTTATTGTATCTGTTCCAGCACCTTTTATGTTTGCTCCCATGGTATTTAGGAAATTGGCCACATCAACAATATGAGGTTCTTTTGCTGCATTATCTATTATTGTAGTACCTTCAGCTAGTACACTTGCAAGCATAACATTTATTGTAGCACCAACTGAAGAAATATCCATATATATAGATGTTCCTTTTAATTTTTTTGCTTTTGCTACTATCTTACCTTGGCTAATTTCAACATTTGCACCCAATCGCTCAAATCCTTTTATATGTTGGTCAATTGGTCTAGCACCTAATTTACATCCGACCAGGCATTCCAACGGTTGAGGAACCTTTTCTGCTTAATAAACTTCCTAAAAGATAGTAAGAAGCTCTAAATTTACTAGTCAAATCTAAAGGTGCTTCTGTTGTAGTAATGTTCCTTGTATCTATTGTTATTTCATTTTTGGAATTCCAATTTATTTTTGCACCTAATTTTTCAAGTATTTCACAATATATTTTTACATCACTGATATTTGGTAAATTATTTATTGTACATATACCATTTATTAATAATGCTGCTGGTAAAATTGCAACAGCCGCATTTTTAGCTCCACTTATTATTACTTCACCTTTTAAAGGAGTTCCACCTGTTATTACTAATTTTTCCAATTATATACCCCCAAAAAATTATATCTTTTTTTACTTTTTTACTTATGTAATATATCATAAAGTTTTTAGTTTTACAACTATTTTTTGAAATATTTTGAAGTTGTAGGGGATTGGACTACTTTTTTGCTGTTAAAAAATTATTATGTGTGAAAAACTCAATTAATTTAAATTTGAAACTTATTGAAGGACTATCTGTATCTGATATTATTTTGTATTCTTCATCATTTAAATTTTCTTGTAATGTTTCTTTAGATTCTTCAGGAACTACACCAGATGTAACATCTATAAAACAAAGAGATGGATAAAGTACACACCACCAATTCTGACCTGATGAGTTACCTAATTTAACTTTTAATGCATCATAATAGCCAGAAGGAAATGATATATCTGCATATGTTTTAGTTGGAAATTCAAAATTCCCTAATTCAACAGAAGCAGTATATGAAAATCCGTTATCTTTTATTGTTTGATTTGCTATATCTGTAAAATCTGAAATATGATTAGAAACTACTTTTATAGTTTCTTCTTTTGAAGAACAATTAGAACAAATAGAATTCATATATTGAATTAAATTATCTCTTACAATATATTTTAAATTTTGATCTTCTTCAGAGTCACTATTAGCAATCACATGTAACCTAAATACACTTTTTTGTAAATCATTTGAAACTTGCGCTGCATATGAAAAGGCATTTATAAAGATATATAAACTAAATAATATAACTAATAAAACAATTTCTTTAAATTTTCTATTGTGTATAAAATTAATAATTTTTTTCATAAGAATTCCTCCATTAACAATTTATTCTTTGTAATTATTTGCAAAAGATAATAAAAATATACAATTTAGCTAGATTTTTTTAATTGTCGAAAAATGTCAATGAAATTTAAATGAAATATTATTGACATATTTTTGAAATAATGGTAAAATTTTCCAAAACGAAAGGATGATGTATATGATTACAAAAGAACATGAAATAAAAAAGTACTGTTGTTTCTATGCAAGTGAATATCATTTAGAAATGATATTATTGCCATATATAAAAAATAATATAGATAAAACAAAATTTGTTATTTTGACAGAGGACAACTTATCAGAGAGCATGAAAACATTATTAGATAGAACAAACTTAGATACAAATGAGAAAAATAAAATATTAGCTCTGGATTGGAATTGTAAGGAGTTTGAAGAATTTTCTAATTATGATTTTAATAAATCTACAATTATAATAAATGGAAGTAATAATTATATTGAAAAAGCTAATGAGAAAATAGAAAAGAAGGGAATACAAAAAGTAAATGTTATAGATTGTTATAATATTAATGAGAAGAGCCTGAAAGTAATGAAAATACAGGAAAAATATGATGATATATTAAATACTCAAAGTTTACAAAAATAAAAAATTACTTAAAAGTATTGATAAAAATAAAAAAAGGGTGTATAAATATATAATATTACTAAATTTTTATCTATTTCAATTAATACTAATTGATTTATTTTTAGGGAGGAAAAAAATATGGAATATGACATAGAAGAGATGAAACGTAAACTAAAGAAATATGGACAAGAACATCTATTAAATTTTTATGATACTTTAGAAGAAAAAAAGCAAAAAAGACTACTTGAACAAATAGAAGGAATTGATTTTGAACTTATAAATAGTTTATATAATAAAACAAAAAATGAAAATATCCATGAAGAAGTAGATGTAAAACCAATTGAATTTATAGATAAATATAAATTAAATGGTGATTACAAATATTATGAAGAGATAGGGAAAAAGGCAATTAGAGAAGGAAAATTAGCAGCTGTTACTATGGCAGGAGGACAAGGAACAAGACTAGGACATAATGGACCAAAAGGAACATTTGATATCGGATTAGATTCACATAAATCTTTATTCGAACTTTTATGTGATTATTTAAAAACAGAATCAAATAAATATGGTGTTAATATACCATGGTTTATAATGACAAGTAGAGAAAATAATAATGATACAATTGAATTTTTTAAGAAAAATAAATACTTTGGATATGAGAAAAATATATATTTCTTTATCCAAGGTCAACTTCCAATGGTAGATACAGAAGGAAAAATATTAATTGGGGAAGATGGTTTAATAAAAGAAGCAGCTGATGGTCATGGTGGAGTATATGAATCATTATTAAAGAGTGGAATGACAGATAAAATGAAAGAACTTGGTATAGAATGGGTATTTATTGGTGGAGTAGACAATTGTTTAGTAAAAATGGTAGATCCTGTACTTATGGGAATTGCAATAGATAAAAATGTTACTGCTGCTGGAAAATCTGTTGTAAAAGACAATCCATATGAAAAAGTTGGAGCATTTTGCAAGAAAAATGGCAAACCAAGTGTGGTAGAGTATTCTGAGATGACAAAACAAATGGCAGAAGCAACTGATGAAAATGGAGAGTTATTATATGGAGAGTCACATATTTTATGCAATTTATTTAATATATCAGCAATAGAAAGAATGGGAAGAGAACCATTACCATATCACTCAGCATTTAAAAAGGCTACATATATTGATAAAGATGGAAACAAGATTGTTCCAGATAGCCCAAATGCATATAAATTTGAAGCATTTTTATTTGATGCTTTTGGAGAAGTAGATGATATGGCAATCCTAAGAGTTAAAAGAGAAGAAGAATTTGCACCAGTTAAAAATGCAAGTGGTGTAGATAGTCCAGAAACAGCTAGAAAGTTGTATAATGATTTTTATAAATTAAGTTAATCAAAAATGCAAGTAAGAACGTAAATTCTTATTTGCATTTTTTGAATTTTTATATAAATATTCAAATGTAATATATGTTAGAATGATTTTTAGTTTGTTATTTACTTATTTTAAATTTTATGATAATATGCAATTATAAAAAATACAAGGAGGTATTCACATGGATTACTTAAAAGAATATAAAAAATGGTGTGAAAGTGATGAATTTGCTGAAGAAACAAAACAAGAATTATTAAAAATAAAAGACAATGAAAAGGAAATAGAAGACAGATTTTATAAAGAGTTAGAATTTGGAACAGCAGGATTAAGAGGAATAATAGGGGCAGGAACAAACAGAATGAATAAATACATCGTTGGAAAAGCAACACAAGGATTAGCAAATTATATATTAAAAAGGGGAACACAAGAAAAAGGAGTTGCAATAAGTTTTGACTCAAGACATATGTCTCCTGAATTTAGTAAGCAAACAGCATTAGTATTAAATGCAAATGGAATAAAAACATATATATTTGACCATTTAAGACCAGTCCCTGAACTTTCATTTGCCGTAAGAGAACTTGGATGTACAGCAGGTATTATGATAACAGCAAGCCATAATAAACCAGCTTATAATGGATATAAAGTTTATTGGGATGATGGTTCACAAATTATAAGCCCAGTAGATAAAGATATTATGAGTGAAGTTCAAGCAATTACAGATTATAAAGTAATTAAGGAAATTCCTATAGAAGAAGCAAAACAAAAAGGATTATATAATGTAATTGGGAAAGAAATAGATGACAAATATATAAATGAATTAAAATCAAGAGTATTAAACCCAGATGTTGTAAAAGTTCAAGGCGAAAAGATAAAAGTTGTTTATACACCTCTTCATGGAGCAGGAAATGAGATGGTACAAAGGATTTTAAAAGAAATAGGACTTAAAAATGTTTATGTAGTACCAGAACAAGAAAAACCTGATGGAAATTTCCCAACAGTAGATTATCCAAATCCAGAAGCCAAAGAAGCATTCAAAATGGCTTTAGATTTAGCAACCAAAGTAGATGCAGATATAGTCCTAGCAACAGACCCTGATGCAGATAGACTTGGAATTTATGCTAAAGATAGTAAAACAGGAAAATATATAGATTATACAGGAAATATGTCAGCATTACTTATTGCAGAATATAGAATTTCTGAAATGAAGAAAAAAGGAATACTTCCTAAAAAAGGAATGTTTATTTCAACAATTGTATCATCAAACTTAGCAAAAGCAATTGCAAATGAATACAATTTAGATTTTAGAGAAGTATTAACAGGATTTAAAAATATTGGAGAACAAATAAAAATAGAAGAGCAAAAAGACAATGGCAAAAAATATGTATTTGGATTTGAGGAAAGTTATGGATGTTTAATTGGAGATTATGCAAGAGACAAAGATGGAATTTCCGCAGTTATGAGTCTTTGCGAAGCAGCTTGTTACTATATGTCTAAGGGAGAAACTTTATGGGATCAAATGATAAATATATATGAAAAATATGGATACTACAAAGAAGCACAAGTTTCAATAGTTTTAGAAGGTTCAGAAGGTGCTCAGAAAATAAAAGAAATGATGGAAAACATGAGAAGTAATTTACCAGAAAAAATAGGTAATTACAAAGTTTTGAAATTTAAAGATATAAAACTAGATATTGTAAAAGACTTAATAACAGGAGAAGAAACTAAAACAGGACTTCCAACATCAAATGTTCTATATTATGAACTTGAAAATGATGCTTGGTGCTGTGTAAGACCATCCGGAACAGAGCCTAAGATTAAGCTTTATATGGGAGTAAAAGCTAACACAATGGATAAATCAGAAGAAGATTTAGAAAATTTAAAAGAAGCTATGAAAGCAATTGTTAAGTAATTCCCTATTAGGTGCCGGTTCTTTTTTAGAGAATTAGCAATTCCCTAAAAAAGAACCGGTACTGGGCAGGGAAAACTGATTGACTTTTTAGGCAATAGTTGATATAATAAATTAAGTTATGTTCCTATAGCTCAGCAGGATAGAGCACCCGCCTCCTAAGCGGGCGATTGTGGTTCGAGTCCGCATAGGAACACCATTTTATTTTAAGTACTCTAAAGGAGACTAAAAAATTGGATATAAACGAAAAATTTATGAAAGAAGCTCTAAAGGAAGCCAAAAAAGCATATAACAAATTAGAAGTCCCAGTAGGAGCAGTAATAGTTAAGGATGGGAAAATTATAGCTAGAGCACATAATCAAAAAGAAACCAAATTAGATACAACAAACCATGCAGAGATTTTGGCAATACAAAAAGCTAGTAAAAAGCTAAATTCATGGAGATTGATAGATTGTGAAATGTATGTAACATTAGAACCATGTTCAATGTGTGCAGGAGCAATTCTAAATTCTAGAATAAAAAAAGTATATATAGGCGCATCAGATGAAAAGACAGGTGCCGTAGGGTCTGTATTAAATTTATTTACAGATTATAAATTTAATCATAAAGTTTTATATGAAAAGGGAATACTAGAAAGCAATTGTAAAGATATATTACAGGAATTTTTTAAAGAATTGAGAAAGGCAAAAATAGAAGAAAAAGAAGGAGCTAAATAATGGCAAGTCAGAGATTAAGTAAGAAGATGTTTAATATTTGTATTGTATGTATAATAATAGTAGTAATTATTTTTATAGCAATAATGCTTATATTAAATTATGATGTAAATGGAGAAGCCAATATGCCTTTTGAAGTTTCAAAAATATCTGTGATATCCACAGTTGATGGAAAAGATGTGGAAAACTCTCAGCATAAATGGGAAATAAATGTTATTCAAAACAATGATATTTATATTTATGTAGAAAAAAATAAACAATATAGAAAGCAAGAGACAATAGCATCTGTAAAAATAGATAATTTTGAAATAAAACAGACTTCAAAGATTGGAGAAATAAAAATTTACAAACCTACAACAAGTGATACATCACTTTTTCAAAATCTAGATGAAAATATAATTGACAAATTAGAGTTTGCAGGTTCAAAATCAACAAACACTAAAAAACTTGAAATTTCTAACCAAGGTGGAGTTTTAAATTTTAGATGTGCAAACAATAATATTGGAACATATATATCTGATGATGATGCAGAAATAAATTATAATAAATTAATAACAAAATTAAATTTAAATGAGCAAGATTTAATAGCAAAACTTACATTTAATATAACAATAACTTTAGATTCTGGGAAAGTATTTAAAGCTGAAAATATAGAAATAGAAATTCCAAATGAAAATGTAGTGAGTGAGGGAACAGTAGGCAAGGAATATACTAATAAATTACAAGACATTGTTTTCAAAAGAATAGAAAATTAAGTAAAAAAGTACTTGCCAAAACAGAAAATAAGTTATATAATGCAAATGGTATGAAATTAAATTCTTGTATGGAGGGCATCCAATAAAAGCCTACGAACCTTGTCAGGTCCGGAAGGAAGCAGCAATAAGTAGATACTTTTATGTGGAATGCTTTCCATAGAGGGATTTAGTATCACACCATTTTTATTTTAAATTCTAGGAGGTGTAAAATGGGGTATACAGCTCTTTATAGAAAATTTAGACCTATAAAATTTTCAGAAATAGTAGGACAAGAACATATAAAAAAGACATTAAAAAATCAATTAATATCAGATAGAGTAGGACATGCCTATTTATTTAATGGTGGAAGAGGAACAGGAAAAACAACAACAGCAAAAATACTAGCAAGAGCCGTGAACTGTTTAAACCCTAAGGATGGGGAGCCTTGTAATGAATGTGAAATTTGTAAGGGGGCGCTTTCAGGGTCACTTACAGACATAATAGAAATGGATGCTGCATCAAACAATAGTGTTGAAGATGTAAGAAGTATAAGAGAAGCAGTTAACTTTTTACCAACAAAGGCAAAATATAGGGTATACATTATAGATGAGGTTCATATGTTATCAACAGGGGCATTTAATGCATTATTAAAAACATTAGAAGAACCACCAGAACATGTAAAATTTATATTAGCAACAACTGAACCACAGAAATTACCTGCAACAATTTTATCAAGATGTCAAAGATTTGACTTTAAAAGGATATCAGATGAAGATATAGTAAAAGACTTAAGATTTGTATGCAAAGAAAGTGATATAAAAATAACTGACGAAGCATTAAATTTAATTGCAGTGCTTGCGGAAGGTGGAATGAGAGATGCTTTATCAATTTTAGAAAGGTGTAATCAAGAAGGCACTGATGAGATTAATGAGGATAAAGTAAAAGACTTAGTTGGAATTCCCAAAACAGTATTTATAAACAAAATTGTTGATTCAGTAATTAATGAAAATGTGGAAGAAACTCTAAATACACTGCAAGAGGTAATAAATGAAGGAAAAGACATAAATAATTTAGTTTGGGAAATTATTAAATACATAAAAGATATACTTTTATATAAATCTACTGGAAAAACGGAGATTTATAATCAGGAAGAAATTGAAAATATAAAGAAAATATCAGATAAAATTTCTAAACAAGAATTAATTAATTTGATATGTGAATTATCAGAAATAGAAAATAGTATGAAAATATCTACACAAAAAGCAATCATTTTACAAACAGGATTAATAAAATTGTGTAATAAACAGGAGATTAGCACAAAAACTACTAACATAGAAGGTGAAATGACTAAAAATTCTGATTTAGAAAGAAGAGTTACAAAAATCGAAAATTTTTTACGAGCTAGTAATTTTGCAAAAGCAGGAGATTCAAAACCTAAATATTCTGTACAAACAAGCAATGTTAACCTTGATGAAACAAATGTAGTAGAGCAAAAGCCAAAGTATCAAGGGAAGACACAGGATTACTGGCCAAAACTTGTAGAAGATTTTAAAACAAATGGGAAAATGTTTATGTATATAAATTTAGCTGGAACGATTGCTAGAGAAGTAAATGATATGACATTAGAAATAGAATTCCCAAATGGTATGAATAATGTTGCGAAAGAGTTTTTATCTAGACCAGATACAAAACAGAACTTAAGAGAAACAATTCATTTAGCTTGTGGAAAAGAGATGCAGATTAGGTTTGCAGATGACAAAGGAAAAAGTGAAAAAAGTGAAAATGAGTTTGAAAAGTTTATTGAAACAAATGATTTACCATTTAATATAATTTAATTGAAAGGAGTTTTTAAAATGGCAAAAAGAGGTGGATTTCCAGGTGGAATGGGTGGATTCGGAGGAATGAATCTAGGAAATTTGATGAAAGAAGCAAAAAAAATGCAAGCAGATTTAACTAAAACACAAGAAGAGCTTGCAGAAAAAGAATTTGAGGCATCTTGTGGTGGAGGAGCAGTTGAAGTAAAGGTAAGTGGAGCAAAATTTATAAAAGAGATAAAAATAAAGCCAGAAGCGGTTGACCCAGAAGATGTAGAAATGCTACAAGATTTGATCTTAACTTGTATAAATGAAGCTTTAAGAAAAGTTGATGATGCAAGTTCTGATGCTATGGGTAAATTTAATATACCAGGATTAATGTAATTAAAAGAGACATCATATTAAAAATATGTATGTCTTTAATTAAATTATAAACAAATATAATAACTTAAAAAGAAGGAGCAAAAGTTATGTCAGAATATGCACCATCAATAGAGAAACTAATAGAAAGTTTTGAGAGGCTTCCTAGTATACGGACATAAAACAGCAGCTAGACTTGCATTTCATGTTTTGGACTGGAATGAAGAACAAACAAATGAATTTGTTAATTCTATTGTAAATGCTAAAAAGAATTTAAAATACTGTAGCAAATGTTTTAATATTACAGATACAGACCCTTGTCCAATTTGTTCAAATTTAAAAAGAAACCAAGATAGTATTTGTGTAGTAGAAGATGTAAGAGATGTTGCTGCAATGGAGAGAACACATGAATTCAAAGGAGTTTATCATGTATTACATGGTTCAATTTCACCAATGAATGGAGTAGGGCCAGACGATATTAAAATAAAAGAGCTTTTAGCAAGACTTATGGGACGGAGAAGTAAAAGAAGTAATAATTGCAACTAATCCTAGAGTTGAAGGAGAGGCAACAGCAATGTATTTGTCTAAACTTATTAAACCCCTAGGGATTAGGGTTTCTAGAATTGCTCATGGAATTCCTGTTGGAGGAGACTTAGAGTATACTGATGAAGTTACTTTAACAAAAGCTTTAGAAGGTAGAAGAGAAATGTAATGTAATCAATTTGTACAATTGGGTTGTTCATTTTTTTGCGTTTTTGTACATTCTTTAGAAGAACTTAAAGGAGAAGCTAGAATTAAAGCCAAATTATCCCCTAAAGCAGAAAAAAAGGCAGATAATATTCCAATTTCTTCTTCGTTTAAGTCTTGAGCTATTAAAATAGATAAAGAACTTGCAAGACCAATTAAGTTGCAACCAGATAAATCAGAAATATTCATAAAAAAATCCACCTCTTTAACATAAATATGAGGTGGATTATTTTTTATTCTTAATTTTCTAATAGTAATGAACATATATTATTAGTTGAATTAGGTTTAGCAATTTTCTTTATATTTTGTTTCATTTCTAATAACTTATTATCATTATTTAACAAATTATTTAAAATAGAATTAATATCATCTGTCTTTTTTAGCCAAATAGCCGCATTATTAGTTTCTAGAAATTTTGCATTTTCCTCTTCTTGACCAGGAATTGGATTAATAGCAAGCAAGGGTAAATTAGATACAAGAGCTTCTGTTGATGTTAATCCTCCAGGTTTTGTTATAACTAAGTCAGATATAGCCATAAACTCAGCTACTCTGTCTGTAAAGCTTAGAATTTTTACATTCTGATTTTTGTTATTTTCAGTTGTAATTTTTTCAAAGCAATTTTTTAAGTTTTCATTTTTTCCACTAATTGCAATTACTTGGGTATTTGGGAAATTTTTAATTAAACATTCAAAAATATCTAAAGTTTTGTTTTTACCTAATCCTAATTCTCCTCCACCAAAAAATAATACAGTTTTTTTATTTGGTGTAAATTGAAGTTCATTTAATATATCAGATTTATTATAATTTGCTAGAAATTTATTTGAGATAGGTATACCAGTATCAAATATTTTATTAGATGGTATTCCTCTTTTTATTAATGTATCTTTTATTTTATCATGAGCTACAAATATATAATCAATAAAATTATAATTACAAGTCCATTCATTATAAGGATCTTCTCCATAATCAGTAATTACTGTTGCAAGTTTTGAATTTATTTTTCCCTTTTGTTTTAGTATTGTACACATATGTCCAACAAAAAAGTGGGTAGATATTATTACATCTGGATTATATTTTTTTAGAAGTCTACCTAATTTATATGCAAGTACTTTGTTTGATAAAGATAATATTCTCTCAAATATTGGTTCTTGGGTATGATAATATATTTTTCCCCAAAACCATGGAATATTTTTTGTTATTCCAGAATAAGTAGAACCACAAACTTTGTCTATTACACGATTTATGTATTTCATACAATCAAATAAGAAAACTTCACAATCTGGGTAGTTTTCTTCAATATGTTCTTTTAAGTTTTTGGCAGCAGATAGATGTCCTCCTCCATATGCTGCATATGATATCATTATTTTTTTCATATTATTTTTTCCTTTTATTTTATTTTTATATTTTAACATAAAAATTAAAAAAATGGAATATTTTTTTTGATTTAATACAAAATAAAATTGATTATATTATAAAAAAGTATAAAAGGAGATTGATTATGAAAAATAAGAAAAAAATTATAGTTGGTATTATAATTATTGCTTTAATTGCCGCAATTGGAATTTTGGGGTATTTTTTGTATAAGAAAGATAGTGAGGTAAAACTTGCAAGTAGAAATTTGTATGATAGTAATTTTTATGAATTAGTAAATTATGTTCAAAATGTTGAAACATATTTAGCTAAATCTACTATATCTACAAGTAATACTCATAGTGCGGAAACTCTAACATATTTATGGAGAGAAGCAAACCTTGCTCAAACATATTTAGCAGGTTTACCAGTACAAAGTCAAGAATTAGAAAATACAGAGAAATTTTTAAATCAAGTTAGTGATTATAGTTATACATTATCTAGAAAAAATATAAAAGGTGAAGATTTAAATGATGAAGATATAAAAAATTTAGAAGATCTTCATAAATATAGTACTGAACTTAAAAATGTGTTAAATCAATTGGCAGCAGATTTAGAAAGTGGTTCGATTACATGGAAAGATTTAACTAAAAATGGAAAAGAAGAATTTGCTCAAGCAGTTAGCTCAAATTTAGATGTATTTAGTTCATTAGAAGAAGATTTTCATGAATATTCAGGTCTAATATATGATGGAGCTTTTTCAGAACATTTGACTAAGACAGAGCCTAAAGGACTTTCAGGAGATGAAATTTCAGAAGAAGACGCAAAAAACAAAATAAAGAAAATTTATGGAGAAGAAAATATAAAAGAAATATCAAGTTTAGGTGTTAACGAAAATTCTGAATTGACATCATATAATTTTTCTGTAAAAACAAATAATGAAAAAAATATTTCTATTGCTATTTCAAAAATAGGTGGACATATTGTGTATAGTAACTGTGATAGAGATGTGAGTGAAGAAAAAATAAATTATGATGAAGCAAATCAAAAAGGAAAAGATTTTTTAAATGAACAAGGATTTAATAATATGAAAGAAACATATTATTTAAATGAAAATGGAATCGTAACAATTAATTATGCATATTTACAAAATGATGTGGTAATTTATCCAGATTTAATAAAAGTAAAAGTTGCACTTGATAACGGAGAAATTTTAGGAATTGAAACAAAAGGATATTTAAATAATCATATAGATAGAAGTATATCTAAAAATTTAATATCTAAAGAAGAAGCTAAAAAAGAATTAAATAAAAATTTAAATATACAAAGTGAAGGATTAGCAATAATTCCAACTGAATTTCAAACAGAGATATTATGTTATGAATTTAAAGGTAAAATAGAAGAAACTGAATTTTTGGTTTATATAAATGCTGAAAATGGAGAAGAAGAAGATATTTTAATAATTTATAATACTCCAAATGGGGTGCTTACAATGTAAGGTTTTAAATTATTAAAAAATGGAATTTTTACAATTATTTTTTTTAATATTAATTTTAAATTTGTTAATAATAATTTTGTAGAAAGTTTTATTAATTTTACTTTCTATAAAGGGGGATGTAATATGTCTAGAAATAGTAGTATAATGTCTGAAAATTTAAAAGAAGAAATAGCAAAAGAGTTGGGAGTTTATGATCAAGTAAAAAAAGATGGTGGATGGGAAAATGTATCATCTAAAACTTGTGGTAATATAGTAACTAAGGCAATTGAGATAGCAAATAGAAGCGTTGAGTAGTTATTTTGTGAATAAATTCATAAGAATTTGACATATAATAAGATATGTGCTAATATATTATTAGCAATTGCAAAGAAACTTTTCAGAGAGTAACTAAAAAGACTAGGTGTCCAGACCTAGTCTTTTTTTATGCTAATCATTTAAATGTTTTACGATTAAGTAAATCAAATAAAGTTTTAGCAATTTTATCAAACTTTTCAAGAAAGTAACCTCCTTCCTGCCACTAAGCAAGTAGGCTATATAATAATAGTCTATTTAAATATTAGTGTCAATATATATAATAAATTTTCTTAAAAACCAATTTAAAATATTGCATTTTTAATGTTTCAAGAATATAATAAAAAAAACACAAATAGGAGGAAATAAATGGATTTAACAGTAGAAGATATATTGAATTGTACAAATGGAGAATTAGTAATAGGAAATAAAAGAAAACTATGTGAAAACTTTTCTAAAGATACAAGAACAATAAAAAAAGGAGATACATATGTTGGAATAAAAGGTGGAAATTTTGATGGAAACCTATTCTGGAAAGATGCTTTTGATAATGGAGCAGATGTAGTTATAATAAATAAAGTTGAGTTAAATACTGAAGAAATAAAAAAATATGATGAACAAAATAAATGTATTATTAAAGTTAAAGATACAATTATTGCTTTAGGTCAAATGGCAAGTTTTAAAAGAAATATGTATAAAGATAAATTAAAAGTTATTGGAGTTACAGGAAGCGTAGGAAAAACAAGTACTAAAGATATTATTGCAAATGTAATTTCTCAAAAATATAAAACTTTAAAAACAGAAGGAAATAATAATAATAATATAGGACTTCCATTTACAATTTTAAGACTAAAAGATGAAGAAGTTGCAGTTATTGAAATGGGTATGAACCATTTGGGAGAAATTGAATATTTAAGCAAAATTGCAAAGCCTGATATTTCTGTTATTACAAATGTTGGAACATCTCATATAGGAAATTTAGGTTCACGTGAAAATATATTAAAAGCTAAATTAGAAATTTTAGAAGGAATGGAAAATAAAAAATTAATTATAAATAATGATAATGATTTATTAAATAAATGGAATATAGACAAAAATGAAAAGATTGAAGTTCATACATTTGGAATTAACAATAAAAGCGAATTTCAAGCAGAAGATATTAAATTATATGAGAATTCAAGTGAATTTGTTTGCAATAATAAAAATGGAAAATTTAATATTTCTGTTCCAGTAGGTGGCGAGCATTTTATATTAAATGCATTATGTGCGACAACTGTTGGAAAATTATTAGGTTTAAATAATAATGAAATAAAAAGAGGAATAGAAAGTTTTTGTTTAACAGCTAAAAGAATGGAAATAAATTATCTAAAAAATAATATAATTATAATAAATGATAGTTATAATGCAAGTCTTGAGTCTATGAAAGCCGCTATTTTAAGCCTTAAAAATATGAAGGCTAAAAGAAGAATTGCAGTTTTAGGAGATATGTTTGAATTAGGAGATTTTTCAGAAAAATTACATAGAGATGTTGGACTGGAAATTTATAAAAATAATATAGATAAATTATTTTTAATAGGAGAGAATGCAAAATATATTGGAGAAGAAGCGGAAAAAAGTGGATATGATACAGATAATATAATTAATTTTGAAAATAAAGAATTATTATTAGAGAAATTAAAACAAATATTGAGAGATGGAGATGTTATTTTATTTAAGGCATCAAATGGAATGAGACTTTTTGAGATTGCAGAGAGTTTAAAAGAATACATTTAGTAGAAAGGAATGTTAGCATAATGATAAAGTTAGGTGTTATATATGGAGGAATATCAACGGAACGAGAAGTTTCAAAGGAATCCGCAAAATCAGTTTTAGAAAATTTGGATAAAGAAAAATATGAAATATATCCAATTTTAATTGGTGAAAATGGAGATTGGTATGAGGGTTCAAGTGAGGTAAAGATAGAAAATATAATTGGTTATTTACAAAATTTAGACATTGTATTTCCAGTTTTACATGGGCTTTTTGGAGAAGATGGAACAATTCAAGGGTTATTCGAAATAGCAGGTGTTAAATATGTTGGGTGTAAAGTTTTAGCTTCAAGTGTAGGGATGGATAAAGCATATACTAAAATGGTTTTTGAAAAAGCAAAAATAAATCAAGCAAAATTTATATATGTGAAAAAATATAAAGAAAGTAAATATATATATGTAAATGATAATTTAGATGAAAAATATATGGAGATAGATGAATTAGTAGATTTAATAGAAACAGAATTGAAATATCCAGTATTTGTTAAACCTTCAAATTCTGGTTCATCTGTGGGAGTTAATAAAGCAATAGATAAAAAGCAATTGAAAGAAAATATAGAAATAGCTACAAAATATGATACAAAAATTTTGATAGAACAAGGAATTATTGGGAAAGAAGTAGAATGTGCTGTGCTAGGGAATAGCGAGGTTGGTGTTGAGGTAACAAACCCAGGAGAAATTGTTCCAGCAGGGGATTATTATTCTTTTGATTCAAAATATAAGGATGAAGAGTCTAAAACATTAGTGTGTGCAAGAATTTGTGATGAGGTAAAGCATAAAGTTAAGGAATTGGCTAGAAAGGCTTTTTGTGCAATAGATGGAAATGGACTTTCTAGGGTTGATTTTTTTGTGGAAGATGGAACTAATGAGATTTATATAAATGAGATTAATACTATGCCAGGGTTTACTTGTATTAGTATGTATCCGAAGTTGTTTGAGGAATATGGGTATGGATATGGGGAGCTTTTGGATAAGATTATTGAAATTGGTTTGAAAGGTTAGCCGTTAAAAGCCTATATACTGTTTATATTTAAAAATGAACAGTATATAGGCTTTTAACTACTCTGTATTTTAGAGTGTTTTTTTGTAGATTTTTGTCGAGATTTTTTTCTTTACAATTAGGGATTTTTGTGGTATTATAGTTGGGGTTTATTTCAATATTTTGTTGAAGTATGATATATAGGAATAGATATATAAATTTAATTAGTTTTTTTGTTAGTGTTGTAATATTTTTAGTTCTAAATTTTTGTTTTTTAGGTGTGAATACAAATCCTGTTGAGAATTTGTTTAATATAATTTCAGATATTAAAAATGAAAAAGAACAAGTGAGTAGTGAGTTGTTAAAAGATGAAGTAATTGAATTAGGAAATTGGTATGTTGAAATTCCAAAGATTAATCTTAAAGCTCCAATAGCGGAAGGTACTGACATGGATACACTAAAAGCTAAAGTTGGTCATTTTAGTGAAACTAGTAAAACAGAAGGGAATGTAGGTCTTGCTGCACATAATAGGGGTTATGAAAATAATTTTTTTGAGAATTTAAAGAAGGTTAATATAGATGATGAGATTATTTATATATATGAAAATTATAGAAAAATATATGTAGTGGATAAAGTAGAGATTATAAATAATACAGATTGGAGTTATTTAGAAAAAAGTGAGGAAAATAAAATTACATTAATAACATGTGTAGAAAATGAACCTCAATATAGAAGGTGTGTCCAAGCAACGGAATTGGAAAATTGATGTATATAAAATTAAATTCGTGAATAAAAATGTATTAATAATTTTTGGAAAGAAGGGAATTTAATTTTATGAAAATAAACAAAAAAATCTTTTACATAATAATTGTAATTTTATTAATTGTTTTAGGAGTATTTATTTATAAAAATGTGATTAAAAAATCAAAAATTGGAAACAATATGAGTAGTCAAGAAATCGTAGATTATATTTTGAATGTAAGTAATTATAAATCAAATGTAACAATACAAGTAAATAGTAATAAAAATACAAATAAATATATTTTAAAACAAGAATTCAATTTAGAAAGTGGTAGTATTCAAGAGGTAATTGAACCAGCAAATATAGCAGGAGTAAAGATAATAAGAAAAGAAGGAAATTTAAAAATAGAAAATACAAATCTTAATTTATCAACAATTTTTGAAAATTATCAAGGCTTAGAAGAAAACAGTTTGGATTTAAGTACATTTATTGATAATTATAAAAAATACGATAAATCTACTTTTGAAGAAAATGAAAAAGAAATAATAATGAAAACAAAAAATAGTAATCAAAATAAATATACAGAAAATAAAATATTATACATAAATAAACAAAATAAATTACCTACTAAACTAATTATAGAAGATAATAACCAAAATACGACAATAAACATACAATATAATGAAATAGAATTAAATTAGAAAATGGAATTAATTTTTTATAATTAAAAATTAAAAATATTTTCATTTCCATGTTTCGAAATTTATCTACGAATATATAGACTTTTAAAATATGCTAATAGTGGGAGTGAATAATTATGACAATAAAAAGAGGAGATATGTTTTATGCAGATCTAAGTCCAGTAGTAGGTTCAGAACAAGGGGGAGTTCGTCCAGTTTTGATAATACAAAACGATTTAGGTAATAAATATAGTCCAACTGTAATTGCAGCTGCAATTACATCACAAACTAATAAAACAAAACTTCCTACACATATTGAAATACAAGGAGATACACAAGGATTAAAAAGTAATTCTGTTATTTTAGCAGAACAAATTAGAACAATAGATAAAAGTAGATTAAAGGAAAAAATAGGTCATATAGATGATGAATTTGTTATGAATAAAATAAATAATGCGTTAGGAGTAAGTTTTGGATTAGAAGAATAAAATTAATAATTAAATAAGAAAATAAAAATTAATTTTAAATTATGTTTTAATTTAAAATTAATTTTTATTTATTGTAAATTTTAGTTGATTGCTTATAAATAATTAATAATTAATTATTAATTATTTATTATTTATTATTTATTATTTATTTTTATTACTAGATATAGATAATTAAAATAAAAATTATACCTTTAATTTTTTTATTATTTTAACTTCATTATATAAATTATTAATTTTGTTTTTTCTAACTTCATAAGCTGTTTTATAATTTTCAAAAATATTATGAAAATTTGAGACAGTTTCATTTTCAATTAAATAAATTTTCATATATTCTAAAAAATAATTCTTTTTATCTTCGGTTTTACTTTGTATCATTTTATTATAATATTTTTGGACAGTTTGAAGTCTTTTTATATTTTCTTCTAAATAATCAACATAGTCTTGGCTACATGCAATTTCGTAATAAATATCATCTAATACAACTTTTAATAAAACTTTTACAATTGCAGGATTGTTTTTTCCTAGTTTTGCATTTTCTGCTATTTGCTTTAAAGCGTTAGATGCATTTATTTGTGTATTAGGTTTAGAATTTTCAATTAATATTTTTAAAGTGTCTGAAATACCAATGTGTGTTTTATATTGACGTTTACTAACAATAGCATCATATTCATCAGCAACTCTAATAATTTGTCCTTCATAAGGAAGGTCCTTTTTTGTTAAACCTTGGGGGTATCCTGTTCCATTAAGTGCTTCATGGTGATAATAAGCTCCAGCTGCATATGGACGAAGTTTTGGGTCTTTCATACACATATTATATCCTATTGTTGTATGTGTTTTAATTATTGCATATTCATCTTCAGTAAGTTTACCAGGTTTTTGTAAAACTTGTGGAGGAATAAATATTTTACCTATATCATGTAAATAAGCACAAATTGTACAATATTCTGTAAAACCTTTAGAACAATGTAAATACTCACATAATCTACAAGTAATTGCAGCAACATTTTCACAGTGTTTTCTTGTAAAAACATCAAGTGCTCCTAATGCATTTAATTGGTCTTGCATAGTTTTATCTAAGTTATAAGACTTAAGGGAAGTCCTATCATAAAAATCAAAAACTTCTTTTTTCATTTTGTATTTCTCCAATCTATTTATATAATTATCTTTTGATATTTTTATTATTATTTAATAAATTATACTATAATAAATTAATAAAATCAATTTTTTAATAAAATAAAAATATTATTTATATTAACTTAAATATAGGATAAAAATGTTGTAATAAAAAAGTGTTATTTATTGACAATTAATAATAAAATTTATATAATTTCTCGAAAGAAGGTGATAATAATGTCATTAAGAATAATCTACGGAAAAGCAGGAACTGGAAAAAGTAATTTTATATTTAATGAAATAAATGAAAAAATTAAATCAGGTGAAAAAAATAAAATATATATAATAACACCAGAACAATTTTCATTTACAGCAGAAAAAAAATTAATGGAAAATAAAAAATCAATAATAAATGCAGAAGTAATAACATTTAATAGAATGGCATATAGAACAATAAATGAAGTTGGAGGACTTAACCACAATAATTTAACAAAATGTGGAAAGTCAATGCTAATATATTCAATTTTGCAAAAAGAAAAAAATAATTTAAATTTATTAAATAAATCAGATGAAAATATAGATTTAGCAATGAGGACAATTTCTGAATTTAAAAAAAATGAAATATTAATTGAAGATTTAAAAAAAGAATTAAATAATATAAAAGATAATTATTTAAAAATTAAATTAGAAGACATGATTTTAATTTATGAAAAATTTAATAAAAATATAGAAAATAAATATATAGATGAAACAGATTTATTAACAAAATTATCAGAAAATATAGAAAAAATAGATTTATTTAAAAATTCTTATTTTTATATAGATGAATTTATTGGATATACAAAACAAGAATTAGAAATAATAAAAAAATTATTAAATATTTCAAAAAATGTGACAATAACATTTTGTATAGATAATTTAGATTTAAATTCTAATCCAGATAAAGATATTTTTTATCCAAATAAAATAACATTAAAAAAAATATTAAAATTATTAAAAGAAAATGAAAAAATAGAAACAATAAATTTAAATAATTTATACAGATTTAAAAATAATGAATTAATTTATATAGAAAATTATTTATATAATACAAAAATAAAAAAATGTGAAAGTAAAATAAAAAATATAAATTTATTTTTAGCAAAAAATCAATATTCAGAAATTGAAAATATTGCAAAAAATATAATTAATTTAGTAAAAAATGAAAATTATAAATATAATGAAATAGGAATAATTACAAAAAACGTAAATTCATATTCATCACTATTTAAAGCAATATTTGCAAAATATGAAATACCTGTATTTATTGATGAAAAAAAAGATTTAAATCAAAATATATTAATTAGATATATTTTAAGTATTTTAGAAATAATAATAAAAAATTATTCTTATGAATCAATTTTTAATTATTTAAAAACTAATTTTATAGAAATAGATGAAGAAGATATTTTTAAATTAGAAAAATATTGTATAAAATATGGAATAAAAAATTATCAATTTAAAAAAGATTTTAATTATGGAATAAATGAAAATAATAAAAAAGAAATTAATTATTTAAATGAATTAAGAAAAAAAATAATTAACCCAATAATTAATTTAGAAAAAAAAATAAATAAAAAACAAAATTCAAAAAATATTGTAAAAGAACTTTATTTATTTTTAATTAATGAAAAAATAGAAAATAAATTAAATAAAAAAATAAAAAAATTAGAAGAAAAAAATAATTATGAATTAGCAAAAGAATATAAATTAAGTTATGAAATAATAATAAATATTTTTGACGAAATAGTAAATATTTTTAATAATGAAGAAATAACATTAGATAATTTTTATAAAATATTTAAAATTGGATTAAAAAACAGCAACCTTGGAAAAATACCAGGGGTCCAAGATGGTGTAACCGTAGGAGATACAGAAAGATCAAGAACCCACAAAGTAAAAGCAATATTTATTATTGGATTAAATGATGGAGTTTTTCCAAGTGTAAATAAAGATGAAGGATTTTTTAATGATGCAGATAGAAAATACTTAAAAGAGCAAGGAGTAGAACTTGCGAAGGGAACTCTTGAGAATTTGTATGATGATAATTTTAATATTTATAAAGCATTTACAACAGCAGAAGAAAAATTATTTTTATCATATTGTCAATCAGACATAGATGGAAAATCATTAAGACCATCTACATTAATTTTAAAAATAAAAAAAATATTTATTAATTTAGAAGAAAAAAATGATATATTAAAAAATAATAATTATTTTATTAATGAAAAAGAATTATATGAAAATTTAATTTTTAATATTAATAATTTTAATGAATTATTTTTGGAAAATAATAAATTAGAAAATAATAATTTAAATAAAAAAAATAAGTTAAATAATTTATTTTTATTTTATAAATATTTTAAAGAAAATAAAAATTATAAAAAAATATTAAAAAATAATTTAGAATATATTAAATATTTAAAAATGCCTCAAAAAATAAAAAAAGAAAATATTCAAAAATTATATGGAAATAAATTAAATACTAGTGTTTCAAAATTAGAAACATTTAAATCCTGTCCATATGAATATTTTCTGCAATATAGTTTAAAATTAAAAGAAAAAGAAGAATTAAAAATAAAAAATTTAGATACAGGTTCTTTTATGCACGAAGTAATTAATTCTTTTTTTGAAGAAATAAATAAACAAAAAATAAATATAAAAAATATTGATGAAGAAAATACAAAAAAAATAGTAAATAAAATAATTAATGAAAAATTAGAAAATAATAAAAATTATATATTTGTTGCAACAGAAAAATATAAATTATTAGTAAAAAGATTAAAAAGAATAATTTTAAAAGCAATAAAATATATAATTTTAGGATTAAAATCAAGTGACTTTGAAGTAGCAGGTACAGAAGTAGCATTTGACGAAAAAAAAGGAAATTATAAACCAATAATAATAAATTTAGAAAATGGAAAAAAAGTAGAAATAGTTGGAAAGATAGATAGAATAGATATTGCACAAGATGAAAATAATAAATATATAAGAATAATTGATTATAAATCATCAATTAAAGATATTGATTATACAAATATTTATGCAGGATTACAATTACAATTAATAACATATTTAGATGCAATGTGCAAAATAGAAGATTTTATTCCAGCAGGAATTTTATATTTCAATTTATTAGAACAAATAATTAATTCTAATAAAAAATTAACAGAAGAAGAAATTGAAGAAAAAATAAAAAATAATTTTAAAATGAAGGGTTTAATTTTAGCAGATGTAAAAGTTGCGAAAATGCAAGATAATAATTTAAGACCATCTGAAAGCTCAAAGTTAATTCCAGCATATATTGATAAAGAAGGAAACTTAAGCCCTAAAAAAAGCAATATTGCAAGTAGAGAAGAATTTGAAAAATTACAGAAATATGTAAATAATACAATAAAAGAAATTGCTGAAGAAATATTAAATGGTAATATTGAATTAAAACCATACTATAAAAATAAAAAAACACCTTGTGAATATTGTACATATAAAAATATATGTGGATTTAATTCAGGAATTTTTAAAACTGAATATAGATTTATTAATAAAAAAACTAAAGAAGATATTTTAAAAATAAATATATAAATAGTTTTAAAATAAAAAATAAGGAGATTTTATGATAAATTTATCAAATAAAAATATTATACATGTAAAAAAAGAAAATCAGGAATTTTTACAATTTAAAAAATTACTAAAATATTCTGATATAATAACTCATGCATATTCTTTAGGATTAGACAAAAATTATAGAACATTTAAAGCAAATAAAACCCCTTTACCTAAAGAAGAATATGAAAGAAATATTAATAATTATAAAACAATATGTGAAGCAAATAATTTAGATTATAAAAATATAAAAAAGGCAAATCAAGCTCATACAGACAATATATTAAAAATAGAAAAAATAATAAATAATGAAAAAATAGATACAAATATAAATTCAGATGGATTGATAACAAATAAAAAAAATATAATATTAACAACAACAAATGCAGATTGTATTCTACTATTATTTTTTGACCCTGTAAAAAAAGTAATTGCAAATACACATTCAGGCTGGAAAGGTACACTTCAAGAAATATCAGTAAAAACAGTTAATAAAATGAAGGAAGAATATGGATGTGACCCAAAAGATATAATAGTATGTATTTGCCCAAGTATAAGAAAATGTCATTTTGAAGTTGATAAAGATGTTTATGAAATGTTTTATAATCAATTTAAAAAATTAGGAAAAACAGAAGAATTTATAATAAAAAAAGAAAATAAATGGTATATAGACACAGTTCTAATAAATAAAATAATTTTAAACCAGGCAGGAATATTAGAAGAAAATATTGAAGATTGTGGAATTTGTTCAGTATGCAATAAAGACATAATTCACTCATTTAGAGCAGAAGGACAAAATTATGGATTAGCCACAGCAATGATTTCATTAATATAAATCCCTAAAAAAGAACCGGCCCTAAACAGGGAAATAGAGAGAAAGGATAAATATGATACCAAATAAATTAAAAAAAGGAGATACAATAGCAGTAATAGCTCCATCAAATACAGTTTTTGAAGATGATATACAATATTTGAAAAAGACAGAAGATATGTTTAAAAGGGAAGGTATTAATGTAATATATGGAAAAAATATATATTCAAATACATTAGGATATGGAGCAACCCCATTAGAAAAAGCAGAAGATTTAAATTGGGCATTTAAAAATAAAAATGTTCAGGCTATATTTTGCGCAAAAGGTGGAGAAAATTCAAATACAATGTTTGAATATATAGATTATAATTTAATAAAACAAAACCCAAAAATATTTTGTGGATTTAGTGATAATACATTTTTACTTAATATGATATATGAAAAAACAGATTTAGTTACATTTCATTCATCAACATTTAAAGCAATTTCAGATTGGGATAATCCATGTGTATTCGAGAATATTATTCAAAAATTGGTTAAAGAAGAACAGGATTTGAAAATAAATAATGATCAATTTAAAATAATTAAAAATGGTGTTTCTGAAGGAATATTAATAGGTGGAAATTTAAATTGTCTTAGGGAAATGGTATGTGGAGAATATTCGTTAGATTTTGAAAATAAAATATTATTTATTGAGGATTTAGGAGAAGAGTCCAATCCAAAATTTATAAGTAATTTCCTTTATTATATGAAACAAAATAAAGTATTTTCAAAAATAAAAGGATTATGGATAGGTCATTATGAACATGAAAGTGGTATTAAATTAGAAGATGTTGTAATGGATGTTTTAAAAGATGATTATACATTCCCTATTATTAAATCGGAAAATTTTGGGCATACAGACAGAAAACAAGTGATACCAATAGGAGTAAAAGCAAAAATAGATACAACAAAAAATGAAAAAATATTTTTATTAGAAAAATGTGTTAAATAAATTTATTAAAAGACATTGAATTTTTAAATTTTGTATTGTAAAATAAATAACGAAATAAAAAGGGGAAAAATAAAAAAGATAGGAAGAGTAACATATGAATCAAATAATGGGACAAATAGAAGAGGATGAAATAGATGAAGAAATCATTAGAAGAAAAGAGCAGAAAAGAAAAACAAACAATAAAAATAAACATAAACCAAAGAAAAATATTTTTAAAATAATATTAATAACTTTAGCGATATTAATTATAATAGGAATGAGTTCTTTAGGAATATTACTTTATGGTCCATATAGTGGATTTAGGGATTGGCTAATTACTACAGCAATGACAACAATGACACATCAGTGGATAGCTTATCTTTTTTATGATGAAGATACAATAAATAATGTAATGGCAAATAACAAAGTAGAAGAAATTACAGAAGATACGGATACGGACGCAATAGTTGTAGGTGTTGGTGCTCCTGCAGATACATATGAAAATGAATATGAAAGAGCAGTATTAGAAAAAAAGAATAAAAATGATACATATAAAATAATAGAAATAAAAGGAAGAGGATATAGTGGATATTTAGCTGTAATATATAATCCATCTAAAGTACGTACTCTTGTAACAGCAAAAATTGGGCAAAGCGGGCAATATTTAACTACAATGGCAAAAAATAACAAAGCAGTAGTTGCGATAAATGGTGGTGGATTTGATGATCCAAATTATAGTAGTAATGCAGCAAATCCTTTAGGAGTTACATATTCGAATGGAAAGCTTGTTACTTCATATTATTATGCAGGTGCAGGAGGAATTATTGGATTTGATAATAATGACAAACTTGTATTATCTTCTAAGTGCACAGAAAGTTCAGCGAAGTCACTTGGAATTAGAGATTGCGTAACATGTGGGCCATTTTTAATAGTAAATGGAAAAAAATCAAGTGTAGTAGGAAATGGAGGATGGGGAACAGCTCCACGTACAGCAATAGGACAAAGAAAAGATGGAATAGTATTATTTTTAGCAATAGATGGTAGAACAGTAACAAGACCAGGAGCAGACATGGATGATTTAATAGAGATAATGGAAAGATATGGGGCATATAATGCTGCAAACTTAGATGGAGGAACATCAACAGGTATGACAGTTAATTATGAATTGATAAATGACCCAATAGATAGTACAGGTGCACATAGAACAAGGTTTGTGTCAACTGGATTTGGACTAATAGAGTAAAAATATAATAATATAAGAATAGACCTAAAAAAATCCATAAAAACTATGGATTTTTTTTTATATACCTGATATAATAAAGCTACTTTTAAATTTGGGTAAAAGAAATACAAAAATCCGGTTAAAATAAGTAAAAAACTTGGAATACTAAGAAAAGGAGGAAAATTAGTCTTTTCGACTAATAACTTAAGAGATGGTTTTTAAAGATTATTATAAAATACTGGAACTAAAGACAAATAAAGTATCTTCAGAACAAATAAGAAATGCATATAGAATAGCAGTCAAAAAAAATCATCCAGATTTAAATGTAGAAGACAGATTGGCTGAGGAGAAAATAAAAGATATAAATGAAGCATATAAAATCTTATCAGATATGACAGCAAAAAGAAAATATGATAGAATTTGGACAAGAAACAATATAAAATCAAGACAACAACAATACAGAAATGAAAATAAAAAATCTAATTCAGCATTTGGTGAAGTTTTTAACATGTTTTTTGGAAATACAGAAAATGTAAAACCCAAAAAATATAATAAGACAGAAAAGACACCAATAAAAGGAGAGAATATAGAAACAAGTATAGATGTTGATATAGAAGAAGTATTTTATGGATTAGACAAAAAAATTTCATTAAGAACAGTTGATGGAAAAATGAAAATATTTACAGTATCTATTCCAGCAGGAATACATAATGGGGAAAAGATAAGACTTTTAGGACAAGGAAAAGAGGGAGTAGATGGAGGAAAAAATGGAGATTTATTCATAAAAGTCAACATAAAAGATAATGAAAAATTTAAACTAAAAGGAAATGATTTATACACAAAATTATATTTGACTCCTTGGGAAGCAGCACTAGGGACAAGAACAACAATATATTCAATAGATGAGGGAACTTTGGTTTATATACCAGAAGGAATAGAATCAGGGGAAACACTTAAAGTTTCAGGAAAAGGATACAAAGATGGAAAAGGTAGCAGGGGAGATTTAATAGTAAAAGTAAATATTATGGTACCAAAAAATCTGAGTGAAGAAGAAAAAAAATTATTTGAAAAATTAAGTACAGTATCAAGTTTTAACCCTAGAAAAGCATAGAATTCCTTAACTACTATTGACATAAAGTAGAAAAGTTGATATAATTAAGAGTGGTTATACAAAGGAATAATCTATGTTATAAAATCATAGAAAATGGAGGAAAAATAAAATGGAATCATGGAAAGGAAAACATTTTAGCATAACAGATCCAAAAGGAGTAAATACAGTTATTTATGAGGTATATAAAACTGATAAAGAATATTTAAAAAAATACCCTAAATACACTGTTGAAAGGTTACGTTCAACTGAAACATTAGTTGGAGATTTAAGAAAAAGGACATTTTATGTAGAAGACCCACAAGATAATGGAAATCAATTAATAATTTTTTCTTTTGCCAAAGAAAAAGTTGTTATTAATAATGGATTGCTTATTAATGATGAGGTTAAAATTTCTAAAAAGCCAGTTCCATTTAAATTTGACACAATATATTCAGAAGAAGCAACAGAATTAAAAGACTTTAAATATACACCAAACTTGAAAAGAGCTATAACAATTATAGACCCAGAAACAACAGAAGAGATAAAACCTGTACTTTATTATGATGAAGAAGCAGAAGAAGTTAAAGGTAAATGTAAATTGAAACCATATAAATCTTATTTTGCGTTTGAAATAAGAGATGATAAAAATTAAGGAGGAATTCTAAAATGACGAAAAGAGAAATGAACGCGAAGATTAATGAAGCCCAAGAAGAAATGGCAGAAATGAAGAAACATAGAAAACCTAGTGACAAAGATGACAATTTAGCAATAGAATCAATATCAGTAGCACAAAGTTATAGAGAAAGCAATAAAACTCTTGAAGTACAAAATAGTAAAGATACAGTTACAGTTTTATCAGAAGCATCAATAAAAACTACTCCAGGTGGATATAAAGAAGTAAACAAGAAAGCAAGTAAGAGAAAAGAAGTGCAAGGTAGAGAATAAACAAAAGAAATGGGTGATAAAAAATGAATTATAAAATACAAGGAGCCTTTAAGAAAGGCAGAACAACAATTATAGTTGCATCAATACTATGGTTATTATTAGCCGTAGTATTTATCATGCCCTGGACTTGCGGATGTTACCAAAATGAACTTTTAGGAAGATTTGAAATGGATGCATTTATGAATGTATTTGTAAAAACAGTAACAGATCCTATAAGAGGTTTTGGTGCGATATTTGGACACAATTTATTTTTTAACTATTTAAAAAATCTATTTGGATTTACACTATTTTATGTAATAATTGTAGCAATTGGTATAATAAGAATGATGCCAAAACATAGATATGATGATATAGAACATGGTTCAAGTGATTGGAGTGAAGGCGGAGAACAATATCAAGTATTAAGCAAAAAAGAGGGAATAATACTTGCAGAAAATAACTACTTACCACTAGATAAAAGAGGAAACGTAAATGTTCTTGTAGTAGGTCGGTTCTGGTTCTGGTAAATCTGCATCATACTCAATTCCAAATGCATATCAAATGTTAGGTTCATATGTATTTACAGACCCTAAGGGAGAGCTGTATGATAGAACAGCAGGGTATTTAAAAGAAAATGGATATAAAATAAAAGTTTTAAACTTAGTGCATCCACAATATAGTGACGGATATAATCCATTACTACATGTATCATCAGAAATAGATGTAGATGTTATAGCAAATACAATAGTAAAAGGACAAAAATCAGAAGGAGGAGGTTCAGACCCATTCTGGGATGACTCTGCTGAAATGTTACTAAAAGCATTAATATATTACTTAATGGCAACAAGACCAGAGGAAGAACAAAACTTAGCAAGTTGTGCAGAACTTGTAAGAGCAGCAAACACAAATGGAGGAAGTAACTTACTAACAGATTTAATAAGTCAACTTCCATATGACCATCCAGCAAGAATGAACTATAAATCAATAGAAATAGCACCAGAAAAAACATATAGTTCTATTTTAAGTACACTACAATCAAAATTAGGAAAATTTGACTCAAAAGAAATAGCAGAACTTACATCAACAGATACAATCAACTTTGAAGAAATAGGAAGCCAAAAAACAGCAGTATATGTAATATCATCAGATACCCATGGAGCATATGATTTCTTACTTACAATATTCTTTGCACAAATGATACAACAATTATATGACTTTGCAGACAATAATGGAGGAAAACTAAAAGAACGTACATATTTCATACTAGACGAATTTGCAAATATAGGAAGAATACCAGATTTTGATAAAAAAATATCAACATCAAGAAGTAGAGGAATATCATTTAGTGTTATATTACAAAACTTAGACCAATTAGAAGCAATATATGAAAAAGCACATGAAACAATAATCGGAAACTGTGATACACATGTATTTTTAGGAAGTAACTCACAAAAAACAGTTGAATATTTCTCAAAAGCATTAGGAGAAAAAACAATATCACGTGAAAGTATATCAGTAAACAGAGATAAGCTTCATCATAGAACAGGAACAAGTGACTCAGAGCAAATAATGGCAAGGGCATTAATGACACCAGATGAATTAAGAAGAATGGACAATGATTTATGTATAATTTTTGAAAAAGGAATAAGACCTATAAAGGCAAAGAAATTCTATTACTTCAAAAAATCAATGGCAAAAGAACTTGCAAGATTAGAAATTGATCATAATGATATTGGAGAAATAGAAAGAGGAACATGGAGAAAATTCAATCCATATAATCCATATGTTGAAGAAAAGGACAAAGAGGCAGTTAAAGACCTAAAGGTAGAATCATTAGACGACTTATTTGATGATAATGAACCTGTTATAGAAGAAAAAGAGGAAAAGGTTTTAACAACAGTAGAGAAGGAAGAAAATATTGATTATACACTAGATAATGATTTCTTAGATGATGCACCAATACTTCCAATGAATGAAGAGCCAGAAGATGAATATGATTTGCAAAAAGAATTGGAAGCCAAATTTGATGAATTATTTGGGCCAATAGATGATGATAATTAATTTTTAATAGAAAAAATGTTATATATGCTAAAAAGTATATGTAACATTTTTCTTATATTAATAAGAAAATTATGTTTTCCTATTGTTTAAAACCCAAAAACGTAGTATAATATATCTGTTTAGGAAAGGAAGAAATTGTATGTTTGAAAAATTAGAATTAGTAGAAAAGAGATATGAAGAGTTAAATTCTCAAATTAGTGACCCAGAAATAATAGCAAACACTAATGAATGGAGAAAACTAGTTAAAGAACATAGTTCTATGGAAGATGTAGTATTAAAATATAGAGAATATAAAGAAACACAAAACAATATGAATGAAGCGAAAGAAATGTTGGAAGATCCTGAAATGAAGGAATTAGCGGAAGAAGAATATTATTCTTCAAAAGATAAGCTAGTCAAAATAGAAGAAGAACTAAAAATTCTATTAATACCAAAAGATCCAAATGATGATAAAAGTGTTATATGTGAAATAAGAGGTGGAGCTGGAGGAGATGAGGCAGCATTATTTGCAGGAACATTATTTAGAATGTATGGTATGTATGCTGAAAGAAAACATTGGCAGATAGAAATATTAAATGAAAATGCTACAGAACTAGGTGGTTATAAAGAGATATCATTTATGGTTACAGGAAAAGGAGCATATAGTAGACTAAAATTCGAAAGTGGGGTTCACAGAGTACAACGTGTACCAGACACAGAAAGTAGTGGAAGAATACATACATCAACTGCTACAGTTGCAGTACTTCCAGTAGTAGAAGATGTTGAAATAGATATAAATCCAGCAGATATAAAAATGGAAGTATTTAGATCATCAGGAGCTGGAGGACAACACATAAACAAAACATCATCAGCGGTAAGACTTATACATATTCCAACAGGAATGGTTGCAGAATGTCAAACACAAAGATCACAACTTCAAAATAGAGAATATGCAATGAATATGTTAAAATCAAGACTATATGATATAGAAAAACAAAAACAAGACAGCCAAATAGCAAATGCGAGAAAATCACAAGTAGGTTCAGGAGATAGAAGTGAAAAAATACGTACCTACAACTATCCTCAAGGAAGAATTACAGACCATAGAATAGGATTTAGTGTATATCAGATGGAGAACTTCTTAAATGGAGATATAGATGAAATGATAGACAACTTAATAGCAGCAGATAGAGCTGAAAAATTAAAAGGTGACGAAGAATAAAAATTATAATGTTATAAAAAATATTGACAAAATAAAAAAAATATATTATCATATTAACATAAATCAAAAATAATAAGAGAAAAGTAAAATAGAAAATAACTTAAAGAGAAAGTTAGTCATAGGCTGAAAGCTAACTAAAGGAAAACTATTTGAAAACTACCTCTTTATATTTCTAGTGAATAAGCTAGACGTTTAGAATACGTTATAATTCTACAAATTAAGTAAAATTAAGGATGGAACCGCGTAAAAATATACGCTCCTATAAATACAAAAAAGTATTTATAGGAGCTTTTTTGTATAATTCCCCAAAAAAGAACCGGCACCAAACAAGGAATTGCAATTCCCTAAAAAAGAACCGGCCCTAAACAGGGAAATAGAAAGGAAGGATATTTATGATTAAACTAACATTAAAAGATGGAAGTATTAAAGAAATTGAGAGCCCAAAGAGTGTAATTGATGTAGCAAAAGAAATAAGTGAAGGGTTAGCAAGAATGGCAACATGTGCAATAGTAGATGGAAAGGTTGTAGATTTAAGATATGTATTAGACAAAGATTGTAATTTAGAAATACATACATTTGAAAGCTCTCTAGAAGGAAAAAAGGCATATTGGCATACAACATCACACATAATGGCACAAGCAATAAAAAGAATAAATCCAAATGCAAAATTAGCAATAGGACCATCAATAGATGAAGGATTTTATTATGATTTTGATGTTGAAAAAAACTTCACAGATGAAGATAAAGCTAAAATAGAAGCGGAAATGAAAAAAATAATAAAAGAAGACCTACCAATTGAAAAGTTTACACTTCCAAGAGAAGAAGCGATAAAATTCATGGAAGAAAAAGATGAACCATATAAAGTCGAATTAATAAAAGATTTACCAGAGGGTGAAGAAATTTCTTTCTACAAACAAGGAGAATTTACTGATCTTTGTGCAGGACCACATTTAATGAGTACAGGAAAAGTAAAAGCTGTAAAACTTTTAAATTCTTCAGGAGCATATTGGAGAGGAAATGAAAAAAATAAAATGTTACAAAGAATCTACGGAATAGCATTTCCTAAAGCTAGCCAAGTTGAAGAACATTTAGCAAAATTAGAAGAAGCAAAAGAAAGAGACCACAGAAAAATAGGAAAAGACTTAGAATTATTTATGACACACAAATTAGTTGGTTCTGGTCTTCCAATGTATTTACCAAAAGGTGCAACAATAAGAAGAATACTTGAAAGATATATTCAAGATAAAGAGTTAGCTCTTGGATATAATCATGTATATACACCAAGTTTAGCAAATGTAGCATTATATAAGACATCTGGGCATTGGGACCATTATAAAGAAGATATGTTTCCTATGATGAAAATGGGTGAAGAAGAAATAGTTCTAAGACCAATGAACTGTCCACATCACATGTTAATATATAAAAATAAAATGCATTCATATAGAGAATTACCAATAAAAATAGGAGAACTAGCACATGACTTTAGATATGAAGATAGTGGAAGTGTGTGTGGATTAGAAAGAGTTCGTCAAATGTGTCAAAATGATGCACATTTATTTGTAAGACCAGACCAAATAAAAGAAGAAGTTGGAAAAGTATTAAGATTAATAAAAGAAGTATATCAAGAAGACTTTGGATTTTCTGCGTCAGCATTTAGTTATAGATTATCTTTAAGAGATAAAAATAACAAAGAAAAATATATAGACAATGATGAAATGTGGGAAACAGCAGAAAGTCAATTAAGAGAAATATTAAAAGAATTAAATATTGATTTCTATGAAGCAGAAGGAGAAGCAGCATTTTATGGACCAAAAATTGATATTCAAATAAAAACAGCATTAAATCATGATGTAACAATACCAACTTGTCAATTAGATTTTGCATTACCAGAGAGATTTGAGCTTGAATATGTAGGAGAAGATGGAGAAAAACATAGACCAGTTGTAATCCATAGAGCAATACTTGGAAGTTCTGATAGATTTATATCTTTCCTATTAGAAGAAACAAAAGGAATTCTTCCAGTTTGGCTATCACCTGTTCAAGTACAGGTTATGCCAATTACAGACAAACAAAGAGAATATGCTGTTAAAATTGCTGAAGACTTACGCAAATCTGAAATTCGTGTAGAATTAGATGACAGACAAGAAAAAATAGGATATAAAATTCGTGAAGCACAACTAAATAAAGTTCCATACATGTTAATTTTAGGTGACAAAGAAATAGAGAACAATCAAGTGGGAGTTCGTTCAAGAACAGATGGAGATATAGGTGCTATGGGAATGGAAGAATTTAAAAATAAAATAAAAAAAGAAATTGAAAGTTTCTCAAAATAATATATATAACAAGCAGAACATTTTTAAGAAAATTTAAAATGTTCGCTTGTTTTTTTATATAAAGCAAATTATAATAGTACAAGAAGATGAACAAAGCAGAGTGTGACGAGTCGTGTATCCTATGAGAGGAGGCGATGCATATGTTATTTGAACAAGTATACGTATTTTTTATTTACATATTATTTATAATGCTTGCAATGGTAACTGTTGTAGCTATTGCCTTATTTGTAGCACTTGTTGTTACAGTAAGAAAATTAGACAACAAAACAAACACATCTCTGCCTGGCCATTAGAGATGCATTTTAAATTTTTTACTTATTAATTTAAGCGACACGCCACACTTTGTGGTCGTTTGTCTTCTATAATTATTATAATAATTTTTTTTATAAAAGTCAAATATTTTTTATAAAATTTCGAACTTTTCCAAATCCTTAAAAGCTGGGTCATAAATATTATGTCCTTTAAAATCAAATCTCGAACCATGACAAGGACAATCCCAAGTTTTTTCCAAGTTGTTCCAAGTAAGAAGACAACCCAAATGAGTACAAGTAGGTTTTACAGCAAAAACATTTCCAGAAGAATCTTTATAAATTCCTATATTTGTACCATTTACTTTAACAATTGCACCATTATCATTCTTAATTTTAGATATTTCTTCTTCAGGGATTTTAATTCTATTTGTAACAAAAGACTTAAATACCTGACTTCCCATATTTTTTAGTTCAATCCTATTTTTTATAGGCTTTAATCTTAAAGAATCAAAAACAAAACTGTATTTATTTTCTTTACTTAATATTTTATCTGTAATAATATTTGCAGCAACATTAGAAGAAGTAATTCCCCATTTATTAAATCCAGTTGCAACATAGACATTAGGAGTAGTACTTGAGAGAAGACCGATATATGGAATTTTATCTAGGGAAATACAGTCTCTAGTATTCCACTTATATAAAATTTCTGACTTAGGATAATATTTTTTTGCCACATTTTCAAGAGAACCATAAGTGTCTTGCGCAGTTGGAGCAAAACCAGTTTTGTGGTCACTTCCTGCTATAAGTAATAATTTTTTATCACCAAATTTTGCATTTCTAAAAGAATAAATAGGCTGAGATGGATTTATATACATACCATCAAAAACATCCGAACCAGTATCTACACCGAATTATATAAGATGTAGATTGATACATTTTTGTAAAATAAAATCCGAGAAAGTTTCTTAAATGGGTAGTGTGAAGCAACAATCACATAAGAAGATTTAACCTTATAATTATTTACAAATGTTGTGTATCCATTTTCATTTTTTTCAAAGTCAGAAGCAGTAGAATTACAAAAAATCAATGAATTATTATTTGTAATTGAATTTGCAAGACCCATCATATATTTTACAGAATTAAATTGAGCTTGACTTTTATTTACCAAACCACCAGCAATTTTAAAAGGCAAAGGACAACTTGTTACAAATTCACAATCTTCTCCTAATGAATGTAAAGCTTGAATTTCCGCATTTATTTTAGTTACTTCATCTTGATTAGTAGTATAAACATAATTAGAGTGATATTCAAAATCACAATCAATATTTTCAGTATCAATAATAGTTTTTATATTTGAAATTGCTTCTTTATTTGCATGTAGATAAGCTTTAGCATAATTTTCTCCATAAGATTTGATTAAATAATCATATATTAAATTATGTTGATAAGTAATTTTACCAGTAGTATTTCCACTTGCTTTTTCTCCAATAGTATCTTTTTCTACAATTATAACTTTTAAGCCTAATTTAGATAAATAATAGCCACACGATAATCCTGTTAATCCGCCACCTATTATACAAACATCACATTCATAATCATTGTCAATTTTATCAAAATTTTTCTTTTCTTTAATAGAGTCTAACCAATAAGAACTCACAAAATCACATCCTTTGTGTTAGTATGTAATAAAAGTATATTTTTTATAACTAAAAAAGCAGAATAAATAAAAATTTTTACAAAAAACTATATACAAATTTTTAAAAATAATGTATAATATATTTATCAAAAAGAATAATATATATTATAAATAATATTATTTATGGGTCTGAAATAGTTTACTAGATTAGGACCTGACCCGTGCTGATGCAGAGCGTCAGTAAAAGCCATTTTCAAACGAATGGCTTTTTTATTATAATCTTTTATTTTTTAATAAATTCATAATATGCCTAAAATCTTTACCACTAAAAAAATATTTTTCTGCATTAGTAAATGAAATATTATTTTTCCTTTTATATTCTAATTTATCAATAACAGTTAGCATATCGGAAACTTGAAATAATCGTTTTTGTATATGATCAAATTCGATTCTTCTTTATACTATTGGATTAGTAGCAAAAATAGTATCAAGTATTGTTGAGAGTGTTTCTTGTCCATTATCATAATAAATAACTATTTTATCAAAAGATTCTAAATAATTTCTATGTTCATTTATTACCTTGCTTATCTCTCTTGCTAATGCCATATTTAATTGTGATTTCTTGTTTAGATATTTCTTATCTATTATTACTGTTTTTAATTTTACTTTAACTCTATGTGAAAAGTAGAATATTGACCAGAAAATACTTTTTCTTTTTTCAAAATTAAAATGAGAATAATCCCCTCTTTTAGCTACAAGGTATGCAAGATGTATCATTCCAGTATAATCTAAATCCGATAGTCTTCTATTTAAATAATCTAATTCAGTTTGAATTGAATCATTACTTTCATGAAATGTAAATGATACAGCATATAAGTCTGAACTACCATCTACAAATCCTAAATCTCCACTTTCATCTATAAATATATTTAATCTTTTAATTTCAATCACCTGCTTTTATGTATTTTCTTTTATCTATTGATTTAACTTATCTTCTGTAATTGTATTTGACATTTATTATTATACATCCGAAATAAAGTTTCGTAAAAATATACTTTTTATAAAAATTATAGAATTTGATTTAATTGGACTATATTATATAATGAAAATTTAAAAAAATCAATTCCAGAGAAACAATTTACATAGAAGAGAATGAAAAATTATAGCAAAGCAAAATGAGGTTAAAACTTTTTTGCTATGTTTATTTAAATTTATTACTAAAACAACAAAAAGTGTTACTAGACATTCATTGAAAATATTTTATTTTTATTGATATCATTTATTTGATGGTATATAATAAAGGAAAATGAAGGAGGAAATAATTTGAGAGATTTAAGAATACAAAACTTAGCTAATATATTATTAAAACATTCAGTAAAATTAGAAAAAGGCGAAAATATATTAATAGAGATATTAGGAGAAGATGGAATACCTCTAGCAAAAGAATTAATAAAGAAATCAGAAGAATTAGGAGCAAAACCATATTTTAATATAATAAATTATGAAATATTAAGAACTATGTTAGAGGGAGCGACAGAAGAACAAATAAAAATATATGCTAAATATGATTTAGAAAGAATGAAAGATATGGATGCTTATATAGGAATTAGAGCATGTAGTAATACATCAGAGTTAAGTGGTATATCAAGTAATACAATGAATATATATAATAAATATTATACAATGCCAGTTCATTTTGAAGAAAGAGTAAAAAATACAAAATGGTGTATACTAAGATATCCTAATTATTCCATGGCACAAATGAGTAAAATGAACATAGAAGCATTTGAGGATTTTTATTTTAATGTGTGCAATGTTGACTATGATAAGATGTCAAAAGCAATGGATAATTTAGTTAAGTTAATGAACAATACTGATAAAGTTCATATTTTAGGAAAAGGAACAGACTTAACTTTTAGTATAAAAGGGATAAAAGCAGAAAAATATTATGGAACATTTAATATTCCAGATGGAGAAGTAGCAACAGCACCAGTAAAAACAAGTGTAAATGGTTATATAACTTATAATACAGAAACAACTTATAATGGAGTAAATTTTAATAATATAAGATTTGAGTTTGAAAAAGGTAAAATAATAAAAGCAACAGCCAATAATACAAAAGAATTAAATAAGATTTTAAATACAGATGAAGGAGCAAGATATATTGGGGAATTTGCAATTGGTCTTAATCCTTATGTCGATAAGCCAATAGGAGATACTCTATTTGACGAAAAAGTACAAGGAAGTTTTCATTTTACACCAGGAGATAGTTTAGAAGAAAGTGATAATGGCAATAGGTCTAGCATACATTGGGATATTGTTAATATTCAAAGGTTAGAGTATGGCGGAGGAGACATATTGTTTGATGATAGACTAATTAGAAAAGATGGTAGATTTGTAATACCAGAATTAGAATGTTTGAATCCAGAAAATTTGATAAACTAGAATAAATAAAAAAATATATGGAAAAATAAAATTTAAAGTGATATAATAAAAAAAATTAAACAAGGGAGGAATCAATTTGAACGAAAATCTAAAAAAAGAATTATTAAACGAGAAAAAATCAGGTTGGTTAGAAACAAGTAATGAGAAATTTAACCAAATATTTGATTTTTGTAATGGTTATATGGAATTTTTAAATCATTCAAAAACAGAAAGAGAATTTGCTGCTAATGCAAAAAAATTAGCAGAAGCAAACGGATTTAGAGATGTAAATCAAATGCAAAACCTAAAACCAGGAGATAGAGTTTATTTTGTAAATAGAGAAAAAAGTATATATTTAGCAGTAATTGGAGAGCAAAAATTAGAGAATGGGCTACATATAGTTGGAGCACATATAGACTCACCAAGATTAGATTTAAAACCAAATCCTTTATATGAAGATGGAGAACTCGCATATTTTAATACTCACTATTATGGAGGAATAAAAAAATACCAATGGACAACAATACCATTAAGTATCCATGGAGTTATGATAAAACCAAGTGGAGAAAAAATTACAATAAATATTGGGGAAGATGAGAATGACCCAATATTTACAATAACAGATTTATTACCACATTTAGCAAAAGAACAAGAAGGGAAAAAATTAAGAGATGCTATTGAAGGTGAGAATTTGGATTTATTAGTAGGAAGTATTCCTATTTTAGATGATGAGAGTAAAAATAAAGTAAAATTAAACATCTTAAAAATATTAAATGAGAAATATGGAATTACAGAAGCGGATTTTGTAAGTTCAGAGATAGAATTAGTACCAGCATTTAAAGCGCGTTCATTAGGTTTTGACTATGGAATGGTAGCAGCATATGGTCAAGATGATAAAGTATGTAGTTATACAGCTCTAAAAGCATTAATGGAAATAGAAAGACCACAAAAAACAGCAATATGCATACTTTCAGATAAAGAAGAAATTGGAAGTATGGGAAATACAGGTATGGAATCACATGTATTTGACTATTTTGTATCTGAATTATTAAATAAAACAGGAGAAAATAGAGCAAATATGTTAGATAAAGTATTTTGTTATTCAAAAATGTTATCATCAGATGTAGATGCAGGATTTGATCCATTATATGCAAATGTATCTGATAGAAATAACGCAGGATTTTTATCAAAAGGAGTAACATTAAATAAATATACAGGAGCTAAAGGAAAATCAGGAGCATCTGATGCAAATGCAGAATTTGTAGCATGGGTTAGAAATCTTTTTGAAACAAACAATATAAAATATCAAGTATCAGAACTAGGAAAAGTTGATATAGGAGGAGGAGGAACTATTGCATATATTTTAGCAAATAAAGGAGTAGATGTAATAGATTGCGGAATTCCTGTATTATCAATGCATGCACCATATGAAGTTACAAGTAAATTTGATATTTATGAAGCTTATAGAGCATATAAAGCTTTTTGGGTAAAAGATTAATAGATTATAATAAAAACGAATAGGAAATTTTATTTAATTTCCTATTCGTTTTTTTATATGCAAGAACAAATTTCGACAATTCCACATAATATAAACTAGGATAAATAACACTTATTTTACTAACAAACTTTAAAATCAAGGAGGAAAAAGACAATGGAAAAAATATTACAAATCAAAAATATAAGTAAAAAATATCAAAGTAAAGAAGGAGAAATATTAGCCATTCAAAATGTAAATTTAACAGTAAATAAAGGGGAATTTGTAAGTATAATAGGTCCTAGTGGATGTGGAAAATCTACACTTCTTTCTATTATAGCAGGACTAGAAGAAAAAACATCAGGAGAAATATACATAGAAGGGGAGAAGGTATCAGGAATATCATCTAAAATAGGATATATGTTGCAAAGAGACTGTTTATTAGAATGGAGAACGATATTAAGCAATATTATGTTACGGTTTGGAAATTAAGGGAAAAAAAGACAAAGAGTCAAAGGAATATGTAGATGAGCTATTAAAAAAGTATAATTTATATGACTTTAAAGATAAGTATCCATCTGAATTATCAGGGGGAATGAGGCAAAGAGCAGCACTAATTAGGACACTTGCAGTAAAGCCTAAAATTTTACTATTAGATGAAGCATTTTCAGCATTAGATTATCAAACAAGAATAATGGTAACAAATGATATCTATAATATTTTGAGAAAAGAAGGAATTACGGCTATTATAGTTACACATGATATTTCAGAAGCAATCAGTATGTCAGATAGAGTAATTGTATTAAGAGCGAGACCTGGAACAGTAAAAGATATCCATAAAATTGATTTTGAGATAGAAAATAGAAATCCTATTAATTGCAGAGAAAGTCATAAATTTAGTAAATATTTTAATACTTTATGGAAGGAGCTTGGAGTCGATGAATAAAGGTTTAATATCAAAAGAAAGAAAACAATATTTAAGAAATAAAAGATATAGAAAATGCATGATATTAATAACACAAATAGCAATACTAATAAGTTTTCTTGCCATATGGGAGGTCTTAGCAAACAAAGACATTATAGACAGTTTTATAATGAGCCAACCAAGCAGAATATGGGATACTTTTATGAATTTAAGTTCTAATGATTTAATGAAACATATTGGTGTTACAGTATATGAAACAGTAGTTGGGTTTTTAGTAGGAACAGGACTTGGAATTTTAATTGCAATTATTTTATGGTGGTCAGATTTCTTATCAAAAGTAGCTGAGCCATATTTAGTTATATTAAATAGTTTACCAAAAGTAGCTTTAGGGCCAGTAATTATTATTTGGGTAGGAGCTGGAACGCCTGCCATAATTGTTATGGCAGTTGCAATCTCTTTGATTGTAACTATATTAGAAAATTTGAATGGATTTTTAAAGACTGATAAAGAAGTTATAAAAATGGCAAGAACATTTAAGGCTAGTAAATTCCAAATCCTTACTAAAATTATTATTCCAGCAAACCTTTCAACTTTTATCAATTCTTTAAAAGTAAATATAGGATTATCATTAGTTGGTGTAATATCAGGAGAATTCTTAGTATCAAAAGCAGGGCTTCGGATATTTAATTGTATATGGAGGGCAAGTATTTAAACTAGATTTAGTTATGACAAGTGTAATTATATTAGGAGTAGTTGCAGGAATTATGTATGCAGCAGTATTGCTGTTAGAAAAATTTATCCTACATTCAAAAAAATTTAAATAGGGAGGTAAAGCATTGAAAAAAAGAGTTATTATAATTGTATTGATAATAGCTATATTACTTACAGTAATAGCAGTAGTTATTAATAACAGAAGTAAAAATAATGAACAACTTGAAACTATAAAAGTAAATGAAGTAACACGTTCAGTTTTTTATGCACCACAATATGTAGCTATAAATAATGGATATTTCAAGGAAAATGGAATAGACATAGAATTAACAACAGGTCAAGGTGCAGATGCAGTAATGACAGCAGTATTAGCAAATCAATGTGATATAGGATTTGCAGGTCCAGAAGCATCTATTTATGTATATAATGAGGGAAAAGAAGATTACTGCCAGGTATTTGCACAAATAACAAAAAAGGATGGTTCATTTTTAATTGCAAGAAATCAAACAAGCAATTTTAATTGGGAAGATTTAAAAGGGAAAACAGTAATTCCAGGAAGAAAAGGTGGAGTACCTTATATGACATTAGAATATGTACTTAAGAAAAACGGAATAGATCCACAAAAAGATTTAGTACTAGATGATAGCATAAAATTTGATTTAATGGCAGGTGCTTTTGCAAGTGGTAATGCAGACTATGTAACACTATTTGAGCCAACAGCTTCATTAACTGAAAAGGAAGGAAAAGGATATATTGTAGAGTCAGTAGGAAAGGCAGCAGGAGAAATTCCTTATACAGCCTATTTTGCAAAGAAAAGTTATATACAACATAATGAAAATACAATTAGTCAGTTTACAAAAGCTATATATAAAGGTCAACAATGGGTAAAAGAACATAGCTCACGAGAAATTGCAGAAGTAGTACAAAGCTTTTTCCCAGATACAGATATAGGATTATTAGAAACTGCAATTCAAAGTTATAAAGATATAGATGCATGGAAAGACAATCCAGTATTAAAAGAAGAGGATTTTAACCGTTTAGAAGATGTAATGGATATGGCAGGAGAATTAGAACAAAGAGCACCATATGATAAAATTGTAAATAATAAATATGCTGAGCAGGTAATAAATAATTAAAAATAAACCATACAGATTATTGGTATTTCAATAATTGTATGGTTTTTATAATATGGTGAGCCAGAGCAAATATAGCTTTTTGCTAGTATTTTCCGTGCATTTTCGTAATATATTCACAGCCCTTTTAATTGCAATAAATCCAATATTATATATTGCCAGTATAGTTTCAATATATTCAAAATATTTTTATAGTATTTTTGCGTTGCAGTATTTATTGCAGTATAAAATTATATGTAATAAAAGTAAAATGAAGCGGAACTATTAGCCGCTTCTAACTATATATTTGTTATCTTGTTTTTGTAATTCAATAAAAGCCTTATTATAATAACTTTATGCTTTTATTATATTAGCTATAGTTTTACTATTTTGTTTTCTCCATTTCTTAAACCTTATTATCACTCCTATTATTCAAACAAATCAGAATGTGAACCTGTGCGAGTTAATGTCAAAATCAATATATTATTGTCTTTTTCATATTCTAGTAACCAATTAGGTTTTATATGACATTCCCATAGACCGCTCACTTTTTGGCTCTAATAAATGATTATTATATTTTGCTGGTAAAGGTATATCATTTGCTAACATCAATACTACTTCATTTAGCAAGTCAATATCAAGATTTCTTTTTTTTACTGCTTTTAAGTCCTTTTTAAACTTGCTAGTCATTTTTATTTCGTATTTATTCTCCTTCATTTTCTATCTCCTCAATCATTTCATATACATTGTTATAGCTTTTATAATTTTCAGGGTGTTTCATTATTTCATCAGCTTCTTTTATTGCTTCCAATGTTTCTTTATTGAATTTAGGTTTTTTTATTATAAAGGGAATACTATCAGTCATTACAACTTGTTTTAAAAATATTGTTACTGCGTCAGCAATATTCATTCCTAAGTCATTTAAAGTTGTTTCTACTTCCTTTTTTAATTTAGGTTCAATTCTTATATTTAAAGTATCTGTTTTAGCCATTGATACCACCTCCATTGATATTATAATTATATTGTAACACATTGTAATTGCATTGTCAATATTATTATATTATTATGTTCAAACAAATGTGATATTATTCTAATTTTTACGTTATAGTACTTATTAACAAGAGCGAAACTAGAAGTAGAGTAGACAAGAATTTTTAACTAATGTTATGAAATCATTCAAAAACATTTGACATAAAAATATTATATTATTACAATTGTATACAGGTAAGAAAAGTTACACAATATTTTAAAGCACAGGGCTTGTAAAAAAGTGGGTAGTAGTAAAAGCACAAAATAAAAGTCTACAAGTAGCATTTAAGCTACTTGTAGACTTTTTATAATATGGTGAGCCAGGAGGGGTTCGAACCCCCGACCCCAGGCTTAGAAGGCCTGTGCTCTATCCAACTGAGCTACTGACCCATATCAAATTAACAGTAATATGATAACATAAAATTAAAGCAATGTCAATACAAAACCAAAAAAAATTTAAACTTACAAATTAATAAGTCCAAATAATATTATTATTTCAAATTTTTGAGCCAAACCAAACAACCCGTAGGAAAATCCCATAAAGTATTTGTGAATATTTTGTGAAAAATATTTACATTAAAAAATATAAATGATAATATAAGGCTGTTAAATCAAAGAAAAGAGTAAGGAGGAAATACTTGTGATTGAAGTAAAAAATGTCACTAAAAAGTACGGAAGCTTTGTAGCCGTAGATGATATTAGCTTTACTATAAACGATGGAGAAGTAGTTGGATTTTTAGGACCAAATGGTGCAGGAAAAAGTACAACAATGAACATCATAACAGGATTTATAGAACAAACAGAAGGAAACGTTGTAATTAATGGTTTTGACACTGTAAAAAAAGCTAAAAAAGCAAAGAAAGAAATTGGATATATGCCAGAAGGAGTACCATTATATACAGATTTAACAGTAAAAGAATTTGTTACATACATGGCAGAGTTAAGAAAAATTAGCAAAAAAGAAAAGAAAGAAAATGTACAAAAGGTACTAAAAGAGACAGGTCTAGAGGAAATGCAAAACAAACTAATAAAAAATCTATCAAGAGGGCAAAAACAAAGAGTAAGTTTAGCAGGAACCTTAGTTGCAAATCCAAAAATTCTAATATTAGATGAACCAACAGTAGGACTAGACCCAAAACAAATTACAGAAATAAGAAGTCTAATAAAAAACCTTGGAAAAAGTCATACAGTAATATTAAGTTCACACATTCTTTCAGAAGTAAGTCAAATATGTGACAGAGTAATCATTATAAATAAAGGAAAAATAGTTGCAATAGACACTCCTGAAAATCTAGAGAAAAAAGTATCAAATAATAATATAATATATGTCACAGTCGAAGACACAGAAAACAAAATAGATACAATAAAAGACAAAATTAAAGGAATAAAAGAGATAAAATTAATAAAAGAAAATGAAGACAATACAAAACAATATGAGATTAGTGGAGAAGAAAGCATAAACTTAAATAAAACCATATTTAGTGAATTTGCTAAAGAAAATATAACTATTTTCGAAATGAAAAAAGCAGAAGCAACACTAGAAGATGCATTTATGAAAATTATAAAAGAAGGAGGAGATAAATAGTGGGAGCAGTAATAAAAAAAGAATTAAAAAATTACTTTTTATCACCAATAGGATATGTTGTAATAGGAATATTTTTATTAGCTTTTAGTAGTTTCTTCTATTTAACAACAATAAATGAAGCAAGTGTAGATTTAACATATCTATTTTGGTATACAGCATTATATGGATTAATGTTTATAACACCACTTCTTACAATGTGGACATTTTCAGGAGAAAGAAAATCAGGAACGGAGCAACTATTATTAACATCACCTGTAAGTATGCTAGGAGTTGTACTTGCTAAGTTTTTCGCAGCATTAATTTTAATTGTAATACCAGTAATATGTACACTTATGTATTTCGGAATTTTATGTTATTTCGAAGTACCAAATGTTCCAATATATTTAACATCAATGTTAGGATTTATACTACTTTCAATGACATACATATCAGTTGGAATATTATCATCAAGTTTAACAGAGTCTCCTATAATATCAGGAATAATAACATTTGCAGTAGTATTTACATCAACATGGATTCCATCTCTAATTGAAAGTTTATCAGACTTATCATTAATAGACCAATTCAGAAACTTTTTATTTGGTCAAATTGATATAGCATCAGTAGTTTTATATGTAACAATTACAATATTGTGTATATTAATTACAATGATAGTTATGCAAAGAAGAAAAAGCATAAAATAGAAAGGAGAGTTTTAATTGAAAAAAGAAAAAGAAAATAAGCCAAAAAACACTAATAGTGAAAAAGTTGGAACAAAGTTTATAAATACAATTAAAAAAAGATGGTTAATAAGTGGAACAAACACATTGCTACTAATTGCAATATTAATAGCAATTGTTATATTAATAAATTCAGCAGTAAAATCACTTGAATTAACACCAATAGATTGCACATCAAATAAAGAATATACACTAACAGAACAAAGCAAAGAGAGAATTTCTAATATAGAAAATGATGTCAACATCTATTTTGTAGGATTTGAAGAAGAGGATTCATCTGTTATTTTAGCAAAACAATATAATAAAGCAAATAAAAAAATAAATATTGAAATCATAGATGCAAATGAAAGATCAGATATAGCAACAAAATATAATGTAAAAAATGAAAATAATGCAATAATAATAGAAAATGGAGAAAGATCAAAAATATTATATGCATATGATTTATATACATATGATAGCAATTACAATACTGTAGACTTGACAGAAGAAAAAATAACATCAGCAATTTTAAATGTAACAGTTGACAAAATAGCAAATGTATATTTTTTAAGTGGATATTCAGAATATAGTTTAGACTATTCAGGAGGAATGTATTATTTATCAGCATATTTAAATGATGAAGTATTAAACTATCAAACATTAAATATGTTGACATCTGGAAAAATACCTGAAGACTGTGATACACTAGTTATAACAACACCTGTAAAGGATTTTGATGAATTAACAACAGAAGAAATTACAAAATATATAAATAAAGGTGGAAATATTTTATGGTTAAATTCATCATATGCAGAAAAAATAGACTTACCTAATGTTAACAAAATATTAGCATTATATGGAATAAATCCATTTGATGTAGGATATGTATATGAAACAGATAAAGAAAGAATGGCTTTAGGTTATGTAAGTTGTATAGTTGAAGATTTAGGTACTACTGACATCGGAGATAAATTAACAAAAGCAATATTATTAAATTCTACAAAAATAAATATTAATAAAGATGAACTTGAAAATTTAGGTGTTGAACAACAATCAATAATTACAGCACCAGATACATCATATTTCAGAAAAGATGTATCAGACACATCTATGTCAACAGATGGAGATGAACAAGGAGAATTTACAATAGGAGGAATATTTACAAAAACATTAACAGCTTCTATTGAAGAAAGTTCTGAGGAGAGCAAAGAAGATGATGATAAATTAGCTTCAACACTTGTAATATTTGGAGACAATAACTTCGTTTCAGATATACAAATACATAGCCAAGTAAATCCAATGATATTCTTAGAGAATAACAAAGATGTAGCATTAAACTCAATTGCATATTTAACAGACCAAGATGAAGATATAACAATAAGAAAAGATTACACGAAAATAAGTAGCTTTACAGCAACAGAAGGACAAAAGAGTACAATAATAAAAATAATATTCATAGTACCATTAGCCATAATATTATTGGGAATTATAATATGGCAAGTAAGAAGAAGAAAAAAATAAAATCATAAAAATAAAACTCTTATATATAATAAATATATAGGAGTTTTTTAATATGATTTTATTTACAATTATAGGAGCATTAATAGGAGCAGGTTTTGCATCTGGTCAAGAAATATATTTGTTTTTTTATAGATTTGGTAGAAATGGTATTATGGGGATAATTTTATGTAATATAATAATGAGTTATACAATATATAAAACATTAACAATAATATATAATAACAATATAAACACTTATAAAGGTTTCTTAAATTATATCTTTTCTAGTAAATTAAGATTAAGTAATACCATAAACATAATCATAAATACATTTTTATGTATAACATTTTTTATAATGGTATCAGGTTTTGGAACATATATTTATCAAGAGTTTCGGAATAAATAAAATTATAGGAAGCTTGTTAATTGCAATTACATCATATTTTGTATTCTTAAAAAATATTGAAAGTATAACAAAAATAAATAGTATAATTATACCGGCATTAATATTAACTATATTGGTAATAGGAACGAAAAATATAATAAATTTAGATATAAATCAAATAGGAATAAACACAAATATAGATACAAGCATTTTTTGGATTTTACAAGCTATTATTTATGCAAGTTATAATTTGATTTTAGTATTACCTGTATTAATAAATCTCAAAAAATTTATAAAAAGTAGAAAACAAGTAATAATAATATCAGTAATGACAGGGGTAATTATAAGTATAATTTCCATATTAACATTTTTATTATTAGTAAATGTTGATACAAGTTTTGCAACAATTGAAATGCCAGTTGTATATGCAATTCAAAGAAAATTTGTGGAATTTAAATATATATATGGATTAATAATTTTAATTGCAATTTTTACAACAGCAATTTCAGTTGGAATAAGTTTTTTAAATAATATCTGTGAAAATAATAAAAAGTTTCCACAATTTGTTACTATTTTGTGTATAAGTAGTATTATTATTTCAAATATTAGATTTTCTAATTTAGTAAATACATTATTTCCATTATTTGGGTTTTTAGGATTAATACAAATTTATTTTATTATAAAAAGTAAATAGCTGGAAAAGAGAGCTTCTTCTCTTTTCTATTTTTTTGTTTAAAGAAATAAATGTTTAAAGTCAAATTATGTATTTTAAATATCCATTGCCGTAAGCAATTATAAGATAACAAGAATATTTTGTAATTTAAATATAATCTAACTATAATAATTAATTGAAAATGAGGAATCCGTATATTTATATCAAGTATTGGTTTGACTATACTGTTGCAATATCTTAATTTCTATTGTAACTTTAATATGTAATATGAAAAATTGAAGGAGAAAAAAGTATGGATACCAAAGAAAACAATAAGGGTATAACACTAGTATCGCTAATAGTCACAGTTATAGTTTTAATAATATTGGCATCTATAACACTAGTAACATTAGTTGGAGAAAATAGCTTAATATTTAGGGCAAAAGAAGCTAAGAAAGATACAGAAAGAGACCTTATACAAAGAAAAGTAGAAATGATAGCATTAAAAAGCTATGGACCAGATGGTTATCTTAATGTAGAAGAATTTAAAGAAAATATTCATATAGAAATTCCAGAAGCAATTGTAGAGGGAGATAAATGTCCAATAACAGTAACAGTAGATGATAATGTAATAATTATAGATGATGAAGGGGATGTAGATATTCCAACTAATAATTTTATAGTAACATTATCTCAAGATACATATATATATGATGGAACAGAAAAAAGGCCAGAAGTAACAGTAAAAGATGGGGATAAAATATTAGTTGAAGGAACAGATTATACAGTAAAATATATTAATAATATAAATGTAGGAACAGCAACAGTAGTAGTAACTGGACAAGGTGATTATGATGCAATAAAAAAAGTAAACTTTACAATAAAACCAGCAAAAATGGCAACAGTAACAACAAATAATAGAACATATAATGGACAAACACAAATAGGAGTAACAGGAAGTAACATAGTATATGAAGGAACAAAAGAAGCAATAGATGCTGGAAAATATACAGTAACAGTAAAACCTATAACAGATTATACATGGGCAGATGGTACAACAGAAGCTAAAACAATTGAATGGGAGATAGTAGCAAAAAGTATAAGTGTAGAATGGGAAAGTAAAACAATATTCTTATATAATGGAAAAGAACAAGCACCATCAGCGTCAGCGACAAGTGGGGTAAGTGGAGAAGTAATAAATATAGAAAGAACAACAGCAATAGAAGCAGGAGAACATACATCAACAGCAAGCATATCAAGTGTAACAGGAGGAAGAGCAAAAAAGGAAAACTATATATTAATAGGAAACACAAAACAATATGAAATAAATGGATACAGTTATACAATAAAATATAATGGAAATGGAGCAACAGAAGGGTTAACAGAAGATAGTGAGCACTTATATGGGGAAGAAAAAGCATTAACAAGTAATGGGTATATAAGAGAATATACAGTAACATATAACCATAATTATAGTGAGAGTACAGATACAAATAGAACAGCAACATATACATTTAATGGATGGGCAACAACAGCAGAAGGTGAAAAAGTATATGACAATAATCAAAAAGTAATAAATATAGGGACAAGTAATGGAGAAATAGTAAATTTATATGCAAATTGGAGCAGTAGTAGTGTAAGTTATAAACCAACAAGGATAGGGTATACATTTACAGGATGGTATAAAGAAGCAGAATGTACAAATAGAGTATCAGATGGAAATTCATATACACCAACAGAAGATGTAACATTATATGCAGGTTGGATGGCAAATACACAAATGATAACATATAATAGCAATAATTATATAACAGGATTAGAAAATATAGGAAATACAGCAGCCCATAGAATGCATTATTCAGTAAACAATAAAGTAGTAACAGTAACAGCAGATTTAGATGATGGATATGGATATATAAATGCAAGAGTATATTTAGATGCAAATAAGACATATGTATTTAATTGTGATACAAATGGAACTTGGGGAATTGGAGCAACTAATGTAGAAGCATTTGTCACATTAGTTGGACAAGAAGGAACATGGTCACATATGGCAAGTAATGAAAATTTTGAATTTAAGCCAAAAGCAACAGGAGAATATTATGTAAGACTAGATGTAAATGCAAAAGGACAGACATATAATTTCTCAAATATTGAGATAAGAGAAAAAGATGAAATAAAAGTAACAACATATGGAGAAACACTAGGAACATTACCAAGTAGAAGTAGAAATGGATTTACATTTGCAGGATGGTATACAGCTCCAGTAGGAGGAACACAAATAACATCAAATACAAAAGTAACAGAAAGTACAACATACTATGCTCATTGGACAGCAAATAATTATACAATAACATATGACCAAAATTATTATGAACCAAATTTATGGAAAGATTCAACAGATTTGTCTGTATATAAATCTTGGTCAACAATACCAACAAGTCAAACAATAATAGAAGATAGAAATGTTTTGCATGGACAGATTGTAAAATTTGTAATGCCAGCAGGACAACAAGGGGGACCATATTATTTTTATGATATTTCAAATGGCAAGTTAACAGAAGGAAAACAATATACATGGAGTGTATATATAAAATCAAATACAAATAAAGCATTATTGATTGGATCACAGCAGGGAGGAAGAAAAAATGTAAATGTAACAAATAATTGGCAAAAAGTAACACTTACATTTACTGCAAATGCAACAGGAAATGGAACGTTTAGTTTTTATCCAGCTACAACGAATGACGCATGGAGTGCAGGAGATGAATTATATATACATTCATTAGAAATAATGGAAGGAACACCAACACATACAACAGTAACAAAAGCATATGGTACAAATTTAGGAACATTACCAGCACCAACAAAGGCGGGTTATAGTTTTGAGGGATGGTATACAGCCCCAACAGGAGGAACATTAGTTAATAGTATGACAACAGTACCAATGGCAAATACAACATATTATGCACACTGGAGAAAAACAACAGCAAATAGTTATACAGCAACATTTAATAGTAATGGAGGAACAACAGCAAATCCAGCAACAATAATAAAAGAAAGTGGAGCACAATTAGGAACATTACCAACAACAAGTAGAATAAACTACACATTTGCAGGATGGTTTACAGCAGCAAGTGGAGGAACACAAATATCGACTACGACAACAATGGGAACAGCAAATGTAACATATTATGCACATTGGGTAGCAAATCCAAGTGTAGCAATAACAAAAAATCCAACAGCAGCAACAGTAGTAGCAGGAAATCCATTTACATTTAGTGTAACAGCAACAGGAAATGGAACATTAAGTTATCAATGGTATTCAGCAACAAGTAGCACTGCAGCAGGGACAGCAATAGCAGGAGCAACAAGTGCAACATATACAGCAACATCATCAAGTGGATTAAATGGAAAATATTATTATTGTGTAGTAACATCAAAAGTAGACTCAAGTACAAAAACAGCGACAAGTGGAAGAGCATTACTAACAGTACAAGCAGCAAATTATAGTACAGTAAAATCAAATGTAACAACATATTACAATACATTAGCAACAGCGATAGCAGGAGCGACATCAGGAGGAGGAGACACTGGGGGAGGAACAATAACAGTATTAAATAATGTTACAGATAATTCGGCAGCAAGTACAAATAAAACAATAGCAATAAATACTAATGGAAAAACATTGAATAGAAATACATCAGTAATTACGACAGGAGGAACATTAATAATAAAAGGAACTGGTGCAATAGCCAATTCAGCAGGAAATGAAATAACACTTAGAGGAAATGGAGGAAATATCATAATAAATGATTCGCCAACAATTTATAGTGATGCTTATAAGGGAATATATACAAGTAAAGGTTCAACAGGAACATTAACAATAAATGGAGGATATGTAACTTCATATAATACAGCAATAACTATTGAAGGAAATGGAAATGTAGTTATAAACAATGCCAAGGTAGTATCAATTGGAGAAGGAAATGGTATTGCACATAGAGCAGCTTCAACAGGAACAATAACAATAACAGGAACATCTAAAATAGGAAATAAGGGTATAAATAAGGAATGTGGTATATTGGAGACTTCTCAAGCAGATCTTAATATACAAGGAAGTTCAATAATTAGTTCATGGGGAAATGTTATAAAAAGAACAGGAACAGGAAGAATTAATTTAACAGGAGCATGTTCTTTATATGCAGGAGGTTCAGAAGATGTATGGGGAGATGGTACAAAGGGATATTCTGCAATTGCATTATATGCAGCAGGATGTACAGTAACATTTAATTCAACAGGAGACTTTTTTGCAGCAGGGCCATATGTAGCAACAGCAATGGAAAATACAGCAACATTTAATGTAACAAAAGGACATTTTGCATCAAGATCAAATAAATATATGTTCTATAAGAGTAGTGCGAATGTAACAAGTTATGTAGCTAGTGAAACTAAGGTTAATAAAAACTTTAAATTAGTATATGTAGATGAGGTTACAACAGAAGTATATAAAAGTTGCTATTCATATAATAAAGGAGTTTAAAAATATATGAAAATCAGGTCTAGTAGAATAGACCTGGTTTTTATATTATAAAAAAATGATAAATAATTAAATTATGACAATATGACTTAAAATATTGCAAAAAGAATAAATACAATATATAATAAGAAAAAAATTATAGTGTAAAAAAGGAGCCTATAATGGAAGAAAAAAAAGAATATCAAATTAAAAGAGAATTAAACATTAGAAAAATTATAATAACAAGTATTATTGTAATATTGATAATAGCTATAATTATAATTTTTTCATTATATATTGCAGAAGAAAACTTTAGAAAATGGGCAGACATAAATATATTAAGAAAAGACATTACATCAGAAGATGTTGCAACAATTGACTTAAATGTTGATAAAAATAATCAAATATTTTGCTACAATAAAAATATATGTATTTTAAAAGAAAAAAATTTAAAAATATATAATACATCAGGAGAAAATATAACTGATATATCAGTTGATATTAATACAGCATTATTTACATCAAATGATAAATATCTAGCAATAGCAGAGAAAAGAGGACAGGAATTTTGTGTAATATCAGATAAATCATATTTGTGGAAACACAAAGTTGATGGGGAAATTTTACAGATAAGTATCAATAAAAATGGATATATAGCATTAGTAACTACAGATACAACATATAAATCAATAATAACAATATATGATTCTAATGGAAATCAATTACTAAGAAATTATTTATCATCTACAAGAGTAATTGACGTATCAATTTCAAATGACAATAAATATGTAGCATTAGCAGAAATGGATACATCTGGAACTTTAATCCAATCTAATATAAAAGTTATATCAATTGAAAAAGCAAAAACAAACTCAGAGGAATCAATAATATATACAAAAGAAGCAGAAGCTTCAAAAATGATAATAAAAGTACAATATCAAGAAAGAAATGAATTAATATGTGTGTATAATAATTCTATAAATATGATAAAAGACGAAAAAGAAACAGAATTAATATCAGTAGATGACACAATAACATTTATCTCTGGAAATCTTAATAATAGTATAGCTTATATAAAGGAAGAGGGTACAGGTATATTTAATTCTAATTCGATATTAAATATTTTGAATACATCAAATAATCAAAAATACACATACAAATTTGATGAAATTGCAAAAGAAATGTATTCATATGGAAACATTATTGGAATAAATATAGGAACAGAGATATATTTTGTAAGTACAAATGGAATGTTAATAAAAAAATATACATCTAAACAAGAAATTACAAATGTCATAATTTCAAATGACTTAGCAATAATTATATATAAAGATAGGATAGAAATAATAAATTTATAAATTTCGAAAGGAAAATTATTATGGGAATATTAGTTGATTTAGTAGTAGTTGCGATTTTAATATTAAACATAATTATAGGATATAAAAAAGGATTGGTAAATGCAATTTTTAGCATATGTGCATTTTTAATTGCAATTGCAGCAACATTTATATTATATAAGCCAGTTTCAAATATAATAATTAATAATACAGAAATAGAACAAAAAATAAAAGAAGTAATTATAAATAATAATACAAATGAAGAAAATACCCAAAATAAAGAAGATTCAGAAAAGACAATTATACAACAATATATAGATAATGCAATAAAAGATGTAGCAGAAAGTGCAAAACAAGAAACAACAGAATTAGTAGCAAATACAATTGCAAGTAAAGGAGTACAAATTTTAACATGGATAATATTATTTGTTGGAATTAGAATAGTGTTAATGGTTTTAAAATTCTTAATAGAAGGAATAGCAGAATTGCCAATTATTAAACAATTTAATCAAGTTGGAGGATTAGCATATGGTATACTTAAAGGATTAGTTATAATATATTTGTTACTAACAGTAATGTTTTTAGTAATTTCAATAAATGGAAATGGAGCAATTGCAGAAGCAATCAATAATTCACATATTACAAAATTCTTATATGATAATAATATTGTAGTAGACTATTGCTTTTTAGGCAAGAATTTGTTATAATTCCACATATAGTTTTTAATTTAGAAAGAAAAGAGTGAAGTAAAAAAGCAAATGAGTAAAAATAGTAAAAAAACCAAAAAGAAACATATAGTATTAAAAATATTTTTAGCAATAATATTTATAATAATTTTATTTGTAGGAGGATTTGTAGGATACAGTGCATACAAACATGGCTGGGGAATGAAAGGACTTATTCAAACAGCTATTGGCCAAGATGAGAAGAAACTTAAAGACTTGGATCCATTTACAGTGCTATTATTAGGAGTAAGTGAAGATATTTCTTCAAAACTTACAGACACAATAATTGTAGCATCATATAATCCTAAAAATCAAAAAGCAACATTATTATCTATTCCAAGAGACACATTTGTAGGTACAAACAAAAATAAAGCAACATCATATGATAAAATAAATGCATTATATCAATCTAGTCCTCAAAAAACAATGGCAGCAGTAAATAAACTTACAGGATTAGATATACAATATTATGTAGTTATAAATAACAATGCATTAGTGCAATTAGTTGATGAAATAGGTGGAGTTGAATTTGATGTACCAATAAACATGGATTATGATGACAGTTCACAAGACTTATATATACACCTAAAAGCAGGTCCACAAAAACTTAATGGTGAGCAAGCAGAATGGTTAGTAAGATTTAGAAAAAATAATAACGGAACTTCATATCCAGCATCATATGGAGATAACGACTTAGGTAGAATGAGAACACAAAGAGAATTTTTAACAGAAGTTGCAAAACAAACATTACAATTAAAAAATATAACAAAAATAGGAAGCTTTATTGATATATTAAAACAAAATGTACAAACAAATATATCAAATTGGTCTATGATAAAAGATTATGTGGCATATGCGGTAGATTTTAATACAGAAAATATAGAGGCAGCAAGTCTGCCAGGAGAAGCCGATTATTATAATAAATTATCATTCTTCATACACAATGAAAAAGAAACAAAAGCATTAGTAGATGAATTATTTACTAAGCAAAATGGTAGCAATAAAGAAGAAAACACAGAAGGTACAGAAAATAATACAGATACAAACAATACATCAAATAGTACTTCAACAAATAGTAGTCAAACAAAAACAGCTTCAAAAATAAAAATAGAATTACTAAATGGAAGTGGAGATAGCACTTTACTTACAAAAGCAACAAAAGCATTAAAAGATAAAGGATATAATGTATATAAAACTGGAACAACAACTACAACTTCAAAAACAACAATAGTAAATAGAACAGCAGTACAAAATGATATAATGGAAGATATAAAAGATATATTAAAAGTAGGAAATATACAAAAAAGCACATCAAGCTCAAGTACAGTAGATGTAAAGATTGTTATAGGTAAGGATTATAAATAAAATTGGAAAAGGGGGGATATCCTCTTTTCCAATTTTCTAAAATTATTATCAAATTAATTTATTATTATAAATATTTATATTTAATTTTTCTTTTCCTTTTTTTCTTAGATTTCAAAGATAAAAATCTCATTAATATCAAAAATATAATTACACTTAATATAATTACTAGAATAACAACCAAAGTGTTATTTTTTTCAACATCATGTGAAGCAATTAAATTTTTCGTATAAGATATATCACCTACTGAGTATGTAACAGTTCCTATAACAGAATTTTTAGCAATTGGAGCAGAAATATTTTCTTTTAGAAGTATATTTGGATTTAAGACTTCATCATTATTTCCTATCAAACCAGATATAGAATCTTCTAATATTAAATCTAAATTTTTTGTATCTTTAGAACCATTTTTAACTTCTATTGTTTCAATAACATCATCTTTTTCAGCAAATGTTTTTATAGAAAAATTCGAATATCCATAATTAAATAAATTTATAGTGTCTATATATCTTGAACTTTCACCCTTTTCGGTTTGATTGGCACCTAATATAACACTAATTAATTCCAAATTATCCTTATTACATGCAGAAATTAAGCAATTTTTTGCTTGTGCTGTATAGCCTGTTTTTATTCCAATACAATCTTCCAAATAATATTTAGAAGAAGGACTTAATAAATCATTTGTATTTGCATATTTTCTTACACCAAATTTATTTGTACTATTTATAGTACAAGATTTTAATGAAACAATATTTCTAAATATAGAATTTTTCATACAATATTTTGCAATTAAACTTAAATCATAAGCAGTAGTATAATGTTCTTTATTATGAATACCACTTGGATTAACAAAATGAGTATCTTTACATCCAAGATCTAAAGCTTTTTTATTCATTAAATTAGCAAATTCATCAATTGAACCTGAAATATGTTCAGCTAATATATATCCAGCATCATTTGCAGAATGTACTAGAAAAACAGTTAATAAATCTTTTACACTTATATTCTCTCCTTCAGACAAATAAGCAGAAGAATAGCCTGCGGGAATGGCAGATACAGCGGATTTTGAAACAGTCACAACATCATCTAAATTACATTTCTCTATTGCAATAATAGCTGTTAAAATTTTTGTAGTACTTGCAGGATATAACCTTTCATCAGATTTTTTTGAATATAATACAGTTCCAGTATTAGCATCAATTAGTATTGCAGCATCAGAATATATTTTTAAATCTGAATTTGTATCATTTGTAGCATAGGAAAAATGTCCTATACTAATAAAAATAAACATTAATAACAAGAGTATTTTTCTTTTCATAATTTCTCCAACTTTTCTAAACACATTACAGTTTAGTTAGTAACATAATAAATATAAGCTCTAAACTGTTTAACTTAAACTATACAATATATAATAAAATTTTGCAATAAAATTATCAAAAATAGGAGGTAAAAATGTTAGACAATTTAAACAAAAATCAAAAAAGAATTTTAATTGTAATTATAATAGTAGTATCGATTGGATTTATATATTATATTTATAATAAAATAGGAAAAAATGAAAATATAGACTTAGATGAAAATATTTTAGTAACAAATAATTTAACACAAGAAGATAATAAAAACACACAAGATGAACAAGAATATGTAATAGTTCATATAACAGGAAGTGTAAAAACACCAGGAATTGTAAAGCTAAAGCAAGGTAGTAGGATTGAAGATGCAATACAATCAGCAGGAGGGCTAACAGAAAATGCAGACATATCAAAAGTAAATCTTGCTTATGTTATAGAAGATGGAATAAAAATAAGAATACCGAGTTTAGATGAACAAGAAATTGAAGAAGAAGATATTTTAATAGAAGGTAGTGGAGAAAATATCATTCAGGAAGCAGAGAAAGATACAAATATAAGTATAAATACGAATTCTAAAAATACAAATAAAACTATTAATATTAATAAAGCAACAGAAAATGAACTACAAACCCTACCAGGTATTGGAGGTTCACTTGCAAGTAGAATAATAGAATATAGAGAGGAAAATGGAAAATTTTTAGCTATAGAAGATATAAAAAATGTTAGTGGTATAGGTGAGAGCAAGTATAATAACATAAAAGATTTAATTTCAGTTCGATAATTCCCTATTAAGTGCCGGTTCTTTTTTGGGGATTTAGCCATTTCCCTGCCCAGTGCCGGTTCTTTTTTAGGGAATTGATAATTCCCTAAAAAAGAACCGGCACTGGGCAGGGAGTTGCAAATGGAATGTCTTTGAGATATAATAATTTGGATAAAAAGGAGGAAGAAATGCCAAGTATATTATTTCATGAATTTGTTGGATATAAAATAGCAAAAAAATATAAAAAATATGATACAAATAATTTTTATTTAGGAGTGATGGCTCCAGATGCAGTAAATGCATATGGATTTGCTAGTAAAGAAAAAAGATGGGGAAGTCATTTAAGAGATGAAGATCTAGATAAGTGGAAAGATAATGTAATATGTTTTTATAAAGAAAATTGTAATAAATATGAAAATACTTATCTTGTTGGATATTTAATTCATATATTAACAGATATATTTTGTGACAAAATTTATAGAGAAATTTTATATCCTGATTTAATAAAAAGGGGATTTGACTATAATTCAGCATACTCATATTACGAAAAGCAAATTGAAAAATTTGAGAATAGTAATATAGATGAGCGATGGTGGAAAGAAGTACAAGATAAATTTTTAAAAGGAGATAAGATTTCAATTAATAATATGACTGAAGATGTTATAAGAGATTGGGTAAAATATACTATAAATAAATATAAAGAGCGAAATTTTGAGATGGAAGATTATATAACTATTAAGTTTGTAGATGATGTTATAGATATGATAGAAATAACTTTAATTAATGAAGATGTTTGTATATTTTAAAAATATAAAGTAATTCACATTTAAAATTAATGTGTTAAGTATAAAAAAGAGAAAATATCAATACTTCAATATTTTCTCTTTTTTTAATACTTACTAATTATTGTTAAATCTTTGTTGTTTTCTAGCTCTTCTACACTCTGCACATCTAACAGGTTTATTATCAAACCCTTTTTCAGCATAAAAAGCTTGCTCACCAGCAGTGAAAACAAACTCAGAACCACAATCTTTACACACTAAAGTAATATCAGTATATTCATTGTTTTCCATTATACAAACCTCCCTTTTTAGATTTGAATTAAAATTTTTAACATAAACTAATCTAAAAAGAAGGCAATAGTATAAAAAATAGAATAATTCATAAATTGGAGGCTATCATAAGACGAGTTAATTCTTTAATCCACTGATAACACTGACTTTTTTGTATTAAAAATTGATGTGTTAAGTTTATTTCATCAGTAAAATTTTTCTTGATGTTACCTCTAATTCATTAAAAAATCTATTATATTAATAACCCTAATACCATCGATTTCTTTATTTTTTACTTTATCCATAGTTAATATAATTTTAGGATAATTATCTTTTATTGCAAGTAAAGATTTTTTTTCTCTTTCTTCAACTTTCTCGTCCAGAATACTTCTAGATACTTGATAGTAAACCCTTTCATCAGGTTTTATTGCTATAAAATCTATTTCTATGTCATTATATTTACCAACATAAACTTCATACCCGTCTACGCAAAAGTTCAACATATATTAAATTTTCATAGCTACTTCCAGTATCATATGAAGAAAATCCACTAATAATATTTTTTAGTCCATTATCAACAAAATAATATTTTCCTTGTGTTTTTAATAATTGCTTTCCTTTAAGTTCATATCTAGGAACTCTATAAATAAAATAAGCATTTTCAATCATTTTTAAATAAGAATCTACAGTTTCATTTGTAATATTGCTACCATTCTTTTTCATAAAATCAGAAATCGAATTTGGAGTAGTTAAATTACCTATACAAGTAGACATATATTTTATTAAATTGTCTAGAAATATAACATCTTTAATATTATTTCTGTTTATAACATCTTTTTTTAAAACAACTTCTTTAATATCATTTAAGTAATTAGTCATTAATTCTTCGTTATTGTTCATATTTACTAACATTGGCATACCACCAAATTTAAGATATTTGTCAAACTTCTCATATTTATCTTCGTTATCTTTAAATGGATATTCCGATAAAAATTCATTAAATGAAAATGGATAAATTTTTATTGTTAGAACTCGTCCAGCAAGTAATGTAGTAAGTTCACTTGATAATAGATAAGCATTTGAACCAGTTATATAAATATCACAATCAACATCTACTAATAAAGAGTTAACAGTTTTTTCCCACATTTCTACATTTTGTACTTCATCTAATAATATGTAATTCTTTCCTTTTTGAATATTATTTCTTATATAATCATATAAATCTTGATAATTTTTTATATGATACCAATCAGCACTTTCAAAATTTATATATATAATATTTTTATTTGAAATGTTTTGAGATAATAAATAATCTTTGTATTGAAGTAATAAGGTACTTTTTCCACTTCTTCTAACACCAGTTATTACTTTAATTAGATTTAAATCTTTACTTTCTATTAGCTTATTTAAGTATTTTTCTCTTTTTAACATAATATTCACCTCTAATATTATTATACAATGCTTTATATGTTTAGTCAAGTTTTACGTTTTAAGACGTAAAACTTTTAAAAAAATATTTTTTTACTTCTGTATATTATATGTCAAAATATTAAAGATATTCATATAAAATCAAATATCAATATCTCCAAACTCTTTATTATCATATTTATCTCTTAATAATATAGTATAAATAAAGAAAAGTTAAAAAACCAGAATAATTTTGTTACATTAAAATATACAAAAAAAAGAGAAAATATCGATACCTCAATATTTTCTCTTTTTTTAATACTTACTAATTATTGTTAAATCTTTGTTGTTTTCTAGCTCTTCTACACTCTGCACATCTAACAGGTTTATTATCAAACCCTTTTTCAGCATAAAAAGCTTGCTCACCAGCAGTGAAAACAAACTCAGAACCACAATCTTTACACACTAAAGTAATATCAGTATATTCATTGTTTTCCATTATACAAACCTCCCTTTTTAGATTTGAATTAAAATTTTTAACATAAACCAGTCTAAAAAGAAGGGAATAGTATAAAAAATAAAATAATTCATAAATTGGAGGCGACTATCGGAGTCGAACCGATCATCAGAGTTTTGCAGACTCGTGCCTTACCGCTTGGCTAAGTCGCCATATTATATTAAATTATATGCACTAAATAGAAAAAAAGTACCATAAATTTAATTTTTTTTTTGGAGCGGGAAACGGGGCTCAAACCCGCGACCTCCGCCTTGGCAAGGCGGCGCTCTATCAACTGAGCTATTCCCGCAAAATACCTTACTATAATAACAAAAAAATTCAGAAAAGTCAATACCTAATAAAGAAAATTCATATATATGATTTCTATTGTATAGCAAAATATTCAAAATAGTTTTCTATAAAATCTTCTAGATAATTAAAAACATCTTTTTTCTTAACCATATTTCCATTCAAAATATCAATAGAAAGATATGTAACATCTCCAATAGTTACAACCATTTCACCAATAATATTATTTTCTGATAAAGGAGCTTCGAAATATTCAGAAAAAGAAATCGAAGTATTAATAGCATCTATGAGATCCTTTTTCACAGCAATAGACTTAAAGTAAATTTGGGATTCATCCAAAATGAAATTGAGATTTGAAGGAACACCTTTGTTTACCTCAATTTTATGAGATTTTTCAGACACCCAATCATTAAAATTTTTATCTATGATATCTTTTATATTTACAACTGAAAAATTATTAAAAGTATAATTAATAAGTTCTATACTATCTAAACCTCTATCTTTTTTTGTATCACAACCTAAGACAACACAAATAACATCTAAATCACCTCTTTTACAAGAAGTAACTAAACATCTGTTAGCTCCATTTGTAAATCCTGTTTTTACACCATAAACACCGTCTAAATATCCTAGGAGTTCATTTGTATTATGAAGGGATTTGGAATTACCATCTATAGTTACAGTATAATTAGAAGTTTTTACAATTTTAGCAAAAGTTTCATTTTGAAGAGCATAATCAGCAATTTTGGCTAATTCATGAGCAGTAGTATAATGTTCATCTTGGTCTAAACCATGTGGTGTTACAAAGTGAGTAGAAATAAGGCCTAAATTAGCAGCCTTTTGGTTCATCATATTTGCAAATCCTTCTACACTGTTACCAATAAATTCACTAAGTGCTACAGCAGCATCATTTCCAGAGACTAGCATTAGACCATAAAGTAGATTTTCTACTGTAATTTTATCATTTACAGACAATCCTAATCTAGAACCACCTGTACCGAGCAGCTTTTTTGGATACAGTAACAGTATCGTTTAAGTTATTACAATTTTCAATAACAACAATAGCAGTCATAATTTTAGTAGTAGAAGCCATTTTACATATTTCGTTTTCCTTTTTACCAAATAAGACTGTTTTTGATGTTCTATCAAAGATCACGGCATGTCTAGCATTTATGTTTGGTGTTTCAGATAAATCAGATGAAGTGTTAATTTCAGAGTCAATTAAAGAAATATCATTTTCAATATAATCATCGGCAAATGAAAAGATAGGAACAACTATAACAGTAAAAATAGTAATTATAGAAAGTATTTTTTTAAAATTCATTATTTTCCTCCAGATAAATTCTATATAAATAATATATAGGAATAATAGAAATTATAACCAAAACTGAAATAATAAAATAATATAAAATGAATAAATATAAAAAATATACATAAAATACCTTATAAGTTATAAAAAGTAAGAAACATGATTGATTTTTTAGAACATATATGATATAATTTGTAAAGGGAGGTATATTAGATTTATGAGAAGAGAGATTGTAGATGATTTATTGAAATGGAAAAAATCAAAAAATAGAAAACCTTTAATAATCCATGGTGCAAGACAAGTAGGAAAGACATATATAATTAAACAATTTGGAAAAGAATACTATGACAATTTAATATATGTAAATTTTGAAACAAACCATGAACTAAGTTCTGAAATAGCAGAAAGTATAGATGTTAAATATATAATAAATAAATTAGAATTATTTTATGGAGAAAAGATATTGCCAGAAAAAACGTTAATATTTTTTGACGAAATTCAATCAAATGAAAGAGCTTTAACATCCTTAAAATATTTTTGTGAAGATGCTCCAGAATATCACATAATAGCAGCAGGATCATTACTTCGGAATAGCAATTAATAGAGAGAGCTATTCATTTCCAGTGGGAAAAGTTCAAATAATAAATATGTATCCACTATCATTTAAGGAATTTTTAATAGCTATAGGAAGAGAGAATTTAATAGAAGAAATACAAAATCACTTTGATAATAATGAAAAAATGGATAAAGACATTCATAAATTATGTTTAAAATTATACAGAACATATTTAGTTATAGGAGGAATGCCAGAAGTTGTCCAGACATATTTAACTGAACAAAAGACAATTGCTGCTATAGATATTCAAGCAGAAATACTTTTATCTTATGAAAGGGATATGACAAAGTATGCTGACAATAGTTTATCAAATAGGATTATATCTGCGTTTGATTCTATACCAGTTCAGTTAGCTAAAGACAATCAAAAGTTCCAGTATAAAGTAATTTCAAAAGGTGGAACATCTGGAATTTTTGGAGAAGCAGTATTATGGTTAAAAAATAGTGGTATAGTAAACCAAGTTTATAAAGTAGCAGCTGAATTACCATTAGAAATGTATAAAGACTTAACATCATTTAAATTATATATGAGTGATGTTGGACTATTTGTAAATAAAGCAAGATATCCATTATATCAAATAGATTTAAGTGAGCAGCCGACAATGATAGCAATGGGACCACTTACAGAACATTATGTAGCAAATGAATTAAGAATTAAGGGATATGAATCATATTATTGGGAATCAAATGGAAAAGCAGAATTAGACTTTTTAATTCAAAAGAATATGGACATTTTACCAATTGAAGTTAAATCAAGTATAAACACAAAGTCTAGGAGTTTAGATTTATATATGAAAACATATAATCCTAAATATGCAATTAGAATTTCAGAGAAGAACTTTGGGTTTGAAAATAATATAAAATCAATACCTTTATATGCAGTATTTTGTATATAAAAAATACTATCAATTAATTTTTATACTATCAACAACTTATAAAAAGATTGTGGATAGTATTTTTTTATTTTAAGAGATATTAATAGATCAAAAAATATGCAAATACATATACCCCTAAGAACAGGAGATATAAGTCTGATAAATTGTAATCTAAATATCATCAAACTATAATAATCGACAAAATAAGTATATCCGTAGATATAGAAAGAAAATAGAAAAATACGTCTATTGTATTGTCATATTTTTTGTAGTATTTTTAATGCATAAAATTTCAAAAACAAAAGGAGAAAAAGGTATGAATATTAACAAAACAACTGGAGCTCAAACCCCTTGCGGCTGTACACACACACACACAGGGGCTTTAAAAACTAATAAAGGAATAACTCTTATAGCATTAGTCGTAACAGTTATAGTTTTACTAATATTAGCAGCTATAACTATACCAATGTTAATAGGAG
>CAOKHL010000003.1 GCA_948468315.1 uncultured Eubacteriales bacterium
GGTGTTTTTGTAAAAACTCCCATATCAGATAGATACTGACTAGAACGATTAATACTGATTATTCCATTTTTAAAATCAACATCTTGCCATTCTAATCCCATTAACTCGCCTAAACGCACACCAGTAAAGATTGTTAGAATAATAGCAACTTTATACTTAGTATCTTCAATAGAAAGTAGTTCTAAATTTTCAAGTAGTATTTTAGTTTGCTCATCATTATAAGATCTTCTTTTAGGTTTCCTAGCCTTAGGTGATTGAACACGTTCAGCAGGATTTGCCACTATTAATTGCCAATAAACTGCTTTATGAAGCATTGCTCTTGATAATCTGTGATGTTCCAAAATTGTTTTACCAGATAAGGGCTTTTTAGTCTTTGAACCATTGTTCCTAACTAACTGAGTATCTTTTTCAAGTAAATCATAAAACTTCATAATATCAGTTGGTCTAATTTTGTTAATGTAAAAATGCCCAAAGTATGGTAAAAGTCTTGTTTCTAACATTCTACAATAACGCTTGTATGTAGTAGGAGCAAGTTCTTTTGAACCATAATCTCTTTTCCATATTTCTGTAAATTCAGAAAAGCTAAGAGATTTACCATCAACAACTAAACCATTTTGTACTTCAGTAACAAATTTTGCTAATTCAACTTCTGCATCTTTTTTAGTTCCATGTACTGTTTTTCTGTGTATCATAGGTTTTCCATTCAGGTCAAATCCTTCAGCTACTGTTAGCCTGTAACTATTTTTTCCTCTTTTTTCTATACTCCCAGCCATTACTTAATTCACCTCCTTTCAAGGATGCCTATGGGTGGGAGGAGTATATATATTGTTGTTAACAAAACTATTATACAATAATAGTTAACAAAATGCAAGAGATTTCAAAAAGAAACTTAAAAAATTTACGAGCATAATAAAATGTAGAAAATTGTCGAAAGTTGTAATATCAGTGAATTGCTAGACTTTTTACAGAAAATATGATATGATTTGACAAAGGAGAGAATATGGAAGAATTTAATAAAGAGATTATACAATTAATGTGTGAAACGAACATTTGGAAGGAATCGTATAATATAGAATTCAATAGTAAACCAAGTGGACAATCTTTAACATTTTTTATCAAAGAAAATGAAGAGAAATTATATATTGCTAAACTTTTTAATTATATGCAAGGATTAAGTGATGACAGATTAGAATGTTTAGGAATCGAAGCTGAAACAATAGAAGAATTCGAAAATAAATTATCAGATAACACAACAACACTTAATGTAGAAGAAATACTAGAATGTATATATTTATCAAAAAGATCTTTTAATAGATATATAGAGGTATGTGTCAATACAGAAGGTTTATTTCCTAAATTATATGCTTTTAAAAATAATATTAAAATTGGAAAAAGATTCTATGGATTACTAATAGAAGAATTTGTAAAAGGACTTTCGTTAACTGATGAAATAAAAATAGTTAAAAGAAATGAAATTGATATATATGATTATGCTATTGATTTTTTGGTAAAAATATCAAATACAATAAAAAGATATACTGATTATGGATTTGTGCATAGAGATATTTCACCTGATAATATAATAGTTACATCAAATAAACCAGTGATTATCGATCCAGGATTTATTAAAATAATTGATCGAAATTCTACAAGGTTAGGATATATGTTAGGAAAAGATTATTATGCTTCTCCAGAACAATATAAAGGTTTGGCTGTTAATGTTGATTTTTCAAGTGATTTATATTCAATTGGCATAATTTTATATGAAATTGTCACAGGAAAAAATTTACTATATAGGTATATGGTAATAGAAAAAAGTAGCAACCCACATGAGGAAATTATAAAAAATTTTGACAGAACTATAGAAGATGAGTTTTTTAAATTTGCAGAGCAGGAGACTACAAAAAATATTTTATTATTTAATATGATTAAGAAAATGTTACAGGTAGATAGAAAATTAAGATTTTATGACATAAATGCATTTAATGATGCAATTTCTTTGTTGAAAGGAGGAAGATAATATGACAGAGTTATTAATACAACATGGACCTGCTAAAGGTCAGAAAATAGATAAAGCTTTTCAAAATAATATTGTAGAAGGAACAGTTTTTTCTCCTAGAGAAGAAACAATAGAGTCTATCAAACAATATTGTAATAATTCGATACATTTAAATCAAAACAACACTTTTATTGATCCACAATTTTATTATTCAACTTTTGGAAGTGAGCTACTTAAACTTTTAAATGAACAATTTGAATATCCAGTTGAAGTTACAAGAAAAGATTGGAGAAAAAGAGATGAAAGATTATTTAAATATTTTGACAATTATAGTGCAAAAGTAAAAGAAATTAGTAACAACATAATAACACCTGGATTTTGTATAGATGCAATAGACTGGAAATTTGATTATACAATAGATTTTTATAATTATTTTAGAGATAATTATGAGTTTAAAAATTATTATATGTCATTAATGATAGCAAGTGAAATTTTTCATAGTAAAAATGATTTAGAAGATATTCTAGAAGATATTAGCGATAATGTAGACAAAAAAGATGGAATATATTTAATAATAAAATATCCGTTAACGCAAATAAAGAATTATGAGTCAATGGATCCAGAAACTTTATCAAATATCCTTTATTTTATATATTCATTAAAGATGGATGGATTTAAAGTCATAATGGGATATAGCTTTTTAAATTCTATTCTATTTGCAATGTTGGATTGTGATGCTGTTTCAACAGGTTGGTTTAATAATTTAAGAAAATTTGAACAATCAAAATTTGAGTCAGTAGATTCATTTGGAATAAGAAAAAAAAGGTATGTATCAATACCAGCATTAACTTATATGACATTGGAACTGATTAATGAGTGTAAGGAAATAGATATAACTAAATTGTATTCTAATACTCAATGGGATGTAGTAGCGCTAGAAGACCAAGATAATGTATCCTTTGTTGATTTAGAACAACAATATTGGGAAGCTTTGCATAACATAATTATAGAAATAAATCAAAAAGAGACTATTTTAGAAAAAATAGAATATATGAAGCAGTGTATAGAAAAATCTAGAAATATTTATGAAGAAATATTAAGTGCTACAAGCGACAAAAAAGAAGTTCAAAATAGAGTAAGACTTGAATTCAAGCATATCGATGATTGGCAATTTGCAATAGAACTGTTTGAAAAAAAAGTAGCGTTACTATGATAACGCTACTTCATTTGTTAATGAAATCATTTGTGATTGAGCTAAATTTATTAGTCTTAAATAATCTTTTACATCATTTTGTTTTTGAGCCTTTAATAAAGTAATTGACTTATTTAAAGAAGTTCCAATTAAACCAATTCCACTTTTAGACAAAATATCTTTATGCTGTTCAAAAATTTTATTAGCTACATCAAGGGGAAATACCATATAACTTAAGTCAACATAGTTTTTATTTAAACAACTTTGAAAAAAGACCTTATTATAATCAGTTAATTTTGCTTCATAGCCAGATATTATAACTTTAGGAAATGTAAAGTCAATAGCTCTATAGTATATATTATCTTTTCTTACAATAAGATTATTTTTTAGTAAGTTACGAAGTGCTATTTTACAAGTGCTTTCACTAGCACCTATATTTTTAATTAAAGATTTTTCAGTAATAGGTCTATTTTTTTTAGTCTTTAAAAAGAGCTTAGCACTTGTTGGATTAGAAAGAACAGATAACTGGGCTTCAGTAAAAGGAAGGACAGTATTGGTAATGCTTACAACATCTATATTTCCCCAACGAATTGGCATTTCATCTATTAAAATACAAGATTTTTTATTAAAATATGTTTTTTTGAAATTTTCCACTAAATCCTTTTCATAATTAAAAATTTTATTCATTTATAATCCTCCAATTATTATATATTTTATCATAAAAAACAAAAATGTGTTAAAATTTATTCAAATTATAAATTTTTTTATTTATTTTCATCTAGCCATTTATCAAATTCCTCATAAGTTTTTTTCTCATTTCTTATATCATCCATAAATTTTTTAGCTTTTTTTTTCCAATTCTCATAATCTTTTTTATAAACTTTTATATCAGGGTTACGTTTAACTAACATAGCTTTTTTAGAATACATTTTACGATATTTTCCATATACTTTATCATTTTCTTGTTTAATTCTTTGAGCAATTTGATTACCAATATCCCTGCAAGTTTGTTTGCCTTTAAATAAATTATTACAATAATTAATGCGAGGATTATCTGTTATAAAGTATTTACTACAATTTTTACATTTTTTTATTATATAGTTATTTTCTTCTACAAATTTAAATAATGTAATATAAAGTATGGTATAAATACTAGAGCTTGTTGCATTAGTTTCGGCATATACATCAGCAAAATGTTGACCTGTTGTAAAAAATCCTAATAATTTATCTTCACTGGTTTCAAGATACTCAGGAAAAATTTTATAATTAAAAGCATCATCTATTTTAAAATCAGTAACATATGGCTTTAGTGTTTTAAAATGTGATGTGTAGTAAATATAAAATCTCATCTGCTTAGTCATTGTTCTTGAATTTTCAAGAGGATGTTTATTGAAAATGTAGTCAATAAATTCAGAGTAAATCTTTTGAACTTTTATGGCATCTTTTTTTATTAATTTGAAGTATTTTTGTCCTAAATTTTCAATTTCATCATAACTATAAGACTTATCAATCTTTAAATTTTCTATATCACTTTTTTCAAAATATTTTATATAAGAAGTAAAAAATTTAGTAAACCAAACAAAATATTCATCAAAATTAGAAAAATTTGTATTTAAAAAATCAATTAAATTTGTTCCTCTGTCATAAATGGAAAAATGGTCTTTTATAAAAAAATGACAATTTGAAAGTTCGCCTAGTTCGTAGTAATGCAGCTTTTTAGGTATATCTAAATAATCTATCTTTCTTTTTATTTTATTGGTAAAAGGTTTGGTTTTTAAATGTTCAGTAAATAATTCTTTATATTCTTTATATTCATCTTCAGTTAAGCAATCTTTTATAATATCTAAAACTGAAACACCTTCAGGTAATTTACGATTTGGATCACCATACAATAAAGTTATATGTTTGATTTCTTCTCCATTATTAATAGAGATGTGTATATTACTATTTACTTTATCTTCTTTCATAATTCCTCCGTTAACAATTTATAAAATCATCAAGAGTTAACTTACTATCAAAATAAACAATAAAGTATTTACAAAGTTAACTATACACAATATAATACAAATGTTAACAAAAGTCAATGCAAATTTGCTAAAAATCTGGAGGTGAGACTATGGAATTACAAAAAGTTCAAAGAACAACACTAACGATGAAAGAAGCAGCAGAGTATTTGGGCATATCTTATTGGTTAGTTAATCAACTAGTAAGAAGAAAACAAATACCATGCTCAAAAGTTGGTGGAAAATATTTATTTAGAGTACAAGCACTAGATGAATATTTAGAAAATATGGAACAGCAATCTATCAGTTAGATTGTAAGGAAAGCGGGGAAAGGAGGATATGTATAATTTACAATGGTTAAAACTAGAAATTAAAATATTTTCAAACAGAAAAATTCAAATATTACTAAAAGAAACTGATGGGGACACATATTTTAGAATATGGATCCAGTTGATAACTATTGCTATGGAATGTAATAGTGAAGGAAAGTTAGTAATAGGAAAAAATACACCAATGACAATAGAAAATTTTTCAAAGATTATGGGAAAATCTAAGAAAAAAATGGAGAAAATTATTAATAAATTTCAAGAATTAAATATGCTAATTATAGAAGAAGGAGCATACAAAATTAAAAATTGGAGTAAATACCAAAGTGTTGAAGCAACTGAAAAATATCTAGAACAAAATAGGATAAGACAGCAAAGATATCGTGAAAAATTGAAAAGTGAAAAAGAAAAAAGTAACGTTACAATAACGGAAAATAACGCACAAGAAGATAATACAGTAGAAGAAAATTTAGAAAAGAGCAGAAAGGAGAATGAGAACAATAATGGATTTAGAGAATACAAAATATGAAAATTTTCAAAAGGATTTCCACAATAAATGCAAATTTTGTGGAAAAGATTTAAAGCCAATAGGATTAGACTATTTATACACTAATGTATCTTCAGAATTAATTGAATATGAAAGATGTACTTGTGAAGAATCCAAAAACTATTGGAAAGATATAGACTTTAGAATTCAAGAGCAGAAAAAGAAAGAACATTATAGAGAAATGATTAGTCAATTTTATTCTCAAAATTATATTAGTAAAAGGCTAAAAGATTATAATTTTAATAATTTTAAAGTAACAGATGTTAATAAAAAAGAAGTAGCAATTGCAAAAGATTATACTAAGAAATGTATTAACAATGAACAAGAAAATGGACTTATTATTACTGGAAATTCTGGAGCGGGAAAAACACATTTAGCAGCATCAATTTCAAATGAATTGATAGAAAAAGATAAATTAGTTTTAATGGGAAGATTAACATCATTATTGGATATGATAAAGGAAACTTTTAAAGATAATTCAAAGTCAGAAAATGAGTTAATAGAACTATTTTCTAATGTAGATATGGTTGTAATAGATGATTTAGGAACAGAAAAAATAAGTCATTGGGCATTAGACAAGCTATATACAATTATAGAAAATAGAAATGAAAATAAGTTACCAATTATAATAACAACTAAGTTTGATAAAGAAGGCTTATTACATAGATTTAAGCAAAGTAATGATAAAGAATTATCGGATGCAATTATTCAAAAGTTATATCAAATGTGTTATGGAATTGAACTAAAAAGATATGATGAAAATCAAAAAGAAAAAGCTAGCACAAGCGATCAAACTAAATGCTAACTTAATCCAAAATCTAAATTTATTATAGTATATTTTGCTATAAAAGTAAAGCAAAAAAGCTCAAGTTTTTAATTTAGAAATTTGGACTTTTTTGAAAATTTTTATTAAAAAAAGTCCCTCGGAGAGCAAAAAGGGTATTAGGGCAATTTGTCCTAAACAGCGAAAACGGTGTCAATACACCAAGCTGGTGAATATTAGGTAATAAAAAATATTACCTATATTCAAGCAAAATTAATTTTGCTAAATCTTAATGCTTCGTAAACTAGCATTAAGATATTTGTACAGAAAGGAAATAATAAAAAATGAAAGTAGATTCAGAGCAATTTTTTGATAGTATTTTTTTATCATACAATAAAATTTTGATGAGATTACATGCACTAGGAATAACAACTAAACATGGTAAAGAAATATCAGAAATGGATTTAAGAAGAGCAATAGATGTTATGATAAAAAAACATCCAACTTGTAGATGGAGAAGTGAAAAAATTAGAAGTAGAAAATATTTTGTTTTGATTGAAGGGTACTACTGGCTAACTCAAGTCTATTTTCAAAAAGAAAAATCTTTAATAGATGCTGATATAGATTTTTTTAAACTTAGAATAAAACAATATGAAGAATTGCTAAAAATAGAACATAATGAAAATTGGTGGAATGAAGATATGGAGATAAAACAGCTATGTAAATATTTCAATAGAGAAGATATCACTGTTAGAAAAGCAATAAAGGAAATGTGTGATAGTGGGTTAGAAGAATATAAATTTTTAGTTGATAATAAAGTTGTGATTTCTAAAGAAGGAGTGGAATGGATTTGCAAAAATGTAGTTAAACACAAATATTTAGAATTGATGAACAATATAAGATGGAGTTAACTGAGAAGTATATTGAGGAAGGTTATCCTTATGATAATTTCTTTTGGAAAAATTAAAATAAAAAAATATTAAAAAACTATTGCATAATAAACAAATATTTGACAATATGTAACAAACAAAAATAAATTAGAAAATAACTCATAATTTGTTGTTTTAAAAAGTATTTTGTGATATAAAATAAGTAATTGGAATAAAGGAGATTATTTTTATGAATCCAATAATAAAATGGGCTGGTGGAAAAGAAAAAGAATTACCATACATAAAAGAAAATTTACCAAGTAAAATAGATAGATATATAGAGCCTTTTGTAGGAGGGCGGAGCAGTTTATTTTGAACTAGATATTGAAAATTCAGTAATAAATGATAAATCTGAAGAATTAATAAATTTATATAAATGCATTAAAAATCAAGATAAAGAATTTTTTACTAAATTAAAAGCTATTTATAAAAACTGGGTATTATTAGAAGGTGTTGTTGAAAATAATGCAGATGAACTATTAAAAATGTATAGAGAGTATTGTAAACAACTTGATAATAAAAATACAGAAGAAATTAAGCAACAATTTAATGATAGAATATATGCATTTGTAATAAGACATGCTAAAGAATTTAATGGGATATTATCTGCAGAATTTAATATTGAAATAGATAACTTTATAAATGAAATTGTAAAAAACCTAATTTCTAAAATGAATAGAATGTATAAAATAGAAATTCAAAGAAAAAAGATGAGTGAAAAAGATACTCTTGATAATATTGAATGTGCATTTAAAAGTGCATTTTATATGCACTTTAGACATTTATATAACGAAGCTGAAAATTTAAATATTGATATGCCATTTTATACAGCAATATTTTATTTTATAAGAGAATTTTGCTATGCATCTATGTTTAGATATAATAAAAGTGGAAAGTTTAATGTACCTTATGGTGGGATAAGCTATAATAGAAAAGAATTTATTAAGAAAATTAATTACATAGGAAGTAAGCAAATTAAGGAATATATGAAGAATACTCAGATATATTGTGAAGACTTTGAGGATTTCCTTAAAGAAATCAAACCTAAAAAGGGAGATTTTATATTCTTAGATCCTCCATATGATACTGAATTTTCAACATACGCAAAAAATGAGTTTGATAAGAATGATCAAGTGAGATTATGCGAATATTTAAAGAATACAAAAGCAAATATAATGTTGATTATAAAGAATACTGACTTTATTTATAGTTTATATAATACAAAAGAGTTTAATATAAAAACATTTGATAAAAAATATCTTGTAAGTTTTCAAAATAGAAATGATAAAGATGTAGAACATTTATTGATAACAAATTATTAGGGGGAAAAGCTATGTCATGGGGATGGAGAACGAAACCAAGAAGTGTTGTTAAAACAGTACAATGGTTTAAATATTTTTCTAAATTAGAAAATAAAAATTGGGAAGAAAAAACGGAACAATTAGATATAAGAGGAAAAGCCATACATCCTGTTAGAAGAGAGTATGTATATAATGCTCATAAAGATGAAGATGAAAATTTAGCTCAAATGTCTTATGAAGACTATGTTTCAGGAATGTTTGATATTACAGAAACAGAAAGTAATGCAAGAAATGACAAAGCTACATTTGAATTTTTTGGTTTTGGTTATGTTGATAATGATGGACTTATTCAAAGTACTGAAGTTGGAAAATTAATAGAAAATGATAGATTTGATAGCGAAGATTTTCTAAAACAACTATTAAAAATGCATTTTCCAAGTAAAGCAACAGAAATAGGAAGAAATATACCAAAAGAACAATTTGTATTTCCTTTTGAAATAATATTAAAAATATTAGAAAGATTCCAATATGTAAACAGATATGAAATTGGATTTATCTTTGGATGTAATGGTATTGAAAAAATAGACAGACTTTATAATGCAATTGAAAAATTTAGAGAGCAGTATAATGAATTACCAAATAAAATGGATAGAACTAAATGTGAGAGTATATTTAAAGAAATTTATAAGGATACTTATGATATTGAACCAAATGTAAATACTCTATGTGTAGATTATGGTGATGCTGTAAATAGATCATTATTATATACAGGATTATTTGACATAAGTGGAAGAGGAAATTATACAAAAGTTAGAGTTGCAGAACATGCTAAGAAAAAAGTAGAACTATTAATAAAGAAATATAAATTTCAAAAAGTAGATGCAGATAATATTGAAGATTATATGAAATGGTATGGTAATTCACACAATATTACATTGCCTTGGGAAAACAAAGATGAAAGAAAAGAACTTATTTATGAAAAAATCAATTTATTACAAAATAAAATTAATGAATATAAGCTAAAATATTCAATTACAATTGAAAAAGATATTAAAGAATATCTGAATAAGGTAGAAAAAATAGGCAAAAATAATGAACTTAAATTATTAGAACAAGATTTAATACAAGATATTACAAGTTTAAATGAACAGGTATTTATTAAATATATTTCTAAAAATGAACAAACGAGAAAAGAAATTTTGGATAAATTTGAAGATATTCTAACAGGTAATGAAGATATGGCAGCACTTTGGCTTGAATGTAATACATGGAGGTCATTAGTAGCTATAGATGGAGAAAAAGAAGTAAAGAGAAATTTTACAATAGAAGAAGATTTATCTCCAAGATTTTTTGCACCAGGAAAAGGTAATACGCCAGATATGGAATTATATAAAGATGATTATGTTATTGTACCAGAGGTTTCTCTTATGACAGGTGTTTTACAGTGGGAACATGAAGCCTCATCAGTAATAGATCATATATTAAATATTATGAAGAAATATAAGTCTACATATGTAATTGGATTATTTATATCAAGTAAAATAAATGTTAGGACAATGTGGCAATTTTTTATATTGAATAAACAAAGTTGGATGGGTTCACCTGTTCCAGTTATACCATTAACAATAGAACAATATATGAAAGTTCTAAAATATACATATAGTAATAATTTAGCAATTGATGAATTAAACAATCTATTAAATTATATACATCAAGAAGCAGTAGACTGTGAAAGTTATGAAGAATGGGATAAAAATATGGAGAAATACATTGAAAAATGGCAAGTAAAAGTTGCAAATTAGAAAAATATCATAAATAGCAAAAGAATAGTCGTAAAATTAGGAGAATTACATAATTATGAAAATAAAATGCTTACAATGTGGAGATATAATTGAATCGAAAAGTGTGCATGATTTTGTTTTTTGCAAATGTGAGTCATGTTATATTGATGGTGGATGTTTTTATGCACATATAGGTGCAAAAGATTTTAGTAAAATAGTTAAAATTTTAGATGACGGAACAGAGATTAAAGGTGATAACTGCTAAACTAAATAACAAAGGAAGAGCAAAATAATAGTAATTATATGTTACAGAATTATTTTGCTTTTTTTGATAATAAATTACAAGTTTCGACAAAATTTTTATAGCAAATATGATATATATGGAGAGAGGTATAAAATATGGTGATTAATATATTAACAACAATTATAATATTGGGAATGATAGCGGTTTTTTGCTATATTAATTATAGAAAGTGCAAGGATGATTTAGAAAAAAGCTTATACATATTGTTATTTTTTGTGTCGATGGTACCAATAGTGATTTACTATTTAGATAGGTATGATGTACCAACATATTTAGGGTGGAATATAAATGTAGATTCTCAAAATTGGCTATCATTTTTAGCTAATTATTCAGCAGGAATTATTTCAGCAGTAATAAGTGCAGTAGTACTTGTAATTGTAACAATATTACAGATAAAAAAGAATAATGAGGACAATATAGAAAGAGATAAAGAAAATTTACGAGTTTAAAGTATGTTATAGATACAGAAGATAAGGGAAATGGTGAACTTGAAGAACTGATAATTACAAATGTCGACAATGGACAAGCATATAGTTTGAATATATCAATAAAAAATATAGGACTTAATAACATAAAAAATATTAAAGTGGATTTTAAATCTTCTTTAATAAATAAATCTACATATAGAATATTAGGAGGTTGTTCATTAGAAGTTTTGGAAAAAGAAGAAGAGATAAAAATTAATAGATTTTTTTCCTTAAAAAGTTCAGAAGAACCATATGATATGGATATTATTGTATATTATGAAGATGTACTATCAAATTGGTATAGACAAATATTAAAAGTTAATTATACTGCTACTAGCATATCAAAAGGAGGATATATTGGAATAGCAAGATATGAAGTACATAAAGAAGAACTTATAAAAGAGGAAGACATAGAAAGTAAAGTATTATAGTTAAAGAATGGAGAAGTTAAATATGGTAAAAGATTATATAAGTATTGATATAGAAAATCCAAATGCAAGAGGTAATTCAATATGTTCAATAGGAATTATAGTTGTTAAGAATAACGAAGTGGTAGATGAAATGTATTCATTAATAAATCCAGAAGATAGGTTTGATATAAATAATAGTAATATAACAGGTTTGAATTATGCTGATGTTAAAGATGCACCAACTTTCAAAGAGTATTGGAAAAATATAAAAGAATTACTAGAAAGCAATATTATTATAGGTCATAATATAACCTATGATTTGACTGTAATAGCAAAAGCACTAGAACGTTATGATATAGAAGTACCTAAATTTAATTATTATTGTACTTTTAATTTATCAAGAAGCTTTATTAATACTAACAGTTATAGTTTAGATAATTTATGTAATTTGTTAAATATTAATCTAGAAAATCATCATAATGCATTAGAAGATGCTAAAGCAAGTCAGAAAATATTTGAATATTTAAATTATAATAATGACATTGGAAGTTGTGAAAAATTCAAATTTGAAAGTAAAATATCAGACAACTTAGATTCAAAATTAGAAACTAATATTAATATACTATATGGGATAATTAAAGGAATTAATTATGATGAAATAATAGATTATAAGGAAATCGAGAAGCTTAAATCTTGGCTAGAAGATAATAGAATGTATAAGCAATATTCATTATTTAATAGAATAATTAATAAATTAGAAGAAATTTTAGACGACAATATAATCACAGAATATGAAAGACTTGAACTAGAGAAATTAGTAACAAGTATAAATAGTTCAAAAATGTATAGTGAATCAACATTAGCTTTACAAATATTAAATGGAATACTAGATGGAATTGTATGTAATCAAAAAGTAAATCAAAAAGAGATAGATAATTTAAATGTATGGTTAAAGCAAAATGATTATTTAAAAGATGTATATCCTTATGATAAAGTTCTTTTAGAAGTTAGTAAGGTGTTAGAAGATGAAGTACTAACTGAAGAAGAAAGCGATTACATTCTTAGTGTGTTTAATGAAATAGTACATCCAGATTTTAACAATGATGGAAATATAGATTTTGAAGGAAAAACATTTTGTTTAACAGGAGAATTTAAGACTGCTAATAAGCAAGAGATATCTAAGAGATTGCAAGATCTAGGTGCGATAGAAAAGACTGGAGTATCATCAAAATTAAACTACTTAATAATTGGTAGTGTTGGTAGTGAAGCTTGGAAGTTCGGAAAAATTGGTGGAAAACAAGCTATAGCTCAAGAACTTAATGAAAAAGGTGCAGATATTAAGATAATAGATGAAGATAGTTTAAAAATATAATAGTGGGTGGAATAGATGATAATAAAAGAAATAGAGATTTCTAATTTTAGAAGTATAAAACATCAAGTTACTAATAATATAGAAAATGTATTAGTACTAATAGGAAAAAATAATTCTGGAAAAAGTGCATTATTACAAGCGATAAATGCATTTTGGGGAAATTATAGTATTGATGAGGATGATTTTTATAAGAACCAAGATATCATAACAAATGAAATGGAAATAAAAATTGCTTTTGTTATTGATGATAACTTTTATAAAGAAATAATTAACAATCAAAAATTAGGAATTAAATTTTTTATTGGTACAAAAACTGTTTACAATAAAAATAAGGAAAAGTTTGGAAATAAAACTTTTGAAGAAATAGAACAAATATTGGAAATTAAAAACTATGATGAAATTAGAGATTATTATAATGAATGTTTGAACAATTTTCTTAATATTAAAAATTCACAATTTGCAATTAAAATGAAATATATTAAAAGTGATAAAAATCCTAAATACTATAACATATCAGACGAAGAAATAAAGTCATTTACTAATATTTTACCTGGAATATCATTTATTGATGATGATAGAAATTTTTTAGAGGAAGAAAATTGTCAAAAGAAAAGTAAATCTGGGGATATTTTTAATAATTTAATTTTAAATATTGAAAAAAATGATATCATGAGTAAATTAAATGAAGTATATGAAAAACACACTAAAGATTTAACTGTAAGTGATTTAAAAATGTTATTACAAAAGAAAATTCAAAATGACATTAGTAATATAGAAAATACAATAACTGCTATTTTTAATGAAAATTATAATGATAGCTTAAAAATTAAATATGAATCCGATATAGATTTATCAAAAAGTATAAATATCTCTACAAAAATATATAATGAATTAATTGAAAATAATATAAAAGTATCAAATATTGGTTCAGGAATAAGAAGTATATACATACTATCATTATTACAAGCTTATAATGATGTATTTAAAGAAAAGCGAAATATATTTTTAATAGAAGAACCAGAACTTTATTTGCATCCAGAACTGCAAATAAAAATGTCAGAGATACTATATGAAATATCTAAGACAAATCAAGTAATTTATACAACACATACTACAATGATGACAAATAATATAAATATTAGTAATATAAGAAAAGTTAAATATGAAAATTCAGAGAGTATATATGAACTAACAACAATTGATGAAATTATAAAAGAATTAGGATATTCAACCAAAGATATATTAAATGTAGATTTTGTTTTCCTTTTAGAAGGAAAGCAAGATGTTAATAGGATAAAATTAATAATAGAGAAATTTTATAATGTAGATATAAATAGAATAAACTTTGTACCTTGTAATAGTTGCTCGAATTTGAAAACTTTTGCAACACTTAAATTTTTAGAATGTACAACATGGAAAGAAAATTTTGCAATAATAAGAGATATGGATTCGAAAAGGGAAGAATTGCTTAAACGAGAGATGATTGAAAAATGTAAGGAACATTCAATTGATGAAGATGTTATAAAAGATAAATTACTAATTACAAAATATAATTCTATGGAGGGATATTTTTGCGATATTTATATGATAAAGAGAATAAGTGGAAAATCTGATAAAGAATTGAAATCAAGGATTTTACAATGCTTAGATGATAATAAAATAAAAATTTTGCAGGATATCAAAAATAAAAACAGCAACGATATTTCAAGATATAATGAGATAGAAGATATACTTTATAATACGAGGAGTAACAATTTTAGCGAGTTATATGAAGAAATAAAAAAATTTGTAAGAGGACATAATCTATACAATGCATTAGAGTTAAGAAAAATTGAGAATTATAATAATAATTATATAGATAACTCTGAAGAAAATATATTTAAGGATATTTTAGACTTTTTAGATAGACAAAGTTTCTTTAAAGATAAAAGAAGGTAAAAAATGGAATATAATTTAAGAAAACTAGATCCAATAGAATTTGAAAAATTAAGTAAAGATATCATGAACTATTATTATAAATTAGAAAATACTTTTTCAAGGGGAAAAGTGGGGCAAGATGGAGGAATAGATTTATTAAGCAATGATGGAAAAATATTGGTTCAATGTAAACATTACATAAATAGTAAATATAGCAATTTAAAAACAGCTGTACAACAAGAAATTAATAGAAGAGTTTTTAAAAAAATAGAAAAATATTTTATTATAACATCTCTAGAACTAAAAATAATAGAAATGCAAGAAGTAAAGAGAATGTTTGAACGAATGAATTTTCAATTTGAGATTATTGATGGAATTCAAATTGATGATTTATTAGTTGAAAATCCAGATATAGTAAAAGGAAATATTAAATTGTGGATTACACCATATTATTTAGAAAATATTTATAAAAGTAAATTAGTAAGTATAGGAACAGAAATAATGTTATCAGAGATAGAACAAAATTTGAAATATTTTGTTGAAACACATTCTTTTTATGAAGCACAAAAATTATTATTAGATAGCAATTGTATTATCATAGTAGGACATCCAGGAGTTGGAAAAACAACAATTTCTAATATGCTAGCGCTAATATTAAATAAATATAGTGGATATTCTATACATTATTCACAAGGAACTGATATAGATGAGATAATAAATTCAATAAGTGATGATCCAACAAAAAAGGAATTGTTTTATTTAGATGATTTCTTAGGTACTATATATTTAGAATTATATAATAACTCTTTAACTAATAAAATTAAAACATTAATTTCTGTCATTTCTAGAAATAGTAATAAGAAACTAATATTAAACTCTAGAATAACAATATTAAATGAAGCAAAAGAAATAAATGATAACTTTAAAGATTGTATTGATAATATAAAGAATATAACCATTAATGTTGATGAAATGACAGTTAATGAAAGAGCACTAATCTTATATAAATACCTATATTATAATAATATTGATATAGAAAAAATAAAATACATTATTGATGAAAAAAGATACTTAAGAATAATAGACCATAAATATTATAATCCTAGAATTATTGCAAAAGTAGTTTCTAACAACACATATATAGATGACGCAAAAGAATTCTATGAAGATATTATAAACAATTTAAATAATCCACATTTAATTTGGAAGAATGAGTACGAGAAAAGGCTACAAGAGGAAGATCGAATATTATTAAATATATTATATAGCATATCTAGATATGGTGTAAAATATTCTATTTTAGAAGAATGTTTTTCTAATTTTATAAAAGATAATAATACTATAGATAAAAGCAAAGATATTTTTAAAGAAACTATTTCAAGACTAAATGAATCAATGATTAAAGTTGTAGTCTCTAAACAAGAGAAACTTATATTACCAATAAATCCATCTGTTAGTGATTTTTTAAAAAATAATATAAGTACTATAACAGCAATTGATATTGTAAAGAAGTCTTTATATATAGAACAAGTAGAATCAATGCTAGATATAAATAATCAATTATTAGAATTATGTGATATAAACTTAACAAAATTAAAATCATTAAATTCGCTAGGAAATGAAAATGCGATACTAAGAGTTATAGGAAAATACAAAATATATGATTATACTTACAAAAATATTGTAAGTAGTGTTCTTGATAAACAAACTTTAGCATTTAAATCAGAATATAGAATTGTGTATACTGTTTCAAGAATGTTAAATGAAATTATTATTAATAAGAAGCTAAGAGAGTTTTATGAAATTGATATTATATCTAATTTAGACACATGCATAAAAATAATGGATAGATCTTATCTATATAAGTTTTTTGAAGAGTATAAGGATGATGTATATAATAGATTTAAAGAAGAAAAAGAAATTTATATTGCATATTTAAATAAATATCAAATAGAAATTGATGAAAAATTTACGGAAAATCTTTTAGAAGACATCTATGTTCCAGAGGAATTCTATGAAGATAATGATTACATATTTAATGAAATCGAACATGGAATAGAAAGAAAATTAGAAACGATTAATTATTTAAATAATGAATTTGGTATTTCAGTAAACATAGATAAAGATGAAATATATGATCAAATAACACAAACATTTGTTAAAACAGAAGAAAACATAAATAAAGAAAGTGAAAAAGAAAATTTAGAAAAGAGTAAGGAAAATATTTCAAAGGAATTAGAAGATATTTTTTGCATATCTAACTTTCAAAAAATAGAAAGGTAATTAACAAAAGGCGAGAATTAACTCGCCTTTCAAAGTGCAATTCTATATTTTTAAAGTGCAAAATTTGCACTTTAAAATGAAATATTATTTTTCACAGCATCCATCAATCAACTGCACCCCATCACAAACCCATTCCTATAATACTTTTCATTCCAATAACAAATATAATCGAAGAAATTATCATCAAGCAGTTTCAATTGTTTCTCAACATATTTCTTGTTCTGTTCAGGAACATTCTTTAGAATCTTTTCACAAATTTCCTCAAAACAAATAAAATGCTTTTTATCTTCTGTACTAGTAAGACTAGCAATAGTATCCTCTCTAAAATCTAACCAATCTTTCAAAATATCATCATTAACCTATCTTAAATTACTCATAAAAATCTACCTCCAAAATTAAAATTTTTCATTTTCAAAAATGCATCCACAAGAGCTAGAATACTACGAACATTCGTACATTACCCATTGGGTAAAAATGGGGTAAAATCTTCTCCAAAAATGCCCTAAAAATACACAAATGTTCCATAAACTAAAACTCCTGTAAATACCTAAATACCAACAAAAACTCTAATTTTCACAACTTCACAAAAAGCCGTCAAGTCTCGCTCATAACCCGAAGGTCGTAAGTTCGAGTCTTACCCACACAACCACACAAATATAAAGCATTTGCTAGATTTAAGCAAGTGCTTTTTTACTATGTTTTTGGGCGAAATTGTCACACTCTGGTCACAGTTGGGGAGAGAATTGGTGTAGCTAGGCAGATTTTAACGAGATTAAAGTAGAACAAAGAATAATATAAAATGATTGGATTTTCGTAAATTTTAACAAAATCTATTGATATTATACATAAAACATGGTATAAAATTATAAGTTGTATAATTCAATTAATAATTTTTAAAATCATGAATATTCAAACAAAAATCATTTCTATTTTATTAGAATTCTATGCTATTACTAGTTTTTGAAAATCTTGAAAAAATTCCACTGTTATGATATTAAATATATGGGTGAAATAAATGAAAAGAAATAAGTTAGAAAAAGTAGGAATACTAGTATTATTTATTATACTAATATTTGTAGGTTTATACATTAAAACCGAAAAAGAGAACAAACAAGAAAATGTGGTAGCAAATAATCAAATTTTCTATGAAATATCTAACATTCCAGAATATAGTGGAGACATTATATTTTGATAAATAATAATGAACCTAAATTTTCTGAGAATGATATGCAAATAGATGAATACTATTCAAATTTAGAAAATGGAAGACTACGGAATGGCTATGATAAAACTAGTTAATGTGTATGTATATAATGTACAAGATGGAATTGTTATTGATTATGCAACAGGAGAAAGTAAATTAGCAAAATAGGAGGAGAAATTGTGTGACTTAAATCTATTCAATAATAAGGAGATTGGTAACAATAAAAATAATGATTTCATAAACACATTTATAGAAGAATTAAAAAATGCACTAAAAATATTATGAATGAAGGTAGAAATATGAAGCAAAAAAAGAATATATCAAATGAACCTAATTCAAATGAAGAAAATGATGTGATGGAAGAATATAATTTATATGAAACAAGGAAGGTTTTTTTAGACAATAAAAGTTGGAAAGGAAATGACTTTGCTTGGGTAATGGATGATAAATCTGTTTGTATATCGGAACATGGGGATGGTGGACCATATTCTATAACCGATATAGATTTACCAAAAGATGCATAAGTAGGAGAAGTATATGAAAAAATAGATGGAAAATATGTATATAATGAGGCAATAACTGAAGAATTAAATAAAATAGAGAAATAAAAGCGATAGAAGATATAACAATTTTTATAATATAACGGTAAATCAATTTTGAAAAGAATTATATATAAATAATAAACTAATATCGATTAAAATTGAAAAAAGCTCCTTAAATGCGAAAGTTTTTTCATAAATTTGAAAAAACTTGACTATAATATAAAAGAAGAGTATAATAAAAATAGTAGGAAGATATAATTTGAAAAAAATATAAGTTATTTCAAATTATGTGTACCTCTAAAGCCAAGCGAGAAAGGAATGGTATTTTCTATGAAAAGAATAAATAGAGAAAATTACTTATCGATATTAAAAAATTTCAAAGATCAGCAAATCATAAAAGTTCTAACAGGAATTAGGAGATGCGGAAAATCTACATTACTTGAAATGTTTGGAGATTATTTAAAAGAAAATGGAGTAGAAGAAAAACAAATAATATCAATAAATTTTGAAAATGCTGATTATGAAGAATTGCAAGATAGAAAAAAATTGTATGAATATATAAAAGCAAGACTAGTAATAGGAAAAAAGACATATGTGTTTTTAGATGAAATTCAAAATGTGCCTGAATTTGAAAAAACAGTAGACAGCTTATTCATAAATAAAGATGTAGATTTATATATAACAGGCTCAAACGCTTATCTTCTATCATCAGAGCTTGCAACATTACTTACAGGAAGATATATAGAAACAAAAATGCTACCATTATCATTTAAAGAATATATGTTAGCATTTGAAGATAAAACAGACATATCAAGAAAATTTAGAGATTATCTAAGATATAGTTCGTTTCCACAAGCAGTAGAGTTATATAAAGTAAATCCAGAAAATATAAATATGTTTTTAGATGGTATATATAATACAGTCTTATTTAAAGATGTCATGCAAAGAAAAGGAATAACAGATAAAAATGTATTAGAAAGAGTTACTAAATATTTATATGATAACATAGGAAATAGAACTAGTATGAAAAGCATAAGTGATAATATAGAAGGCATAGAAAAAAATTCATCATATAATACAATTTCAAACTATGTAGATAGTTTAATAGATAGTTATTTAGTATTTAAAGCTAATAGATACGATATAAAAGGAAAAGAATTTTTAAAAACTCAAGAGAAATACTATGCAGTAGATATAGGATTAAGATATTACATGTTAGGTCAAGGCTCTGGTAGAGATATGGGACATATATTAGAAAATGTTGTATATCTTGAATTATTAAGAAGAGGCTATGAAGTATATATAGGAAAATATGATGATTTAGAGGTTGATTTTGTAGCCAAAAAGCCTGAAAATACTATATACTATCAAGTAGCTTTGACAACTAGAGGAGAAGGAAAAGAAGATAACAAAATATTAAATAGAGAACTAACTCCATTAAAGAAAATAAATGATAATTATCCTAAATATATATTAACATTAGATGATGATTTAGATGCAGACTTTGATGGAATAAAGAAGATAAATGTATTGGATTGGTTACTCGAAGAAAGAGATAGTAGTTACTAAATAAGTAGCTACTATTTTTTCTGTGATAATCGGGATAAAACAGATAAAAAGTATTGAAATATAAATAAAAAATATATACCGAAAATATAAAGACCACCCTCACCTCTAATCTCTAGAAAATAAAGAAAGGGGAACGGCGAGGGGAGTCAAAGAAATTATTTCGGGAAATTGGTAAGGGGGGTATTCACTTATTTCTTAGAAAGTGATTCCAGCAGTAAAGATACAGCCAAAGAAAAGCCTTCAATCGATTATTAAGGATGATGGTAAAAAAGAAAAATTTGATTATATAAAATTCATAAACATATTATATGAAGGAAATGAATTAGAAGATGTGCAATATGACGAAGAAATTACAGAAGAAGAAAGAAGCCAGATAGATAAAATGATAGAAGATATAAAAAATGTGGTTAAGGAAAAATAAATACAAAAGTGGGGAGTTATTAATCCCCACTTTTAACTACTATAAGTTTACTCTCCGAAGCACCCACCAATCAACTGTACCCCACCAACAAAAAACTTTTTTCCAAAAACCCCTACAAAAACCAAAAAAAATATGTTATACTAAATATATCAAAACAAAACCAAGAAAGAGGTAAAAAATTGAAAAAAGAAAAAAGAAACCCAGAAGAAAGAAGAACCCAAGACAGAAGAAAACAATCAAGAAGAGAAAACAACAGAGGAATAATAGACAGAAGAGGCTCAATGGACAGAAGAACCCAAAACAGAAGAATAGAAGACAGAGAAATCCAAATAAAGCAAGACCTAGAAAAAATATTTGAAGACCAAATAGAAGGAAGAAATGCAGTACTAGAATTACTAGAAAGCAACAAAGACATAAACAAAATATACATCACAAAAGGAGAAAAAAAAGGATCAATCAACAAAATAATAGCAATAGCAAACGAAAAAAAAGTAATAATAGTAGAAAAAGACAAAAAGCAAATGGACCTAATGGCGCAAACAGAAAACTATCAAGGAGTAATAGCAGTAGTTCCGCCATATGAGTATGTAGAAGTAGAAGACATACTAGAAGTAGCAAAAGAAAGAAAAGAAGAACCATTTATCTTAATACTAGACGGAATAGAAGACACTCATAATTTAGGAGCAATAATAAGAACAGCAGAAACAGCAGGAATACATGGAATAATTATACCAAAAAGAAGAGCAGCATCAGTAAATAGCACAGTAAGCAAAGTAGCATGTGGAGCTCTTGAGCACATGAAAATAGCTAGAGTAAACAACATATCAGATACAATATCTAAATTAAAAGATAAAGGAATATGGGTATGTGGAACAGCAATAGATGCAAAAAAATATTATTACGATCAAGATTTAACAGGTCCACTTGCAATAGTAATAGGAAACGAAGGAAAAGGAATGGGAGAACTAGTAAAGAAAAATTGTGACTTTTTAGTTAAGATTCCAATGAAAGGAAAAGTAACATCTCTTAATGCATCAGTATCAACCGGAATAATTGTATATGAAGCCGTAAAACAAAGAAACTAAAGTAAAAATAAAAGTTTAGGGGGAAAAAGATATGCAGGAAAACAAAATAAAAATAATAATTATTATTTTAATCATTCTAATGATTTTAACAGCAGTTGGAGGAACAATTTTATATATTACAACAGATATGTTCAAATCAAGTGAAACATTATTTCAAAAATATATATTACAAGACATACAAAATATTGCTGAAGTAATAGATATTTCAAAAGAAGAACAAAATATAGATAAGCTTAGAAAAAGTGATTATAAAGAATCAACAAAAGCAACATTAAAATATTTAGAAAATGAAAATGACGAAGAAGAAATCTATGACATAACAGAAACAGGAATAATAAAAAGTTCAGAAGAAACATCATACAGAAACATCTCAGCAAATTATGGAGACACAGAACTTATTTCTGTTGATTTATTAAAACAAAACAATACTTATGGATTAAGACTAGCAAATTTAGTTAAGCAATTTGTTAGTGTAGAAAATGCAACATTATCATATTTTGTATCAAGTATGGGATATGATGGAAAATATTTCTCAGAAAGATTAAATGGTGTAGACATATCTGGAATGCTAGACTTTACAAATGAGGAAATAGAGCAATTATCAACTACATATGCAAATATAATATTTTCTGATATAAACAAAAAAAATTATTCATCAAACAGTAACATAATAACACTAAGTAATAAAGATAGTGTAACAACAAACTCTTACACATTAACATTAACAAAAAATGATATTGATAAAATATATAAAAGAGTATTAAATCAGGCAATAAATGACCAGATACTTTTAGGAAAAATAGAAAAAATAGATGCAAAGATTAAAGAAGCGGGATTTGTTGAACCAGAAGGAAAAAGCCTAAAAGAACTTTATATATCAGCATTACAAGAAAAAGTAAATGAAATAGAATATCAAGGTGAAGACACAAGAAAAATATCATTTACAGTATATGTATCAAAAGGGATAACAGTAAGAACAGTAATAAAAACAGAAACAAGTGAATTTACATTAGACTTAGATAATAAAAAAGGAAAAACATTAAATCTAAAAGTAGTAAAATTAACAGACCAAGGAAATGAAATTAAAACATATTCAGTAGGCAAAGAAAATAGTGAACAAGGAAGAACAAGAACAATTACCTATGATGATGATATACAAAGTTTTGACATAAACATAAATATATTAGAACAAGAAAGCAAAATAGGAATAACAACAGATTTAAACTATAATAGTGACAAAATTACAAAACTTAATTTTCAATCTAATACAGACATTACTCTTTCAGCAAATGAGGCAATACCAGTTAATTTTGATGAAAACAATAATATATTATTAAACAACTATGAAGGAGAAGTAATTACATCAATATTAGATAATCTAAAAAATAGAACTATAAAGAGTTTAGAAAATAGTCAAACAACAATAAATACTAAATTACTAAATAATATACTACGTTTTATTGATGAAATGGAAAAACAAAGGCAAGATGAAATAAGAAATAATATAGAATTACAAAAACAAAGATTTAATAACCAATTCATTTTATATGAGGGAGAGCAAGTAGAAGCTCAGTATATACAAAAATTAATAAAAGCAGCTAGTAAAAATATGTCTGATTATCAAGTTATAAGTGGTAAACAGATTAGATTATTTATAGAAAATGGAAAAGAAAATGAGGCAAAAGCAAATGAAATTGCAAATGTAATATCAGACCGCTACAAATACAATGTAACAATAAATTACTCACAAGAAGGATATGTAGAATCTGTTGACATATCAGTTTATCAAAAACCAAAGTAAAAATTTCTAATTAGGACCGTATCATTTCACGAAATGATACGGTCCTTTTTGTCAAAAAGATACAGTATCCATTAGCGAAAATGCAGATATCCGTAAGAAAAGAAAAATAAAAAGTTTAAAAGTAATACAAATGTAACAAAAAATTAAACAAAATATAATAAAAATGGAAAAGCCGTATCCGTAAACTAATAAAAAAATTTGTAAAAAATGGATTTTACATTATAAAAAACCCTATATATAATTATATATATATATTTATATTTATTTATATTTATAATTAAACAAAAAGGAAGGATAATGTAAAATGGCTAAAAAACAAATTGAGAAAAATCAAAAAAGAATGTTAACAATTATTGCAGGTATAGCATTAATATTAGGAATATTAAGCATATTAATGTATTCAGTGTCTAACAAAAATAAAAAAATGTTACAAACAGACCAAGAACTTGCAAGAGCTATGAATTATGGACAATTTGTAGAAGAGGACGAAAATATAGAAGGAACAGATAATGTAAAGTTTTCTGCTTTCTTTTTACGTGATATAAATGGAGATGGAAAAGCAGAGAAAATAAAAGGAACGTGTAAAGAAGTAGGAAAAGAAGATACCCTATACATGGAACTAAATGTTCTAACAGTAGGGTACTTAAAAGATGCCAAAATACAGGTAAATGGAGAAAACTTTTATTTTCAAACAGCCCTTCCAAAAGATGAGCAATTAAAAGAAAATTACATAGGAAATAATATAAAAGAAATATCATTTAACAATATAAACAATGGTACCCAAAAGTTATTAACAGGTGTTGTAAGAACTGGGGATTATTCATATACATCTAAGAAAACAGAAGCAATAGGAAATGATATAACAAAATATAGTAAAAATAATCAAATAATATTAACAGGTACATATGTAAATGAAAACAATGAAGAAATACAAATTACAAAAACAGTAGATTTACAAGTTGATTGGTATGGAACTACAAAAGCAGAAATACCAAGTTATGTATTAGGAAGATATAATATAAATCAATCAAAAGATAACACAGATATTTTAGATAAAGAAAATAGAGAAGTAAATTTAAATTTTGAGTTAATAACAACAGAAACAAATGGAAGTTTAAATTTAAAAAGTTCAAATTTACAAGGAGAAATACCTGAGCTAAATGGATATGCACCAAAAAGAGTAGAAATAACAGGAACAAATGTAACATATGAATATGATGAAACAACAAGAATATTTACTGCGAAAAGAGAAGCTATATTAGATGAAAACAATAAAATTATAACTCAATGTTATGATGGAATAGCTAACAATGCAGGTAATAGATATAACAAATATACAATAAAAATAACATATCCAATTGAAGCTTATCAAGCTATTGGAGCAGATACAGTAGAAATAAAAATACCAGTAGAAACATATTATGAAGGATATAACAATCAAAATAAGGAGTTTTCAAATCCTTATAAATCAAATATAGCAAAAAACACAATAGTAGTTACATATAGTGAACCAGCAGGAGATGTGGCAATATTTAAAGTAAGAGTAGGTAGATATACGTCATTAGGAAGATATATAGTATCAAAGGAAAAACCATTAAGAATATATAATGGATTATCAGAACAAGAACAAAAAGATACATATATAGTAACATGGACAGGCTCAACAGGAAGTGATGGAAATTCTAAGGGAATGACAATGAAAGAGACTGCAAATGGGTCAGCACAAATAGTAGATCAATTTATAAAAGCAGATAGTAGCGTATCTAGTATGAGTGAAGTAACAACAAATACAGGAATTTACTTCTCTAGTCAAGTAAGTGTATTAGGAGAAGAAGGATGGATAAAAGTATATAATGATGAAACAGGAGAGCTAATAGAGACATTTACTAAAGACAATTGGAATAAATATACAAGTAAAAATCCATATCAATATGCTATACCAGTAAAACACATAAGAATACAAACAAGTGAGACAAAGGCTAATTCAAGCTTGATAGTATATAATGTAAAAACATTAGATGATGAATATATAACAGAAAATTATACAAAAGAAGAATTTGACAATTTAAAATACATAAAAAGTACATTAACAGGATATTTAGGAGAAGTAACTATTAATACTGATACACATCAAGCCTTATATCAAGCTCCATATTCAACAGCTGAAGTAAGTTTAAATAAAACAGCAATATCAACACAAGCAACAGAAAAGAATGTAGAAATAAAAATAGAAGCAATAGGAGATGAATTTGAAAACCAAGCAAAATGGGTAAATGGAGCATTCTTATTAAAGATACCTAAAAATATAGTTGATGTAGAAATAAACAATGTAAAAATAGACAATTCAAGTGTAAAAATAATAAGTTATGAATTATATGAAGAAGAAGGAACAAATTATATAAAAATAATAACAGAAAACGAAAATAAAACAACATATAATATAACAATAGACTGCAATATGACACCAGACCCAAGAATAGCAACAGTAACTGAACCAATAGAGTTATATGCAAGTAATGAAAATGTAACAGAATATAGCAATCCAACAGATGATATATATGATGTAAACGGAAATTTAAACAAAACAGAAAAAGTGGACAAAGAGATAGCAAATATAAGTCTGATATCACCAAATTCATTATTAACAAACCAAACAGCAGCTAATTTTGATAGCAAAGGAAGTATAGTAATAGCACCAAAAGTAGCTCAAGTATTGAAATCTCAAAGGTCAGCAACAGTAAATATAGAAATAAATAATAATTATACAAGTACAATAAGTGATGTAAAAATGCTAGGAAGAGTACCATATGAAGGAAACAAATATGTAATAAATGAAAGTGATATGGGTTCAAACTTCACTGTCACAATGTCAGATACAGGAATACAATTACCAGAAGAATTAAAAGAAATAGCAAAAGTATATTACTCTGAAAATGGAGAAGCAACAAAAGATTTAATACTAGAAGGAAATGGATGGACAACTACTCCAGAAGACTTTAGTAAAATAAAGAGTTATATGATAGATTTGGGAGATTACAAAATATCAAAAGGAAATAAATATCAACTAAGTTATGAAATAAATATCCCAGAAGGGTTAAATTACAATCAAATATCATATAGCCACCATGCAATATATTTTAGCTTAGATACTCCAGAGGGAAAATATGAAACAAAAACAGAACCAAACAAAATAGGATTTATGATAGGAAAACAATATGATTTAGAACTAATGAAGTATCAAAAAAATAAAGAAAAGTTAGTAGAAGGTGCAACATATTTAATAAAAGAGAAAGGAGCTGAAGAAGGAAAAACAAAAGTAACAAATGAAAATGGAACATTAAATTTAGAAGGATTATATATAGAGAAAATATATACAATAAAAGAAATAAAAAGTCCAAGTGAATATGAGTTAAATGGAGAAAAAATAGAATTCACAACAAGAGAGACAAATGGTCAATTAGAAGTAATCAAAAATAATGGAACAGTAAAAAATATAAAAGCAATTCAGCCACAAGAGGAAGAAGACTATAAAGTACAAGTACAAGTTGAAGATGAAGTAAAAGCAAAACTAAAAATAACAAAATTACAAAAAGATACAGAAATAAAAGTAAGTAAAGTGAAATATAAAATAACTGGAACAGAATTACCTGAAAGCGGAAGAGGATTAATAACAAATATAAATGGAGAAACAACAATATCAGGATTAAAAATAGGCGAAGAATATACCTTAGAGGAAGTAAAAGCAGAGGGGTATTATTTAACGAGCCCAATAAAATTTATAATAACAAATGAAAATGGAACATATAAAGCAAATATAACAGAAGGGACTGTAAAAGCTAACAAAATAACAGAAGAAAATGAAATTCCAACAATAAATCTAGAAATAGAAGATGAAAAAATCCCAACATATACATTAGAAGTAGAAAAAATAAAAAATGGAACAAAAGTAGACACAGTAGAAGGAACAACAGAACAAACTGAAATATTAGAAGGAGCAAAATTTGAACTATATAAGCAAAACAAAAAAATAGGAACATATGAAACAAATAGTGAAGGAAAAATAATAATAGATAATTTATATCAATATGAGCAAGAAAAAGATATAAATCAAACATACACATTAAAAGAAATAATGGCTCCAACAGGATATGCAAAAGTAAAAGATATAACATTTAAAGTTCAAAAAGTAAATGGAAAACTAGAATTTAAAGAAGAACTAGAAGATGGACAAGCAGCTAAAAAATATACAGTAGAAGGAGATACAATTAAATTAATAATAGAAGATTCTGAAATATTCAAACTAGTAAAAAAAGATGCAGAAACCAAAAGACCAATAGCAAATGTAAAATTTGCTATCTATAATGTTGATCAAGGAGAACAACCAGCTAAAAATAGCAAAGGAGAGATAATAGGAAAAAGAGAAATAATAGATGGAAAAGAATATTATACATTATCAACAAATGAGAATGGAGAGATAACAGCAGATTTAATAGAGGGATTATATAAAGCAGTAGAAGTGCAAGCTCCAGAAAAATATGATATATCAAATGGAATACATTATTTTGGAATTGGTACTAGCAGAGAAGGCAAATCAAATTTAATTGCAAAATGGGGAAACCTAGCTTCACAATCTGATCAAAAGGCTAACTATTATCATTCAGTAGCAGAAATGAGTGATGGTGGGTATGTAGTAATAGGAAGTTTTGAGAATAAGGAATTAGATTTAGGAAATGAAATTATTATTAAAAACCAAGGAAATTATGATGGCATGATAATTAAATATAATGAAGAGGGAATAGCCCAATGGGCAAAAGTAATAGGAGGCTTTGAATATGATGAAATAAGTTCAATATCAGAAACCAATGATGGTGGTTTTATAATAGGAGGAAATTTCAGAAGTAGCAGTATTGATTTAGGAAATGGAAGATATTTAAATAATATTGGTGACATGGATGGAATGGTAATCAAATATGATGCTAATGGTGAAGTCGAATGGGAAAAGGTAATAGGAGGATATGGATATGATGAAATAAAATCAGTATCAGAAACAGTTAATGGTGACTACATAGTAGGAGGAAATTTTTATAGCGATGAAGTAGATTTAGGAAATGGAGTGATTTTAAAGAATCAGTGTGAAGATAATTGTTCTGATGTAATGTTAATCAAATACAATTCAAAAGGAGAAACATTATGGACAGGGACAATAGGAGGAAATGATTCAGAAGAAATAAAAGCAGTAAAAGGAACTAAAGATGGAGGATTTATAATAGGAGGATTTTTTCACAGCAATGAAATCAATCTAGAAAATGGGATGATTTTAAAAAACCATAGTACAGAAAATGCTGATGGAATGATAATCAAATATGATCAGGAAGGAGAAATAGAATGGGCAAATTCTGTAGGTGGAAATGAATATGATGAAATTTCTTCAATTGCAGAAACTACTGATGAGGAATATGTAGCAGTAGCATACATTAGTGGTGAGGTTAATTTAGAAAATGGTGAAGTTTTAGGAAATAATACTAATGGCTGTGCAATTATAATTAGATATACTAAAAGTGGAAAAATTAAAACATCAACATATATTGAAAGTGATAACTCTTTAGATATAAATTCAGTATCTGCAACAAAAGATGGAGGTTATATACTAGGAGTAGATTTCAGTGGAAACATAAATATCGAAGGAGTTGGAAATTCTAATACAAATAATGGATTAATAATTAAATATAGTAAAGAAGATACAATAGATTGTGTAAGACACATAGTATGGGATAGACTAAATAGTGTAGGATTAGTAATAGAAACTAATGATGGAGATTATATAGCAGTTGGAGCTTTTTTCGATAGGAAGTTTGATTTAGGAAATGATGTAATTTTGACAGCTAAAACTGATAGTTATAATCCAATGATAGCAAAATTTACATTAAAACAAGTACCTGAAATAATTGTGAAAGACGCAAAATCTATAGGTGGAAGCGGAAATGGAAACGAAGGAATACTATCAATATCAGAAACTACTGATGGAGGATATATAGCAGGAGGATATTTTAATGATAGTATAGATTTAGGAGATGGAATAGTTCTAAATAGTAATGGTGAACAAAATGGAATGGTAATTAAATATAGCCAAGAGGGAAAAGTACAATGGGCTAAAGTAATAGGTGGAAATTATACGAATGATTCAATAACCTCAGTAACAGAGACCAATGATGGAGGATATATAGTTGGAGGATCATTTTATAGTAAAAATATAATATTAGAAAATGGAGAAACAATAGTAAATAAAGGTAGCTATGATGGAATAATAATAAAGTATAACAAAGATGGAGCTTTAGAGTGGGTAAAACAAGTAGGAGGAAAAGGCGGAGACAAAATTTCAGCTATTTCAAAAACAAGTGACGAAGGATTTATAACAGTAGGAACTTTTTATCAATCAATTACATTAGAAAATGGAGAAACTTTAAATGCGAGAGGTTCTCGAGATGGAATGGTATTAAAATATAATAAAGATGGAGAAGTACAATGGGCAAAAGTAATAGGAGGAGAAAGTAACAATGAAGATATAAATTCAGTATCAGAAACAATAGATGGAAAATATGTAATAGTAGGAAGCTTTTACAGTAAAGTTATAGAATTAGAAAATAATGTAATTCTAACAAGAAAAAGTAGCCAGTATATGGATGGAATGATAATAGTTTATAACCAAGAAGGAAATTTGGAATGGGCAAAATCACTAGAAGCAAGCTCTATTAATACAGTATCTGGTACAAGTGATGGAGGATATATAGTTGGAGGAACTATAAGAACTAATACTAGTGTAGGAGTGCAATTTGATTTAGAAAATAAAATAATATTAACACATGGATGGGATGATGGTATATTAATTAAATATAAAGGTGAAGAAGTACAATGGGCAAAGGCAATAGGAGGAAATGGACATGAAAATATAAATTCCGTATCAGAAACAAATGATGGAGGATGTATAATAGGCGGAAATATCACTAGTAAAAATATAGATTTTGGCAGTGGAGTAGTTTTAAATAGAGCAGATTCTGACAGGGATGGAGTAATAGTTAAATACGATAAAGAAGGAGAAGCAGAATGGAAAAAATCAATAGGAGGAAGTAATAGTGACAGTATTAAATCAATAGTAGAGACAGAAGATGGAATGTATATATCAGGAGGAAACTTTAATAGTAGTAGTATAGACTTAGGAAATGAAAAGATTTTAAATAATAATGGTGGCTATGATGGAATGATAATAAAACTGGCAGCAGAATTAGGTGTACCAGAAGTTCAAGAAATAAAAGCAGAAAACAATATAAAACGATTCAAAATTACTACTGAAGTTAAAATGATTGATGGAACTAGAGGAGGAAATATCACAGGAGAAAAACTATATCCATATGAAAAAGTAAAATATCAAGAAAATAGTACAAAAGAAATCAAAATGACACCAGATGAGAACTATGAAATTATAGGAATAACAGTAAATGGAGTAGACTATCCTTATACTTTAAATGAAGATGGAACATACGTAATGCCTCAATTTGAGAATGTTACAGAAGACAAACATGTTGTAGTAACATATAGTAAAACAGAAAACAAAATAACCATAAATAAAGTAGACAGCGAAAATCCAGAAACTAAATTACCAGGAGCAACTTTTGAAATAAAACAAATAGATGAAAGTATAGAAGAGAGTAATCTATATAAAACTACAATAACAACAAATTCAGAGGGACAAGCAATAACTCAAATCCCATTTGGAAAATATCAAATAACAGAAACAAAAGAGCCAGAAGGATATGAGAAATTGGAAAACCCAATAATAGTAGAATTTACAGCAACAGGAAATAGTGTAGTAACAAATGAAAACAAAATAAATGCAATAGTAAATAGTGATGGAGAATTTGTAATAGAAAATAATGAAAAAGCAAAAGTAATAGTACATCATTATATCAAGGGAACAACGACAAAAGTAGCAGAAGATGAACTATTAGAAGGAAAATCAGAAGAAAAATACTCAACATCACCAAAACTAGATTTACCAAAATATGAACTAGAGAAAGACACAGAAGGACAATATATTTTACCAGAAAATGCAATAGGAACATTTACCCCAGGAACACAAGAAGTAACATATTACTATGTAGAAAAAGAAATACCACTAACAGTACATCACTATATAGAAGGTTCAAATCAGCTTGTACCATTAAAAGATGGAACAGAAGCTAAAGACCAAACAGATAGTGGAAAAGAAGGTGAAGAATATACAAGTAATCCAATTCTAGATACCGAATTAGATGAAAAATATGAATTAGTAGAAATTCCTGAAAATAGCAAAGGAACATATAATGGAGATGAAGTAATCGTAACTTACTATTATAAATTAATAGAAAGAAAACTTATATTACAAAAATATCAAGAAGATGGAGAAACACCATTAGAAGGAGCTAAATTTACTATTACAGAAAAAGAGCAAGAAAATGATGGAACAATATATACAACTAATGCTCAAGGAAAAATAGAAGTAGATTTAAAAGCAGGAACATATATAATTACTGAAACAGAAGCACCAGATGGATACCAATTACCAGAAAATCCAAGTCAAGAAATAGTAATAAGCAGAAATACAACAACTGAGCAAATTACTTTGTCTAATACAAAACAAAGAGGAAATGTAATAGTTCACCACTATATCAAAGATACAACAACAAAAGTACCATCAAAAGAAGATGGAAAAGTAGTAGAAGATGAAAACAAAACAGGAATAGTAGGAGAAATATATGTAACTAAATCATCAGAAGACATTTCAGAAAAATATGAATTAGTTCAAACACCTGAAAATGCAAGTGGAACAATAACAAAAGAAACAACAGAAGTAGTATATTATTATGAACTAAAAGAAGCTCAAGTAATAGTACACCACTATATACAAGGAACAACAGAAAAATTAAGTGATGACAAAACAATAAATGGAAGAATTGATGAAGAATACGAAACAAATGTAGCAGAAGACATTCCAGCAAATTATGAATTGGTAGAAGAACCAAACAACAAAAATGGAACAATGACATTAGATACAATTACTGTAACATATTACTATAAATTAAAAATACCAGAAATTACATCTAAAATAGATAAAACAACAAAAACAATCAAAGTTATAGAAGCAAGACAAGCAATTGATTACACAATAAATTATCAAGCAACAATAGACAAATATATAGGAGATGCAACAGTAACAATAACAGACAAACTACCATATGCAATAGATGAAGCTAAGTCAAATAAAGCAGGAGGAACATATAACCCAGAAGACCAAACAATAACATGGACCGAAACAATAAATAATATAGATACATTTGCAAATGGAATAGAAAGTATAAATATAACAAAAGAGATAAGCTTAGTATATAGTAATTTAGATGTAACCAAAACAAATGTAACAAACACAGCAACAGGAAGAATTGTATTAGAAACACCAGAAAAAGAAGAGACAAAAGAAACAACAAAAGAAATTCCAACAGAATACTTAATAAATGTACCAGTAACAAAAGTGTGGGAAGATAATAACAACGAAGCAGAAAAACGTCCAACTTCTGTTACAGTAACAATTAATGGGGATACAGATACAAAACAAGAAGGAAACGAAGTAAATCAAGAGTATGAGTTAACAGCTGAAGCAGACTGGAAACATACATTTAACAATCTTCCAAAATATAATGAATTAGGAAACGAAGTAGTATACACAGTAACAGAAAAAGAAACAGGAAGCATTTACTATACAACAGCAAACACAAAAGTTACAGGAAATCAAGAAGAAGGATTTGTAATAACAAATAAATTCGAAGTACCTGGAGAAACTGTAAGTGTACCAGTAACAAAGGTGTGGGAAGATAATAATAATGAGGCAGAAAAACGACCTGAGGCAGTTACAGTAATAATGACAGGAGATACAAATACAAAACAAGAAGGAAACGAAGTAAATCAAGAGTATGAGTTAACAGCCGAAGCAGACTGGAGACATACATTTAATAACCTGCCAAAATATAATAATTTAGGAAACGAAGTAGTATACACAGTAACAGAAAAAGAAACAGGAAGTATTTATTATACAACAGAAAATACAGAGGTTACAGGAAACCAAAAAGAAGGATTTGTAGTAACAAACAAATTCGAAGTACCTGGGGAAACTGTAAGTGTATCAGTAACAAAAGTGTGGGAAGATAATAATAATGAGGCAGAAAAACGTCCAACTTCTGTTACAGTAACAATTAATGGGGATACAAATACAAAACAAGAAGGAAACGAAGTAAATCAAGAGTATGAGTTAACAGCCGAAGCAGACTGGAGACATACATTTAATAACCTGCCAAAATATAATAATTTAGGAAACGAAGTAGTATACACAGTAACAGAAAAAGAAACAGGAAGTATTTATTATACAACAGAAAATACAGAGGTTACAGGAAACCAAAAAGAAGGATTTGTAATAACAAATAAATTCGAGGTACCTGAGGAAACCGTAAGTGTACCAGTAACAAAGGTATGGGAAGATAATAATAATGAAGCAGAAAAACGACCAACTTCTGTTACAGTAACAATTAATGGAGATACAAATACAAAACAAGAAGGAAATGAAGTAAAACAAGAGCATGAGTTAACAGCAAACACAGACTGGAAACATACATTTGAAAGTCTTCCAAAATATAATAATTTAGGAAACGAAGTAGTATATACAATAACCGAAAAAGAAACAGGAAGCATTTACTATACAACAGCCAATACAAAAGTTACAGGAAACCAAAAAGAAGGATTTGTAATAACAAATAAATTCGAGGTACCTGAGGAAACCGTAAGTGTACCAGTAACAAAAGTATGGGATGACAATAATAATGAAGCAGAAAAACGACCAGAAAATGTTACAGTAGAAGTAAAATCTGAAGAAAAGGTAGTTGCTGAAAAAGCATTAACACAAGAAGAAAATTGGAAACATACATTTAACAATCTTCCAAAATATAATGGCTTAGGAAACGAAGTTGTGTATAGTGTAACAGAAAAAGAAACAGGAAACATTTTCTACACAACAGCAAACACAAAAGTTACAGGAAACCAAAAAGAAGGATTTGTAATAACAAATAAATTCGAGGTACCTGAGGAAACCGTAAGTGTACCAGTAACAAAAGTATGGGATGACAATAATAATGAAGCAGAAAAACGACCAGAAAATGTTACAGTAGAAGTAAAATCTGAAGAAAAGGTAGTTGTTGAAAAAATATTAACACAAGAAGAAAACTGGAGACATACATTTAATAATCTTCCAAAATACGACAACTTAGGAAATGAAGTTGTATATAGTGTAACCGAAAAAGAAACAGGAAGTATTTATTATACAACAGAAAATACAGAGGTTACAGGAAACCAAAAAGAAGGATTTGTAGTAACAAACAAATTCGAAGTACCTGGGGAAACTGTAAGTGTATCAGTAACAAAAGTGTGGGAAGATAATAATAATGAGGCAGAAAAACGTCCAACTTCTGTTACAGTAACAATTAATGGGGATACAGATACAAAACAAGAAGGAAACGAAGTAAATCAAGAGTATGAGTTAACAGCTGAAGCAGACTGGAAACATACATTTAACAATCTTCCAAAATATAATGAATTAGGAAACGAAGTAGTATACACAGTAACAGAAAAAGAAACAGGAAGCATTTTCTATACAACAGCAAACACAAAAGTTACAGGAAACCAAAAAGAAGGATTTGTAGTAACAAACAAATTCGAAGTACCTGGGGAAACTGTAAGTGTACCAGTGACAAAAGTATGGGAAGATAATAACAACGAAGCAGAAAAACGACCTGAGGCAGTTACAGTAATAATAACAGGAGATACAAATACAAAACAAGAAGGAAATGAAGTAAAACAAGAGCATGAGTTAATAGCTGAAGCAGACTGGAAGCATACATTTAATAACCTTCCAAAATATAATAACTTAGGAAATGAAGTTGTGTATAGTGTAACCGAAAAAGAAACAGGAAGCATTTATTATACTACAGCCAATACAAAAGTTACAGGAAATCAAGAAGAAGGATTTGTAATAACAAATAAATTCGAAGTACCTGGAGAAACTGTAAGTGTACCAGTGACAAAAGTATGGGAAGATAATAACAACGAAGCAGGAAAAAGACCAGAAAATGTTACAGTCGAAGTAAAATGTGAAGAAAAGGTAGTTGCTGAAAAAGTATTAACACAAGAAGAAAATTGGAAACATATATTTAACAACCTTCCAAAATACGACAACTTAGGAGATGAGGTTGTGTACAGTATAACAGAGAAACAAACAGGAAGTATTTACTATACAACAGCAAATACAAAAGTTACAGGAAACCAAAAAGAAGGATTTGTAATAACAAACAAATTCGAAGTACCAGGGGAAACAATAAGTGTACCAGTAACAAAAGTATGGGAAGATAATAATAACGAAGCAGAAAAACGTCCAACTTCTGTTACAGTAACAATTAATGGAGATACAAATACAAAACAAGAAGGGAACGAAGTAAAACAAGAGCATGAATTAACAGCCGAAGAGGACTGGAGACATACATTTAGTAGTTTACCAAAATATAATGACTTAGGAAACGAAGTTGTATATAGCGTAATAGAAAAAGAAACAGGAAGTATTTTCTATACAACAGCCAATACAAAAGTTACAGGAAATCAAGAAGAAGGATTTGTAATAACAAACAAATTCGAAGTACCAAGTGATACAATAAATGTGCCAGTAACAAAAATCTGGAACCATCAAAATAACATTTATGAAAAGCCAACTCAAATAAAAGTATTATTAAAAAACGGAAACACAATTGTAAAAGAACAAACAATAAATAATACAAATAAACAAGAAACAGACGAAAACACATGGAAATACACATTTACAGATGTACCAAAATACAACAATATGGGAAATGAAATAAATTACACAATAGAAGAAGTTGAAGTAAAAGAAGGAGACTTAGAATATTACACATCAAAAGTAAATGGATTAACAATAGAAAACAAATACAAAGGACCAATAATTTCAGCTGTAAAAGCTATGACAACAGAAAGAGAAAAAGACTTTGTAATAGAAGGTGAAAAAATTACCTATACAATTACAGTTGAAAATGAAGGTGGAGTTGCAAAAGATGTTATTATAAAAGACACAATTCCAGAAGGTACAAACCTAGTAAATGGAAGTATAAAAGTAAATGGAAAAGCTACTCATACAACATTAAAAGGAGAAGAACAAAACCTAAGCACAAAAACAGAAACAGATTTAAGAAATGGAATCACTGTTAAAGTACCAGAAAAGATAGAAGAAACAAAAGGAAAAGCAACATTAAGCTTTGAAGTAACAGTAAGCAAAGAAGCAACAGGAGATATAAGAAACAAGGCAACAGTTGATAAAAATGATACAAATGAAGTAAAAATACCAATGTTATGTTATGAAAAAACATCAAGAATAATCAAGAAAAATGTGGATGTACAAACAAAACAAAATGAAGTAACAGTTGGAGACAGTATCTATTACACAATAAAAGTAACAAATACAGGTTCAGAAGATGTGCACAATATAAAAGTAAGAGACAGAGCACCAGAAGGAACAAATGCAAAAAATGTTAAAGAACAAGATAAAGATATGGAATGGACAATAGAAGAAATAAAAGCAGGAGAAAGCAAAGAAGTAGGATATGAAGCAGAAGTATTATATACTAATAAAAACTTTATTATAAAAAATGTTGCAACAGTAGAAGAAAAAGAAACAAACGAGACAGAAGACCCATATATAGAGCCACAAACAACATTAACAAGTAATATAGTAAAAACAGGAACAAACAAAGTTACTGCAAAAGATGAAAAAGTATATTATGAAGTAAACTTCACATCAAGAGTAAACTATTTTGTTGGAAAAGCAAAAATAACTTTAACAGACACATTACCATATCCAATAGATGAAGAAAAATCTGTTTTGAATGGTGGAAAATACAATGCTGAAAATCAAACAATAACCTGGGAACAAGAAGAAAAAATAGATACAATGAAAACACAAGACGCAAAAGAAATAGAAATAACAAAACAATTCCAAGTATCATATATTTATGGAAACTTAGATGAGATTTTATCTGAAGCTTCAAATAAAACTATGGTAAATACAATAAACAGCAAAATTGAATTACAAAAGCCAAATGAAGAGAATCCTTCAGAATACAATAAAGTAAAAGAAGACACAAAAGAAGCAGAAAAAGAAACAACTATCGAAATTCCTGCTCAAGTAATAGTACATCACTATATAGAAGGAACAGAAAGAAAAGTACCATCAAATGAAGAGGGAAAAGTAGTAGGAGATGAAAGAATAGAAGGAAAAATAGGAGAAAGTTATAATACAAAAGCATCAGAAAAAATATCATCAAACTACAAATGTATAAATGAAAATCCAGAAAAACACCAAGGAAAAATGAAAGAAGAAACAATAGAAGTAATCTACTATTATAGACTAGAAACGCCAACAGTTACAAATAAAATAGAAAAAACAGCACAAGTGGAAAATAATACAGAACAAGAAGATATAACATTAAGAAAAGAAGATGGAAAAGTAAAATACACAATCAAATATACAAGTGAAATAGATGGTTATATAGGAAAAGGAACAATAAAAATAGTAGATAAATTACCTGCGAAAATAGATGTAGAGAAATCAAACATCAAAAATGGAAAATATGATGAAGAAACTCTAACAATTACATGGTTAGAAGAAATAGAAAAAATAGACACATATAAAAATGGAAAATACACAAAAGAAACAACAAAAGAAATAGAACTAGTATACAAAGAGCAAGATGTAACAAAAGACTTAGATAACCAAGTAAAAGGAGAGACAATCACATATTATCCAGAAGAAGTTGAAACAAATCCAGGAGAAGAATTCATAAAAGAAGAGGCAACAGATGAAGCAAAAGTAAAACAAGAATATAAAACAGAATTTATATTCAACAAAACATGGGATGATAGTGAAAATATAAAACAAAAGAGACCAGAAAGTGTACAAATAAAAATAGTACAAAATGAAACTGGAAAGAAATCTACAATAGAGTTAAATGAAGAAAACAACTGGACAACTAAAGCAGGACCATTAACAAAATATAATGAAACAGGAGAAAAATACACATATGAAGTAACAGAACAAGAGACAAATGAAAAAGACCTAGAGTTTTACGAAGAGCCAGAAATAAAGCTAATAGAAAGTCAAGATGAAGAAAAAACAACTTATACATACAACATAACAAATACATACAAACTATTAGAAACAGACTTAAGAGGAAAAATAAGTAAAACAGGAACAGAAGAAATAACAGCTTCAGATGAAAAAGTAGAGTATGAAATACACTATGAAGCAGAAATGCAAAGATATATAGGAGGAGGAAAAGTAAGAGTTATAGATACCTTGCCATATGCAATAGATGAAGAAAAATCAGAATTGGATGGAGGAAAATATAACGAAGAAGAAAAAACAATCACATGGGAAGAAGAATTGTCACATATAAATACAGAAGAAACAAAACAAAGCTATAAAATAGATATAAGTAAAAATATATCATTAGTATACAAAGACTTAGATGCAACACAAGAAAAAATAACAAACAAAGTAGAAGGAAGAACAATATTATATGAAACAGAGCAAAAAGACGAAAAAGAAACAACTTATGAAACAAAGATAAACATCAAAGGAAAAGTAATAGTAAAATATGTGAACAAAGAAACAGGGGAAATAATAGTAGTTGAAGAAGAACCATATACATATGAAATAATAGACAAAGTAGGAAAAGACTATGTTACAGAGGAAAAAGAAATAGAAAACTATGAATTTGTCGAATCAACAAACAACGAAACAGGAAAAATCAAACAAGAAGAACAAGAAGTAATATATTACTATACAAGAAAAGAAACAACAGTACTAGTAAAATATCAAGACAGAGATGGTAATGAACTAGCAGAAGAAGAGGTAATAAAAGGAAAAATAGGAGACAAATATAAAACAGAAGAAAAAGACATAGAAAACTACAAACTATACTCAGTAACAGAAAACAAAGAAGGAACAATGGAAAAAGACCAAATAATAGTAATATATGTATATGAAAAAATACCAACAAAGGTAATAGTAAAACATCTAGAAAAAGGAACAAACAAAGAATTACATGAAGAAGAAACAATAGAGGGAGTAGCAGGAGACAATTATAAAACAGAAAGAAAGGTAATTGAAAACTATCAAGCAGCAGAACCAGAGCCAGAAAATGCAAATGGAAAGATGGAAAAAGATGAAATAGAAGTAATCTACTATTATGAGAAAATCCCAAGTGGGGAAATAACAGTAAAATATATAGACATAGATACAAATGAAGAAATAACATACACAAAAACAAATGAAAATGGAAGTACACAAGAAACAACATACAAATATCAAATAAAAGGAAAAGTGGGAGACAAATACCAAACGGAACAAAAACAAATACCATACTACAACTATGTAAAATCAACAGAAAATACTGAAGGTGAATTAACACAAAACAATGATACAGTAATCTACTACTACCAAAAACAAGTCTTCAATCTAAAAGTGGATAAATGGGTATCAGAAGTAGAAGTAAATGGAGAAACAAAAAGAGCAAGAAATATAGGAACTAAAGATCAAATCTACAAACTAGAAATCCATAGAAAGAAAGTAAAAACAACAAACATAAAAATTAAATACAAAATAAGAATAACAAATACAGGAGAAATAGAAGGAACAGTAGGAGAAATAATTGAGCAAATCCCAGAACAATATACATTCTATCAAGAAGATAACCAAATAAAATGGACAAAAGAGGGTAAAAACTTAATAACAGAAGATTTGAGAGAACAAACTATAAAACCAGGAGAATACAAAGAAATAGAAATAGTATTAAGATGGGAAACAGGAGAAAACAACATAGGACAAAAAGACAACAAAGTAAGCATAAGAAAAATGAAAAATCCAGCAGGATATGAAGATAAAGAAGCAGAGGACAACCAATCAACATCAACAATGATAATAGCAGTAGCAACAGGAATGAGAGATAATACAATAGAAACAGTAGTAGAAAGTTTAGTATCATGTATAATAACAGGAATAGGAGTATATTTGATATTAGTAAGAAAAACACATAATTAAATATAATTCTCAAAAGTTTATTTTGAGAAGAACACACAGTTAGGGGACAGTTTCAAAATGTCATTTAAAAAAACATTTTGAAATTGTCCTCTAATTAGTCATATTTTATAAATTTATGAATATAATTATAATAAGAAAAAACTATATAAATGTCTTGACAATTAATTTTACTATATTATAATTATTAAACAAATGAAAAACATTGTAAATATATATTAAAAATGAGGTAACTTTATGCAAATTGTAACAATATTTATTCAAAATAATCAAGGAGAATTTCTTATTCAAAAAAGAAGCAATAAAAAAAATGGTAAATATGCTATTACAAGTGGACACACAGAAGAAAATGAGAAAAGAGAACAAGGAATAATTAGAGAAGTGAAAGAAGAGCTTGGAATAGATATAAAAAAAGAAGATATAAAACTATTTTACAATACAGAAATTGATAAAAAATTATATAATTTATATTATTTAAAAAAAGACATAAATATAAGTGATTTATGCCTACAAAAAGAAGAAGTTGAAAAAGTAAAATGGTGTACACAGGAAGAAGTCGAACAACTAATAAAAAATAAGGAATTTTATGAAAATCAAATAGAAGCATGGGATTTATTCAAAAAATATATTAATGAGGAGGAATTTTATGGCAAAAATAGCTCAATGGGACATAAACAATGAATGTAACTTAAATTGCATGCATTGCAGGGTATCTGAAAAAAATGATAGTGAAAAATTATCACTAAAAGAAGCAAAACAATTACTTTCAGAGCTTTGGTATAATGGAACCACAATGCTTAATTTGTCAGGAGGAGAACCTTTTTTAAGAAAAGATATTTTTGAAATTTTAGATTATACAAAAAAATTTGAAGACATAGTTATAACTACAAATTGTACATTACTAGATGAAGATAAATGTAAAAAACTTTCTACATACCCAAATGTAAGATTATCAATTAGTTTAGATGGTTTAGAAGAGACACACGATAAATTTAGAAGGAAAAAAGGAGCATTTAATAAAGTAATAAATACATTACCAATATTAGAAAAATATAATATTAAATATGCAATAAAATACACATTATCTAATGAAACATCAGAAGATGTATTAGATTTATTAAGACTAGTAGCAGAAAAAGGAGCAAAAGAATTTAATATAAGAAGAGTAATAGTTGCTGGAAATGCTAAAGAAGAAATGCTTTTGTCAAATGAAGATTATAAAAAAATAATAAAAGATGTAATTGATGAATGTAAAAAATTAAATATAAATTTTAGAACAGGAGACCCATTATTAATACCTGTATTTTCGGAAATTTTTGGTATAGACATAAAAAATGATGATTTAAGTAAAATATATGCTGGATGTCAAGCTGGAGATGAGATTATATACATAGATTACAAAGGAAATGTTGGAGCGTGCTCATATATTCCAAAATTTGCAGACAATATAAAAGAAAAATCATTAGATGATATTTTAGAAAATAATAAATTATTTATAGATTTAAGAGATTATAAAAATAAATTGCAGGGAAAATGCAAAAAATGTGATTATAAAACAATATGTGGAGGCTGTAGGGCATCTGCTATGCTAATAAAAAAATCTCTATTTGAAGAAGATCCTTTATGTTTAATTTAAAAAGTTTTAGTTGCAATCCAAGTTTTTAATTTTGCAATTTTTGCAAATAAACATAAAAAATTAAAAGGAGGCAAAATTATGAACAATGAGAATAAAGAAAACAAAAATGTTCAAAACAATGCTGACACAAAGAAAATTATTACTTGCAGAATGTGCGGTTAATTAATGAGGCTTGAAATAGCCTCTTTAATGTTATTTTTTTGATAGAAAGTGGAGGAAATATGAGGAAAATAGATGGATTACGTTTTTTACAAGAACATTTTCCAAGATTAACAGTTGATTGTATATTTGTGGACAAGGTTGAGAACCTAGATGAAGAAGCATTATATAAAAAGGACCAAGTAGACCAAATATGGAGAGTTAGAGGAGCAAGTAAGATTGGCTCAGAGCTAAATATGCCAATGGGGTCATTTAAAGATGTAAAATTATTAAAACAATTTATGAAAGAACAAAAGAAAAGAAACTCAAATATGGAATTTGTAATACATAGTGTTTCTCCAGAATATTTTGCTGCACCATTTGTAGGAACTCTTGCAGTATATAATGATTTCAAAAACCCAGGAATAAGAATAGAATTGCAAAAAGTTACAAAAGAATTGGTAGAGTCAATAGACAAAGGAAACAGGCCAAGAGATTGGGAAGTAAGCCTCATTTTAGATTATGATTTTAGATATAAATTTCCGAGAATACGAAAAAATGATAATATAGATTTAGAAAAGGTAAAATACCCAATAGCAGTAATACATGAAATAGGAGAAGAAATTTTTAATTTTTATGATAAAAAGGGACAAGTAATAGATACATATACGAGATTTAATATTTATGATTTGGGACAGGTCTTATTAGATGACCACAGGAGTAGTGAGTCATTTGTTCCTAGATGTGAATTTAAAATGCCTGATAGAGGATTAGAAAAACAAAAGAAAGTTTCGCAAGTTAGTAGGGAAGAAAGATAATATTTATAATTGGGGATAGAACATTTTTACAATATTTTGTCAAAAACACTTGCATTTACATAAAAAATATGATAAAATACAATTCGTTAAAAAACACATAAAGGGAGCAAAACAAAGTAGTGCCTTAAAATAAGGTCTTTGAGAGCTTTGAACTTTATGGAAGAAATAACAAAAAGGGAGGAATTAAAAATGGGAGTAGTTGCAATGAAACAATTACTTGAAGCTGGTGTTCATTTCGGACATCAAACAAGAAGATGGGATCCAAAAATGGCTGAATACATATTCCAAGCTAGAAACGGAATCCATATAATCGATTTACAAAAAACATCTAAAAAATTAGATGAAGCTTATGAATTCATAAGAAGTCAAGCAGAAGAAGGAAAGACAGTTTTATTTGTAGGAACAAAAAAGCAAGCACAAGAATGCATTAAAGAAGCAGCAGAAAAATGTGGTATGTACTATGTTGACCAAAGATGGTTAGGAGGAATGTTAACAAACTTCAAAACAATCAAAACAAGAGTACAAAGACTAAAAGACTTAGAAACAATGCAAGAAGATGGAACATTTGATGTTCTACCTAAAAAAGAAGTTATCTTATTAAAGAAAGAAATGGAAAAACTTCAAACAAACTTAGGTGGAATTAAAGATATGGAAGAAATGCCAGGAGTAATATTCCTAGTAGATCCAAAAAAAGAATATAATGCAATAAACGAAGCTAAAAAATTAAATATACCAACAGTTGGAATAGTAGATACAAACTGTAACCCAGAAGTATTAGACTATGCAATTCCTGGAAATGATGATGCAATAAGAGCTGTTAAATTAATAACAGATGTTATAGCAAATGCAGTTATAGAAGGAAAACAAGGAGAAAGCTTCGAAAAAGCAATATCAGAAGATGAAGAAGAAATAGTAGAAGAAAAAGCAGCAGAAACTATAGAAGAAGTAGTAGCTGAAGCTGAAGCTGAAGAAAAAGTAGAAGAATAATAAAAATAAAGAGTAGGGCTTAACTGCTCTACTCTAATTTTAAATAAAAGAATAAAGAAAGTATTTTCTTTACAAAATAAAAAATAGGAGGAGATAATTATGGTATCAGCAGCAATGGTAAAAGAATTAAGAGAGAAAACAGGAGCAGGAATGATGGACTGCAAAAAGGTTTTAACAGAGGCAGATGGAGACATGGAAAAAGCAATAGAACTTTTACGTGAAAGAGGAATAGCAAAAGCAGCTAAGAAATCTGACAGAATAGCAGCAGAAGGACTAGTTTTAGGATATGTTACAGAAGATGGAAAAGTAGGAAGCGTTGTAGAAGTAAACTCAGAAACAGACTTTGTTGCACAAAATGCAGAATTTAGAAGCTTTGTAGAAACAGTTGCAAAACAAGTTGCTATCAAAAATCCAGCAGATGTAGATAGCTTATTAGAACAAGAATGGGTAGAAGAAGCCGGAAAAAAAGTAGCAGATGTATTAGTTGATAAAGTTGCAAAAATCGGTGAAAAATTAAGTATTCGTAGATTTGTAAGATTTGAATCAGCAGATGGATTAGTAGAAAAATATATCCATGGAGATGGAAAAATAGCAGTTTTAGTAAATGTAAAAAATGGTGATAGCACATTAGCAAAAGATATTTGTATGCAAATAGCAGCAGCTAAACCAGAATTTTTAAATAGAGAAGCAGTACCACAAGAAAGATTAGACAAAGAAATGGAAATCTTAAAGGTTCAAGCTATGAACGAAGGAAAACCAGAAGCAATAGCAGAAAAAATAGTTCAAGGAAGAATTGGAAAATTTTATAGTGAAATATGTCTAGTAGAGCAACCATTTGTAAAAGACCCAGATATGAAAGTTGAAGACTTATTAAAATCTAAAAATGCCGAAATACTAGAATTTGCAAGAATAGAAAAAGGTGAAGGAATCGAAAAGAAAGAAGAAAACTTTGCTGAAGAAGTTATGAAACAAATAAAATAAAAAAGTAACATTTTACTCCAATAATAATCATATAATGAAATAGATTATTATTGGAGGTTTTTTTAAGTCCTAGTCAAATGCATTCTGGTAAGGTGCAGTTAATGTAGGAGTGAATTCTTCAAAGTGAAGCGGAGGTTTTTTTCAGTGAAAAATATGTTTTTTGTAATAAATAAAGAAAAGGTTTATGCATATGTTGTATCAATATTAACTATTGTTACATTATTTTTTATGTCACATGTATTAAATTCAGATTTATCAGTCGTTGAGGATACGTCTACTAATGTAGAACAAAATGTAAATATAGAGAACAGTTTAGTCTCAAATAACATTGTAAAGGAAAATAATTCTTCTTTTTAGGTATAAATTACCAAACTTGAGGATATAATGAAAATAAGAAAATTATAATTTTACATTTTAGAAGGGGATAGAGGATGCCTTTTATTGGAATAGTTTCTAAAGAGAATGATAGTAATTTTATAAAAAATGAAATTAATAAAAATGTTAAAACAAATAAGTTTGAAGTAATAAATATTAATAAAAAAAGTATAGAAAATATAAAAAACATCAAATTTGATATTTTAGTAATAAATGAAGATATAGAAGAATTATTAAAAAATTCTAAGTATTTAGAAGATATAATTAGTAAATCGTATTATGTGATTATAAATTCAGATATAAAAAGTAATATATCATTATTAAAAAGTATAGAAACAAATATTATTACATATGGTTTTAATGCAAAATCAACTGTAACAATTTCAAGCATAAAAGAAGAAAACACGATGATTTGTGTCCAAAGAAGTATTAAAGGGATTAATAATTTAATAGAAGAAAAGGAAATTAACATAAAAATAGAGAAAAATAATGTGAATAAACTATATAATGTGCTTGTAATATTCACAATATTAGAGATTTATGGAGAAAAATTGAAAAAAATTTAGAAAAAATTAACTTTTTATGTAGACAAAATCCAAAAAGTGTTGTATAATAGGGAAAGTGAGATTTGAGACCAAGAATAAAAAGGCACTCTAGATAAATCCAAAAAAGAGAAATAGGGAGGAATAAAAATTGGATACAAATTATTTAGAAAACAACTACTTAACATTAGTAGGAAAGGTAACATCTGAAAAACAATTCAGTCACGAAATTTATGGAGAAAGATTTTATTCATTTGATCTTTCAACACCACGTTTAAGTGGAAATGCAGACATAATTCCAGTTACAGTATCAGAAAGATTAATAAATGATGATATGATGGCAATAGGAAGCAAATTACTAGTAAAAGGTCAATTTAGATCATACAATAGTTATGAAAATGAAAAAAACAAGTTAATACTTACAGTATTTGCAAAAGACATTGAAAAATTAGAAGAAGTAGCAGAAGTTAATGAAGAAGAAGGAAATGAAAATACATCAAATGAATTTGCAAAAAAAGATACAATAACAAACGAAGTTGTATTAGTAGGATATATTTGTAAAAAACCTATTTACAGACAAACACCATTTGGAAGAGAAATAGCAGACATATTATTAGCTGTAAATAGAGCATATAATAAATCAGATTATATACCATCAATAGCATGGGGAAGAAATGCAAGATTCTGCCAAAACTTAGAAGTGGGAACAGAAGTAAAAATAGTAGGTAGAATTCAATCAAGAAATTACGAGAAAAAATATGAAGATGGAACAGTAGTAAAAAAAGTAGCATATGAAGTATCAATTGGAAGTCTAGAGATTGTTAAAAACTCTGACAATACAGAAAATCAAGAAGCTCAAGATATGGAAGAGGCAATGTAATAAAATTTTATACAATTAGGAGCGGTTTCGAAATGTTAATTTTAAGAAATAGACATTTCGAAACCGTTTCTAATTGCTCATATTACCAAAAAAAGTAAAATAAATACTTGACAACCTCTATAAATATAGAGTATAATATAAAGGTATATCGGGTAGAAGGTAAGAGAAAGAACCTAAAAGAAATAATCCCACATACATTTATGTATGACCGGAAGGGGGGAATAATAATGTCAGAGATAAAAGTTAATAATGGTAATATAGAAGACGCTCTTAAAAGATTTAAGAGACAATGCGCTAGAAATGGTGTACTTCAAGAAGTTCGTAAAAGAGAACATTATGAAAAACCTAGTGTAAAGAGAAAGAAAAAATCAGAGGCAGCTAGAAAGAGAAAATTCTAATAATAAAAGGTTAATTAAAAAAAGTCTTTTTATAAAATTTTTAGGGGGTACCATTTAAATATGGTACTTTTTAAAGTTTATTATTTAATTAAAAAATGGCATAATTTTATAGAATTATGTCATTTTTTGTTTTCCAAAAACTTGAATAATAAAATAAATTTGTAGTATACTAAATTATATTTAAAAAATAGAGAGGACTGAGAAAATTGGAATATCAAAAACAAGAAATTAAAAAAGGAATAACAATGCACAATATAAATACAGACAAATTTAAAACAAACCTAATTGCAATATTTTTAACAACACCTTTATCTAAAGAAAATGTAACATTTGATGCAGTTTTATCAGCTGTATTAAGACGTGGATCTAAGAATATGCCTACACAAGAAGAAATAAGTAAAATTTTAGAAGAAATGTATGGAGCAACATTTGATTGTGGTTTAAATAAAACAGGAGATAATCATATACTAAAATTTTATTTAGAAAGTGTAAATGATGAATATCTTCCACAAGATGCTCAAAATATGTTGAAAATGAGTCTAGAAAAATTAACAGAAATAGTATTTAATCCATATTTAGAAAATGGAAAATTTAAAGAAGAATATCTAATGCAAGAAAAAGAAAATATATCTCAAAGAATAAATGCAAAAAAAGACAACAAAGCAGCATATAGTAGGACTAGATGTATAGAAGAAATGTATAAAAATGAACCAGCAGGATTGTATAATTACGGATATATAGAAGACTTAAGTCAAATAAATAGTAATAACCTATATGAATATTATCAAAAACTTTTAAATGAATGTAAGATAGACATATTTATATCTGGAAAAGTAGACAAAAACAAAAGTACAGAAATAATAAATCAAAATAAAGACATAAATAAATTACAACCAAGAGAGCCTAAATATATTATAAATGATATTATAGCTAAAGAAGAAGTACAAGAAAAAAATATAGAAGAAAAATTAGATGTAGCACAGGGAAAAATAGTAATAGGTTGTGACATAATATTTAATCAAGAAGACTTAAAAGACAAAAACTTAAGATATCAAGCAATGTTATATAATAGCTTACTTCGGAGGAAGTGCAAATTCCAAATTATTTCAAAATGTAAGAGAAAAAGCAAGCTTAGCATATACAGCAGGTTCAAATTATGTGCGATACAAAAGCAATATATATATAACAGCTGGAATAGAAATAGAGAATTTTAATAAAACAATAGAAATAATAAAAAAGCAAATTGAAGACATGAAAAATGGAGACTTTACAGAAGAGCAAATAGAAAATGAGAAAAAAGGAATAATATCACAAATAAATACAATAGATGACGAGCAAGACACAGAAATAATCTACTTTTTAGGACAAGAGATAACAAATATACATGAAGGAATAGAAGAATACAAAGAAAATATCAAAAAAGTAACAAAAGAGCAAATACAAAACATAGCATCAAAAGTAAAAATAAATACAATATATTTTCTAAGAAATTAAAAATCCCCAAAAAAGAACCGGCCCTCAGCGAGGAATTAGCTAAATCCCCCAAAAAGAACCGGCCCTTAACAGGGAAATAGAGAAAGGAATGAATTTAAATGCAGACTATTTATAATTCGAAAGTAAAAGAAACCCTATATATAGAAAAACTAAAAAATGGATTAACATTAATGATAATACCTAAAAAAGGAATACAAAAAAAGTATATAATATGGGGAACACATTATGGATCTAATGACAATAAATTCATTGTGCCAGGAGAAAATGAGCCAATAGAAGTACCTAAAGGAGTGGCACATTTTCTAGAGCATAAAATGTTTGAACAGGAAAATGGTAAAAATAGTTTAGATGTTTTAACCTCAATTGGAGTAAGTGCTAATGCATATACAACAAATGACCACACAGCATATCTATATGAATGTACAGAAAACTTCTATGAAGCACTTGATGAATTTATGGACTATGTACAACACCCATATTTTACAGATGAAAATGTTGAAAAAGAAAAAGGAATAATTGGACAAGAAATAAGAATGTATGATGACTATCCAGAATGGAAAGTGTATTTAAATGCATTAGATGCTATGTATCATAAAAATCCAGTAAAACTTGATATTACTGGAACAGTAGAAACTATTAGCAAGATAGATAAAGATATTTTATATAAGTGTTATAACACTTTTTATAATCCATCAAACATGTGCTTAGTAGTTAGTGGAGATTTTGTTCCAGAAGACATAGTAGAAGAAATAAAGAAAAGGCTAATAGAGAAAACTCAAAATGGTGAAATAAAAAGAATATATGAAGAAGAGCCACAAGAAATTGTAAAAGAAAAAATAGAACAAAAAATGAATGTAAGTAAACCGTTATTTACAATAGGAATAAAATGTTTAGCTCCAGCTCCAAATGAAAAAGTAAAAATAAATATTGCGATGGAAATTATATTAAATATGTTAATAGGTGAAAGTTCAGAATTATATAAACAAATGTATCAAGATGGAAATATATTTACAATGCCGAGCATCTCATATGAATTTGGAGAAAATTATGCACATATATTAATTTCAGAAAATGCCAATAATCCTGAAGAGTTGTTTGAAAAGTTAAAAGAAAGAATAGAAGAAATGAAAAATAATGGATTAAATACTAAAGACTTTGAGAGAACTAAAAAGATGATTTATGGAGAATATATAAAAGAATATAATGATGTAACAAGTATAGCAAAAATGTTCTTATCAGATTTTATGAAAGGGATAAATTCTTTTGACTATTTAGAAGAAATAGAAATAATGGATATAAATTTTGTAAATCAAGTATTAAAAGACAATTTTAATTTAGATAAAATGGTGCTTTCTGTTGTAAAATAATACAATATGTCGAGAAGTATCAAATAACCCCAAACTTAGTAGAATAAAGGCTTACGAAAAATGACAAAACTATGTAAAAATACTTGACTACAAGAAAAAAATGTGTTAATTTAGTAATATATGTAAGAGAAAAAAGAAAAAATAAATTTTATGACTTAAAGGAGAAATGGCGTATGTTAAATGATGAAATTTGTAAATTAAGAGATGAATTAAATAAAAGTATAGAAGAAGAGAAGGATTATGATACAATATATAATTTAAGTGTAAAATTAGATGAACTAATAGCAGAATTTTATAGAATATAGAAAAAAGGACAAAAGGGACAGGTCTTTTCGTGAAAAGACCTGTCCCTTTTGTCCTTTTTATCGTTGCCTCCAAAATTTTTAATATAACCATTGAAAATTTGAGAGAAATAAGATATAATAATAAATCAGAATAAAATAAGGAGACGTCAATGTTAGTAAATAAGAAACTATCTCAAGAAATATATAATGATGCAGGAGAAACAAGAATTTCAAAAGCGAAAAGATATGTAAAAGAAGGTAAGGTAAATATAACAAAATCTGATTATGAAAATGAAAACAACTTTAGTTTGACATCAATAGTTAGTGGGAATTTTGATGATTACAAAGTAAATATAGAAATAAAAAAAGGAGAGCTTGAAATTGCATCTTGTGAATGTCAGGATTATAAAAATTATTATAGTGCATGTAAGCATATAGTTGCAACACTTATAAAATTCGAGCAAACTAAATATTGGGATAATGAATACAAGCAAGTAGAAAATGTTTCATCAAGGCAAAAAAATCCGAATGAGAGATTTAAATATAAAAGTTTTAGTAACTTAATCAATTCTTTTTATAATGAAGAATTACAAGAAATAAAATCAAATGAACTAATAAGATTATCAGAAAAAGATAGGATTAAAATTGAAGCAAAAATAGATTATGATAAATTTTCTAATGGTATGAAATTAGAAATAAAAATAGGAAAAGGCAGAATGTATAAAATAAAAGATTTACCAGAATTTTATACCAGAATGGTAAATAATGAATATTTCAAATATGGAGAAAAGCTAGAATTTGTACATACTAGGGAAAACTTTGAAGAAGGTTCTAAGCCACTTTTAGATTTTATTCTAAGATATGCAGAAATAATGAAATATTCTAATTCGAGCGACAAATATGGATATTATTATTCGTCATCAATAAATAAAGCAGAAATAACATTAGGAGAAGGAGTTATTGATGAAGTATTTGATTTATTAAAAGACAAAAAAGTAAGTTTTAATTATGATTATTCAACAACAAGAATGGAATTTATAGAAGAAAACCCACAAATAGAATTTGACTTATCAAAGATAAATGATGATGAATTACTATTATTCCCTAATATAGATGTATTTAGAATAGCCATTTTTAAGGGAAAAAAATATAATTATTTATTATATACAAACAAACTATATAGATGTGACGAGAAATTTTCAAATACAACATTAAAAGTAATAAAAGTTTTTAGAGAAAATTATACATCAGAAATGTTACTTAGAAAAGAAGACCTAAAGGACTTTTATTCAATTATTATGCCTAAAATAGAAAACAGCATAAAGGTAAAAGGATTAACAGAAGAAGATATCGAAAAATATAGGCCTGAAAAACTAGCAGTAAAGGTATTTTTAGACTTTGATGAAAATAATTTTCTAATAGCAGATGTTAAGTTTTGTTATGCAGATGAAGAATTTAACCCATTAGATGAAAATGTAAAAATAAAAGCTCTAAGAAATGAATTAGAAGAAAATAGAAACTTAAATATATTAAATAAATCAGGATTTATGTTAGATGTAAAAAATATGAGATTTATTCTTCCAAATGATGAACAAATATATGAATTTTTATCAAATGACATAAATTATTACATGCAAAAATTTGAAGTTTTAGTTACAGAAAACTTTAAAACAAAAGAAATAAGAGAACCAAGATTAGGGTCAGTTGGAGTAAAAGTAGAAAATGATTTATTAAATATAGACCTAAGTAAACTTAATATTTCACCAGAAGAAATACAAGATGTAATGGAAAAATACAAATTAAAGAAGAAATTTTACAGACTAAAAAATGGTAGTTTTTTAAATTTAGCAGAAAATGAAGATGTAGAATTTTTAGACAAACTTGCATCAGGAATGGATATAAATTATAAAGATTTAAAAAATGATGTAATAAAACTACCTGTAAATAGAACTTTATATTTAAATGAATTATTAAAGAGATTTAATAACACAAAGACAACTCAAAATAGTGAATATAAAAAGATTATAGACAATCTAAAAAAAGACAACTTAGATGAAGAAATAGAGATTCCATCTGCAATGCAACCAATTTTGAGAGATTATCAAAAAATAGGATATAGTTGGTTAAAAACATTAGAACAATACAAATTTGGTGGGATTTTGGCAGATGACATGGGATTAGGAAAGACTCTGCAATTGTTAACTGTAATATTATCTTATATAGAAAAGGCCGAAAAAGACAGAAAAACAAGCATAGTAGTATCTCCAAGTTCACTTGCACTAAACTGGATGGCCGAAGCCAAAAAGTTTGTGCCAAATTTAAAAGTAAAAGTAATTTCAGGAACAGCAAATGAAAGAAAAGAAATCATAAAAAATATACAAAATTATGATTTAGTTATAACATCATATGATTTATTAAAAAGAGATATAGAAAATTACAAAAAAATTAATTACAATTTTAAATATATAATTGCTGATGAAGCACAATATCTAAAAAATAGTAATACACAAAATGCAAAAGCCATAAAAGAATTAAAAGCAGATACAAGATATGCATTAACAGGAACGCCAATAGAGAATTCTCTAGCAGAATTATGGTCAATTTTTGACTATATTATGCCAGGATATTTGTTTCAATATAAAAAATTCAAAAATTCATATGAAACACCTATTGTCAAAGATGACGACCAAAGTGCAATGTCTAAATTAAAAATGCTTATAGAACCATTTGTACTTAGAAGAACTAAAAAAGAAGTACTAACAGAACTTCCAGAAAAAACAATAACAGTTTTAAATAATACAATGGATGAAGAACAAGAAAAAATATATATGTCATATTTAGTAAAAGCGAAGCAAGATGTAGCAGACCAAATAAAAGTAAATGGATTTGAAAAAAGCCAAATAATGATACTTGCAGCACTTACAAGATTAAGACAAATTTGTTGTCATCCAAGTTTGTTTATATCAGACTACAAAGGAGAAAGTAGCAAGCTTACACAGTGTATGGAAATAGTGGAAGATGCAGTTAATGCAGGACATAAAATATTGCTGTTTTCAGGCTATACGTCAATGTTTGAAATTATACAAAAAGAATTATCAAAAAGGGATATTGGTTATTTTAAATTAACAGGAAGTACAAAAGTAAATGAAAGAATTACTCTTGTAGATGAGTTTAATTCAAATCCAGATATAAAAGTGTTTTTAATATCGTTAAAAGCAGGTGGTACAGGACTTAATTTAACAGGAGCAGATATGGTAATTCACTATGACCCTTGGTGGAATGCATCTGCTGAAAATCAAGCAACTGATAGAGCATATAGAATTGGCCAAAAAAATAATGTTCAAGTTTATAAGCTAATTACAAGTAATTCTATTGAAGAAAAAATATATGAACTTCAACAAAAGAAAACAGAGCTTATAGATAATATGCTTTCTACTAAAACTTCATTTATTAGTAAGTTTAGCAGGGATGAAATTATGAGATTGTTTGAATAAATTTTATATTAATCATTTCAATATTTTAGAAAAATAAAACAAAAAAGGCTTGCCAAAAGCTAAAATTATATATATAATGTAAAAAAACAAAAAAGAAAAGACAATTCAATGTCAAAAGGAGGAAATACTATGGAAATAAAAGTTTTAGGAAAGGAAATAAAAGTTACAGAAGCAATAAATGACTATGTAGAAAGAAAACTAGAAAGAATTGAAAAATATTTTGAGTCATCATCAGCTGAAGTTACAATAAGAGCAGAAAAAAATGAACAAATAGCAGAAGTTGTAGTATCTGCTAATGGAGAAAATTACAGAGCAGAGGCTGAAGAAAAAGACTTATATGCTTCTATAGATAAAGTTATAGATATATTAGAAGGTCAAATAAGAAAATCTAAAACAAAAAAAGAAAAAATGATGAGAGATGGATGCATAAAAGAAATGAACCAAACTACATCACCAAAAAGTGAAATAACAAACGAAATTTTAAAATATGGTTATTATGAAATAAAACCACTTGCACCAGAAGATGCAATGCTAGAATTACAAGAAAGACCAACACATAATTTCTTACCATTTATAAATATTGAAACAAATAAAGTGTGTGTTATATATAAACTAAAAGATGGTAAAAACTATGGAATAGTTGAGCCAGAAGCATAAATTTATATTAAAAAAGAGTAGCTAAACCTAAAAATATTACTAAATTGTGTAATATTTTTAGGTCTTTTATTTTTATAAAAATTTATACTAAAATTTATCCAAAGAGAATAGTATAAATATGAGAAATTATTATATAAAATAAAGGCAATTGTTATGCAAAGTGAAAACTTATGTTAATAAAACTTGCAAAATGTTGAAATATGTGGTATAATATTTCATGTTTTCGCTAAAAATAACAAATAAAGGAGAGTGTATATTATTTTAAAACCAAAATTATTACATCTTACAAAAGATATAGCAAAAGTTATAGCGATAATAATATCAGGGTTTTTATTAATTTTAGCGATGATTTTTATAAAATATAAACCAGTATATGAAATAACAGTTGCAGGAGAAAAATTAGGATATATAAAAAACTTAAAAGAATTTAAAAAAGAAGTAGAAGAACAAATTATAAATCAACAAGAAAAATATATAGCAAATGTTTCATTTATTGAAGAACCAACATACAAAATGAAATTGCTTTCAAGAGCAAGCAATGAAAATGAGAAAGAAATAATAGAAGATCTAAAACTGAACAATACAATAAAAACATACAAATATTATGAAATCTCATTAAATAATGAAAAAAAATCATGTGTAGACACACTAGAAGAAGCGGAGCAAATAATAAATCAAATCAAAGTAGAATTTTCAGAAGACAACTTAGAATTAAATCTTCAAATAAGTGAAAAATATACTGAAGATTTAGAACAAATAAATGTAGACACAATAGAAGTGGCAACAACAGTAGTAGAAACAGCAGCTCAGGAAATAAAAGAAGAAAGTGAAGCTATTGCTATAATAAACAATGTAAAAATATCAGTTCTTCCAGTAACAGGAAGAATTACATCAAGATATGGAGAATCAAGTTCAAGAAGAAAATCAACACACACAGGACTTGATATAGCTTGTATTACTGGAACAGATATTAAAGCAGTATCAGAAGGAACAGTAATATTTGCAGCAAGACAAGGTTCATATGGAAATCTTGTAAAAATAGACCATGGAAATGGTGTAGAAACATGGTATGGACATTGCAACAAAATTTATGCAAAGGTTGGGGACAAAGTTAAAGCAGGAGACGTAATTGCAGCAGTTGGTTCAACAGGAAACTCAACAGGACCACATTTGCATTTAGAAATAAGAATTAATGGGGTTACAGTAAACCCACAAAATTATGTATATTAATTTCATATTAAGTGCCGGTTCTTTTCAGGGGGTTTCTATTTCCCTGTTAAGTGCCGGTTCTTTTTCAGGGAATTTTCTATTTCCTTGTTAAGTACCGGTTCTTTTTTAGGGAATTATAAAAAAATATTTACAAAAAATACATTTAAATATATAATATACAAAGGAGGAAAAAGAAATGGGAAAATTATTTGTAATAGATGGAACAGATGGAAGTGGAAAACAAACACAATTTCAAAAGTTATTAGAAAGATTACAAAAAGAAAATATAGATTATAAAACTGTAAGTTTTCCAAATTATGATAGTCCAAGTTCATCATTAGTGAAAATGTATTTATCAGGAGAATTTGGAAAAAATGCAAAAGATGTTAGCCCATACATAGCTTCAACATTTTATGCAGCAGATAGATATGCAACATTTAAAACAGGATATCAAGAATATTACGAAAATGGTGGAATAATATTTGCAGACAGATATACAACAGCTAATATGGTTCACCAAGCTGGAAAGATATTAGATAAAGATGAAAGAAAGAAATTTTTAGATTGGTTATGGGATTTTGAATTTAATTTATATGGATTACCAGTCCCAACAGAAGTATTTTTCTTAAATATGCCAGTAGAAAAATCTTTAGAGTTAATTGAAAGTAGAGAAAATAAATTTACACATAGTCAAGAAAAAGACATACATGAAAGCGATAAAAATCATTTAATAGATTCATATAATGCAGCTTGTGATGTTGCAAAAGATTATAATTGGTATGAAATAAAATGTATTAAAGATGGAAATTTAAGAACAATAGAAGATATACATGAAGAAATTTATCAAGAAATAAAAAAACATTTATAAAATAAAAGAGCTTAATACAAAAATAGTCATTTTTCGACAAACATGTGTTATATTAAAAAAAAGAAAATGAAAGAAAAACGACAAAAAAATGAGAAAAATCAAAATGTACTAAACCCAAATAAGCAAAAAATAATAAAAAGACAAAACAAATTACTAAAAAGAAATTTGAAATATTTGGAAATTATGGTATAATATTACAGATGGTGCATTATTCTAGTCGTACTTCTTTATTGTGAGGGTGGGGCTAAAAATCCACTAAAGGGCACATAAATTAAGGCTTCTTGTTTGTGCGCGAAATGCCAGTTTTGTGTGTGAGTAGGAAGAAAGAAGTAAGGGTATGATGTAATGGCATATATCAAACCCCCTTGTTTCGCTGAAACTTAAAACAAATTTTAAGTAAAACCTATGTTGAGTGCCAAGACACGAAATACATAGAGTAGCCTGTCTTGAGTGAATGTATTGGGATTATTTTAACTTATATGAAATTGCATTTGCAAAAGAGACTAGCAATAAATAAAAGTATGCCAAGGAAAACTTCTAGACTGTTTGCATAAATTAAATGCAAGGAAACTTAAGGATTAAGGTGCGGATTTAAGTGGCGATCTGGTGTCTAAACAATAGTTTAGATGTTCTTTTTAAACGGAAACGGCTGTATAGTAATATATAGTAAAGAATAGAGAAATTCAACTAGACCTAAACCGTAAAATTTACTTAAGTTTTTACCATCTAATAATTATGGAAAAAGACTAAATTCTCTTTTCCAATTTTTTTTTATTTTGTCAAATTAATTTGTACACTAAATAAAAAATTAATAATAACAAATATATTAAAATAAAAAGGAGGAAAAGTTAGTAAAATTACTAACAAAAAGAAAATTGCAAGAAAAGAAAAACAAAAATGAAGAATCAAGTATGAAATGGGCACTACAAGCATTTGTATTAACATTTGTTTTATCAGGCTTAGTTTCATTTATATCTAATAATGGAGTTGAAAAATTAAATATTTTTTCATCAATAATAATTTTAGTATTAGTAATATTAATAGGAATAATTTTTGACATAATAGGAGTTGCAGTAACAGTAGCAGAAGAAGATGACTTTCATGCAAAAGCAACAAAAAAGGTAAAAGGAGCAAAAACATCATTAAAGCTCATAAAGAACTCATCAAAAGTTGCTAATATCTGTGCAGATGTGATTGGGGACATATGTGGAGTTGTAAGTGGAGCAATAAGTGCAATGATAGCTTTAAAAATATCAAATGCATATAATGCTTCAAATAATATACAATTTTTAGTAAGTGCATTAGTTGCTTCAATTACTGTAAGTGGAAAGGCATTAGGAAAAAATATTGCTAACAAGAAATCTACGGAGATAGTTCATATAGTGGGAAGAATATTAAACAAAAATAAAGCGTAAAGTTTTTATGTATAATAATGTCGAAAAATGTGAATAAATCAAAGAAAAATGAAAAAAGCTATTGCAAAAACTTGAAATTTATGTTATACTATCTAAGGTTGTAAAAAATGAGGAAAGGAAGTTAGAGTGAAAACATTTTTTGATGGAGTATTCATATCAGATGAACACTTAGAAGAAGCTGGCATAAAATACCCCATAAAGCTAGAATATTATAAAACATCAAGAGAAGAAAATGTTAAAAGCAAATATGGAATTGAAGTAGTAAAAACCGAATATTTGAATGGTAACGTAAAAGTAGAAACCAAAGAAGTTAAGAATGTAACAGATGATACAGAAAGAGCAGACGAAATATTAACTTTATTAAGAAACAACGAAGTAACGCCAGTGGGTATTGAGGATGTTTTAGAAGATTTATTATAGTAAAACGAGGTAATGGATTGGAGAAAAGTACATAAAAGGGTAGTATATTGAACAATACTATCTTTTATTTTTTTAAATAGATAATAAATGTCTATAAATACCAGAAAATAAGGATTGACTTTTGACTTAAATCTTTGTATAATTTAATACGATTTATCAGCAAAAAATTAATTGAAGAATATTTTTAAAATTTAGATATATAATTTTGTTAAATAGAAAAAGGAAGGAGATATGTTATCATTTAAAGTTAACATATGCTAGTAATTATGGCAGACAAATTAATAATAGTAGAATCACCTGCAAAGGCAAACACTATAAAAAAGTTCTTGGGAGGGAGCACTAAAGTTGTAGCTTCAATGGGACATATAAGAGATTTACCAAAATCAAAATTAGGAATAGATGTCGAACATGATTTTGAACCAGAATATATAAACATTAGAGGAAAAGGAGACCTAATAAAATCTTTAAAAAAAGATGCAAAATCAGCCAAGAAAATATATCTTGCAACCGACCCAGATAGGGAAGGAGAAGCAATAGCATGGCATTTAGCGCATATTCTGGAAGAAGATGAAGGTAAAATTACAAGAGTAACATTTAATGAAATAACAAAGGGAGCAGTACAAAAGGCGATTAAAGAGCCAAGAAATATAGACATAAATTTGGTAGACGCACAACAAGCAAGAAGAGTATTAGATAGAATTGTAGGATATAAAATAAGTCCAGTTTTATGGAAAAAAGTCAAAAGAGGGTTATCAGCAGGACGTGTACAATCCGTTGCAGTTAAATTAATTGTAGACAGAGAAGAAGAAATAGAAAAATTCATACCAGAAGAATATTGGAACATATATGTAAATTTATTAGACGAAAAATCAAAAAAAGAATTTGAAGCACATTTATTTGGAAAAGAAGGTAAGAAAATAGAACTTCATTCAAAAGAAGAAGTAGATAAAATTTTAAAAGAAATTGAAGATGCAAAATATATTGTAAAAGACATAAAAAAAGGAGAAAAGAAAAGAACTCCAGCGCCACCATTTACAACAAGTACCATGCAACAAGAAGCTTCAAGAAAACTTAATTTTACATTAAAAAGAACAATGTCAGTAGCACAAGGACTTTATGAAGGAATAAAATTACCACAAGGTCATACAGGTCTAATAACATATATGAGAACAGACTCAACAAGAATATCAGAAGAAGCAAGAGCAATTGCTAAAGAAGAAATAATTAAAACATATGGGGAAAAATATTACGAAAATAGATATTATAGGACAAATAAAGATGCACAAGATGCACATGAAGCAATAAGACCAGCCCATATTGAGCTAACACCAGATGAAATAAAAGAATATTTATCACCAGAACAATATAAATTATATAAATTAATATACAATAGATTTCTAGCTAGCCAAATGTCAGCAGCAATATTTGATACAATGCAAGTATCAATAAAAGCAAATAATTATGACTTTAAGGCAAATGGACAAAGCTTAAGATTCCAAGGATTTATGGCATTATATGTAGAGGGAACAGACGAAAAACAAGAAGAAGAAAAAGGAATGTTACCACCATTAGAGGAAAATCAGGAAGTAAAAAAACAAAAAATAAATCCAAAACAAAGTTTTACAGAACCACCACCAAGATACACAGAGGCCAGTTTAGTAAAAGCATTAGAAGAAAAGGGAATAGGTAGACCAAGTACATATTCACCAACAATAACAACTATATTAGACAGGTATTATATCCAAAAAGAACAAAAACAGCTTGTACCAACTGAGCTTGGAAAAGTAGTAAACAAACTTTTAATAGAAAATTTCACAGATATAGTAAATGAAACATTTACAGCAGACATTGAAACAAAATTTGATAAAGTATCAGAAGGAAATGAAAAATGGAAAAATGTAATTAGAGAATTCTATGCACCATTCATTCAAGAAGTAGAAAAAGTAGAAAAAGAGCTAGAACATGTAGAACTACAAGATGAAGTTTCTGATGTAATATGCGATAAATGTGGAAGGCAAATGGTATATAAATATGGAAGATTTGGAAAATTTTTAGCATGTCCAGGATTTCCAGAATGTAAAAATACAAAAGCAATAATAGAAACAATAGAAGTACCATGTCCAAACTGTGGAGGAGTAGTTCAAGTAAAAAAATCAAAAAGAGGCAGAAAATTTTATGTTTGTGAAAACAATCCAGAAAAATGTAATTATATTTCATGGAATAAACCAAAACTAGGAGAAAAGTGGAACCCAGAAGAACAAGAAAAAGTAGAAATTGAAGGTTCAAAAAAAGTATCAAAGAAAACTAAAACTACAAAAAAGAAAACAACAAGCAAAAAGAAATAAAAATTCCCTGAAAAAGAACCAGCACTTAACAAGGAATTAGCTAAATCCCTAAAAAAGAACCGGCACTAAAACGGGAAATGGAGATAAAATATGGAAGAACAAAAATATGTATTAGAAAATCAAGATTCATTTGAACTTAAACATATATTTGATTGTGGACAATGTTTTAGATGGAATGAAGAAACAGATGGAAGCTATACAGGTGTATTTGGTAAGAATGTTTTAAATGTCCAAAAACAATGTAAAAAGATAATATTTAAAGGGATAGTTGATGGAAATATAGAAGAAATAGTAACTGATTATTTCGATTTAAATAGAAACTATTTAGAAATAAAAGAACAATTATCTAAAATAGATGAAAATGTAAGTTCAAGTGTAAAATATGGAGAAGGGATAAGAATATTAAATCAAGACTTATGGGAAACAATAATTTCGTTTATAATTTCAGCAAATAATAATATTCCTAGAATAAAAGGGATAATAGAAAGGCTATCAGAAAAGTATGGTCAAGAAATTGAATGGAATGGAAAAAAATATTATACATTTCCAACTCGACAAGAATTAGAAAATGTAACAGTACAAGATTTTAGAAATTTAGGTGCTGGATTTAGAGATGTAAGGTTATATGAAACAACACATATGATTTTAGATAAAAAAGTAGATTTAGATAAATTACATCATGAAAAAGATACAGAAATAGTTCGAGAAGAGCTTTTAACTCTTTCTGGTGTAGGACCTAAGGTTGCAGATTGTATTTTATTATTTTCAACACTAAAAAGATTTGATGTTTTTCCAATAGATGTATGGGTTAGAAGGGTTATGAATGAGTTATATATTAAAAATCCAGATGAGAAAAAAGTAAACAAAAAAGAAATTGAAAAAATAGCTTTAGAAAAATTTGGGAGTTTAGAAGGTTTGGCTCAGCAATATTTGTTTTATTGGAAGAGAGAAGCATAAATTTTGTAAAGAGGCGATATATTTTTGACTTAAAAGGACCATATCATTTCAAAATGATATGGTCCTTTTATTTTTCTAAAAGATTTATCTTCCAGCATAATCATCTAAATTACAATTTGGGCAACTGTCATAGGATTGTTTTATATTATGATATTTACGTGTTCTTGATATAGCATCTGAAATATATTTATAATCCTCTCTACTAATAGAATATTCAGTATCTAAATAATCTTGCAAGGTTTGTAATTCATTTTCATAATCTTCTGTAATCATTGATTTCATATCCAATAAGCTAACTAAGCTTTTTGCATAATTAGGGTAGTTTCTAGCTTCATTAATTTTTTCGTCTAAATAATCTACTGAAATATTACCATTATCTTTAAATCTTTTCTGAATATTATTTATCCAAATTTCCCTATCTTCTTCTGTAAGATTTTCTAGCTGTTCTTGTTTTTGTTGTTCTTCTTTCAACTTTTCTTCTTGTCTTTTCAAAATCGAATTTACACGACTTAACCTTTTTTGTATTTGTATTGGTGCTGCTTTATGAGTTACTTTAAGGAATTTTTCCAAATAAGCCTTTTCTTCATTAAAATTTCCAAGTGTGTACTCTATCTTAGCCATATACCATATTATAATTTCATCTTTATCTAAAGTTGGTAAAAATTCTTCCCCTTTAGTTCTAGCTGTATCATATTCACCTATTATATATAATGATTTTATTAATTTTTCTTTTGCTATTACTTCATCAGGATATTTTTCGAGAATCTTATCAGCTAAAATACGTACTTTTCCATATACTTCTTTATGAATATCTACATTTATTTGTTCTTGATCTATTTTCTGATTTGATGTAGCTAACTCATTTATTTTTTTCTCAATTAATTTTTTTGTATTTCTTTCTAAGGTTGCAATTTGTGCATATAATTTGTCTTTGTCAGAATGCTCATTACGATTTTGTAATCGTTGAAGTTTGTTTTTGTAAAATTCATTGTCTGGTTCAGTAGATAAAATCTGTTCTATAAATTCAATTGATTTATCATAATTACCAAGCTTTTCTTCAATTATTGATAATCCATTTAATAATGGATTTGAGTTGTTTTTTTCGAATAACATATAGCCAACATTTTTTGCTTGTTCAACTTCACTTAAATTAATATATGTATACATTAATTTTATTTGCATATCAACATCATCTGGAACAATTTCTAAAATATCTTTTAGCTTTTGTTTTAGTTCTAATAATATTTCTTTTCTTTTATCAGAGTTTGGCTCTCTTTTCTGCTTTTTATCTAAGTAAAAGATAACAGATTTATATCCATTAATATGCTCTTCATGTATCCATTTTTCAATAGTATCAGAAGATAATGGTATTCCAGTTTGTTTATTTATCTCCTGTATACTTTTTCCTTGTTGGTATAAATTTATAGCTTGGTTTCTAATATTTCTAATATCCATATAAATCACTTCCTATTTCTTATTATAGTATAATATAGAAAGTTAGTCAATAAAAGGAAAAGTAGAGACATATTTGTATAAACACATCTCTACTTTTAGAACACTAACATTTATTAGCACATATTCTACATAATGTACTGAATTCGCACTTCAAACAATCGCCATGGCATACTGAGCACATATAGCGTTGTTTGCAATTCATGCAGTTAGTGTGTTGACAAAACAGAAATGGACAACTTTCCATTTCTTGGCAGTTTTCACAAGGAATATCGGGATTTACCCGACAATCTTGCTGGGTGAACTTAGAATTATCATCATACATATCCATTTAGTTACCTCCATTGCTGCAATGTTATTTTGTAATAATGATATTATATAACTTTTTTAACATTACGTCAACTTAAATGGCAAATTTTTTTGTAGACAATTAATAAAAAGATGTGATATAATACAAAACATGAAAAGAGATTGAATAAATGGAAGAAAAGATATAACATTTTCCAGAAAGGAAGAAAAAGATGTACTTAAAAAGACTAGAGTTACAGGGATTTAAATCATTTGCAGATAAAACAGTATTAGAATTTATGCCAGGAATTACAAGTGTAATAGGGCCAAATGGTTCGGGAAAAAGTAATATTGCAGATAGTATTAGATGGGTACTTGGAGAGCAGAGTATGAAAGAACTTCGTGGAGGAAAATCAGTAGATATCATATTTGCAGGAACTCAAAATAGAAAATCATTAGGGTTTGCAGAAGCATCACTTGTGTTTGACAATCAGGATGGAAAATTACCAATTGAATATAAAGAAGTAACAGTTACAAGAAAATTATATAGAAGTGGAGAAACAGGATATTATATAAACAAAGTTCAATGTAGATTAAAAGATATTTTAGAGCTATTTATGGATACAGGAATAGGAAGAGATGGATATTCTATAATTGGGCAAGGAAAGATTGATGAAATATTAAGTAACAAATCTGAAGATAGAAGAAATGTATTTGAAGAAGCAGCAGGAATTGTAAAATTTAAAACAAGAAAAGAAGAAGCAGAGAAAAAATTAGAGCACACAAAATTAAATGTCTTAAGAATAAATGATATACTAACAGAAATAGAAGGTACATTAGAGCCTTTAAAACTTCAAGCTGATAAAGCTAAAAAATATGTAGACTTAAAATCAGAATTAAAAGATATTGAAGTTGGTTTATTTTTATACAATGTAGAAAAATATAAAGAAGATTTATCTAAAGTACAAGAAGACATTGAAATTATGCAAAATACATGTAATTTAGAAGAAGGAAAATTAGAAAAAATAAAAATTCTAAAAGAAGAATTAAAAGGACAAATAGATGATTTAACAGAAGAAATAGAAAATACTCAAAATTTAAGATTTACAAGTCAGCAAGATGTAGAAAGTATAACTTCAGAAATAAATGTTATAAAATCAAAAATTGAAAATAATGAACAAAACAAAAAAAGATTTAATGAAGAAATAGAAGAGTTAAAAATCAAAATATCAAAAACAGAAGAAGAAATGACATCAAAATTAAGTAAAAAAGAAGCTTTAAAAGAAAATAAAGAAAAATATGAAAAAGAACTTGAAGAAAAGCAAAAAACATTAGATGAAATAAATAAAACATTATCAGAAGAAGAGTTAAAAATAGAAGAAGACAAAAGAAAGCTTGAACAGAATATTGATACAAAATATGAAATAGAAGGAAATATAAATGAGCAAAAAGCAAATATTGCTAATCTAGACAAAAGGAAAGCTCAAATTGAAAATGAAATTCAAAATAATATTTCAGAATTAGATAATACAAGATTTTCTAAAGAAGAAATAGAAAAAGGTTTTTATGAAATACAAAAAGAAAAAAAATCATATGAAAAAGAGCTTGAAGAAATAAGTATAGAGAAAAAGAATGCAGAAGAACAAATAAAATCAATAGATATCAAAATAAATAACAATATTCAGGAGCTAAATTTTAAAGAATCAAAACATAAATTTTTAATTGAAACTGAAAAAGAAAAAGAAGGATATCAAAGAAGTGTAAAAACACTTCTGCAAAATTGTGAAAAAATAAAAGAACTTGGAAAAGGTGTAAAAGGAGCTTTAGCAGAATTAATAGATGTACCAGAAGATTTAGAAACAGCAATAGAGATGGCACTTGGAGCTAGCCTTCAAAATATAGTAACCGAAAATGAACAAGATGCTAAAAGGTTAATAGAATATTTAAGACTAAATAATTTAGGAAGAGCATCATTTTTACCTATATCAAGTATTCACGGAAAAAAGTTAGGAAAAATAAATGGTAAAAGTTCAGGAATTATAGGAATTGCTTCAGATTTAATAAAATATGATAAAAAATATGAACAAATAATTCTAAATTTACTTGGTAGAACAGTAATTGCAGAAGATATGGATACAGCAATATTAGTAGCAAAAGAAAATGGTTATACATTCAGAGTAGTAACTACTGATGGAGATATAGTAAGCACAACAGGTTCAATGACAGGAGGTTCTGTAAATAAGAAAACTGTAAAAATTTTAGGTAGAAGTAAAGAAATAGAAGATTTAGCAAAACAAATAGAAAATATCAAAAAAGTGCAAGAAGAATTAAAACAAAAAAAGGAAGAAATATTAAAATCTTCTAGTAATGTACTTGAAAAATCATCTGAAATAGAAAATTTACTACAAACTATTGAAATTAAATACAATGTAGAAAAACAAAAAATAAATACTATAAATGAAAATATCGAAAGATTAACAAATCATTTAGAAAAAATAAGACAAGAAAAGAAAGAACTAGAAGAACAAAGACAAGAATGTTTAAAATTAATTGAAGAAAAAAACAACCAGAAAGAACAAATTGATATTGAAAGCAATAATTTAAAACAAAAAATTGAAGAGGTTTCAAATTTAAATAAAGAAACAAGCAAAAAAGTTGATGATTTAAATTTTGATATTACAAATTTAAAAATATCTGTGTCATCATTTAATGAGAGTGAAAGTTCGATAGATGAAATATCTAATATGCTAAAACAAGAAATAGAAAATCAAAATAGGAATATCGAAAACAAACAAAAACAAATAGAGCAAATGACTATTGAGCAAAAAGAATTTGAAGAAAAAATAAAAATAGAAACTTCAAAAATAGAAGAATTAAAAAATAAAGTTTCTAATAGTGATGGAAATATTGAGAAAATGAAAGAACAAAGACAAAATGCAAATGAAAAACTATCACTTAAAGAAAAAGAAGAAGTTGAAGAATTTAAAAGTATAGAAGATTTAAAAGGTCAAATTGTAAAATTAGATGTAAGAAAATCTAAAATAGATGATGATTTAAATGAAACAATTTCAGCTTTATGGAATGAATATGAACTTACACCAAATTCAGTAGAAGGATATGAAAAACCTCAAAATATAGTAATTACAACAAGAAGAGTAAACAATTTAAAACAAGACATAAGAGAGCTTCGGAAGTGTAAATGTAGACTCTATAGAAGAATACAAAAATCAAAAACAAAGATATGATTTTATGTGTGAACAACGTTTAGATTTGGAAAATACTATGGCCAAATTAAGAAATATGATATCAGATATTACAGATAATATGAAAACAAGATTTAAAGAAAAAATGAAAGTTATAAACGAAAATTTTGGACAAACATTTAAAGAATTATTTGGAGGAGGAGAAGCCAAAATTATAATAGAAGATGAGTCAAATATTCTAGAATGTGGAATAGATATAGAGGCACAGCCACCAGGAAAGAAACTTCAAAGCATGAACCTTTTATCAGGTGGAGAAAGAGCTTTTACTGCAATAGCGCTTTTATTTGCTATTTTGAAGATGAACCCAGCACCATTTTGCGTACTTGATGAAATAGAAGCAGCTCTTGATGATGTAAATGTTAATAGATATGCAGAGTTTTTGAAAAAGTTTGCAATTGGCACACAATTCTTGGTAATTACTCATAGAAAAGGTACTATGGAGGCTGCTGATACTGTTTATGGAATTACAATGGAAGAAAAGGGAATTTCAAAATTACTTTCTATGAAATTGAAACAGGCAGATTAATAAAAAAAAGGAATGATTAGCCATTCCTTTTTCCAATTATAGGTATAAAATTAAGAAAAGATGGAAAGAATTTTAATATACAGATAATTTTTAGGAGGATGCTTATGGAAAAGAGCCAGATGAAAAATATTGTAGTATTAAGAAATTTGCCATCTAATTTAATAGAAGAGGCTTTTGTTATTGTAAAATCAAAGAAAACAGCTAAAAGTTTGGAATACATAGATAAAAAGGATAAGTTAAGTGTAAAAGAAAAAGGTACGAGTAATTATATTATTAGAGAAGCAGAAAGTGTGCTTTCTAGCTATGTAAATGGTGTTGAGAAAAAAGATAATAAACAGGAGAGTATAACAATTAATAAGAAATATAAAAGATTAAAAATTTATAGTTTTGTGGTAACATTGGTTTTGTTTGTGATGTTGATTTTGGGAATATGTTAATTGCAGAAAAAAAGTGTCATAATATTGACAATTGTAATACAATGTAGTACAATAATTAAGAAAGGAGTTGATATTTATGACTATTTCAGTAAGATTAAGTGAAAAAGATACAGAATTAATAAAAGCCTATGCAGATATTAACAATATGTCGTTATCTGATTTAATAAGAAATGCAGTGTTAGAAAAAATAGAAGATGAATATGATTTAGAATGCTATGAAAAAGCTATAAAAGAATATAAAGAAAATCCTAAAACATATACCTTAGAAGAGGTAAAAGAGGAGTTGGGATTATAATGAATTATAAAATTGTATTTACAGATAGAGCAAAAAAGCAATTAAAAAAATTAGATAAACATATATCCTCTTTAATAATAGGATGGTTAGAAAAGAATATTCAAGGATGCGAAAACCCAAGACTTCATGGAAAAGGATTAGTAGAAAACAAGTCAGGAAAATGGAGATATCGTATAGGAGATTACAGAGTAATATGTGAAATACAGGATGAAGAAATTATTGTTTTAGTATTAGAAATAGGACATAGAAGGGAAATATATAGTTAATAAAAAGCATATAATGCAAAAAATGTATTATATGCTTTTTATTTTTGTACTAAAACAAAAAATTCCTACATATAAATTAAAAAGAAAAAAACAAAGGAAGCGGTGAACATTATGGAAAAAACAATGTCAGTTGAAGAAAAAATAAGGCGTGCAGAGGAAATTTACAATAGAAGGAATGGAAATTCTTACATATATTCATCATATACACCAAAGGAAAAAAAAGGTCCTAGCCTTATGTCTAGAATGATAAAACAAATAATAATATGTTTTATTATTTATGGAATTTTTTATGTAGTTACAAATAGAGAATACTTTTTATCACAAGAATTTCAAACTAAAGCGCAAGAAATAGCTTCACAAAATGAGACTTTAAATAATGCATATAATTGGGTAATGGGATATGTCCAAAAATATTTAAATAAAAATGAAGAAAATGAAACACCTAATCAAGAAGAAAATAAACAAGAAAATACAGATTCAGAGGAAAATAAAACAGAAAATAATGAAACAGAAGTAAATGAAACATCAAAAGAGCAAGATTTGCAAAACAATAATGAAAATATTGGAGGCTCTGAAGAAAATGCTCAAGAAAATGAAAAAACACAAGAAGAAAAAGATGTAGAAAAGATAAAAAGTACAATAAGCTTTATAAATCCAATTGAAGGAAGAATAAGTTCAACATTTGGGTGGAGAACACCAACAACATCAACAGTACCAAGAAATCATACAGGTTTAGATATAGCAGCAACAACGGGAACTGTTATAAAATCAGCAACAGATGGAAAAGTAACATTAGTATCTTCTGAAGGAGACTTTGGAAAACATTATAAAATTCAAATAGATGATGTTACTATAATTTATGCTCATTGTAGTAAATTATATTTAAATGAGGGAGATACTGTCTATCAAGGACAAGAAATCGCAGAAGTTGGTTCAACTGGAAACTCAACTCGGGCCACATTTACATTTTGAAATAAGAAGGGAAAACAGATTAGTAGACCCACAACTAATTTTGGATATTTAGGGAGATTATGGTTTTTAGAATAGATTTAAAAATATTTGCTTTTCTGATATTATTTTATTTTACAAGGCAAATTGAAATTTATTGGGTTATAATGGTATTTGCAATAATACATGAATGTAGTCATTTATTAGCAGGATTAATATTAAAAATGAAAGTAAAAAATGTAACACTTATGCCAGTAGGACTTTCAATTGAATTTGCTTTAACAGAAAAGGATTATAATAAAAAAGTTTTCAAATCAAATATGATTGAAGTAAAAAGGATTATTGTAGCAATAGCAGGGCCAATTGCCAATTTAATAGTTATTGTTATTATGAATTTTATAAATTTAAATAACAATATAACTAATACAATAATATATTCAAATTTTCTTATACTAATATTTAATTTGTTACCTATTTACCCTTTAGATGGAGGAAGAATTTTAAAATCTGCTTTAAGTTTATTAGTAAATAAGAGAAATGCAACTATTTATATAAATAGAATATCGAATGTAGTTTTATTTCTTATAACTTTTCTATTTAGTATATTAATATATTATTTAAAAAATATAGCATTATTATTTATTTTAGTATATTTATGGTATATAGTTTTGAAAGAAAATAAAATTTATAGAATGAAAATAAGACTATATGATATGTTAAAATATTTTTAAAAAATATGTACAATAAACAGGATTTATGATATAATAAAAGTAATTGTAGAAACGGAGGGATAAAATATGTTTGAAACCAAATATAGTAAATTTTTAACAATTCTTTTAGTAATAATAATAGTTGCGATAATAGGTCTAGCAGGATATTTAGGATATAATTATTATAAAAATTATACAATAGGAAATGAATCAGATAAATATGTATCAACATTTATAGAGCAGGTTGGAAATAACACAACTCCAACAAATACAACCGAAGAACCAGGAAGCATTTCAGAAAATATAACACCTTCAGAAGTAGGTTCTAACAATAATTCCACATCAGTAAAAACATATAAAGGTTATCCAATTGCAGGTTCAATAGAAATACCAAAAACAAATGTAAAATATCCAATATTTCAAGATCCACCAACAGTAAAAAAACTTGAATTAGCAGTTGCGACATTATACCCACAAAATGCAGTATTAAATACACCTGGAAATGTAGTAATTGTAGGACATAATTACAGAAATGGTTTATTTTTCTCTAATAATAAAAAATTATCAAATGGAGACAGTATTTATATAACAGATTTAGATGGTAAAAGAGTTATATACAAAATTTATAACATTTTCCAAGCAGAAGAAAATGATACATCATTCTATAACAGAGATACAGATGGAGCGATGGAAATAACATTATCAACATGTACAGATGACAGTTCTGCAAGAATAATAATAGAAGCAAGAGCAGAATAAAAATTAATAAAGGAATTTCGAAAATTCCTTTATTTTTTTGGGACAATCGTATATAATAATTTCATATAAAAAATAAAACAATATCCAAAAAATGGAAATTGTTTTTTCTTATGCAAAGGTTTATAGATAACCATACAAAAATCTAAATACAATTAAACAAGGAATGAATTGGTAATGGATAGAACAGAAGCTAAAAAGAGAATGAAAGAATTGCTTGATAAAACATCATATTATGCAAAAAAATATTATGATGAAGACAAGCCTGAGATAAGTGATTTTGAATATGATATGATGATGTTAGAATTAAGAAATTTAGAAAATCAATATCCTGAATTTATAGATGAAAAATCATATACAATGCATGTTGGAGGAACTGTAAAAGCAGGGTTTGGGAAAGTAGAGCATGAAGTACCACTTTTAAGTATGCAAGATATATTCAATATAGAAGAAATAGAAGACTTTGTAAACAAAATGCAAAAACAAGCAGAAGAAAATGGAATACAAAATAAAAACTTTGTAGTGGAAACTAAAATAGATGGGTTAACAGCATCTTTGGAATATAAAAATGGTATATTTGTAAGAGGCTCAACAAGAGGAAATGGATTAGTCGGAGAAGATGTAACAGAAAATTTAAAAACAATAAAGAACATACCTAAAGAACTAACCGAAAAAGTAAATATAACAGTGCGTGGAGAAGTATTTATAAGTCATCAGGATTTCCAAAAAATGAACCAAGAAAGAGAAGAAAAAGGAGAAGAAATATTTGCAAATGCTCGTAATGCAGCAGCAGGTTCATTAAGGCAATTAGATAGTAAAGTCACAAAAACAAGACCATTAGATATATATGTATATAATATACAAAAAATAGAAGGAAAAGAAATATCATCACATTATGAAGCTTTAAAATATTTAGAAAAACTAGGTTTTAATGTAAATCCTGAAAAGATACTTTGTACATCAAAAGAAGAAGTAAATAAAGCAATTGAAGAAATTGGTTCAAAAAGAGATGATTTAACATTTGGAATAGATGGGGCAGTTATAAAAGTAGATGACCTAAATTTAAGAGAAATATTAGGAGCAACAGCAAAAAATCCAAGATGGCAAATAGCTTATAAATATCCACCAGAGCAGAAAAAAACAAAATTAATAGATATAGTATGTAATGTAGGAAGAACAGGAGTAATAACACCACTTGCAATATTAGAACCAGTACAAGTTGCAGGATCTATGATTTCAAAAACAACACTTCATAATGAAGATTTTATAAAAGAAAAAGAAATAAAAATTGGAGACACAGTTTTAATTCAAAAAGCAGGAGATGTTATTCCAGAAGTTGTAAAGGTTATTAAAGAAAAAAGAACAGGTGAAGAAAAAGAATTTAAAATGCCAGAGGTGTGTCCTGTATGTGGAGCCCAGACTATAAGAGAAGAAGGAGAGGCGGCAGTTAGATGTACAGGGACTGAATGTCCAGCAAAATTATATAGAAACTTAGTACATTTTGTATCTCGTGAAGCAATGAATATTGATGGTTTAGGAGAAAATATAATAGATCAATTAATGGATAAAAAACTTATTACCAATATTGCTGATATATATAATTTAACATTTGAAGATATTGCATCACTTAAAAAGAATGGAAAGAAATTTGCAGAAAACTTAGTAAATGCAATAGAAAATAGTAAACAAAATGATTTGTATAGATTAATTACAGCATTAGGTATAATGCATATAGGAGGAAAAGCTTCAAAAGTACTTGCAAAAAGGTTTAAAAATATAGACAATTTATCTAATGCAAGTTTAGAGGAATTGTCTGGAATAGATGATATAGGACCAATTATGGCTCAAAGTATAGTTGAATTCTTTTCTCAAGAACAAACTAAAGATTTAATTGAAAAACTTAAAATAGCAGGAGTAAATATGGAAGCCAAAGATATGGAAGAAACAGATGATAGATTTAATGGAAAAACTTTTGTGCTTACTGGAAGTTTAGAAAAGTTCACACGTGAAGAAGCCTCAGATATTATTGAAAAATTAGGAGGAAAAGTTTCTAGCTCAGTTTCTAAAAAAACTGCATATGTATTGGCAGGAGAAGAGGCTGGAAGTAAACTCGAAAAAGCAAGAACTTTAGGTGTTACAATTTTGACAGAAGATGAATTTGTGGAACTAATTAAATAAGAAGGAGATTTTATATGGAAGATTATACTTTTGAGATGATGTACGAAGATTTGAGAAATGGTTATCAAATTTATTATACTTATGTAAGAAATAGATATTTATTGTTTAGAACTGCTAAAAATTGCTATACACAGAAATTGTTAAGTGATGATAATAAAAATCCACATCCTAAGACTACTATGCTTACTTTAAAAAGAGTTAAGGAGATTTTTCCGTTTATGGAGGATATTGAGTATAAGGTGGGAAATGACTTAGATATCAACATTTAGTTATAAAAACATGTTGGTTTGTCAACCATTTGTTAACCAAAATCTTAAATGGTTGACAAATAAATGTATTTGCAATTTGAGCGAATATGTGTTCTAATGTTGACATATTAGAAAAGAAAGATTATAATATGTAATGTAATTGTAATATTTTTGAAATACAAATGTAGTTGACATATGAATAAACCAATGATATATTGAATAAAATAAAAAGTGAATAAGAGCTACACGCCCTTACTCATGTGTTCGTTTGTGGAGTTTGTGTTAGTGGCACATACTTCACTTTTTTGTTCTAAAGGAACAACTGAGATTTCAGCTTTAAAACCTTTGCCTAGCTTAGCTGAGCCATCCGATTTTAATTGCTTAAAAAATTTAGTCGCTTTTTCAAAACAAATACTTAAAGAGAGAATAATACCTAAAATTATAAGTAAAATCTCCGACATATCCATCACCTCCTACGTTGCAAATAAGTATAACTTAGTTGCTTTCTAGCAGTAATTATTGAAAGATAACTGCAAAAACAGTAGTAATTACTGCTTAAAACAACTAAGATGTCTGTGATGAATATACAAACGATAATCGCAGTATACCAAAATGACATAATAATGTCAATAAATTTATTGCAAATTTCGACAAACATTATATATATAATAATATACGAGGACATATGAATAAAAGAAAAGTAGTAACCATATGTGGTTCAAAAGATTTGGGGACAAGATACAAGAAATGAACAAAAAGTTGGCTTTGGAAAATCAATATGTATTAATTGGACTTACTTCCCGTGTTACAAATACAAATTTATCTTTTCTAAGTTTATAAAAATAGTTATAATGAGAATTTGAGAGGAGATGTAAAAAATATGATAAATAAAGAATTATCTCAATATATAGAAAATGAGATCTTTCCATTATACAATAGAAATGAAGAAGGACATGGAATAAATCACATTAAAACTGTGATAAAGAGAAGTTTAGAACTAGCAAAGGGTTATGATGTAGATTTAGATATGGTTTATACCATTGCTGCATATCACGATTTAGGGCATTATATAGATAGAAAAACACACGAAATAATATCAGCAGAAATATTTATAAAAGACGAAAAAATAAAACAATGGTTTACAGATGAACAAAGAAACGTCATTAAAGAGGCAATAGAAGATCATAGGGCATCTAGTAATCATGAACCTAGAAGTATATATGGGAAGATAATAAGTACAGCAGATAGAACAATTATTGATATAGATAATACAATTAAAAGAACATATTCTTATGGAAAAAGAAATTATGTAGATTTATCAGAAGAAGAACAAATAGAAAGAGTTTATAGTCATTTAAAAGAAAAATATGGAGAAAATGGTTATGCAAAGGTATATTTAGAAGATAAAGAATTTGAAAATGCATTATCGAAATTAAGACAAGCATTATCTAATAAGACCGAGTTTATTGAAAGAGTGAAAATAGTAGTTAATGAAAAATGAAATATAGGAGATAGTAATGAAAATAGGAATAGATTTAGATGGAGTAGTTATAGACAGTGAAACAACTTTTAGAACTTATGAAGAAATATTTGATATAGATACTTTAAAAGGAAATAATCTAATAAATAGAGAAGAACCAAAATTTCAAGCTAGATATAATTGGACAGAAGAGCAGGAAAGAGAATTTATTAAAAAATATTTTTTAACAGTATCAAAAGAAAGTAATCTAATGTCTGGATTTATAGGAGTATATAATTTATTAAAGAAACAAGGACATGAATTTATAGTTATTACCGCTAGAGGTGGATTTATTAAAGAAATGAAAGATGATGCAATAAGATTATTAGAAGAAAATAATATTAAATTTGATAAATATTATTGGAAAATTGATGACAAATTCGAAATATGCAAAAATGAAAATGTAGATATTATGATTGATGATGACTGGAGAATTATAAAGAAATTAGCAGACAATAATATAAAGACATTATATTTTAGAGATACAAATTTAGTAAAATTAGAAGAAAACGAGTATATAAAAGAAGTAAATAATTGGGGAGACATATATAGAAAAATAAAAAAAGAAAGTGAGTAAAAATAAAAGTATAATGAATCTGTGTTAAAAAATTGTCATTACATAGAATATGTAGTTTATAATATTAATGGGGGAATATGAAAATAAAACAAAAAAATAAATAGAAATGCAGTTAATGAGATTTTTCCATCATACAATAGAAGTGACATTATATTCTAGAAATATGTTTGAAAAGATGTTATTGATGTTAAAAATATATATAATTATTACGAAAAAGTTCCGTAAACGGAAAAAATTCGTAATGAAACAATTGACTAAAATTGAAATTTTTGATATAATTATTACGAAAAAGTTCCGTAAACGGAAAAAATTCGTAATGGAGGTTAAGGATATGGAAATAAAAAGAAATTTTTATTTAAATGAACTTATAGATAGAATGGATAATGGACTTATAAAAATAGTAACCGGAATAAGAAGGTGTGGGAAATCTTATTTATTAGATCCAATTTTTAAAGATTACCTTATTCAGCAAGGAGTAGAAAAAGATCACATTATAAAATTAAGTTTAGATGAAAGAGCAAATAGCAAATATTTAGACCCAGATGTACTTGACCAATATATAAGAAGTTTAATTGTAGATGATAAAAAATATTATTTAATATTAGATGAAATACAACAAGTTAAAGAATTTGAATCAGTTTTAATAGGATTTATGCATATAAGTAATGTAGAGATATATGTAACAGGAAGTAATTCAAAATTCTTATCATCAGATATTGTTACAGAATTTAGAGGTAGAGGAGATGAAATAAGAGTTTATTCTTTATCTTTTGATGAATTTTTCTCTGTATTTGAAGGAAGTGAAGAAAAGGCTTTAAATGAATATTATACCTATGGAGGATTACCATTAACTCTACTTTCTAAAACAGAAAATAGCAAAACAAATTATTTAAAAACACAAAAAGAAAATGTATATATTAATGATATTGTTGAAAGAAATAGAGTTCAAAATAAAGAGGAATTGGAAATGTTAGTGCAAATAATAGCATCTGATATTGGTTCACTAACAAATCCATTAAAATTATCAAATGTGTTTAAAGAACGAGATAGAAGTTCTAGCATGACGGACAAAACAATATATAATTATTTAGGATATTTACAAGATGCATTTATGATAGAAAAAGCAAGACGTTTTGATGTAAGAGGAAAAAGATTTATAGAAACTCCCCAAAAGTATTATTTTACTGATATAGGAATTAGAAATTCATTTTTAGACTTTAGACAAAGTGAAGAAATATCACATATAATGGAAAATATAATTTATTTAGAATTAAGAAAACGTGGATATAATGTTGACGTTGGCTCAGTTGAAATAAGAGAAGGAGACAGCAAAAAACAATTAGAAATAGATTTTGTTGCAAATAAAGGAAATAACAAAATTTATATTCAATCAGCATTGGAAATGAAAACACCTGAAAAAGTTGCTCAAGAACAGAAATCATTATTAAATGTAAATGACTTTTTTAAGAAGATAATAATTGTAGGAGATAATATAAAAAAATCTCGTTATGAAAATGGAATAATAATAATGAGTATATATGATTTTCTTTTAGACCCTAATAGTTTAGAATATTAGTAATATATATTTCAAAAACAAGAGATAAGTGTAAATTAAAAGTATTTTATAATAAATGAAAAATTTCTTATTATAAAAAAGTTAAAATAGTATTGACAAATGTACCATAGAATATTATTATGTAAAATAATTAAATAAAAATTTGCGATGAAAAAGAAAAAATGTGAAAATTTATATACAGAGATTTAGCCGTTTGTGGTGAAAGGCTAGAATATAGATACATATGGGGAGCTTTGGAGCAAATAAAATAAGAGAGTAACATAGTTACTAATTAGGGTGGAACTGCGGAGAAAACTTTCGTCCCTAGCTAAGTTTTTTAGGCTAGGAACGAAAGTTTTTTATATAATTATAAGGAGGAGTTAAAAATGAGTAAAAAAAGTATGGAAAAAATAGTGGGACTATGTAAGTCAAGAGGATACATATATCCTGGATCTGAAATATATGGAGGACTAGCAAATACATGGGATTATGGACCTTTAGGTTGTAGATTAAAAAATAACATTAAAGATGTATAGAGAAAAAGATTTATCCAAGAAAGAAAAAATAGTTATGAAATTGATGCTGGAATATTAATGCATCCAAGAGTTTGGGAAGCGAGTGGGCATGTTACATCATTTTATGATCCAAAGATAGATTGTAAGAGTTGTAAAACTAGGTTTAGAGCAGATAATTTTATAACAGATATAACAAGAGGAGAGACAAATGGAGATGCTTTAACATATGAAGAAATGGAACGTTTCATATAAGAAAATAATATAAAATGTCCAATATGTGGAAAAAGTGATTTTACATCTGTGAGAAAATTTAGTCAAATGTTTGAAACATACAGAGGAACAGTAGAAGATAGTAAATCTATTATATATTTGAGGCCCGAAAATGCACAAGGAGAATATGTTAATTTCCTAAATGTACTTAGAACAACAAGAACAAAATTACCTTTTAGTATTGGTCAAATAGGAAAAGCCTTTAGAAATGAAATAACACCTGGAAACTTTACGTTTAGAACAATAGAATTTGAACAAATGGAATTTCAAACTTTTTGTAAAAAAGGAATAGATACAGAATTATATAACTATTTTAAAGAATATGCTAAAAAATTCTTTACAGATTTAGGTTTGAATCAAGAAAATTTAAGATTTCATAATCATGAAAAATTAGCACATTATGCAAAAGAAGCATGTGATATTGAATTTAATTTTCCCTTTGGTTGGGGAGAAATAAATGGAACACATAATAGGACAGATTATGATTTGAGTAGACACCAAGAATATTCTGGAAGAAGTATGGAATATTTAGATGAAGAAACAAATGAAAAATATATTCCATATATTATTGAGTCTACAGTGGGATTGGATAGAGCAGTACTTGCGGTGCTATGTGAAGCATATGATGAAGAAGAAATGGAAGATGGTACAACAAGAACAGTGTTACATTTAAATCCAAAAGTTGCGCCTTATAAGGTATCAGTTTTACCTTTATCAAAAAAATTGTCTGAAAAAGCAAATGTAGTGTATGAAAAACTATCAAATGAATTTATGTGTGATTATGATGAAGCAGGATCAATAGGAAAGAGATATAGGAGAGCAGATGAAATTGGTATACCATATTGTATTACTGTAGATTTTGATACTTTAGAGGATAATAAAGTCACTATTAGAGATAGAGATACAATGAAACAAGTAAGAATTGATATTGAAGAAATAGAAGAATATATAAATATTAAAATAAAGAAGAACTAAAAAATAATATTCTTTTAATATTTTTGTTGCTCACTTTATAAATAAAATACCTCTATTTATAAAAAATGTAATAAACGATAATTTAAAAAGTAAAGATAATAATTAATGAAAAACCCCGCTGAATTTCAGCGGGGTTTATAAGGACGATGTTTTTGTGCAGCTGTTTGCCTTAGCCGAATTTGTCCGGCTAAAAGGTTGCACAATTTCTGTGCTTCTCTGTGAGCAGCTTTCAACTCACCCATCGTCATGTTATGGATATCGAGTTCGATACCAAAACTAAATTTTTCCTGCATAAGATGTCCTCCTTAAATTGATATATACATTATAACATAAAAAATATAAACTGACAAATACGTTATGTAAAATAAAACTTTATCAAAGGCCTAAAAATATACCATGAAAAATAAAAAACGATTTTTTGTAAACTAAATAAGCTCTTTTGTAAAACAATTCGGTAATTAGCGAAATATCGTGTTAAAATTAAGTCAAGCTTAAGAAAAGCGAGGTGGATAGAATGATAGATAAAATCTGTTTATTCTTAACCAACAAAATACGAAAAGAAATGCCTGATGTTGATGATGAAAGAGCTGAAATAATAGATTATGGCTTACATCTAGTTATAGGTGAACTTCCTAAAAATATTGTTATTTTGGGATTGGCATATTTATTAGGAGTTTTCAAGTTAACACTATTAGCAGTTATTTTATTATTACCATACAGGGCCGTTTCTGGAGGATTTCATTTAAAAACACATATAGGATGTATAGTTGGAACAACACTTATTTACTGTGGCATAGCAAAAATATCATGTTATATCATTTTTTACAACCAAATTTTAAAATATATAATCGCCTTATCAGTCTGGATTTTCGGAATGATAATGGTTCATTTGTATGCACCAGCAGATACTGAAAATGTCCCTATACTTTCAAACAGAGAAAGAAGACAGAAGAAGATGTTATCTTACATATTTTTAACATTTGCGATTTTGGTTGCATGTGTAATACCAAATAGAGAAATCACAAATATTTTGATTTTTGGGTACTTGATTCAAAGTATAATGATTACAAGATTTGCATACAAATTAACAAGAAATAAATATGGTTACGAAGTTTACGATGAAAACTGTACCTTAAACACATAGAATAATAAAGAGATATTAAGCCGGCAATGTCTTTTATTAGATATAATCTGTACATAAAAGGGAGGATTTATTATGTTAAAGCTTTTAGCTAAAATTTCTGAAAAATATGCAAAATCTACTAATACAGCATGCCATATGCTTTGGTTTATGCATCAACCAAAAATGCCAGCATCTTTAATAAAAAAAGATTAATAATAAAAAGAGGAGTATCCATGTACTGTACTCCTCTTTATACAATTAATAATATATTTCTAAACATTGTTTGAAATATTTTTCATTAGGTTCTGTAATTAAATTTATATTATTATTTCTTTTTATAATTTGTTTAACTTCCCATAAGCCCATTCCAGAATGATTTTCTTTTCCTGTTACACCTTTTTCAAAAATCTTATTTTTATCTACATCTTTGTTTTTATAAGAATTTTCTATTTTTATTATTTGAGTGCGATTATTAGGTGAATCTCTAAACATTATTTTGACGATCTTTTCATCAGTTTCAGAAGCTGCCTCAATTGCATTATCAATTAATATACCAAGCATTCTAGAAAAATCATAAATAGGCATATGTAATGCATTAAAATCAAAAAAGAAATCTAATTCAATTTCAACTTTAGAATTTTTAGCTTTTTGATATTTTGCTGTAAGTAAATTATAAATGCCAGAATTATTAATAAGATTAGGATTAAGTAAAGCAATATTATTTACTCTTTGACAATCTTTTTCTAAACTATTATAATATTTTTTTAAACCATTCATATCATCTGTACTAACAAATCCACCAATAGTAAATACCATATTATCAAAATCATGTTTAAAAGCTTTAACATTATCATATAAAATTGAAAGAGAGTTATTATAACTTTCAGCAGTTTCTAGATTTCTAGTGGTTATCTGTAATTTCATAGTTCTAGTTAAGCTATTAAGGCTAATAAAATAATATGTAAGTAAAGATAGGAAGCTAAGGAAAGTAATAACTACTGGTAAAACATCTGTATAAAAAGCTGTAATAGTTAATTGTACACCTAGTGTAAAGAAACCAAATATTAAGTTAGCAATAATAATCTTTTTGTTTTTATGTGTAAAATCTTCTTTAAAAAGTAAATCTAAATTCATACTATTAATAATTTTATATAATATCCAAACTGTTATATACATAATTGAAAGATATAATAATTTATATATTGGAGTATATTGAGCTTGCTCCGAAGATAAATTGAATATTAATAAAATAGGTTTTAAAATCAAAGTGCCTATTAAAGCAAAAACAACAGTAGGAATAATTACAGCTAATATTGTTTTTATAGTATTAGTACGAATAACAAATTTTATTACTATAAACATAATAAAATAGTTTATGAACAAATTATATGGTGTTGAGATGACGAATTCAGTTAGCAATGATGTAAATGAGAACAATACAATATAAAGTAATTGCTGTTTTTTAGTGTAATTTATCTTTAATATAGTAGTAAGTAAACTAAAAATTAATAAACCTTCAACAAATATTGTTGGTGCACAAATTACTTTAGTTACCATCTCATTCTGACTAATCAACAAATTCCAAATACTATGTAACACTTCCATAAAGATTAACTCCTTTCATAACTTCAGATTTATACTTTGGCCCAATATCACAAGTAGAATTATTATTAAAATAAATCAAGTTAGACATAGGTTCAAGTTTTGTAATGTTATTTACATTAGCAATAAAAGATTTATGACATCTTACGAAATTAGCTGGAAGATAATCCTGAAGCTTAGAAAAGGAACTATACACTTCATAATCTCTAGAATTTGTATGAAATATTACTTTCATTCCATCACGTTTAATAAATTGTACTTCATTTTCAGCAATTATAGTATTTTTATTATCTAATCTTATATACCTTTTATTAGAAGTACATCCTTGTATATCATCAAATAATCTTAAAACGGTTTCTTCTAAACGTTCCTTAGTTATAGGCTTACACAAATAATCAAAAGTTTTACATTGATAAGCTAAAAATACAAATTCACTATGTGCAGTTACAAAAATTATGTAACAATCTTTGTTCATTTTTCTAACTTTATTTGCTATCTCAATACCACTTAAGTCAGAATGTAAATTTATATCTAAAACAAGTACATCTACTGAATTTTCAGATATATAAGATAATAAATCATTAACATCTGTAGTTTTAAAAGTGATTTTTGCTTGTAAATCATTTTGTACAAAAACAGACTCAAACATGTGACATAATTTGTTTGTTGCATTTAAATTATCATCACAAATTATAAAATTTAACATTTCTTTCCTCCTAAAATGAATAAAATAAATTGGAAAAAATATACAGCTTTAAAAACAAATTAAAATTTTTAAATGCATATTAATTTTTCCACAAGTCATTTAATGATAAAACAAAAATCGAAATTTGTCAAGTCTTGAATTACAAGGATTTAAAAAAATGAACTAAAACTAGTTCATAAATATTTACATTAAAAATTAATATGAAATATTTAAATTGGAATTTACAAAAATTGTAAATGAAGGTACACAAAAATGTAGCGTTAATTTACATAATGCTAGATAGAATAAAAGTAATAATTTAAAATCTTATACAAAATAATCATTAAAAAAGTATGTTTGTTTTTTAGAAATATAAAAATATTTTTAAAATTCATAGATTTTTAGAATAAAAAATGATATAATAATAGCATAAATTTATTATGGAGGTAACCAATATGTCTATAGGAAAACAAAAATTATATAATGAAATTGAGACATTACCAGAAGAACTTACAAATCAAGTTATTAATTTTATTGAATATTTAAAATTATCATATATAGATACAGAAGCTCCAGATGGTATAGCAATAAAAAGTAAAAAGGATTTAAAAGAAAAGCTACAAAAAGGACTAAATGATATAAAAGAGAATAAAGTATATTCTTTAGATGAAGTTTTTACAAAAATAGACAATATATAAAGGATTGGAGCGAAAGTTATGAAAAAATATAAAGTTGAAATTTCAGAAACTGCTCAACAAGATTTGGAGAATATTATTTCATATCTTCGATATAATTTGGCAGGAGATATTATAGCAGACAAATACAAGATTTTATTTAAACAAGAATTGAAAGATTTAGAAAATGTAGCAGGAAGTATGCCTATTTTAAGTGAGGAATTAACAGGACATAAGAATATTAGAAAAATCAATGTAAGAAATTATATAATATTTTATATGGTTGATGAAGAAGATTCTAAAGCATTAGTATTAAGAATAGGTCATGCTTTTATGGATTGGGAAAAATATTTAAAAGACGAATAGTTGGTTAATGATTAAATGAATGCCAAAATAAAACTATATAGAATTATAAAATAATACAGAATAAAAAGCTAGAGATTAAATTAAATCTTTAGCTTTTTTATTATATTATTTCTTTACTTTCAAAGTATTAATAAAAAATGATATTGCTAATTTACATAATACAAAACATAAATAAAAGTAATAATTTAAAATCATATACATAAAATTATAAAAAATAGAAAAGAGCTTAGTATAAAAGAAAAATAAATTTCTTTTATAACTATATGTGCCTTTTAGTAAAGAGAGGAATGAAATTTTTTATGAAAAATATTAATAATGCAAGCAAAATAATAATAATGATATGTTTAACATTATCAATATTTACAATAACAGTAATTACAAGTCCTAAAAGTGCAGAAGAAACAGTTGCTACAACAAGTACATTAAGTAACAAAAAGATTGGTTGGGGAATAAAAAGAAATGATAATCATAATCAACCAGATTTAGGAGCAGAAAACAAAAAATTAATAGACAAATATAATGGAATAGCAATGGGAAACAATGAGAATAAAGATATTTATTTAACTTTTGACTTAGGGTATGAAGCTGGATATACAGCAAACATACTAGATGCCTTAAAAGAGAAAAATGCAAAAGCAACATTTTTTATCACAGCACATTATTTAAATACAGCATCTGATTTAGTACAGAGAATGATTGATGAAGGGCATATTGTAGGAAATCATACAGTAAACCACAAAAGTATGCCAGACTTATCAGATGAAGAATTAAAAACAGAGCTAATGAAATTGAATCAAGCACTATATGAAAAATATGGATATGAAATGAAATACATGAGACCACCAAAAGGAGAATTCAGTGAAAGAACATTAAGCATTACAGATTCACTTGGATTTAAAACTGCAATGTGGAGTTTTGCATATGTAGACTGGAATGAAGATAGTCAACCATCAAAAGAGGATGCGATGAATAAAATTATTTCAAACCTTCATAATGGAGAAGTAATGTTATTACATGCAACATCAAAAACAAATTCAGAAATAATGGGTGAAATGATAGATAATATAAGAAAAGAAGGATATGAAATAAAAAGCTTAGAAGAATTTAGATAAAAGTTTAGAAAGGAAAAGTGTTAGAAGCTAAATACCTAACACAAAAAAGATATGAGAAGAAAAAATAGATTTAATGAAATATTAGAAATTCCCAAAGAAGTTTATAGTAATATCCCAAATTTTATCATAACAGGATTTGAAGAGTTAATAATTGAAAACTATAAAGGGATTTTAGAATATGAAGATTATTACATTAGAATAAATACACATATAGGAATAATTAATATTCATGGTATAAATTTAAAACTAGAAAAAATGACAGAAGATAATATTAAAATTAAAGGAAAGATAGAATCAATAGAGATAGAAAGAACAATTGATGATTAAATTTAGGAGGATATATGTACATAAAGCTATTATTTAGGCTACTTTTGGGATATGTAAGAATAGAAGTAGAAGGATATTATGTAGAAAGATTTATAAATATATGTACAAATAATAAAATTTTAATCTGGAATTTAAAAAGAGAAAAAGGTGTTAAACTTTATTTAAATATAGGAATAAATGATTTTAAAAATTTATCAGAAGTGGCAAGAAAAACTAATTGTAAAGTAAGAATTTTGAAAAAAAGAGGAATACCATTTTTATTAAATAGATATAAAAAAAGAAAGATATTTGCAATATTCTTAATTATTATGTTATGTGCTATATATATAAGTTCAAAATATGTATGGAATGTGGAAATCTTAGTTAAAGATAATTTAAATATAGAAAATATTTCAGAAGATTTAGAAAGTGCAGGAATTACAAAAGGTATTCTAAAAAGTAAGATTGATACTGATAAAGTTATAAATGAATTAAGACTGAAAAGAGATGATATAGCTTGGGTTGGAATAGATTTAAAAGGAACTAATATAAAAGTAAATATTGTAAAAGCAGATAATTCACCAGATATTATAAACAATTCTGATTATTGCAATATTATAGCAACAAAAGCAGGAATAATAACAAAGATAACTGCTCAAAATGGAACAGCTCTAGTTAAAGTAGGAGATACAATACAAAAAGGAGATATTCTAATTGCAGGATATATGGAAGGAAAATATACAGATACTAGATATGTACATAGTTTAGGAGAAGTACAGGCAAAAGTTTGGTATGAAAAGACAAAAGAGGTTAAACTTAAAGAAGAAATCCATAAAGAAACAGGTAAAAAAGAGAATAAATATGAGATTGGGTTTAACAATTGGAAAATAAAATTGTATGGAAAATTATCTAAATTCGAATTATATGAAACAAGTATCGAAGAAAATAATATCAAAATATTTAAAGATTTTTATTTACCAATATCTATAAAAAAGCTTACAAATAAAGAACAAGTATTAGAAAATAAAGAACTTAGCTTAAAAGAAGCAACAGATATTGGAGTAGGGGAATTAAGTAAACAAATAGAAAGCGAGATTGTAAATAAAGAAAGTATAATAGGAAAAAAGGTAAAGACTGTTGAAAAGGAAAATTCTGTAATTGTAACAGTTACTTATGAGGCAATGGAAAGCATAGGGGAGAAACAGAAAATCAACATTTAGTTGTAATTTGCAGCTATTAAAAATGTGTAATGACTATATAACGATAAATGAGATTATTATTTATCGTTTTTATTGACAAAAATAAGTGAGTCTAGTAAAATGTACTTAAATATAGAAATTTATGAACTATATTAGGATAAAAAGATACCAAGAAAAGTATTTCACTTGAAATTGAGATATTTATTTACTCGAAAAAATTTTATACAAAACGAAAAATTAATGTTGAAAAATGTAAGAAAATGTAAGAAAATGTAGTATTTTAAAGGTGAATTTATTAATATATTAAGTAAAAAAGAGGTTTCTTAGAAATGAAAATTATAAGCTATAATTTGAATGGAATTAGGGCAGCAAAAAAATTAAATGTATTAGATTGGTTAATGAGAGAAAATGCTGATATTATTTGTCTGCAAGAAGTAAGAGCAGAACAAAAGGTATGTGAAGAAATTTTAGAAGGATTCAAGAACAATTATAATATAACTTTTAATTGTGGAGAAAAAAAAGGATATTCTGGGACTGTAACATTAAGCAAAAGAAAACCTATAAATGTATTTACAGGATTAACTAATGATGAAGTAGATATTGAAGGAAGAACAATTACAACTATATTTAATGAAGTGATTGTAATAAATTCTTATGTTCCTAATGGAGCCAAAAGGCTAGAATACAAGAAAGAATTCTTGATAAGATTAAAAAAATTAATGCAAAACCTATCGAAAAGTAATAAAAAGATATTTCTATGTTGTGATGCTAATATTGCACATAATGAAATAGATGTAAATAAACCAAAAGAGACCTCTAAAAAGTCAGGTTTCTTATTGGAAGAAAGGATGTTGATGGATGAGATATTGAAAGTAGACTTTATAGATACTTTTAGAAAATTAAATCCAAATCAAATACAATATACGTGGCGTTCATATAAAGCAAGAAAAGAAAATAATGAGTATGGATGGAGATTTAGATTTGATTATATTATATGTAGTCAAGAATTGGAAAAAAATTTAAGAAGATGTTATTCATTAGATCTAGAATATAGTGATCATCTTCCTGTTATATTGGAGGTAGAGTGAATGGAAAAGAAAATGATTTATGATACAAAAGATAATAAGAAGTTATGTTGTTTTTTTAGATCTACAGTACAAAAGCCAAATATGAAAGCATTATTACAGATTACAGAAAGATGTAATTTAAAATGTAAACATTGCTTTGTGTCAAGTTTGCCAGAAGGTAATGATTTACCTTTTGAAAGTATAAGAGATATAATATTACCTAAACTTAAGAATACAAATGTTACAAGAGTTACATTAACTGGTGGAGAACCAATGGTTCATAGGAATATTATGGATATAATGAAGTTACTTAGTGATAATAATATACATATTACATTATGCACTAATGCATTAGGTTTAAGTGAAGAAAAAATTATTGAGATGAAAAAATTAAATGATATACATGTAAATGTTAGCTTAGATGGATTCTCTAGTAAATCACATGGAAAATTTAGAGGCAATGATAGTGAGACTGTTTTTAACAAGATAATTGAAAATATCAAATTATTATCAAAATATAATTTATTAAATGGAATTATGACTTCACCTAATAAATTTTCATCAATACAAGAATATATTGATATATGTAAGTTTGCGAAAGAATGTAATGCAAATTATGTTCTATTTAACCCATTATCTAAATTTGGAAGAGGTGAATATACTCAGAATTTAGGATATAACCAAGAAGAATTAATTGAATTAAGGGAAAAAATAGAGAAAGAAAATTTGGAAAGCAAAAATTTTCAAATTGTTTATATTAGAATTCCTAAAAAAAATTCAAAAGAAAAGTTATCTGATTGCAATTGCGAGATTACATATATTTTTACAAATGGAGATGTAGCAATTTGTCCATATATGGTTTTTGCTTGCGAAAATGAAGAAGCAAAATATAAACGAGAAGATTTTTTGTATGGTAATATATTGAATGATGATTTTGATTTACTTAAAAGAATGAGTGAATACAGCTTACCAGAATATGTTCAAAATGTAAACCCAAAAAGGGAATGTAAAAGATGTGGAAAAGGATGCAAAGCAATTAAGATTGCACATGGATTATCTATAAATGATTGTGATATTGAAATGTGCCAAGAAAATAATTAGGAAAGAACAGGAGAAAAATATGCAAGATACTAATGATGTAGAAATTGAAATTAAAATAAAGATTTCAAAAGAAAAATATCAGAGTTTAAAAGAAAATTTAAAAAAAATATCAAAATATGATAAAATAACGATGCAAAAAGATGAATACTTTACACCAGAGAGCATGGATTTTACAAAGGAACAATATCCTTTTGAGTGGTTAAGCATAAGAGAAAGAGATGGAAAAAAGATATTGAATTATAAACATTATTATCCAGAAGGAGCAGAAAAACATGAATGGTGTAATGAGTATGAAGTGAAATTAGATAGCTCAGAAAAAATGAAGAAAATTTTTGAAAGACTACATATTAAAAGCTTTGCTATAATCAATAAAACTAGGGCCACATATATATATAAAGATAAATATGAAATAGCATTAGATGAGGTTGAAAATTTAGGGTACTTTGTTGAAATAGAAATAAAGAAAATAGAAAGGGATTATAAAACTGAGAGAAATGAAATATATAGAATTGCTAAAGAAGATTTTAATTTAGATTTGAATAATATAGATTTAAGAGGGTATCCATTTTATTATATAAAAGATAAGTAAGAAAGATTGTAAAATTACAGAATAATATGAAAATACAAAATTTTTATATAAGTTATATTTCCAATATTTGTATATCTATAATTTAAAGAGTTAGAAACATAGCTTTTGATTTGCATAGTAATAATGCTCCAAAACAAATTTTTAAAAAATCACAATTTCTTATTGCTATTTTTTATAATTTGGTATAGAATGAAAATATCAACATTCAAATACAAAATTTGAATAACAGAACAGCAGAAAAAACAATAAGAAAGGAAGATGCACATGGAAGAAACAAGCTTAAAAATTACAGGGGCAAATAAATCATTCTTTAACAAAATTACAAACACAATTTCAAAAATGTTAATACCAACAAAAGTAAGTATTAATGGAATGTTAATTACTGTAAAAAGGAATTCCATGATAAAAGCGTTTGAACATTATACTTCAGAAGAGGAAGATAAAGAAATTTATGAAAAAAGATATGATGAAGCCTATGAGGCATATTTAGAATCACTTGATAAATACGTTATGGATTCAATTTATAAAAAAGTAAAAAACAATACAGCAACAGACTTTGAGAAAAATGCTTTATCAAAATACTATGGAGTAATATCATTAAAAGAAAACGAATATGTTGAATATAAATACAGAAAACAAAAATTTTTAATTGAATTAGATAATGAAAATGTTAAAAATACAAACAAAGAAAAAGTGATAGAAAAATACAATAAATTTTATATCCAAAAAATGGATTGGTTATTTAAAGGTATTTTAAAAAATTATTCAATAAAACTTGCAGATACAAGTACAAGATATGATAGCACAAAAGAATGGATTTATTTAAAAATATTTAGTACATTGAAAGAATACATAGAAAATATATTATCTTTAAAAATAGAGCAAGACAAAAAACTTGAAAATAGGAGACTAGAAGAAATAGAAAAAGAATATGAAGTATATGAAGCATTTGAAGTTGGAAAATTAGACCAAAGAGATAATATTGAAAAAAATATGTTATTACTTGGAATAAGTAGAAAATTATTCACACATAGTTTACCACTTACAGTAGCAGAACAATGTTATATGAAACTTTTAAAAGACGCAAGATGTCTAGTTCAAGACACAAAAATTGCATCAAGAAGAGAAAAGGCATTTAACATGTTAATGAGCTTAATGGAAGATTATGATATAAAATTATTATCAACTAAAGTTTATTGGGATAGTATGCAGCAAAGAGAAGAATTTAAAAAATTCTGGAATGAATATAATGAAATCTGCAAATTAAAAGAAGTAGATTTTATCGAATATGTAAAACAAAAAGAAATTTTATTTATTAAAGATGATATGAAAAAAATTGCAAAAGAAAAATATGACTATTCAAAATTAATAAAATACTATAAAAGAAAATTAGTAGATTATGGAGCTATGAGAGAAATTCAAGGTTTTGTATCTTGCGGGCAATATAAGAAAAATAAAAAAAATAGACAAAGTAGTGGAGGTAGGAGCATAAGTGCATAAAATAGAATTTTTAGACATTGAAGAAAATAATGAATATGAAAAAACTATTTCTAAAGTGCTAGAAAAATGCTTTGAAGTAGAAAGCTTGCCAAAAGAGAAGCTTTTAGTAAGTATTACACTAACAAATCCAGAAAATATTAGAAAACTAAATAAAGAGTACAGAAATATTGATAAATCAACAGATGTATTATCATTTCCGATGTTCGAAAAAGACGAGATAGACAATATGGTAAGAAGCGGAAAATGGGAATTTGATGATATTTTAGGTGATATGGTTATATCAATAGAACAAGTACAAAACCAAGCAAAAGAATATGGACATAGTTTTGAAAGAGAGCTTAGTTATATGGTTGTACATAGTTTTTACCATCTAATGGGATATGACCATATAAAAGAAGAAGATAAAGAACTTATGAGACCTAAAGAAGAATTTGTATTAAATGAATTAGGAATAACAAGAAATTAGTAAAAGTTCTTTAAAATTGTTAAATAAAAGGGTAATTATAGAAATAAAAAGGATATTTGAAAATTATTCAAATATCTTTTTATTTATTATCATGTATTTTCTTTGAAGATATTAGATTTCTAATTTTATCTAACAAACCAAAAATGAAAAAAGGTTTATTTAAAATTGCAGTTTCTATACCACCATTTTCTAAAACATTAGATTTATGTTCCAATTTATTCATCATCAAAATATAGTAATCATCAAAAAATGTATAATTATCAGTAGTTCCAACAAATTGTTCAAATTTGTTTAGTTTTCTTCTGTAATTTTCTAATTGCTCCAAATTAGAGATATTATTATATTCTTTATCAAAAAACTCTTTAATAATTAAATCTTGAGCAGATATAAATGTGTTTTTTATTTTCTCTCTATATTTTTCAATATCATCTTGAAAATGATTAGTCTTATTACTGCTAAAAATCTTATTATTTAAAACAATTATATTTTCTTCATATTTTAAAATATCATCAAAACAAGACTGAATTTTTTCAAAAAACCTTTTTGATGTATATTGAATTATCTTATTTTTAAAGTCGTCAGTAGAAAAATAAGTACTTTTAAATAAGATATCTTCACCAATAAAAAATATTAATTCGTTAAGAAGAGCACATTCAATAGGATAATAAGAAGGGCTTGGAGTATAAATATTTATGTCATAATATTTTTCAAAATCTGGCTCTATACCTATAATTTTAGAAGCAATATACTGAACAGCAGCCTCATTTAATCCAGTTCCAATAGTTTTAAATTTAAGAAAATTTGATAATCCCATTTTTGTTATATTATTATTTTCATCTCTTATTTCTTGTAAAAAATGCAAACACTCATGTATAGCAAATTCTTCCAAGTCCTCATTAGCTATATGTGAATTAAAATATATTGAAGAGTTTTTATAACAATAATTTGCTTCTGCCATACCGTTCTGGCATATCTGCTTTGTACATATCTAAACTAAATAACTTTGAAAATATTTCTTCAGCATCTAAATTAAAATCTGGAAAAGTATTAGCAATTTTTTTTGATATATTATTTGTAATATTTAAAATAGTTTCAGTATCTACTTTTTCAGTAACAATAATTCCATCTTTTAGTAGATTTTTTTCTACATTCATAAAAAAATTCATTCCTTTCCTACTTTAAATTGTAAGATAAACATTTATTATATTATACTCTAAAATAAAGAAGTAAAGGTAACATATAGATTACTTTTTTGTTACATTTGTGTTACAAAAAGGAAGGACAAAAGGGACAGGTCTTTTCGCGAAAAGACCTGTCCCTTTTATCCTTTTCCTTTTATCCTCTGTCCCTTTTATCTTTTGTTATAACATTTTCTCCATAATCTGAATAGCATTAGAAGCAGCACCTTTACGGATATTATCTGCAACACACCATAAATTTAAACTATTTTCTTGACTAAAATCTCTTCTAATTCTTCCAACATAAACACTATCAGAACCATTGGCGATTGTTGCTAATGGATAAACATCATTTTGGGGTTCATCTAAAAGAATAACACCATTTGAATTTTTTAGTAACATTTTAACTTCATCTAAATCAAAATCATTTTCAAATTCAATATTTATAGATTCTCCATGGCAATTTTCAACCGGAACTCTAACTGTAGTTGCTGTAATTTTTATATCTTTTCTTCCAAGAATTTTTCTAGTTTCATTAATCATTTTATGCTCTTCTTTAGTATATCCATCATCCATAAAAACATCTATATGTGGCAGGCAATTATTATAAATTGGATGAGGGAATTTTTTTAGGTCATTTTCCTGAGAGTGATTTAATAAATCCTCTAAACCATTTTTTCCAGCTCCAGAAACAGCTTGATAAGTTGAATATACAATTCTTTTTATTTTATATTTATCATCAAGTGGTTTTAAGCAGACTACAGCTTGAATTGTAGAACAATTTGGATTAGCAATAATTCCATGATTTAAGTTAATATCTTCTGGGTTTACTTCAGGAACAACAAGAGGAATATCTTCGTCCATTCTAAAAGCACTACTATTATCAATAACTGTACATCCTTTATTTGCAGCTATTGGTGCGAATTTTTTCGCAGTATCACCTCCAGCAGAAAATATTGCAAAATCAAAACCTTCATCAAAAGAATTTTCAGTTAATTCCTCAGTTATGTAGTCTTTACCTAAAAATTTTATAGTAGTTCCAGCTGATTTTTTTGAGCAAAATAATTTGTATTCAAAATTTGGCAAATTTTTTTCTTCAAGAACTTTTAAGGCAGTTCTTCCTACTAAACCTGTTGCGCCAACAATGGCTAATTTGTAAGTTTTATTCATGTAAAACACCTCATTAAAATTTGAGTATAAGGTTTTAGTAATTACTTGAAACCTGATATAATTATTATATGTTTGGGGAATATTTTTGTCAATGATAAAAAAAGTCCATTTTTGCAATATTTGCAAAGAATATCATTTTATGGTATAATTATCCACATAATTAATATTAAGAGATAAAATATACAAGAATATATTTTAATAAAAAGAGAAAAATAAAACCAAAGGAGAAATATAATGTTTACAGATTACACAAAAATAATAATAAAATCAGGAAATGGTGGAAATGGTGCAATATCATTTAGAAGGGAAAAATATGTAGCAGCAGGAGGACCTGATGGAGGAGATGGCGGAAAAGGTGGAGATGTATATTTTAAAGTAGACAAAGACAAAAATACATTATTAGACTTTAGATATAACAAAAAATTCAAAGCCGAAAATGGAGAAAACGGAAGCGGAGCCAGATGTACAGGAAAATCTGGAAATGATATTTATATAGGAGTACCAATAGGTACAATTATAAAAGATGTAGAAACCGGAAAAATAATAGCAGATTTATCTAATGAAAACCAAGTAGAATGTGTATTAAAAGGTGGAAGAGGGGGCAAAGGAAATCAACACTTTGCGACACCAACAAGACAAGTACCAAGGTTTTCAGAGGATGGAGAACCAGGAAAAGAAAAAGAAATAATTCTAGAACTAAAATTGCTAGCAGATGTAGGACTTTTAGGGTTTCCTAATGTAGGAAAATCTACATTCTTAAGTACAGTTACAGATGCAAGACCTAAAATTGCAAATTATCAATTTACAACATTAGAGCCTAATCTAGGAGTTGTAAAATCAAAAGATGGTTCAAGTTTTGTAATAGCAGATATCCCAGGAATAATAGAAGGAGCAAGCAAAGGAATTGGACTAGGTTTACAATTTTTACGTCATATAGAAAGAACAAGATTATTGTTACATGTAATAGATGTTTCTGGAATGGAAGGCAGAAATCCAAGAGAAGACTTTAAAATTATAAATGAAGAATTAAAACAATATAGTGAGAAATTAGCTGAAAGAAAACAAATAATAGTTGCAAGTAAAGCAGATGTAATTAATGAAGAATTATATAAAGAACTTGACAATTTAGCTAAAGAAAAGAATTTAGAAATATTTAAAATTTCTAGTAGTACAGGAGAAGGTGTAGAAGAACTTTTAAATTATGTATCTAAAATATTAAAAACATTACCAAAAGAAGAATTATATGATGTAGAAGAAAAAATAGTATATACATTAGAAGATGATAAAGACGAATTTACTATTACTCGTAATCAAAATCAATTTGAAGTTAAAGGAGAAGCAGCAGAAAGATTAATTAGAAGAATTAATATTGATGATAATGAATCAATGTATTATCTACACAAAAATTTAGTAAAATTAGGTATTGAAGCAGCTTTAAAGAAACAAGGCATAAAAGAAGGAGATATAGTAAAAATTTCAAATTATGAATTTGAGTGGTATGAATAAAAGGAGCTAAAGATGGTACCAGTTGAAATAGAAAGAAAATTTACAATAAAATATTTACCTAAAGAGGTAGAAAGCATAAAAAAGATTACACAAAAACATATTTTTAAAGACATGATATGTAGTATAAGAGTTAGAAAAAGCGTAGATATGTTTAATGGTAATAAGGTTTTTACACATACAATTAAAGCAAGAGCTGAAAAACAGCAGAAATATTCAATATGTGAATTAGAAAGAAATATTTCAGAAGAAGATTATAATAAACTACAACCTTTTGAAGGAAGCAGAATCATTGAAAAATATAGATGTATAGTTCCTCTCGAAAATGGACTAAAAGCAGAAGTAGACATTTTTGAAGGGTGGATGGAAGGCTTAATTATAGCAGAAGTAGAATTTCAAAATGTAGAGCAAGCAGAGAATTTTGTAATACCAGAATGGTTTGACAAATGTGTGCCTAACAGAGAATTTTCCAACAGAAAATTATCAACAGCCACAAGAACAGAAATTTTAGAAATGGTTGGATGTGCACAGCTTGAAGTAAACAAAAAAATATTAAAAGACTTAAAGCAAAATTCCCTAAAAAAGAACCAGCCCTAAACAGGGAATTCCCTGTTAGGTGCCGGTTCTTTTTTAGGGAATTAAGGTAAAATATATAATATCGAATGTCAAAATAAGTAATTTGTGTGTTTAAGGCTTCTTTTATAGGTTTTAATTTTTGAGTTCCAATTGTTTGGATAGCATTTATTATTTCTTCTTTAAATTGTGTATTAATATCTTTTTCTATATCTATGTCCATTCCTGTTTCTAAACAGGAAATTAAATGATTTTCTATGGTAGTTTTGGTAAGGTCTCTTTCTAAAGCTATTTCATTGATTGATTTTCCAGATTTGTATAAGTTATATGATATCATTTTTGTATCTTCTTTTTTTGGTTTTTCTTGTGAGATTTTTTTTGATTTAGATTGAGGGATCGTTATATTTTGTTCAACTATTATATTATTTTCATTAACATATTTAGAAATTACTTCAATAAAATCATTTCCATATTTAACTAATTTATTTACTCCCACACCTTCAACTTTTAACATTGTTTCCCCATCAGTAGGATAAATTGTGGACATTTGCCTTAAAGAACTATCTGGAAAGATAACAAATGGTGGTACATTGTTTTTTTCTGCAATTTCTTTTCTAAGAGAACGTAAAATATCAAATAAGTTTTCATCATAGTTATAAGAATTCTCTTCAGATATTTTAGGTTCTATCTTTTGAATTTTTCTTTTAATAAAAACTTGTTTATTGTTAAATAAAACATCATTAGCGAGTGGCGTTAAAGATAAAATAGGATATTTGTCTCCGATACTTTTGATATATCCTTCTGTTATTAAATAAAAGATTAAATCTTTTATTGTTTCTTTGGAATAATCTTTCATTAGTCCATAAGTAGATAATTTGTTAAATCCAAATGTTCGAATTCGTTCTGTATTAGCTCCTTTTAGGACATCAGTTACAACACCACTTCCAAAATGTTCATTCATTCTTTTTATACATGATAAAATTTTTTGACCATCAGATGTTATATCTGTAATTTCAGTTTCGTTTAAACAATTGCTACAATTTCCGCAGTTATCAAAAGTAGGGACTTCGTCAAAGTATTCTAATATATATTTTCTAAGACATTTGTCAGTATTACAATAATCTATCATGTCATTTAATTTATCATATTCTTGAGAATAAGTGCTTGATGGAACAGATTCAATTAAAAACTTATTTGTAACTATATCTGCTCTACTAAATAATAAGATACATTCTGAAGGTTCACCATCACGACCACTACGACCAGCTTCTTGGTAATAGCTCTCTAAATCTTTTGGCATGTTGTAATGGATTACATATCTAATATTTGATTTATCAATTCCCATTCCGAATGCATTTGTTGCAATCATAATTTGTGTTCTATCATAAGTAAAATCATCTTGTGATAAGCTTCTTTGTTTTTCTGTCATTCCAGCATGATATTTTGAAACTGAAACTCCAAGATTAGCTAACTTTTCAAATAAATTATCAACATTTTTTCTAGTTAAACAGTAAATAATTCCAGAATTATTTTTATTTTGTTCTATATAATTTTCAATAAACTCAAATTTATCTTCAGGAGTTTCTACTGAAAACTTTAAATTTTTCCTGTCAAACCCAGTGGTTAATGAAAAAGGATGATTTAGATGTAATAAATTTATAATATCTTCTTTAACAATTTGAGTTGCTGTTGCAGTAAAAGCTGAAATAATAGGCCTTTGTTTTAGATTTAAAATAACATTTGCAATTTCAGTATAACTTGGTCTAAAGTCATGTCCCCATTGAGATACACAATGAGCCTCATCTATTGTAAACATAGAAATATTTATTTTGTTTAATAAATTTATAAAAGTCTCAGAATTTAATCTTTCTGGTGCAACATATATAATTTTATATACATTATGAAAAATATTTTCAATTGTTTGTTCATAATCTTTATATGAAAGAGTGCTATTTATATATGTTGCTGGAATTCCCATTTCATTTAAAGTGTCTACTTGGTCTTTCATGAGTGAGATTAGTGGAGAAATAACGATTGTTACACCTTTTAATATCATTGCGGGAATTTGATAACAAATTGATTTTCCAGCTCCTGTCGGCATAATTCCTAAAACATCTTCCCCATCTAAAATGTGCTTAATTAAAGTGTCTTGACCAGGTCTAAAATTTTCATATCCAAAGTATTTTTTTAGTATTTTTTGTGCTTCATTCAATATATGTGTCCTCTTTTCTGTTTTTTTACATTATAGCATGTCAAATTTGAAAAAACAATCGAAATTTGTCGAAGTATATAAAAAATTGTTACAATTAACAGTTATGAAAGTTACATATATATTAAAATTTCGTTCCTTACTGGTCGGGCAAACATTCCAAAGAAAATTATATATAATTTAAAATTTATGCTATAAATTACTGTTTAAAATGAGAAAGCCCTCCCAAGCTGCGCGTCACTGCATTTTAATATATATGTAACTTTCATAACTCTAAATTGTAACAAAAAATTTATAAGAAAAATTGACTTTATAATAACCATTATGATATAAATATTTTAGAAAGAAGGGATATAAAATGATTAATGAAGTAAAACATCCATTAATAGAACACAAATTATCAATTCTAAGGGATAAAAATACAGGTACAAAGGAATTTAGAGAATTAGCTGGAGAAATAGCAACAATATTATGTTATGAAGCGATGAGAGATGCTAAACTAGATGAATATGAAGTGGAAACACCTCTTCAAAAAACTAAAGTAAACAAAATAAATGAAGATAGATATGCTTTTGTTCCAATACTAAGAGCTGGAATGGGCATGACACAAGGAATTGAAACTTTAATTCCAAATGCTAAGATAGGAGTTATTGGATTATACAGAAATGAGGAAACTTTAAAACCAGTTAAGTATTATTATAAAGTGCCAAGAGATATAGCAGATAGAACTGTAATACTATTAGACCCAATGCTAGCAACAGGAGGTTCTGCAATAGATGCAATATCAATGCTTAAAGAAGATGGAGTAAAAGATATAAAATTTTTATGTATAATAGCAGCACCAGAAGGAATAAAGAGAATAGAAGAAATACATCCAGATGTTGAAGTATATTGTGCAAAGATAGATGAAAAATTAAATGATATTGGATATATTTTACCTGGATTAGGAGACGCTGGAGATAGAATATTTGGTACTAAATAGAAATGTTATAGGAACTAATAAAATAATTTTGAATAAAATAAAAGTAGTTATTTAATTAGATTTAATGTATAGAAAAGAAAGGGGATAAATGACTAAAAAATGAAAGTTTTATTAGTAAATGGTGGACCACATAAAGATGGATGTACAAATTTAGCTTTAGAAGAAGTTGCTAAAATATTAAATCAAGAAAATATAGAAACAGAAATAATATGGCTTGGAACAAAGCCTGTTGGAGGCTGCATAGGATGTAATCATTGCATTAAAACAAATAATAGATGTTTTATGGATGATAAAGTAAATGAATTTTTAGATAAAGTAGAAGCAGCAGATGGTTTTGTTTTTGGAAGTCCAGTACATTTTGCGTCAGCATCAGGAAATCTTACATCATTTTTAGATAGAGTATTTTATGGAAGAGGGAAAATGTTTGCAGGGAAACTTTGCGCTTCAGTTGTAAGTTGCAGAAGAGGAGGAGCAAGTAGCACATTTGACCAATTAAATAAATATGCTTTAATAAGTAATATGTTTATTGTAGGAAGTTCATATTGGAATCAAATACATGGAACTAATAGAGAAGAAGCTATGCAAGATTTAGAAGGATTACAAACAATGAGAAATTTAGGTAGAAATATGGCTTATATGCTTAAATGCATAGAAGAAGCAAAAAATAAAAATATTAAAAAGCCTGAATATGAGAGTACAGTTAAAACTAATTTTATAAGATAAAAAATTATACTATTTATAATTATAAATGGAGGAAATATATTGGAAAATTACAATCAAAAGGAAGAAAATATAGAAACACAAAAGATATATGAAGCATTAAAAGATTTTTTTAAAATGGATATGAAATTAAAAGAATCTATGTCAAGGTTAGCACCAACAGAATTAGATGATTACAATGAAGAAACTAGAATAGAATATACAGATAAATTAGATAAATTTTTTAAAGAAACTGAAATTGAATTAACCATTATGTCCCAAAAGTTTGGATTTGATTCGAAAGTAAGTGAAGCAATAAAAAATCATTTTAAGAAATCGAAAGAATCTCTTTTAATTGGGTCATATAAAAAAGGGATTGGACAAGATTTATATATGAAACAAATTTCTGGAATGGATGAAAAAATTATTGAAGAAGTTAAAGAAAAATTTGTAGGTTATACAATGGAAAGTTCAGAAGATTTAGTAGAACTTATTAACAAATCTAAAAGTATAAATGAATTATTACATATAATGCATTCATATATAATTAATAATGATGAAATATTACAAGCAATGCCTAGTATAGATGAAAAGGAAAATCAGGTAACAGGTGATTCTATAACTTTATATGGAGAACAAACTGAATTATCTCAAAAAATATTTAATGATTTTCCAACAAACATAGATTGTGGATATACAGATATAATTTCAATGGAAAATAGAATTATAATGATGGTTAGAGATAGAGGGCATGCATTAACAATAGATATAGATAATACAGATAAAGAAAAAGATATTTTAGTTAAATATTTTGTTCCTAAATTATGCAACATAGAAATGATAAAAAAGCTACCAGGAATAGGCAAGATTAGTCCTAATGGAGCAACTGGAATGTTTGAAAGTAAAAAAGAAGAAATATCAAAAAAATTATTTGATTTTATAGAAAAAGTACCAACAGATTTAGATATACCTTATAGTAATGAATATATTGAAAGAACTGATGAAAAAGATAATGAACAAATTAAACAAGAAAGCGAACAAGAGAAATATTATCTTTTTGGAAAAGAAGATGCAAGGGAAATAGCAATGGAAAGAAGTGAAAATGGAGTAAGAATAGGAAGATTGGCAAAATTACAAGAAAAAATTAAAACAGCTATAAAAGAAATAAAAAATAAATTTAAAAACTCTAATGGAAAAGAAGTAGGAGGAAAAGATGGTGAAACAACAAGAGATTAGTGATGTTGCAAAAGAGACTTTATGTATTCTAAATTATTTTGATCCAGATTTCACTTCAAAAATTCCAAAGAATGTTAAACTTGAGTTAAAACAATTAGCTAAAGAATCTAATATTATTATTAATATTGATAAAAATAAAAGTTTGAAAGAACAAAACGTTTTACCAGAAACTAGAGATTTAATAGCATGGATGTATTATAGTTATATTGCAACAGAAGAGGAACAAGAAGAAATGGTGCAAATATGGAATACAAACGAAAAGGAATATCAAGAGAAGATAAAGAAAATGTATAATCCAAATGATCTTTTTAAGAAAAAGATTATTAAAGAAGATGTGCAAAATGCAATGGTAGAATATAAGCAAACTATATTACAGAAAATTTTCTATAAACTAAAAAAGATACTGCATATTATATAATAAGATTAATGGTATATTTATAAAACAATAATAAAATCTTTTTTCTATAAGTAATAATGTGATTATATTTATAGAAAAAAGATTTTTTAGTAACTATTTTTTATTTAAAAACATAATATATATAAAAATTATGAGGTGAGAAAATGGCAAAAATAATTGTGTTTAATAATGATACTGACCGTATGGAGACATATACAAGAGGAGAAAATGACCCAATGCCATATAATACGAATAGAACTTTAACAGTAAGAGAGTTTAGGGGATCAAGCAAATCTAATATATTATGGACAACAAAAAGAACAATGCAAAGTTGGAATAGTCAAAGATATATCTGGGGGGCACCAATACCTGTTGGTTTTGCCTTTAAAAGACCATATGAAGGAGGACACCGGAAACCAATCACAACATTATGCAGGAGTAGCATTTGATGTTGGGCAGACATTGTCTTCAACTAGAAGAAGAGCATTATGGAATAGTGCAAATTCTTCAGGAGTTTGGACTTATGTGGAACCAATTAGATTAACTCCAACGTGGGTACATTGGGATAAAAGGTTTGGAACACCTGCATGCAGTAGTGGAGGTTTCCCTTTAATAAAAAGAGGAAGTATAAGTACATATGTACTTATAGCACAAGACGATTTAAACACATTAGGATATTCAACAGGTGGATTAGATGGAATATTTGGTTCAAGAACACAAGAAGCGGTAAGAAGTTATCAAAGAAGAGTAGGACTTACAGCCGATGGAATAGTTGGATGCAATACTTGGAGAGCACTTCAAGAAGCCGTTGTTGGAACAGGGCCTACAAGTACAACAATAAACTGATAAATTTATATAAAATTCAAACTTTTATAAAACATCAAAAAAGGTATAGAATAGTCTAAATTATTCTATACCTTTTTGTTACAAATTTAGATTTATACATATTTTAAATTCTTTACCATTTAAATAATTCAAAATACCAGAATCATTAATAAAATTAAATTTCAAACTACAACTTGCAAGTTTTTGATATTTCGATTTCATTTTTTTATTAACTTCATTTATACCATACTTACCATCACCAACAATTGGTAAACCTATATAAGCTAAATGAGCACGGATTTGATGAGTTCTACCAGTTTCTATTTCTATATCTAAAAGAGAAGTATTATTAGGATATTTTTCAAGTAAGTTATATGTAGTAATTATTTTTGAATATCCTTTTTTAGGAATGTTAGATATATATACTTGAGATTTTGAACTATCTTTAAAAAGGTAGGCTTCCAATTTATCATATTTTTTCTTAGGAATACCATAAACTAAAGCTAAATAATGTTTTTCAATTTCATGATGTTTAAATTTATCTAATAAAATAGTTAATGCTTCATTATTTTTAGCAAATAATATTAAACCACAAGTATTTCTATCTAATCTATGACAAGGCATAGGTAAAAATCCACAATTAGAGTATTTCTTGTGGACAATATTTGTTAAACTCTGATTTCCCGTTACTTCAATATTTGCAGGTTTATTAATTAATAATATATTTTTATCTTCATAAACCACATCTAAACTAATATTGCTTTCTAATAAATTATCAGGAATATAAACTAAAATTTCGTCACTTTCAAAAACAGTAACATTTTCTGAAATTCTTTTTCCATTAATTTTTATATCCTTTTTACGCAGAGTTTTATAAAGCAAATTATTAGAAAGATTATCAATATTATCTTTTAAAAATTTATCTAATTTCTTATTATTATATTTTTTTGATACAACTAATTTTTTCATAAATATATTATAAATTAAAATTACCAAAATATCAATATTAAAATTCGCAAAGTATAATAAATTCCTTTTTTGTAAATAATAACTAAAGATATTATTTCAAAAGGAGGTCTTTTTGTGATTAACAAGGTAGAAATTAGCGGAGTAAATACCGCAAAATTACCTGTGCTAACAGCGGAAGAAAAAGACGAACTATTTAAAAGAATAAAAAATGGAGATGAAGAAGCAAGGCAAACATTTATAAATGGAAATTTAAGATTAGTTTTATCAGTAATACAGAGATTTAGAGGTAGGGGTGAATCACCAGATGATTTATTTCAAGTAGGGTGTGTAGGATTAATAAAAGCAATAGACAATTTTGATATAACCCAAGGAGTGCAGTTTTCAACATATGCTGTACCAATGATAATACGGAGAAGTAAAAAGATATTTGAGAGATAATAATAGTATAAGAGTAAGTAGGTCCACAAGAGATTTGGCATATAAGGTTATACAGTTTAAAGAAAGATATAATAAAGAACATTCTAGGGAACCTACATTAGAAGAAATTGCAAAAGAGTTAGAAGTAAAAGCAGAAGACATAGCATTTAGTTTAGATGCAATACAGGATCCAGTATCTCTTCAGGAACCAGTTTATAATGATGGAACAGAGAAAATATATATTATGGATCAAGTTAGTGACCAAAAGAATACAGATGAGTCTTGGACAGAGAATTTAGCAATAATGCAAGCAATGAAAAAGTTGACAGATAAAGAAAGAGATATAATAGTAAGAAGATTTTTTGATGGAAGAACTCAAATGGAAGTTGCAAATGAAATAGGAATTTCACAAGCTCAGGTTTCAAGACTAGAAAAAAGTGCTATTGGACATATAAGAAGATTGTATAGTTAAAAGAAGTGCTTTCTAAAAATGATAATTTAGAAAGCATTACATATATAATATAGTAGAACTTTTTTAGGAACTATTGCATATAATATCTATAAAGGAGTACATATATGCAGGATAAGGGAATGGATTTTAAAAGAAAAGAAGTTATAAATATATCAGATGCAAGAAGACTTCGGATATGTACAGGATGTTTGTGCAGACCTGGAGAGTGGAAAGATAACATCTATTATAGTACCAGGAGGCACTAATAAAATTTTGAACTTTTTTTCATCAAATAATGATATTGTAATTGAGTGGGATAAAATAAGGTGTATTGGAGAGGATTTAATTTTAGTAGAAATTTGATTTGGAGTTAAGAGGTTGTTAATCAAATAAATATAAAAATAGTCAGAAATATAAATGGATTATTATACAATTTAAAAATTAGATATATATTTATTTTGTTAACTACTCTACTGTTTATCATGGAGAGGGGGAAAGGTAAAAATTTCCAGCCAAAAAATTTCAAAAAAAGTGTTGACAAAAGTAAAATAAAATGATAATATAAAGAAGTACCA
>CAOKHL010000004.1 GCA_948468315.1 uncultured Eubacteriales bacterium
GAAACCTTTGCTATTACTACATTTTATTTTTCGTCATAAGAGAACAAAATTGTGATTTTGTACTCCCCTATTTTTCAAAAAAATTTTTTATTTTTTTCAAACCTAGTTGTAGGCTCTTTTGTATTTGACTTTTTTGTACCTTTTCTAATTTTGCTAAGTCTCTTATAGTAATTTCATTTACAATATGCAAATCTATTCTTCTAAATTGTACATCTGTCAAATTTTTTAGTGCCTCATTTATTTTTTGTTTTTCAATATTTTTTATAGCTTCATCTTCAGCACTTTCAGTTTGTTTAAATGCTCTACTATATATTTGTTCTTCAGTTAAGTCTGATTGCTCTATATGTCTGCTTGTCTCATTTTTTATTTTTATATATGCTTTTTTTGATTTCATATATGTATCAAATATTTCCTTATCAATTTCTATTCGGCTATCCTGTTCAGCACTATCTATGAAAGATATATAATATTTATCTTCATCTTCAATATACTCTAAAGTATAACTATCTACTTCGTATTGCACTTTTCTTTCCTCCAATCTATTCAAATTTTTAAATTGATTGGAGGTGGGCTACGGCAATGCTTTTCTTTTAGAGAATAAAAAAAATCAAGCACACAATTAAACATTGCATACCTGATTTTTAAAAATAAGCATAATAATATTCTGTTTTGTACTACAAATAATAATTCAATTTTTATGTCGCATTTTCTACTCCACATACCAAAACTCCTTTAGAATATTGACTTAACAATTTCTAAAAGGAGTTTTTTGCAATATGGTTTTATAGAAAAAATAACTCATCAAGATCTAAAAAACTTTTCGCAATTTTCATTAGTTTTTTCATAATTCTTTTGAATTCTCCTTTTTAGACTTGATTAAGTTAGTAGCATTATAAGTCCATTTCAGTTTACCATGTTAAAAACGGGATAAAATTGTAGAAAACGGAGAAAAACGGTAAGAAAAGGAGCAAAACAGTGTTTTATTTTGTTCAAAACAACTTATTAAATACATGTATAGAAAAAATTTCCTAAAAATTGAAAATTTTTCCATTTTTCTATTGTGTTTACATAATTTTCATGATATAATAAGGGCATAAAAATGCATTTGGAGGTCGTAAATAAAGATGGTTAAAGTTCTTGTTGCTGATGAGAATATTGAACAAACTACAGAATGCTGCCAATATCTGTCTAATCATGACCATATGCTAAAAATAATAAGTTCAAACACAGGTATTGAAACTTTAGAAAAATATAATACCCTAAAAACTGATATATTAGTTTTAAATTCTCATTTTAAAGATGTAAAATCTACTGAAATAGTTGATAGATTGTCATCAACTAAAAGTGAAAGAAAAAAGGTTAATATTATTTTAACTGTCAATTCAAAAAAAGAACAAATCGATTTTGTTAATGCTGTTAAAATATATAGTTTCTTTTGCAAGCCTTTAGATTTAAAAGGTATATCAAATACTATAAAACAAATAAAAAGTGAAAATAAATATGATGAATTTGATGAAAATTATTTATATAAATTGCTTGTTAGTTTGAGAGTCATTATAGGCTCTTATCAATCATGTATATTAGTAGAAGCAATTAAAGAATGCTATGAATATCCTAAATTATTAAGTAATTTTGATGCACTATTATCATTATTAGCTTTCAAACATAATGATATGGATACTGAAACAATTAGAACTGCTATTCGTACAGCTTTAAATGATTTAAATAAATATAGATATAAATTAAAAGACCATCCAATAGTAAAAATGTTTGAGCCAGACAGAAATATTAGCCCTAAAGCATTTTTAGAAATTATAGTTTCATATATGCATGCACAAAAAAATCAAGAAATATTTTATTAAAATTAATTTAGTATTTCTTGATTTTTTCTGTGTCTATTTATTTTGGTGTTCCTTATATTCTTTATATCGTTCAAGTATATCGACAATTCTCTCTTGATCATCTTCATCTACCAATGCATTTAATTTTTTTCCTACTATATTATAAGCTGTTTCCATTTCATTTTCTGCTAAATTTTCCGCAAAAATGTTGAATATAGGAATTTCATCTGACAATTTTTGTTTTGATTCTCTCATTATTTCTATTCCATTCATATCTGACATATTAAATTTTGCAAATACCATTTCAGGTTTTAATTCAACTATTTTATTATATGTATCTATTCCATTTAGTGGTTTTGCAACAATTTCAACATATTCTAATGGCTTGATAAAATTTATAATGTTGTTTGTTATTTCTTCATCATCATAAGCTATTATAGTCCTTATTTTACTTGTTGTGTTTTCGTTTCTATTATTTTCCCATTGTAATTCTTTCCAAATCATTTCATTTTGTTTAGGCTTAAACGAAACACAAGTTGGAACATATTTGCCATACTTATTATTTTTGAATTGATTTGTGCATGGAGTATCTTCATTCATTTTATGAGCAAGCAATTCATTTGTTGGAGAATCATCCCATACAATTTTGTTATCATAATATCTCGCTATTCCATATGGTGTTCCGATCATTAATGAACAAACTCTTATCATTCCATTTGGATGTGCTAAAATTCTTGAACCATTTTTGCAAGAACAATACCCATAATATTTCGGATATTTCTCGAATTCTTCTTTTGTTGTAAAAGATTGTGGTATTCTTACAGGTATGGAATATTCATTGTTTTCTACTTTTTCTTGTATTTCTTCCCAAACATTAAACCATTCTTTTATTGTTATGTCTATATTTCCACTAAAATAGTCTCTTGGGACGCCAGTTTTAAATAAATTATGAAAGTTGATTTTGTCAATTCCCATCTCTTCGGCAAATTTAATCATTCTGTCTAAATAAAGATTTCCATTCTCATCTCTCTTTATCATTTCTTTACTAATACAAGATGTTATATCTATATTATATCCTAATTCTTTTGCTCTTTTTATATTTTTCACACATTTTTCAAAAGAACCATACCCTCTTATCGGGTCATTTATTTCTTTTGTCGGACCATCAATACTAAATGTTATCTCATCTAACATTTTAAATTCTGGTTTTTCTAATAACTCACTATTAAATTGTCCGTTTGTATCAATTCTTACATATTCATATCCAAGTTCCTTTGAAATTCTAATTAAATCCAGCAATGGCCTGTTATTTTCTTTTATTCCATATAATGTTGGCTCTCCCCCCATTAATGTTAATTTGATTGCTCCCATTTCTCTAAAATCACTTATTAATTTTACAGCATCTTCAAAGTCTATCTCCTTTTTGCAAACCTGGAATCCTATTTCTAATTTATAAAGACATTGAGTACATCTTAAATTACAATCATCTATTAAATATAAGAATACTTGTCTTAAATTAGTTTTAAAATAATCTTTGAATTTTTGATCCATTTGAAAGTTCATAAATTCATCTCCAAACCTAGAATTTTTGATATATACATTATATAACCATATCCAAAATCTGTAAATTTCGAGATTTCCATGTTATCATTACTATTTTCAAAGTTCAAAAAAGAAATGCTCTATTGCATTCCTTTTTATGATATGTAATTTATTTCAAGTAATTTTTTATAAATTCTCTAGCTACTTTTGTTAAATGATTTTTTAAATACACTATTTTTAAACTGCTTTTTGGTAACTCAATAGGAATTTTAATTTCATATAGTTCCTTGCTCTCAAGTTCTTGCTTTACAGCTTCTCTCATAACATAAGCTATTCCTATTCCATGTTTTGCAGCATTTATTCTTTGTTCTGTTGTAGGACATCTTAATATTGTGAAAAGTTCTAAATTATATTTATTTACAACTTCATGTAATTTAATTGTTGAAACTTTATTATCAGCTGCTAAAATATATTTATAATTATTAAGGTCATTTATATTCTTTATTTCTATTTTTTGTTTTGAAACAAATATATTTTCAATATCTCTTATTTCCTTTATTTCAAGTTCAGTTACATATTCTTCTGGTATTAAATCTAAAATGGCAAAATCAATTTTATTATTTTTTAACAATGTAATTAATTTATTGCTATCAGATTCCGTATCTAAATTAACTTGCATATTAGGATAATCTTTAATTGCATTTGATATTCTATCCATTAAGAAAAAGTTAGTTATATGAGATGGACAGCCAATTGATATTTTTCCATATTCTAAACTATTTTTGCTTTCTGCAATTACCATAGCAAAATCAAAATCAGCAAATCCACTTTTTACAGCTTCATATATTTGCTGTCCTACTTCAGTTATTTGTAGTGGTTTTCTTGTAAATAATTTTACACCTAGTTGTTTTTCTAATGTACTTATACTTGTAGATACTGTTGACTCATTATACCCCAACTTTTCTCCTGCATCTGCAAAACTTTTTGATTCAGCTGCTGCAATAAAGTATCTAAATAGGTTTAAATTTATATTTGACATTATCTCACTCTCCTACAATATCTTATCAAGTTCTATTTCTGCTTTCTTTACGAAATAGTTATTTTTATCTATTGGAATGTTTAAGTCTTCTATCTTTTGTATAATTTCCTTTATTGTATTAAGTTCTTTAATGTTATCCCTTGTTTCTACTTCAATTAGCTTATCCCCATTTTGTATATCTATTATTGCTATTCTCAATCCATTTTTTTCATATACTATATCATTTTCTTTTATATTCATTATTTCAGTATATCCTATTGCTTTTACAAAATTTTCTCCATCTTCGATATTTAAAATTTCACATTCTACTTTGTCTTGTTTTAATATAGTTCCATTTTTATCAATTTGTTTTCTTTTAAATGTGAGCTTATATTGCTTTTTATTAGGTATTTCTTCATCAAAATTTCTTAATAATATTGCCTTGCTTAATATCTCTCGACTTGTCAAATTATTTAAGTTTAATGTTTTAGGTATAAAATACCTATCATGTAAATAAAATTTCTCGATTATCTTGAAATTCTTATTTTCTAGTATTTTTGAGATTTCTTTTATTCTACATTTTAATTTTACTGTTATTTCATTCCCCATTTTGATTCTCCTAATATTTTCTACTCTATCATTATAACACATTATGTAAATTTTTTCAAGAAAATATTGGCATTTCAAAACTAATATTCCTTTATATATTACCATAAATTAAAAGATTAGTTATATTTCAAACTAACCTTCCAAATAGCTATAATTACTTTACTCTCTCGTGTTTCGATTATATCACAAAAGACAAGTCATTTTCAATTTAATTACTTGCCCTACTTATTGTAATTTGTGTTAATCCTTAACGATTTTATTTATATAAATTGCATAACTAATTGATACAACTATTAAAAATATTGGAACAATATATGTTAATATGGTGTTTTCAACATTAAATATTGCTAGAGAATTAGTGATTGAGTGTGTTATTATACAAGGGATTAATGATTTACTTTTATAAAATATAATAACAAATAAGTATCCAATAGCAGTTGCATAACATACTTGCATTAATGTTGGAATAATATCTGCACCATTAAACAAATTAATTATATGTCCAATACCAAATGTTAAAGCACCTACTATTATGGCACTTTTAATATTATCTTTTTCCATCATTTTAAACAAAAATCCTCTAAATATTATTTCTTCAATAAATCCAACATTTATCATAGTTAATATATAAAATATAATTTCATTTGTCCTATTATTAATATTAATTCCATTCCACAAGTTTACAGTTGCTATTAAGATTAATGGAATGAAGAATAAATATTTTTTTGGATTTCTAACTTTTGTAAGACCATAGTATTTTGTTCTTTTTAAAATAATCATAAGCACAATTAAAAAAATAGAAAAAATAGTATTAATAATTGCACTTCTATAATCAGTTAATCCAAAATTTTGCATACAATATGAATTGATAATCACATACAATAAAATTAATAATATGCAAAATAAAGTTTCGTTTTTTTCAAATATTTGCTTCATAGTTTTACTCCAATCTTTTATATAAATTACTATCTTGTGTTTTGATTATATCATAAAGGACAAGTAATTATCAACTTAATTACCTGCCCTACTTACTTAAATTGTCGCTTAGGTGTTATTTAACTCTTATAATTTCAAATCATTAAGTTTCATACTTGGAACACCAATATACACATCTCTGTTACCATCTAATTTATGTACTTTTATTATTGAATAATCCTTATAATGATATTCTATACTTCCACCATCATCATAAGAAGTAGCATTTGGAAAGTCTTTATTAGCTTTTATAATTAACCCATCTAATGTAATTCTTCCACTTTTTAATGCTTTTTCTAATGACATAGTTTGACCTTTTATAGTTACATTTACTTCATCTAATCCATAATAATATAAATTAAAGACTGAATTATTTTTATATAATTCTGTATTGTTTAGTATTTTTCTTTTATTCGTATTTTCTGATTTTTTTACTGTTAGTGTAAAATTCTCATAACCATCTGTTAAGATATAATCTGTATTGATTTGTGCTGGATAACTTTCCTTTATTGCTCCATTATATTGGATGATAACTTTTCTTCCTATTCCATATAAATAATCCTTATGATCTGTTGCATAATTTATTTGGATTTTGTCTGATGATTCTCTTTCTTTTTCATCTTCGTTTGGCTCAACTATCATATATGTAGTTGTTTCTTCTAATACAGTTCCTACAAAACTATGTATTTCGCCACAAGTATATTCGGTATTTTCGTCTTCGCCATTTAATTTTTTTATATTTTCTTTATCTATTGATTCAAATAAAATTGCTACATTATCAACATTTAATACCATACTTTTTCCATTAGCCTCTAATACACTAGCATTAAATATTTCTTTACAATTAGTTTCTCCATTTAGTTCAGGCATATATTCTTCACCTATTAGAAAATCAATTTTGCCTATTGATTTGTTTAAATCTCCTGTATAGTCAATAAGAGCATTAGATTTTCCATATAAAACACCATCAAATTTAACTAATTTTGTTGTATCTACATTTTTAGCTGTTATTTTTAAGTCTTTTAATTTTACTTTTTTATCTGTTTCTGGATTTTTTTCAATATGGTACATAGTTGTATTATTAAATATTTCTTTTCCTAATATTTCAAATTTAATGCCTTCTACATATTCTGTATCTGTTCCAAATTTATGATAATCAGTTAACTTATATAGTAATGCTTTGTATTCTACAGTTCCTCCATCTTTTAATCGGTTTATTTTAAAAGGAAATAACAATACTACTACTAATAATACAATTATTGCTATAATTAAAATATTTTTCTTTTCCATACAATCACCTTTTTACCTTTCTATTATTTAGATGATTTTTTCTTTACTTTTAGTTGGTATTTTGCTAAAAAAATTGAAAAGGTTATTGTGATGGCTAAAAATATAGCAGAAATACTAAATATCCCAATACTTAAATAATTTGTTGTATTTACATTTGTATCTTCTATTATAATATTTTCAAAAGAGTCTGTATTCTCGTTATCTTGTATTACCTCATTTGTATCTATTCTGTCATTCTCTTTATTTGCTGTATCTTCTCCAGTTATATTATTAAAATTTTCATCTTCTTTAATAATTGGCGCTGATTTTTTCTGATTTTTTAATGTTGCTATTCCAAGTACAAATGTTATTATAAACATACCTAAATTGCTTAACATTATTCTTAATGAATAAATGGACTTATAATATCTCCACTTTATTGTATTTGCTGATTCTCCTAACAATTCTCCAATTTCTTTAAAAGTAAAATTAGATAGTATTTTTAAAGAAACAACTTCTTGCTCTTTTTGATTTAATCCATTTATTAACCTATTATAAGAGTCTTTATTTATAAATTTGTCTATTTCATTATTTTCATCTTCTAAATCATAAATTGTGTCTAAATTGACATCATTATTGTTTTTTCTTAAAAGTAACAATGCTTCATTTTTAGTTACTGTATATAACCAAGTTCCTATTTTGTCTGTTGGCAATTTATCTCTTTCTAAAATATATAGTTTTGAAAATACTGTTTGGACTACATCTTCTGAATCTTCTTTATTTTTTAATATACTAAATGCAATTCCATATACCAATTTATTATATCTATTATATAGCTTTTCCAATGCTATTTTGTTATTGTGTTTTATTTCTAAAACTAGCTCTCTTAACTCTTTTTCATTTATTTTTCCCATATTAGTAGTCCCTTTCTTTATAATCTAGTTATAACATACTTTATATAAAAAATAAAGAGGTTTCCTTTGATGGATTCCTCTTGATATAAGAATAATATCAACTTTACTTACTATACATTTCGATAAATTTTTGGTTTACCTATTTTGCATAAATCAACCTTGTGGCTTATTATCCTTATTAAAAAATGACTTCTTAAAAAAATAAATGACAAATGGTAAAAATATTACTACACCAATTAAAAATGAATAACTTTTATATGCAAAAGAATAATAAACCATATATGCTAAAAATCCAAATACATAAACAAAGAAACTTATACGAAAAATATATTTAAAAATATTAGATAATTTTTTCTTATTTAGCAGCAAAAACAAATTTTCACATAACATAGCAAAAGAACAAACTAAAAATGGAATAATAATTATTTTCGCCCAAGTAGCATTTTGGAAAAAAGCCCACATGAGTATTATAAGTGCTATTAAAGACATAATAATTTTTCTTATACTAATAATTGTTTGCATTTTTTTCATATCTTACCTCCTTGTCAGCTTGTAATTTGTTTTTATTTAATATGCTGATAGGCATCTTTTAAAGTTATTACCTCTAAATCCTCTATTTTTTCTAAATGACGATATTTTAAAGATTTTTGAGTAAATCCATAATCTTCACAGACCTTATATTGATTTATTCTATTAGATAATTCTTCATTTAATTTTTTTAGTCCTTGTATTCCAGCTTTTTCTTCTACTTCTTTATATAATCCTATAAAGTTATAATCTTTTACACCCTCATCATTTCTAACAAATCCAAAAAGATAAATACTATCATTGTATATTTCTACATACTTTAAAAAGATTTTATCCATATTGTGAAATGAAGTAGTAATTGGTTTTAAAGTTTTTAAATCATATTTTGTTAGTTGTGTTCTAGTTGAAGTTTTAGGTGCTTCAATATTATATAAATATTTTCCGTCATAAGTAATATCAAAATTCTCATCTTGACTACCCATATTTGAAAATTTAATTTTTTTCATTAGTTCTAATTTATCTAAATCATAAAATAGAAGCCACCCAGAAGTTGATTTTACTACTAAAATATTTGTGTTTGGAATAAATTTACCTCGATACATATAAGGAACATCTTGGAATTTTGCTAATTCATTTTCTTCATGATCATAAATATATACAGTTCTACCACTTAAGCCAACTTTAAAATTTTTATTTTGAGTATATCCCTCATATTTTTTTATCAGTTTATTATTATTAAATTCATGACATATAATTTGAAAACTACTCTTATTATCTTTTGCACAATTATTATCTAATCTTCTTTTAGTTCGTAATGCAAGTTTTGATAACGAACTTATTGTATGTCCTAAATCAAATCCCATATTCTCATCTCACTTTCAACTTGCTAGTTATCCCTCTCTTGCAACTATAAAAAATATTTTCAAACTATCTCTGTCATTATATTTTTATCAATTTTTACTATTTTTTAATTGCAATCCGTATTTTTCCAAGCACATTTCAATATGCCTTACTGATGATTCACTGACTCCATTTATTTCTGCCAATTCTTTATAAGTTTTATTGCATAAGTCTTCTACAGTATAAATATTATCATTTTTTAATGCTTTTACAGGCAATGCTCTAATTTTTAATTTTTCTATATCCATTTTCTTGTTTTCATCTATATATTTTTGTTTAAGTTCTATAAATAAATCTTTTATAGCATCTATATCATTACCATCTTTATGAGCATCAATCATTAGTTGCTCTATTCTCCCATACACCTTTGCTAATTCCGTAACATTATTATTATATAATAATTGCCATTCCACTTGTTCTAATTCTTCTTCTTTGTTTGGAATATTTTCTAATATTACATCTAATCGTCCTAATATTCTTCCAACTTCAAAACAATTCATATTTTTTCCTCCATCTATAAAGAAATTTCCACTATAATTCATATACATTTGCTTTTACAAGTATTTTTTGAATCTTGCTTTTATCATTTAAAGAAATTTCCCAACAGCTACCAACAATACTTCGTTTTATTTTATATTCCTTCGTCGGTTTTCCTATTAGTCTATTTAATTGCTTTTGCAAGTCAACTTTATTTGTATATAATGAAAGCAAATTTTCACTATACAATACATTTATTGTGGTTTCTGTTTCAGTTCTATTTGGTTCTTTATATATTTTGTTCATAACATTCCTCAAATTCTATTTTTCTTTTTATGTTTATCTTTTGTGAATGTTACCTTTTACATTTGCTTTTTGTTAATTGGTAACTTTGTTCAATTAATTCTTTTACTAAATTTTCATCAATATTTTCTTTTAAAATAATGGTATTCCAATGTTCTTTGTTCATGTGATAAGCAGGAATAATATAGTTGTATGAATTCCTTAGTAATTCTGAATATTCTGGTTCTGTCTTTACATTAAGATACCATTCTCCTCTTACTTGCATTATTAGAGCAAACCATTTTTTATTATCACAGTGTTTTATTGTTACTGTTTCAAAATCTTCTGTAAATGGACAATCTTCATAAGTATTTGGTAATGTTAGGCAATATTTAATTACATCTTGTTTATTCATCTATATATCATTCCTTATTAGTATAATATGCTACTAAATTTTTTGCTAAATTTACTAATTTCGCTCGAACTTTGGCACATAATATAGTCCGTTACTTTTATCTTTAGTCTTTCTACTTCCTCTTTCGAATAATTTTTATTTTCTACACAAATTCCCGCTTCATTAAATAATTCTATGTCTTTACTTGAAAATTTCATCACTACATCCTCTTTTCCTGTCATTTTATTCACTTTCATTCTTATAAGCAGTTTTATTATAGCATATTTCTACTTTTTTGTCTTTAATATTTCATTAAATTCAGAAAAAAATAAGTAATATCTACTTTTGTACATACCACTTATTCATTTTTCTAATTTAATATATTATTTTCTATTCTATTTATATATTTTTCATACTTTTCTGCAAACTCTTTGCATGATACTTCTAACATTTCATTTCCTATGTAAATTTTTACTTTATCCATTTTTATCGCATTTGACATTCCTATTGATAAAAGTATTTGACAGCATTTTTCAAACACCTCTTTCCCATAATCAACTAAATTTTCAACTTTATCTTCTTTTGCTATTTCTTTTATAAATTTACAATATAATTCATTTCCTAATAGATTATTTGCTATATAAGCATAATTAACATTTTTCATAATCTGATACCTCCATCTTCTTTTTATAATAATATTGTAATACCTTATGCTTCAATTTTTCAAGTTCAAAAAAAATTTTATTTTAATCATGCTTAAACATAGAAAAACACACTATTTGATGTACTTTTCTATGTTTAAGTTTTTTTAAAATTTAATAAAAAATTAGAAATAGGAGTTTTATTATTCTCCTATTCCTAAACTTTATGCTGCATTTAATATTTCATTTTCCCATTTGTTTAAAAATCTTTTTTGACTATTATTTGGTATTTCATTATTCTTTATTCTACTTTGTACAATTTTCTTGTCTCTTACTTCTATCGTTACAAGTGATTTATTAGGTGTATTAATTTCTCTCATAAAATATATATCACATTTTCCTTTCGCATATTTTTCAGCATAATTTCTTATACAATGATTTTGTTGTGTACTTTCATCTTCCAATGATATAAAACTATCTGCTGGCATCACAATATACTTTTTATTACTATAAGTATTATTCTTTAATTGTTTATATCTTTTATTTATTGCTTTATCTATCTTTTCATTATCTTTTATACGTATTTGCTTTGAATATTCATCATGCTTCTCTTTTAGATTTTCTGGAAATAGATATCTTTTATTTTTTAAGTCCATTTTTAAGTTTTCTAAAAATCCCAAATAATCTATATACATCTGTATATCAAATTTCCTTTTCTTTTTTACATATTCTGCAAACTTCTCAAGTGAAACATATTTTTTAACCTTTTCTAAATCATAGATATAAAATTGATTTAAAAGTCTTATGTTTTCAATATTCGTTTTTGGGTAGATTTTCAAGATGTTTAATTCGCTTCTATCTATGTTATTTTTTTTCATAAATTCATAATAACTTTTGTCTACTCCAAATCTTTCTTTAAAACTTTTTCCCTTATTAAAATCTCCAGAGCATCTTGCTAATTTATATAATCCCATTTTTGCTAATAGCTCTGTACTAGGAAAATTATTAAGTAAATGATATTCAATGTCTATCATATCATTTCTTTTTGCAATCTCCCACAGTTGTGAATACTTATATTCAGTATCTTTAAATATTTCCTGTAAATTTTTATCATATACTTTTCCATAAGTATTTAAAGATTTATAGTTTTTATTATACAATCTCCATTTTTCTCCTTTATTAGTATGATCAATGTATAATTCTCCCCATATAGTCCCTACTGCTCTATCATTTGCAAATTCTATTTTTTCTTTCTTTTTACTATCAATAATTATTCTTCCATATTCTGCTGGTTTAGAATGATATATTTTATTTTTTGTATATCTAGTAAATATTTCAAATAATCTTATTACCAATCTATCATCTAGTTTATCAACCAAAACTAAAACCTTTTCAAATATATGAAAACTATAATTACTTTGCTTTATTAAATAAGTATTATGACATTTAGGACATTTTTCATATTCATTAATTTTTTTGTCTGTTTCAAATTCCATATTACAATTTTTACAAGTACATTTTCCTTTTGTTTTCACAATAAAATTTTGTTTTTCTTGTTCTTTCTTAACAAAAAAATACCATCCTCGTGGTATTTTTAATTCATTGTCTATTCTTTCAATTAATTCTCTATATTGTTTCTTTAAATAAGCCATATTATTATCACTTTCCTCTCATATATTATGTTACATTTAATATGTCTTCTATTAAATACCAAATATTGATATTTGCTCTATTTCTTCTTTTCTATTATTATCACTAGTCTTTTTATTGTTATCATCAAAATCAAAAATCGAACCAAATTCATCTTCGTTTTCTTTAACTTCAACTTTAGATACATTGCCATGTTTTCCTCTCTCTAATCTTGTTTCTTTGATTCCTAACTCTTTATTTGATTTTATAAAATATTCTTTAGCCCATTTGAATACTACTTCATCTTCTATAACAGCTACACCACCTGTTGCTTGTTTTTTTGCTTTATCCTTAATATATGTAGCCATATCTTTTAAGTTTTTTTCTTCATTGAAAAATGCTTCATTCATTTCTGTTTGAAGCATTAAATGATTTACTATAATGTTTAAATACTTATCTTTTTGACCTTTTAGCATATCTGCTAATCTTTTTATTCCATCCATATTTTTTATCTCCTATATTCAAATTTTCCACATATAATTAAATTCCTTACTATATTTTTTTAATTTTTCTATATTTATTTTGCAAAAATCAATTGTTTCGTTATTTTCAGCTCTAGGATGACACTTTCTTCTTGTATATATTTCTTCTATTATTCCTAATTTTCGTAAGAATTCTGTCATTCCACTATTTTCTGAATAATTTCTTATGGTTGCTGTGTCTGGTAAATACATATAATCTGGCATATTTACAGTAGCTGTATATAAATCTCCATATTTCTCATTTTTTATTTGTATAAACATTGATTGAGAATTATATGTATAATTCCCAACCTCACAATAACAATTTTTATAATCTTTATAGTTAAATTTCCTATATTTCATCTTCCTTTTTCTCCACTTCTTAAACATATTTTGTATATTTTTCACTAATATTTGAGACCCAATCTTTATCTAGTCTTTCTAAATATGTACTCCAAGCCTTTTTATAACTATTCCACCACCATTTTCGACTTTTTAGGGCTACAATTAATTGTCTTTTCGGTCTCATTATAAATTTTATATAAGCTCTATCATTTTCGATAAATGCAATAAGATTCTCATCTTCAAAAAAGATTTCTTTTTTTATCTCTTTTACTTCACCATTTAATGATTTTTGATATAATTTATAAATATTACTATTTTTTCTCCATTTAAAAACTTCATCATATTTTTCGTAAGTTTTAATAAATGTTTCACTATTTATAAATGCTAATTTCATAATATCATTTGTTGGATCTAACTTTAGCTCGTATAGTCTTTTAATCCTTAATAATAGTCTTTTGGTTTCATCGGTATTATCTTGGAAGTCATTAATTTGTTTTTCTAATTCATCTAGCCATACGCATAAGTTATGACTTAATTCCAAAATTTTATCACTTTTATCTAGCTTTTTAGTATTATACTTTGCTGGTCCTGCTACCATAGCACTAACATGTTGAGCTTCATATTTTAAAATTTCCATATTTTTATCATATAATTTATCAAATATCTTTTGCTTTTTATCGTCTGATATGTTCCATTTTTCGACCATTTCAATGTAACTCTTGTATGAATTTTCTCTTAACTCTCCTCTATTGCCATTAAAACTATTAGAATTTGCTGTTTCCATTAATCTTTTATCTAATTCCTTAATCATCATTTTTTATTCCTCCTATGCTACATTTTTAAATGATTTATATAAATTGTCTTTAGAATTTTGTTTCATATATTCCTGATAATTACATAAGCCATATTTGTTAATTTTTAATTTCTTCTCATTTTCAACATCTTCTATCAATTCATGAGTATTACTGTAATCATAAAATAATCTTAAATATCCTCTGTCATTAACTTGTTTTGGACCATTATATTGTTTTATAAGATTAAACTTATATCTATATTTTTTCTTACCTTTGTGATCGCTTATCCTTATTCCACAACATACCCCATAATCTAATTTTAGATATATACTTTTGGTTGTTTTTGCATAATACTTATGAATTTTAAAACCTTTATCTTTTAAATCTTTTATTAATTCATTTGATACTTTCATTTCTTGATTTCTCTTCAATAAGCAATTCCCCCTTTAAGCAATTTTTTTATGCTCTTTATATTCATTCAAATCACTATCTATATCTGTTTCAGTTAATGCTATTCTAAAATCAACCTTTATATTTTGTTCTTCCAATGCCAATATAGTATTTTTATACATTAAAGCACTAGTATGCAAAATTGTATATTTATCTGCATATAAAAATACTTCAGATGCATGCATTCTTTTTACAATATTTAATATTAAATCTTTATCAATGTTGTTTGGAATTCCAACAACTATTTTGCTTGTATTATTAAATAATTTATGAGCTAATATCATCTCAGTAGCAATTATAATGCTTGTACTATTATTGGAATTATACATATCAATCCAATTCATTTTATTATCTTTTAATATCATTGGCCAATTACTTGCTTTCGTTCCATTATATTCATTGTTACTACTAAACCATATATTTTCCGTATCTAATTCATATTTATTATCTAATAGAATTCTTAGACCTTGAATTTTATTGTTTAAGATAACGGGAATGAACATTCCTTTATGTGATTTATAAGTCCATTTAAAATCGGTATCCTGGAAAAATCCAGGAATACCATCTAATTTCAATCCTTGTCCTTGTAATCGCATACATATCTCTTTTTTCTTGTAGTTGTTACTTTCTATACTTTTAAACAAATTATCTTTGATATATTCGTTTTTAAAGTTCATTTCTTTTAGCTTTTTATAATGAATTTCCTTTAAGTCTTGCATTTTTAAAAACTGTCTATAAACTATATCTCTATAATACTCATCCTTTACAGGATTGTTATATGTATATGGTCTGTCATCTAATACTGGAGATTCTTTTAATAATGCTTTAAATGCTTCTTTTGTAGTAATATATTTCAAACTTGCATATAAATCAATTGAACTACCACTTGATTCGCAGTTTTTGCACATATATACATTACTAATAGTATTTATTTTTAAATAACCTTTTTTCTCTTTAGAACTTTGGCAAAACGGACAAATAGCATATATATAATTACCTTTTGTTCTTGTCTTTTTTATATTTAATTGATTTATTACATTTGTAATATTTATATATTCATATACATTATTATTTTGCATATGTAATCTCCTCTCTTTTGTTTATTTAGATATTGCATCATATACTTCTTGTGTTTCATATCTTAAATAAATTTCCCCATAATCTATTTTTTCAAACATAGGTCCTAAATATTCTTTTACAATGGGTTGATTATCCAATTCTTTTCTGTGTGTAATTACTCCTTTCTCTCTTTGTTCTTCCATATTTTCAGTTATTCCTGTAGCAATTTTATTTATCTCTTCTCTTGTTAGTATTTTCCCGCTTAAACTACCTCCAACAAACTCATACAAGTATTTTATAGGATGATATAAATTGTAAATCCATATTTCTAAATCATCTATAAAGATTCCATTTTCAATTATTTTTTCATTTTCTAAAATATCTACTTGTCCTGATGCAACTCCTCTTAAAATAAATACTTTTATTATCTGCTGTTCTTTAATTATAAGCATTATTCCATCATTGTAGTGAAAATCAAGTATTTTCACCTCTATATTTAATTTTTTTAAATTTTCATTCATTCTTTTTTCTGAATTTTGAATTTTTTTAATTACATTTTCTTTCATATTTAATTCCTTTCCTATGCAACCATCAAGTTTTCCTCTTCATTTTCATATAAAGGTGTATATAGTCGCATTAATTCTTTATTTGTCTTTTCATCCACTAATATTACTACTGCTGATATTTCAAAAAAGTACAATTGTATATAAGTCATAAATACATTAATTATATCTGTATCAATAGCAGTTACTTCTAAATCATATTTATAGTCAAGTTTAAATATTTTTAACGTACTTGCATAAGCAAGAATTGTTGCTCCACTTCCACAGTTCATTTCTATCATCTTTCCATTATTGGCTTTCTTATTTATATTAATAACACCTTGTAGCTTTTTTCCAACTTCTTGTAATGGATTACTAGTATTAATTAGTCTTAAATAATTCTTATTACTAATCTTTTGATAGATTTCTCCAAGTATATCGTATGGATCTTTTTCATTACAGAATAGTTTAGTTAATTCTGCTGATAGAGCATAAAAATTAAATTGTTCTTCTTTTTCATAACTTTGATATATTTTTTCATACATATCACTATTTTTTTGATTAAATGAAACTTTATTACTTAAACTTATTGCAAATAAGGATATAAAATCCCTAAAAACTTTTTCTGGTGAATATTTCGCTTTATTAAAATTTAATAATTGTATAAGCACTTCATATTTATTATCCATTTTTCTTATTCCTTCCTTTATAAACTAAAAAGTGGAAATATTTCATTCCACTTTTACATTATTTATATTTATGTATTTCAAAAAGGCAAATCATCACTTCTAGAAACTTCGAAATCATTTTGTCCATTTCCTGAAAATGTGTTACCATATTCTTCAAAAACACTTTCACTACTATTTCTTTTGCTATCTGCAAAATATACTTTCTCTGCTATAATCTCAGTTACATAGTGTTTCTGTCCATTATCATCTTCATAGTTTCTTGTCTGTATTCTACCAACAATTCCTACTTGTTGTCCTTTTTGAAAATATTTACTAACAAATTCACCTGTTTTTGACCATGCTACTATTGGTATAAAATCTGCTTGTCTTTCTTCTCCGTTTCTTACAAATCTTCTATCTACTGCAATATTAAATGATGTAACTAATGTATTATTAGTTTGTGTATATCTTACCTCCGGATCTTTTGTTAGTCTCCCTATTAAACATACCTTATTCATATTATCTAATTCCTCCTTATAAATTTTTAACATATGATATTAAATTATCAATTTTAATTGTTTCTATGTGTTCTCTTATTTTTATATTCCCCTCCTGTTAGTTATGCTATTAATTTTGTTTCTTCAATTATTATGCTACTAACTCTCTCTTCTTGCTCTGTTTCTTTTTTATATAAGTCCACCCAATTATTATTTTTAAATGGATTTCTTTTGTTTCTTATTTCTTCATCAATATACAAATGGCTCGATTTTGCCTTATTCATTAATTCTGTTGCCTTTTTTATTGCTTTTCTCTTATTTTTATATCCGCATTCTATAAACACTGCATCATCTTCACCATTTTCAAAATCAGCATAAAACTTCTGATAAACTAAGTATATAACCATTTTAACCTCTTCCTTTATAATTTTATTACTACAAATCTTATAATTTCATCCAATATCTTATATAATCGTTCTAATTCACTTATTGAACTTCCTGCGTTTTCTTTGTTTAACTCAAATTGATACGAAATATAATGACCTTCATTGTTTTTCTTTATTTCATAAGCAAGTTTTCTAGTTCCACAATCTTCTTTTTTAATTATATTAGCAAATTCTTTTATTTTATTTTCCACTTTACAAGTTATTCTTTCTAATTCTTTTTTACTTAAATTTGGCTTTACTATTATTACACTTTCATATTTATTCATCTATAAATTCCTCCTAAAAAAATAAAGCTATCCTTATGATAACCTAAAAGTTTATGCTGCTATTTGTGTTTCATAGCAACCATTTTCTTTAATTTCTCTTTTTATTGATTTTTCTCTTCTATCTAATACATCATCATAATCATATAATATTTCCAAAAGGTTATACTTTACAACTAATGATATTATTAGCTGTGTATTTGGTATATCTGGAATATCTGTTGTGCTTTCTGCATCATCAAAAAATATTGGAGCATTTATACCAGAAATATTATTAAATACATTTGAGATTTCTAAACATGCTCGTGCTTGTTGTGATTTTGACAATTTTTTAAAATCTCTACCCTCGTATTGTATATTACAGCATTCTGTTATTTCTCCTGTAGTTTTTGCAACTTTACTAAACTCAATATCAACTTTATTTAAATATTGTTTTATTTTCTCTTTTTGAGCTTCTATAATCAATATTTTTAATTTATTAGCAATTTCTCTTTGTTTCTTATTTAACTCTAGTTCTCTTTTTATCTCCTCTTGAATATTCCTATATGAATTTAATGTTTCTTTTGCTTCACGAACTCTTTGAGCTTTAATTTGAACTTCTTGATTATGTAATGTAATTTCATTCTTTTCTTTTATTAAGTCATCAATCTGTTCTTTCAATAAATTCTTTTCTTCTTGCAATGCTTTTGAATCTGTTGTATTAAGTTTATCAAAAATTGCCTGTTTCTGTTTCTTTTCTTTATTTAATGATTCTGCTGTTTCTTTTAGCTTATCAGCCTTTTCCTGATACTTATCCATTTCTTTCTTATAGTAATTTTTTAAATGTTCTCTCGCATCACTATTTTTCATTTCTTGCCTACATGCAGGACATATAGGGTGTTCATTTTCAATTTCTTTTAATTTTTTATTTTCTCTGTTATATTGTTCTGATATATTGGTTAAATCCACTTTAACAATTTCCTCTAGCCTTTTATTTATATTTGCAATATTCCTTTGTATGTCCTCCAAATTAGAATTGTCAAAACTAAATAATATATTTTCATATCTCTGTTGTAATTCCTTTAACTCTCGCTCTTTTTGAAATTCTATCATTGTTCCTTCATCTTCTAAAGCAATTTTTTCTAATGCCTCTACCATACCAACATATTTATCTCTATCTTTTTCCAACTCATAAATAGCTTGATTCTTTTTTGTTGTATAACTATTTAATTGCTCTATTGGATTTCCAATAATTTTTTTGTCGTCTTCAGACAAAAGATTAAAAGCATCTTCTGGTTCAATTGTAGGCAATATATTTCTAATTAAATCTTTCTGTTCTTTAGGTTCTAATGTCCAAAAATAATAAGGATTGTGTGCTACAAGAAAAACATCTTTATCTTTATAAAAATTCACTAAATTCTCTTGTTTTATCTCTTTACCATCTAGTATTAATTGTAATTCTTTCCCCTTGTTTCTAACAAGCCTATGTTCTATTTCGAAATTATCAACAAATGTCATATCAACTATAACATTGCTGACCTTTCTAGTGTCATTTGCTACTTGCTCTTTTTCTTTTCCAATTAAACTTGTACCTGTTAAACACCAATTAAACAGACTTCCTACTGTTGTTTTTCTTTGAAAATTACCACCTACTATATATGTTTTATTTTCATTAAATTCTGCACTAAAACCATCAGGCAAATCTTTATATCCAACAACATTATTAATACTTTTTATATACATTCTTTCCACCTTTCTATCCAACCATTTTATTTAGATTGAATAATGCTTCAAAATCACTTTCATCTGGGTTTCCTAATATATCTTCTATCTTATTTTCATTTAGAAATCCATTTTCTGCTATCGCTGATTCTTCTAAATTATTTTCTTCATTATTATTGTCATCATTTGATGTAAATTTTGATTTTTCCGCATCATCAATTGTAGGAATAGCAAATGTTTGAGTTATTGCATACTTGTATGCACCACTTAATGCTTTGTAAATAGCCCATCCGTTCTTTATCGCATCCCTCTCCTGGAACATTTACATCTAGATAATCACATTCACCCTTTTCATTTGGATCTGCATCATAAAATCTATATGTCATTGCAATTATCACATCATTGCCTCTTGCTGTTATTTGTTTTATCTCTAATGGGAACATTATGACTTTTTCATCTATCATTGCTTCTCTTGCTTTATATATAATCATTGCTATAGATGCATAGTCGAAATTTTTATCCGTATTAGTTTTATCCTTTATGATAGGTCCTATTTTAGTCATTACATTTAGTATTTTTCGTATTATCATTTTTATTTTTCCTCTCCCTGATATTATTCATTTTTATTTTTCTTTCTATTGAAAAAATTTGTACATTCTTATCATTTTGTATAGATTCCATTATTCTAATATCAGTTATTTTATTCTCATTTAGTAAAACATATTGAAAAGGTATCTCTAAATTTTTAAATTCATTTAATGTATTTTCCAATATATTTACACTTTTGTTTCTTACAGGCCAAAATACTGATTTCCAGCCTATTATTATATAAGATTTATTATCTCTTTGAAATTTTCTATAAATGTCTATTTTTTTGAATTTGTTATTACTAATTGGTTCTTCTTCTTTAATTCTTGCTTTTATCAATTCATATCCTTGTTTGGTTGTACATAATCTAATTTCATATTTGTCTGTTTTATTTCTTTTTTCTCCTAGCACCCTTTCTATAGAATTTTCATCGAACCAATCTTTCTCTCCAAATATTAAATCTATATAATAATCATTATAAAAATCATCTTTTCTTATAATAAATCCTAGCTTATTTTCTACTTTTCCAAATTTTTTCCCTATTCCATTAACTTTAACTAATTCATTATAATTATATTTATTTCTCATATGTTTTTATCCTTTATTTATCCAGTTCTTCTTTCAGAACATAATAAAAATTTTTTGAATATTTTTTTATTTTGCTCTTGTTTTCTTCGTAAAAATTGTGTATAATTTTAGCAATATAAACTATAATATTTATAGTTACAAGTAATGTAATTATAAGGGACTTTTTAATTATCTTAATCATTTTTAAAATTTCCTTTCATAATAAAAAAAGCTGTTTAAGTCCTAATTAAACGGCTTCTTTTAATTCGCTTATTGTTCCATCTGGTTTTATTATTTGTTTTATTTTGTATTTACATAGAATGTTCATATTTGCTTCAACTTTTGCTTTTTCGATTTCAATTAGTGTTCCTTCACCATACTGTAGTATTTCTTGACTTGCATTTGGATGTAAAATATATTCTATATTTTGACCATTGAAATCTTCAAATACAATCTTGTCAAACTTTTGTCCATTAACCAGAGTAGGTAAAAATTTCTTTGCCACCATATAATTTGAATAATCTTCTTTTTGTTTTGATAATTCTTTTTTCTCTGTCATGTCTATTACTTTATTGTCTGTTTCACCTTCAGTTGTTGACTTTTTAGTATCTTTTTTTGTACTTTTTTCATTTTCTTTATTAATAGCTTCAGCTAATTGCTTTTTTTCTTGCATATTGGTTTGACTTAATTTTGATGTTGCATCTTCTACTAATTGTGGCTTTATATCTGTTCTATGTAAATCAACACTATAATAAGTACCATAAGCAAGACTTTGTTGTTCTGTAAGTGTTAATTCAAATGGTACATCAACAATACTCATTCCAGCTTTTTTATATTTATAAATTTCAGATGCAATATTAGATAATGAGTTTCCACCAGAAGTACTTAAATTCCATACTCCTCCTGCATTTATTCCCTCAAGTACAAATTTCAAACTTCCTTTTAATTTACACTTACCACTTAACCTGTGTTCACATTCATCATTACATTCTACTTCTATTTGTGTATTATTATTTTTAGCATCTTTTCCAACTGTTATTGCTTTTGTTCCATTCCCAATACATGCTATTTTACCATTTACATATCTTTTAAATCTAAAAGTGAATGGGCTTTCAGATGTGAATCTTATTTTTAATTTAGTTGGTTTGCCAGGATATAATTGTTTAAAAATATCAACAATTTCACTACTTGTACCTTTATCTTCTTCGACATGAAAATATGGTAATTTTTCTGGTATCCCTCTCTCATTCTTCTTTCCAGTCTTTATATTTCCTACTACTCTTTCTCTGACTAAATCTTGTAAATTCATACTCTTTTTTCTCCTCCTTTTTAAGCAGCAATTTCTTCAAATTGTTCTTCTGCATAATTAACTAAATCTACCAACTGCTTTGTTATTTCTCTTTTTAGTTCTTCATAATCTTTCTTATTAATATATGAATCTTCTCTTTCAAATTCGTTCTCTTCAGGGTTAATATTATTAATTTTAGTATCATTATTACACAACAAATTTTCAAATTCCCATATAATGTCTTTAGCTGTTTCTTCACACCACGATTTACTAACTAGCATATTTTAATACCTCCTGGTTATATGAATATTCATATAATTTTTCTAAATTTAAATTGACCACAGGTAATTGTAAAAACTTTACTGTCACTTTGTTAGGTATTCCTGTTGCAATCCCTAAATCTAACAGAAAACTTATCAAGTTACTATTTGCATAATTATCTATAACAACTTGGTTTCCTTCTAATTTTTCTTTTACATTAACCGTTACATTTGATATGTGAGAAATATTTTTGTCATTTTCTATTTTTCCATAAACTGCTAAACTTAAATTTCCTTTTTCGTATTCTCCCACATCAAAGAAACAGTCTTTGTATTTTACACAATTTGATTCATAGTTAAATGTTTTCAATTACTTTCCCTCCATTCTTATAAATTAATTTTTATTTTGTATTCAAAAACAAATAATCTATCCTCCTTTCCTATTTTTGCACAAAAAAATAACAAGTTTGACTTTTTCAAATCTTACTTGTTTTTTTGTTTATTTGATTTTAAGCACAATTCCCCCTATAGCTGTGTTTTACTCTATAAGTGGCATAACTAAAAAGTGCTACTTACTTTACCTTTGCTAAAATGCAAAGTCAATGCTGATAATTCAGCTTTACCCTGCCTATACAGGTCTACCTATAAAACATATAGGTACTAATTTTGAATACATTAATATTATAATTGATTTTTTTATGAAATGGAATAGGCACATCATAAATTTTTTTATACTTGATATTCTAAGTGCTTGTTGTCTTTTTGATATCCGATTATCAAAATCATATAGATTTTCACGAGTTTCTACTTACTACTTTTTATATTTTATAACTTAATCCTACTGTTATTGGATGTAATTCACCTTTCTTTTTTTATATATTATAATTAAAAGAATTGCTTATCTCTACCATTTTTTCTGTTAAAGCAGCATAATCTTTTTTATCCACATTTTTATCTGCTAAAGATTTCTTAAAAGGAGTTTCTTCATCTTTTTCATCATCATAATATAATAAAAGTTCATATACAATCATATCATATTCATATAATGTATATAGTTTGTCTTCTATTAAAATATCCAATTTTCTTAATATTTCTTTATCTTTACTGTCTATATAATTTTTTAATTCTACTATTTTATTATTATGATATTTATATCTCCACTTTTCATAACCATCCATATCTATTGCTCCTTCTTTTAGAATAATTTTGCTTTTGTTTTATAATAGCTCATTTAATTATTCTAAAAAATTTTAATATTTTTTTCAAAATTCTTGTTTTAGTATCTATATTCTTTATATCTACCATTGAAACTTCATTTTTCTCTATCTCACTTTTACTATTTACTTCTATAAAAAATTCTTCTATTGTTTCTTGAAGAATCTCAGCATTGACAGGCTTTCTTATAATTCTAAAAACCTCAAATTTATTTGCTTTATTTATTAATTCATAATCTGAAGCATCACCTGTAATTATGATAAATTGAGGTTTATCTTTAATATTTTCATTATATACTTTTTCAATTACATCAATTCCGTTTAATCCTGGCATTTGATTGTCTGTAATTACTAAATCTGGTTTCAATTCTATAATCTTTTGATATTCTTCAATTCCATTATTAGCACTTCCTAATAATTTAATCCTAATATCTTCTTTTAAAATATTTTCAATTGTTTTTGTTATTATTTCAATATCGTCTACTATAAAAACTTTCAACTTTTCTTCTTTATACTCTTTATTATTAGATTTGTTATTTTCTAAGTTTTTCGCATTATCACTATTCATTTTTATATCCTTCTTTCTTTTATATCTTGTATTTTTGCTAGATGGTACACAATGTTTCTCATATAAAAATATAGTATTATTATTTTAAATCTTTTTGCTATGAGGTGAATAATAATACTATGAAAACAAAAAATTTAAATGGGTACATGAATGTTGTTGGTTCTAATATAAAAAAATATAGAGAACTTAGAGGTTTATCTCAAAGACAACTTTCTGATAAATTAGCATTACTAGGTGTGAATATGTATGATTCTGATATTTGTCGAATTGAAGCACATACATTATTTATTAGAGATTTTGAACAAAAAGCTATTTGTAAAGTTCTTAACATTACTTATGACCAATTATTTGAAAATACAGATATATTTTTTGAAAGCAAATAAAATAAATTATTTGCTTTATTTTTTTTCATCTACTATCTTTAATATTAGATTTTCAATATCAATATTTTCGTTTTTACTAACTTTTATTGTAGTATTTTTATAAAATCTTTCTTTATGACTATCTATATAATTTTGTGCATTTTCTCTTGTAAAAAAACTATATTGATTTTTATCGTCGTCTTCAATTACAAATAATGCTATTTTTCCTATTATACCATCATCTTGCCTAATTTTTTGAGATTTTATACTATTTTCTAAATTCTCCAATTCTAATTTTCTATATCTTTCATTTTCATCTTCTATTTTTTGATTCTTTTCGAATATTTTTATAGTACTTTCAAGTATCTCTATAATCTCTTCATCATCACATTTCTTTAATAAATTAAATATTAAAATTCTTTCATCATGATATTTTTCTTGATTATTTTTAGTTGCATCTATAATCTCATTAGCTTTTTTTATTGTGTCTTCTTTTAACATATTTTCACCTCTTTTCGTTATATTTACAAAAATTGTATCATACGCCTTATATAAAATCAATATTTTATTTATAAAATGCCATAATAACTATATAAGTTCGTTTATTTTCGTTAATATCTGCTATATTATGCTTTTACAAGGAGGGATATTATGAAAAAACAAGTAGCTTTAAAAGGAATTGGTGAAAATATTCAAAAGGCTCGTTTAAAAAAGAATTTAACTCAAGAACAATTAGCTGAAAAATGTAATGTTTCTTCTGAATATATTAGCACTCTTGAAAGAGGAATTTCTGCTGGAAGTATTTCGTTGATAGTTGATATATGTAATGTATTAGATATAACTCCTAATTACGTATTTAACAAATGCATAAATAATTGTGATTCAAATTATAATATTGACATTTTAGATACTGAAACATCAGTTACCTATCTAAAACTAAAAGATGATAATAAAAACTTTGTAAAAAATACAATTAAACATTTATATTCTATGCAAAAAAAGAGATAATGTGTACCTTGTGTACTTTTATCTTTTTTTTATATCTTAATTTTTTATTCTTTATTTCTTATATATTCTTATAAAATATTTAAAGTAATTATAAAAGTTACATAATCTGTTGCTTTTGTTGACTTTTTTGGAAAATTGTGCTATACTATACTAGTAAACCCTTTGTAGTGATAGGCTTAAGGTGGTTTACTCGCACATTGAAAAAATAATTTACAATAGGAGGTATCTTCATGAAAAAAACAAACATCAGGGATTTAATCCCCAACGAACGCTCCAAAATCTGTGGCTTCGTTGAAGCAATTCGGAAAACCAAAAACAACTACTTCGTTGTTGTACGTGACCGTTCGCAGAGTATTCAGGTTTACATTAATGTCAAGGAAAATCCTGAACTGATAAAGACAATTGACTCTATTAATGTAGAGTCTACTGTCGAAGTCATTGGCATCGCAAATCTGAACCCCTACGTGAAAAACGGCGGTATTGAATTCATTCCTGAATCCATTTCTGTCGTCAGTGTCGCTGCTGCTGGTCTTCCGATTGACAGCAATAGCTCTCCTGAGCTTCGTATGGATTGGCGGTATCTGGATCTTCGCAATCCTAAAAATCTTCTGATTTTTGAATTGCAGACAGTTATCGAACATGCAATGAGGGAGTATTGGATGAACAATGGTTTCATTGAAATCCACACTCCAAAACTGATGAGTACTTCAAGTGAATCTGGCAGTGAACTTTTCAAGCTTGACTATTTTGGAGGAGAGGCTTACTTGTCTCAATCTCCGCAATTTTACAAGCAGATGGCTATGAATGCTGGTTTTGAAAAAATCTTTGAGATTGGTCCGGTCTTTCGTGCTAATCCCAGCTTCACTGCACGCCATGAAACAGAGTTCATTAGTGTAGATGCAGAGATTTCTTGGATTAACTCTCATGAAGATGTTATGAAACTGGAAGAAGAATGGATTGCCTATTTTATGGCAAAGGCACAAGAAAAACTTGGTGAAAAGGTTGCTGCTCTTTATGGCATCACAATCGAAGTTCCCAAGCTTCCGTTCCCTCGGATTTCTCTTGCAGAAGCAAAAGAAATTATTCGTGAACGTGGATATGTGTCTCCCAAAGACGATGACCTTAATCCTGATGATGAAAGAATTCTTTCCGAATATGTTAAGGAAAAATTTGGTCATGACTTTGTCTTTGTTACAGACTATCCTGTTTCTGCTCGTCCGTTCTACCACATGCGTCACGAAAACAATCCTACTCTGACTAAGAGCTTTGACTTGCTTTATCGCGGTATTGAAGTAACAACTGGTGCTCAAAGAGAGCATCGTTATGATGTCTTGAAGGCACAAATCCTCGAAAAGCAGGAAACTGAGAACGATGCAAAATTACTTGAATCTCTCAAGTATTACCTGCAGTTCTTCGAATACGGAACTGTCCCTCATGGTGGTTATGGTTTTGGTTTGTCACGTCTGATTATGAAGCTCCTTGAGCTTCCCAACATTAGAAGTGTGACATTCTTGTCTCGTAACCCTAAAAGACTTACCCCTTAACCCTATCACGTTGTCATTTATGACAGCAAAAAAACAGAAGCAAGCAGTTATTTACTGCTTGCTTCTTACAATTTTATTCATGTTCAGTTCCTTCATCTTTTTCAAAGTCCAAATAATAATCACTCATATTTCTTTCTATATAACTCTTAGCATAATCTAGTAATTCCTTTGCTGCTTCTGTTGATAAAAGTTCCCTATTAATTTCTCTGCCTTTAAACCTATACAACGATAATCTATCAGCATCCCATACACTTCCTATCATTCTATCTGTAGTTACTCGACCTTTATCATGATTTTTTATGGCATATACTAATTTATCTATATCTACATCATATTTTTCAAAATATTCTTCTAATATGTTTTTAGCTATTGGACCACCTGCATCACCATGTGTTTGTCCTATCGCTTCATGTCCTCTTCCAATATCATGCAATAAACATCCTAAGATTATATTATGTATTTCATTATCACACTCATTTATTGCAATTTTACTTCCTATATGTGTTGTGTGTTCAATATGAGCTAATCCATCTATACCATTTTTCACTTTGTATTTAGGATATATTACTCCTTTAGCTGATTTTACATATGGACTTTTATCTTCTTTCACTTTTAATGAAGCAATAAATTGTTCTCTTTCCTTATTTGCCATTTATTTCACTCCCTTTAATTGCCTAATTTATTTCTTCATTTGTTTCTATTAACTCTTTAAATGGTTTATATCCTTCAATAGGTATTTCTAACTTATATTTATTTTCTTTTTTATAAAAACTTTTATATACTTTTTTGTTTTTTATGCTTTGTATTATTTTATATTCCCCATTATTTATAACTATAGCTGTTCCTTTTTCTAAAGCTATCATTGGCATTTCTACATCTTTCATTAGTCTTTCTAAATTTTCTTCACTTTTAATTCTTTCATCATAACTTGGACAAAATAATATATTAAATATATCCAATCCTTTAACAATTATATATTCATCATCTTCATTATTTTTCTTAGAATCTGAAATTCCATATTTACACCAACATATTGCTCCTGCTGAAATACCACAAAATACTTTTTCTTTTTTCAAAAAGCTTTTTAAAGTTTCATCAAATCCACTTTCACTCCATAGTTGCATCATATTTAAAGTATTTCCGCCGCCTACATATACAATATCTGCCCATTCTATCTTTTTTTGTGCAATTTCTTTATTTTTTACTTCTTTTTTTGTGAGTATATCACAATTGCAATTAAATTTTTCTGTATATATCTTTTTCATAATTTCATAATATGAATCTTCATAGTTATTTCCATGTGCTAGAAATAAAAAGTTGATATTGTTGACTTTATTTGTTAATTTTATGATTTCTTTGTCAATCTTTTCTGTTTCATATTCTGTTCCTTTTCTTCCATTTTCTCCGCCACCAATTAATACAAACTTACTCATATTTATCTTTTCCTCTCATTTTCTATGATTTTCTCACATTAATTCTTCTTTTAAATATTCTTTTATTGCCTTAATTTGTTCTTCCTGATTTTTAGGAAGAATTGTATAATCTATTCCAAGTTTTTTGATTACTTCTAAGTATTTTTCTTCTATATCGTCTAAATATTTTTGACTTTTATCTTTGGTCCCGTATTGACTTAATAATTCATAATTTTTTGGTACATAAAATATCTTATCATATGGATGTATCTTTATCCATAAATCTAAAAAATCAAATATAGATTTATGATATTCTTGTTTTAGTAAAACTGATGGATATACTATTTGGTCTATTAAACATCTATCTAATATAACTATTTCATTTGTTCCGTATTCAATTTCAATTTCTCTTTCTAATAATTTTGTTATCATATAATATGTTATATCAAGTTCTGAAACATAATTATTCTTTAATTTATTTGCATTACTATAATCTACTGGTGAATTTCTCCCACTAAAATTCGCAAATTCAATATTTGGAATATCAGAAAAATCTTCTTTTATCTTTTTTATAATTGTACTCTTTCCACAACAATGTGGACCTGTAACTACTATTTTTTTCATAGTTCTCTATCTAAAAATGCATACAATAATCTTTCCATACTACCTATTGATGAATGTATTATTTCTGCATTCTTTCCTTTCACTTTTATATTAAAAATCTTAGAAGTTCTATAATCTACTTGTACAGTAGATAACTGAATAAAATCATTATTGCTGTCTTTATAAACATACTTAAATTTTGATTCCCAATACTTTATAGAACTAGGTACAACATTAATAATAATATTATTCTTTAATTCTTTTGCAATATTGCATATCTTTTCTTTACTATTATTATACTCTTGTTCAGATATTCTTAATGCAATGAAATATGGTATTTGTATTTTTTTTAGTATTTTTTCATAAAGTTTTAAGTGTTTCAAAACTTCTTTATATGTATCTTTTCCCATAAAGCAATGTATATCTGGCAGATAGAAAGAGGTAGGTCTTTTTAATACATCTCTCTTCTTATCCTCAATTCTATAACATCTAGCAAATTCATACACTCTTAATGGTATATCCTCTTCTTCGAACTCTTTTCCTTCATAAGCAGAAAATACACCAAAATCACTTGCAGGCGATAATATATATCCTTCATTACAATTAAATTTTTCTAATCCAAAAAGTTTTTGTAATTCTTCTAGTTTATCATTACTTTTTATAACTTCTGGTGTCTTTATTTCTTGAATTTTTAAATTAGATTTTATATTTTCTTCTATAATATTTTTTAAATAATAGAATTTTTCTAAATTATCCTCTTTATATATAGGAGTATAATCAATATCTTGTATATCAATTTTATTGCATGCATTTCTTTCTTCACTGTTATAAAAATTATATACATCTTTATCCGAATTTATTTCATTAATTTCGACATCATTTTCTTTTCCAATATCTGAAATTAATTTATAATAACCTACCATAAAAAATTCCTCCATGATTATCTTTCTACTTGCATATTATTAATATCTGTTTTTTTTTCATCTTTTCCTGTTTCTATAATTCTTAAATGTCCTTCTATTAGTTCAAAAAAAGTGTGAGTATTACCAAAAGGTTTACTTTTTTCTATATCTCCTATTCTATTTCTTACTAAAAAAGCCATTACATTTAATGATGAAAGCACTCCATATATACTTAATTTTCTTTTTTGAGATTCAGTAGCTTGCATATTTTCCATTAACTTATCATATATTATTGTACCATATGAATGTGCTACTAATTCACCTAATCCCATATTTAATGGTGCACTGACTATTGCCCCTGGGTCAATTATCTTTATTTCACCTCGCTCAGTTATCATTATATTCTTAAAATTAGAGTCTATTGGTGTTACACATGAATATCCTTCATCTAGAAATTCTGCATTTTCTTCTAATAATGTATATGGTAGTGATGATATTTTTCTTGTTTTTTTATTTAAAAATAATGTTTCTGTTGTTGGAAATTGATATTCATATAAATATTTTAAATAACTATCATATTTACCTTCTAAATCATTTTCTAAATTTCCATATTTATTTGTTCTTATTCTTGAAACTATGCTAAAATAATTTAACATTGCTCTTGCTACTCTGTTCGCTAATTCTTCTGAAACTTCATTATTTTCTAACATTTCTGCTAGTGTTTTTCCTTTGACTTCTTCAAAAATAGCAAATCTTGTTTTATCATCTGTTGCAAAATTAGAATACACTAAATTTTTTAAATACTTTTTTCCCTCTTCTGGCATTTTTTCGTATAGCATTACTTCATTATCTACATGTGTTGCATTATTTTGATAAAATTTAGCAAAATATGTCTTGTCATCTTTTTTATATTTTATAACAATATTGTTAGAACTTGATACAAGTTCTACATCTGAAATTTTACCTTGTACGCTTGTCTCTATTTTAGCAACGTAGTCATTTATACTACTCATTTTTTAAAACCTCCTTTTCTATTTCCTGAAAACTTTTTACTTGTTTTATAGGATATTTGATTTCTATTAAATTTTTCTGAACTAATTCAAAATTATCAAATAATAATGGTAGTGTAATTTTTTTATAAATCCCTTCAACTACTCCAACTCTATCATCTATGAATATATCTATTTGATTATCTATTATTGTATTTATTTTTTCATTTTCACTCTCACATAAGAATATCTTATTAAAATATTTACCTATGTCTAATTCTTTTATTGATTCTTTTGCTGCTTTTTGACCATTATCTGATTTTCCTCTTCTACTTACTATATATAGTTCATATCCATTTTCTTTTAGTCTTTTTAATACTTCTATGCAATCTTTATCTAATATTTTTGTAAAATTTCTAGCACTTGCCAAGTCGCCAATATGTTTTCTCATCTCTCTGTCGGGTACATATTCGTCAATTATATTTGATGACAGTTGCCAATCTTCAAAATCTTGATTATATACTTCTTTATATTTTTCTACTTTAAATGTTGTATTATCTAATATAACTCCATCTAAATCAAATCCTATTTTTTTTGTCTTATTCTCCATTTCCAATATCTCCCCTGTAATAAATATTACCTTTAACTTTTTCTAGTTCTTTATATACAATATTTCTCGCTTCTTCTATGTTAGAAGCTGTAGCACAAATTGCAAATGCTCTACTATTTTTTAGATAATATTTTCCATCTTTATAATCCATATTTCCACAGTAAAATAGTTCTTCATTTATATTTGAGAAATCTACTTCTGTTCCAACATATTTTTTATTTAATGTATATTCTTTGGGAACAACATATGCTGATAAGCTTACTATTTTATCATCAAATATATTTTCTAATTCATTTATTGTTCCATTTAAAATATGCTCACATAGTTGTGGAAAACTAATTTTCATAATAGATAATATATTCATTGATGATGGATTTCCAAATCTACAATTATATTCTATAACTTTTACTTCATCTTCAGAAACTAAAAATTCCCCATATAAACTTCCTAAATATTTTTGACCACACTTTTTATTAATTGTTTGCATTACTTTTTCTGTTATCTTATGCATTTTCTCTTCAGCAACCTTGCTTATATAAGGAAAACATTCACTTCCTGTTATTGTCCCCATTCCAGATGTATTTTCTCCTACATTGCCTTCACCAATTCTTTTATGATTTTTAAATACTGGTGTATGTATTAAATTTTTACCATCTGTGTAGCTCATTATTGCGACTTCATGCCCATTTATAAATTCTTCAACTATTATATGTCCATAATCTTTTATCCAGTTATTAGCATTCTCTAAAGCTTCTTTTTTTTCATCAATTTCATATATCCTAACTCGTGGTCCTGTTATTACACCATCACATTTTACTACAATTTTAGTTTCAAAACTATTAATATATTTTTCTAATTCATTTGAACATTCGTAAAAATCTCTGTGTTTAGGGTTTAATGTGTTGTCTATTTCTTCTAACAAATCTCTACAAAAAGTCTTTGACCCTTCCAGTTGTGCAAGTTTCTTTGTAGGACCGATACAAGGAATTTTTTCATTATTTAACATATCACATAATCCTCTTTGTATTACCTCTCCTTGTCCTATTACTACATAATCCGGCTTTATTTCTAATATTGCATGAAATACTTTATCTACATCATCTAAATTAATCTTTAAATATTTTCCTGTACACAATTTTTTTACAAACTCATTATCTGCCCACAATATTGCTGACAACTCATATCCTTCATCATGAAATTGCTTTGCTATTGCATGTTCTCTTCCAGTTGCTCCTCCAACTAGTACAACTTTCTTCATTAATCTTTTCTCCTCTCTTATAATTTCATTGCTCTCTCCATAATTAATTCATTCATTCTCTTTATTTTAGTATTTTTTAACTGTTCTTCAACATCTTTTATACAATTTTCTCCATAGCATCCCGCAATTTGCATATTATTATAATGTTCTAAGTCTTTTATACTATTTACATCCAATACTTTTCCTGTCGAATGTTCTGTAAATATAACTTCTTTCACACTTCCAATATCATAAAATTTATATGTAAATCTTGCAAAGCTATCTGGACTTTCAAATAATATAATATTACTATTAGAATTATTTAATATTTCCAATATCTTTTCTTCATAATCTAAATAACATTTATAATATTCTGGAAATTGTATCAAAAAATTCGCATGTCTCAGTATTGGATAAAACGGATGTACTAGTATTATTATATTTTTATTCTCATGATTCTTTCTTGTTTGTGTATATTGTAAAACTTCATTATATAATATACTATAAGGTTCTATTTCAAATTTTTTTATTTTTTGATATTCTAGGTCAGAAAATACTTCAGGAATACAATTTTTATAATTAAATTCTTTTGGTATTCCCATTTTATCTAATATATCAATATACTTGTTAAACTTTTTCTGTTCAAATATTTCTTTTCTTTTTTCTATTATTATACTTTCTGCATTATTCATTTTACTCATATTTTCCTTTTTTCATCAATTTATTATCTAATAAAACAAATTCTCCTAATGCTATAACAGAATTAATATTATAATTCTCATCTAATACTATTATATCTGCATCTTTACCCTCTTCTATTTTACCTTTATTGTAAAGATTCAAAGCCTTTGCTGGATTTACTGTTAATATTTTTGTAGCTTGGTCAATAGGTATTTTGTATTTTATTATTAATTCTTTTATAATTTGATGTAACCCTTTCATGGTATGTGCTGATATTCCAGTACATACTCCATCTTTCCATATAGGCACAGAACCATTTGCATCTGATGATATTGTTAATTGTTCTGATAATCCTTTTTCAAACACTTTTAAGATATATTTAACACTTTTTTCTATATCTTTCCCTGCTGTTATATCTATATATGCTCCTTGCTTTGCTAAAATTAAAGCTTGTTCAAACACCTCATCATTGCATGAAATGTGTGTTGGTCTAATCACATAAGCAGGTATATTAGTTTCTTTTAGAATTTCTAAAAGTATATCCATATTTCCTTTTCCCCATCCTACATGATAATTAACACTCACTTTTTTGCCACTAATTAATCCCGCTACTCTTGTTTCCGACATTAATTTTATCAGTTCCTCCTTGTTAGGATTGTAACATCTATGGTCAGAAATTGCTATTTTAGTTCCTAATATTTCTTCTATAAATGTAATATCTTTTTGAATACTTCCTGTTATTGTTGGTGATGGATATTCATATCCACCTGTTAAACAATATGCCGTTATTCCCTCTTCTTTTAGAGCCTTTGTTTTTGCCACCAAATTTTCAACACTTCTTGTTATAGTATCCGTTCCTAAAACTCCAATAACTGTTGTTACACCATTTGAAACTATTTCGCTAAATTTAATCTCAGGAACTCGTGAGGAGAAGCTACTTTCTCCTCCCCCTCCTGTTATATGCACATGATTGTCTATATATCCTGGAATTACATTTTTATTTTTTATATCTATTATAATAATATTATTAAATATTTCTTTTACTTCTTTTTCATTGACTTTTCCAATTTTTATTATTTTTTTATTTTCTATTAATATATCGACATTTTCATTATTTAATAGGCAATTTTTTAATAATAACATTTTATTTCCTTCCATTCATTTTTATGGTAATATATTTTCTCCATTAAAACGTAAACATATTTGCATATTTCTAATATCATTACATTTTAATACCCACATCAAAAATCTTTCTATTCCCATTCCAAATCCTGATGTTTGCATTGGAAATTGTTTTTTCATTTCTATATACCATTCATATTCTTCTGGTGAAACTTCATGTCTTTCTAGTGCTTTTAATAATTCTTCAGCATTTTTATGTCTTTCGCCACAACCTACTGTTTCTCCTATTCCCATTAATAAATCTGCATTCCTCGTAGTTCCTTTGATTTCTGTGTCTAATTTTTGATAAAATGGTACTGCTAATTCATCATAATTAGTAACCCATACTATTCCATCAAATATTTCCATTAAAGCTTTTTCACCTTTTCTTGTTATATTTCTCCAGCCATCTTCATATTCAATATATTCTTCTATTTTGTTATTATACTTTTCTTTTAATTTTTTTTCTGCCTCGTCGAAAGTAACTTTTTTAAACTTGCCTTTATAATTAGCTACCTTTTCAATATGACCTATATCTCCTAATGTTTCCTTTAATTGTACTCCCATTCGTTCTATAATTTTCTTTGATAAATATTTAATATATTCATCTACCAAATCCATAACATCTTCAAGTGTTCCTGGTATTTCAGCTTCACTATGATAAAATTGGCATAAATGTCTTTCATCTGCCTTTTCTCCTCTAAAAGATGGCATTACATAATAACATCCATTATCTGTTAATCTACATCCATATTCTAACAAAAATTGCATTGAGTCAGCTAAATATGTTTCTACTCCCTCTAGTTCAATTTTTACTGGTTTAGAATCGCTACCTCTTCCCATTGGACTTGAAATTGATCCAGTAGTTACTGGTAAATGTAATGTTATAATTTTCTTTTTTTCATAAAATTTCATTGTTTCTTCTGTAATTAAATTCTGTAATTGTACTAATTGTTTGTACCATGTACTTCTTAATACCTCTATAAAATGTGTCTTTGGTTCTTTCCATGTGTTTGGTATAATGTCTTCCATCTCCTAACTCCTTTCTTTTATTGCTATATTTTATATATTCATATAAGAATAATATTATTTTTCTTACTATGATATACAAAAAAAGAACAAAATTTTACTACTTTGTTCTAAAAAAGGGCACATTGAAACTATAAAAATCATCATTTCTATTTTGTCTAAGTATCTCTACATTTGATTTATTCATAGCACTATGCCCCCTTTTCTTACAATAATATCCAAATTATACCACCTTTTTTATCTTTTGTAAATATTTTATTTAAATTTTGCCATTTTTTGTATTTCTTGAATAAAATAAAGTATTGAAAATTTTTTAAGATATAGATTATATTCGTATTAAATGATATAATTTCATTAAATAAAATTTAATAAATTGAGGTAATATTAAAATGAGTAGAAAAATTATAGCAATTGGTGGCGGAGAAAATGGTAGACTTAAAAGCAATGGAATATATACTCCATATGAAACTAAACAAATTGATACGGAGATAATTAACATTACAGGGAAAAAATATCCTAATTTTTTATTTCTTGGTCATTCACAAAATAATATTAGTTCTGAAGAAAGTTATTTTCGTGTTATGCAGAATATATATGGAAATATTTTCGGATGTAAATGTCAAACTATCAAAAAACATGAATTAAAAGACAATATTCACAAAGTTCAAGAACTGATTAATTGGGCTGATATTATATATGAAGGAGGAGGCGATACTAAGGGAATGTTAGAACTTTGGTTTGAGACAGGTTTTGACAAAATTTTAAGAAATGCTTGGATGAATGGAAAAGTTATGTGTGGTATTTCTGCTGGTGCAAATTGTTGGTTTAGAACATGTAGTTCTGATTCCTTAAAATTGCAATTAAAAGATGATACTGCTCCTATGATTAATGTAAACTGTTTAAATTTTGTCAATGCTTTTTTTACTCCTCATTGTAATATTGCAAATGAAAATACAAATAGATTGCAACATATGAAAGAATCTTTAAAAGATAGTAACTTAATCGGTCTAGGTATGTCTAATTGTTGTGCAATAGAAATTATTGACGATAAATACAGATTGTTAACTGAAGATGCTTCTAACTACAATATAGAATCTTATGGTATAAAAACGTATTGGAAAAATAATAAATATGTAGAAAATTATATTGACAAATCAGATACATATAAAAGTCTATCGGACTTATTAATTAAGAATTAAAATAATATACTTGATATGTATTTTACAGAATCTCAAAAGATAGAGAATGTTTATTTTCTAAACTTCTCTATCTAAATTACTTCTATTATTTTTTCTTTTTAATCATATCCATTTCTATCAAAAAGTTAAGCATTTCCTTTTTTCCTAGCTTAAAAGCCTCTATTAATTCTAATGTTGCTATATCATCATGTAAATCTAAAACCCTTAATGCCATTTTCTTTTCTTTTTCTGTTAAATCTATTATTTGTTCATCTTCAATAAAACTTTGTACATTTTTATGTTTATCAAAAATTTTGCTGATTTGATTATACAAATTTTTGTAATCCTCTCGATTCATTAATTTTTTCTGCTTATATTCATCAAAATATTCTAAAAATCCACTTGCAGACTGATTTACAAAACTATTCATTAACTTTTCCATTATTCTCTCCTATTTTTGTTCATTTATTTTCAATTTTCGCCAAACATCTTTTATTTTACAAATAATTCTTATTTCTTATATCATGTTTTATTGTTTTAATATTCTTTTTAAAATTATTTTCACATTCTCTTGAGTAATTGGTTTTTCTATGTATTCATTAAATCCAATTTCATTTACAAAAAAATCTCTTTCGCCTTTTGTTGCCGTGTGTAAAACAATAGGTATATTAAAATCTTTCAATTCTCTTAATTGCTTTAAGCAGTCTTCTCCGCTGCCATGCTCATACACTTTGTTAGTAAAAATAATATCATAATGTTCTCCATATCTTATTTTATTAACTACATCTTCGACAGTTGGCACAATATCAACACAAAATCCTAAACTACGTAATACATTTTCTGTATTAAAGTATGATATAGGTAAATAATCTCCAATTAATGCCTTTTTTCCTTTATAAATTGGTTCTTTTTTTACCTTTCCACCACAGACATCAAAAGTATCAATTTTAGAATATATGTCATCTTCATATTTCATAATGATTTTTTTTAATTCTGTATTTTCCTTTATATAATACTTATTTTTATCAATTGTTCTTATAAGTTCTTTTCTATTATTTAATAACTCTTGTGAACTTTTATTTTTTTGATAAATTAAATAATAAATCAAAGCAACTATTACAATAAAAAGGACAACAATAATACCATATAACATTATACTCACCTCCTTGTATAAAAAATCACTTGCTATATGTGTCATTTTGTCAAACTTCCGATATAGTTATATGTTATAACTTTTTTAAACATAATACAATAGTAGTAAGTTAATGTCAATTTCAAGGGGGTGGCAAAGATTGTTACTAAAACAAGAAAAATAATAGCAAACAATATAGTCTATTTCAGAGTGAAAAAAGGTTGGTCACAAGAATACTTCGCTGAATTATTAGGGACGAGTTCAGGATATGTTTCAGAAATGGAACATGAAAAACGAAATATATCTAGTGATTATATAGACCATATAGCAAATATTTTCAAAATTGAGCCACACGAATTATTAATAAATCGTTTACCCGTTGATAGTAGAAGAATAGCTAAGAGTAGCAAGAGATAACTAGTACTTATCTCTTATTTTTTATAGCAAGTAAATTTATTATAGCATATTATTTAACTTTTGAATATATATTCCGAATAAACAAACGGCTCTTAAATATTCCGCTTAAATGCTAGAATATATTAAGAGGTGAAAAATATGGATAGCATTATTGTATATAAAGATTATGGTGATATAGAATTTGATATAAAAACTATTATGGAACAAAAAGGTATAACGATAAATCAAATCGTGAAAAAAACTGGACTACATCATCAAGTAGTAAAAAGATACTATGATGGAACTATTATAAGATATGATAAAGATGTTTTATCAAGATTATGTTTTGTTATTGGTTGTAATCTTAATGATATTATGCACTATAAAAAACCATAAATGCAACTTATTTAAAACTAAAGTCACAAGATTTAGGAGAGTTTGACTAGCAAACCCTCTTATTTTTTTCAATTAATTCTATCTACAATTTTCAATGGTGAATATGTGCAAATATAGCAAGGTCTTTTGGTATTTACAAATCTTTTAATATATTGTTTTGTTTCAATAATAATTATTATTCTATCTGATTTTGATACTTCATCTAATTTATCAAATAAAGCATCTGTTTCTAGTTCTTTAATAGCAATAATATCATAACTATGATAATCTGTCTGCATAGATATAGTTATAGGATGATTACCTTTTTTTACTTTCGCATTTCTGTTTAGGTAATGCATAACTACATCAAAAGCAACTACATTTCTGCTATTTACTGCCTGTTTATTATTGTAATTTAAAATTTTAGTTTTGTTATCTCTAGTTATTACTTTATTTGCAATTAAACGATTAATATCTTTTTCTTCGCATTTGCATATTTTATAAATATGTTCTTCTCTTAATGATTGAAAATCCCATAATAATTTTGCTATTTGTTTTTCTTTATCATTCACTAGCATCACTTCCAATCGTCTTAACAATTGAACTATATACTTTTCTTTTTTCTGGTATTATCTTATAAATTTTGACTACCACTTTCTCTCCTGGAAATGGTGGACTATCCATCCACTCTGGTAATATGCAAATTGTGTCTACCCCTTGTGCAACGTTAGCAAATATTCCATTATTTGAATATCCTGTTATTGTTGCTAAATATTCTCCTTTTTCTGTAAAGTCTTTTCTGATATTTTTAAATGGATCTTCTAATAAGTCTTTTACAGATATTTTTATTTTTTTATTTTCTTCTGATATTTCTTTTACTAATACTTTTATTTGTTGATTTACTTTATACAATTTAGATAAATTTTCTATATATCCATATTGTAAGTCTTGTGGTAACATTATAAAATCTATTCCAAAACATTCAATCCTTATGTTTTTTCTCCATACACCTATGACTTTTGCATAAGCTATATCTCCAACTTCTAACTTTTTTATATTTATTTCTTGTAGTCGTTGCATAGCTTTAATTCTTGAGCCTACTGCTTTTGTTCCTATTGTGTCTACCTCTACAACTATAAATCTTATTTCAGCTCCCATCATATTTCTAATTATCTTTTTATCATTTTTTGAATCATTAGTCATTTCAGTTGCAGGTATTAAAATTCTAATACCTTTAAAATCTATAATTGCACAAGTAATGTTCTCATCTTTCATTTTTTCATTTTCTATTGCTACTACTTTACCCGTTAAAATTTTCCCTCTTTCCTTAGATGAATTAATGTTTTGCCAAATAATTTTTTCTTGTAATTCATCTGTCATACTTTTCACCTTCTAACTATCTAAATTTAGGTTTTCAGGTATAACCTATAACCTTTAAAAATCTTCAAAACTATACTCTACGTATTTAGTTTTTGCTTTATTTCTTTCTACATTGTCTTTAAATCTTTCCATTTGTTCTTCTAGTGTCATATCTTCCAATTTATCAGCCTCACAATGTTTAGAATAATCATACTTATTACATATAAATGGCTGTTGTCCTCTTTCTATTACTATTTCTTTGTTATTATCTAACTTTAATATTTCGTCATCATTCATTAAATTTCTTTTATTAGTTGATAAATTTTGCATTCCATAAGTAAAATTGCCATCAAATCCCGCTTCTTTTCTTATTGCATTAGTTTCTACTGTTGATACTCCTAGATATGTGCTTATAAATCGTGCTGTTACAATATCCCCAGCACCCATAAATATTTTTGTGTCTGCGTTTCCTAGAATCTCATGTCCCACATTAATACCATATCTATTTTCTAGTTGTGGAATATTCTGAAATATCATACATATATCAATTCCTCTACTTCTTGTTGTTGCTAACTTTTTCTCAAAATCTACAATTCTTCCTATATTTAGGAACTCATCTAATATCAATGCCGTTTCTACTTTTAATTTACCATCTTGATTCTCATCTGCTTGTTTTATTAGTTTTATAAATAAAAACGAAAAAAACAGTGTAGACAAAAAGTCAAATGCACTGTTAGTATCACTTGTAACTACAAATATACAAGTTTTTTTATTTCCTATATCTTCAAATTTTATTTCATCTTTATTTGTTATATTCCTTATTTTATCTGTTTGGAATACTTGTAATCTTGTTGCTAATCCTGTAACAATACTTTGTTTAACAATATCTGTAGCTTGAGCATATATATTATAGCTTAATTTTGTTGGACCTGATGTATCCATAAATAATTTGTCAATTTGTTTTATATTACCACTAGCAAGACAATCATATATATAAGAAATACTTTTATTTTCTTCTTCTTTTACATAGTTAAGTACATATAATAATAATGCCTTTAATAAATTTTGTTCTCCTCTATTCCAGAATTCATCTCCTCCTGCTTTTCTATCTAGTTGTGTCCCCTCTATAACAATTTGAGAAAATATTTGTGCATCTGTTTCATCTTCTACAAATTTCACAAAATTTGCACCATTAGAAAAAATTGGATTTACTAAATTAAAAACTTTAACATCATAACCTTTACTTTCAAGATATTTTGTTAATTTTTTATATAGTTCCCCCTTTGGATCTGTAAAAACCAAGCTCATTTCTCTACCTATAGCTTTTTGTAGTTCTTCTTGTGCTAACTCTATGCCATTTGGTATGGCAAAACCTCTTGATTTTCTGCTCCCACTCGAACCAAATACCGCAATATTTTTATTAAGTGCTGTATCCATTGGTAATGTTATTATCTCACCCTCATCAGTTTCTCCTATAATTATTCCATCTTTTTTACCTATGCTTAAAACTTTTTGGATTTCTTCTTTTGAACCCCAGTCTGCTGTTCCATATGTTCCATCTTTATTTTTTAAATTAATTCCCTCTATTTCTATTTTTGAATTTTTTCTTGTAGTATTTATATTTTTTACTACTAATATAATAATTAAATTTAATATTACCCATGTTACTAATATTGTTCTATTTCTAAATATAACTGTAAATAAGTTTAATAAATTTATATCTATTGTATGTAAATTTGTTTGAAAGCACTTTTCTAATAATTTCATAAATTCATTTATTATTGGTATTAAAATAATATATGATACACAAAAAAATAAAGCTACCTTATGTTTTTTGTTCCACTTCATCAATACCTCCTAACCAATTGTCCAATTCAATAATATTTACTTTGTTAGTTAGTATTTCATTTATTTTTTCTTTGTTTTCTTTTAAAGTTATAATGTCAATTTTTCTTTCTGTATTCTGATTGTTTCTAAAAAATATATTTAAACCAAATAATCTTTCTGTATCTATAAAAGGCATTGTTATAATGTAAGTCTTATTTTCTTTCATATATTCAGCTCTTTTCCAATTTGACAAAAGTATTTCTTCATTATTATAAATTCTTTTTATTATTTCATATATTTCTATATCTGCAAGGTTTCTTAATATTGTCAGATTTTGTGATGTTGGCTTTATAATTAAAGTAGATTTTTTCCCAAATCTGAATTTCTGTTTTTCATTTAACAATTTCATATCTTCCATAAAGATTATAATATATTGATAGTCTAAAACTTTTTGTATATCGGTTATCATCTGACTCATATATGATATATGTCTATCTTTAGAAATATAATAAACAATTATATCTTTATTTTTATAAATCATCTTTCCTAAATATTTTCTCGATGTTTGAGTAAATACATTTTCATCTTTTATATTCCAACTTGCAATAAAGTCTATATTGCTATTTATTGTCAGTCCAGCAATTTTGGCTACTTCATTTAATCTATCTATATAGCTTTTTCGTCTATTTCTAAAACTATAATCATATCCAAACTCTTTAACCATTCTAGTTCCTTTATCATCTAACTTTATATACAATGAATTTACTCTCCTTATGTACTTTTCTTTTTCCAATACTTTTAACCTTTTTCTATGATAATCTTTTGTCTTATATATCAATCTACAATCTGCCCCTAACATCATTTTATATTTTCCTAGAAACATTAACACCTCTATATCTCTTCCGAGTTAATCTTACTTTCCCACTTTCTCATTCCCCCTTTCTTTTTTCTTCTAAGGCACACCAATCTTTCTTCCTTTTTCTGCTTTCCCTGTTTCACACCCTTTAACCACGGCACACCCTAAATTTTAATTTTTGTTTATTTTCTGCAAAAAAACATATTTTTAAAATGTCCGTTTGGAAAATGTCAAAAAAACATATAAACGGATATTTTGAAAATATCCGTTTAGTTGTTATTTAATATCCGCCTTTATAAAATCTTGAATCCATTTCAACATTTTTTCACCTTTAAAAACATATACTTCTGTATATGGTTTTTTTATCTTTTCTGTTGTTCCAAATACTCCATAAAACATATTGGCTATATTATCATCTTCTATTACTTTTGATAATACAAGACCATCCACAATAGGTTTTACAAACTTATTATCTATATCAATATTTTTTTGATTTTCTACTACTTTAATAAAAACAAATACTAGCTCATTTTTATATAAATCTTTATAATTTTTTGTTTTTTCCATTACATTTAGCATAATATTTTTATAAGCATAATTGTTAATATTTTTGTACTTTGGTATTACTTCAGGAATATGTATTTTCAGATAATTATCACTAACACTTACTTCATATTTGTCATTTAAGTACATTAACCTATCTTGCTCATTTACCTCATACTTGTTATTCAATTTTATTTTATTGAATATGTTATACCTAATTCTTTCTAAACTTCTTAAATAGTTTTCCATATGTTTATTTTCAACAAATTCTTGATTATTAATAATAAACTCCGTTTCATCTCTTAAATCTTCTAGTTCTTCTAAAATTTCTTTTTGCATTCTCTTGTACCTCCTTTTAAATTTCTAATAGAAATAAGGATGTAAAAGTTTATAAAACTCCTACATCCTTTTATCTTACTCATCTTCTGTATTATCATATTTTTCTGATATGGCTTCTAGCAATTGTAATCTTGTCTCATTATTTATAGGGTATGAGAAATCTTGTCTAAAATTTCTATTTTTTATCTTTCTTTTAGGCATACTTATGTATCTACCATTTTTTCCATTTAATAATTTAATTTCTCTTACTATAAAACAATTATCTATACATACACTTGCTGCTGCAAGTAAATCACCTTTATTTATTTTTTTTATTCTAACTTCTGTAATATTTAACATATAAAATTCCTCCTTATAATTTAATTTTTAGAAAAAGAGTGATACAAATATCACTCTAATTTCTAGTTATTTTTTTGTCTCCTTTTTCTTAAAACTATTGTTCCTGTAGTAATTCCTAACAATGAAATTATTATACTACCAATTAATATTGCATAATTTATCTCATTACCTGTTTGAATTTTTGGTAACTGTTTATTTTCAAATTCAAAACTATATACTTCATCATTTTCAGTTATTTCTGTTCCATTTATGAATACACCTTTATCGTTAATTTCTAATTTAACTATTTCATTAGATAATTCATATCCTTTTGGAGCTGATATTTCTCTTATGAAATATGTTCCAAATCTTAAATCTTCAAATAATACTGTTCCTTCTTCTTTATTACTATCTACTTGCTTAATTAATTGAGTACATTCTTCATCAGCATATAATCCAAATGTAAATTTAGCTTTTATAACTTCTTTAGTATCTCTATCAATTTTTACAACTTTTACATTTGAAAGTATTGGCATATCTTTCATTTCGATTTTTTGTGTTTCTTTGTCTGTACTAACCTTGAAAGTTATAGATTCTGCTTGCTCAAATCCATATGGACAAGTAATTTCTGTTAATGTATATTCCTTTCCCTCTTCTAATCCTGTAACTTGATGAGGTGTATCTGTACTAACCCATCTATCAACTTCATTTCCGTCCTTATCTGTTACAATTAGTTCTGCTCCTGGTAATTCCTCACCTGTTACAAGATCTGTTTTTGATATTAGTACAATTTTATCTACCATTTCAATATGTTGTGTTTCTTTATCTTCTGTTACTGTAAATTCTATATCTGTAGCTTTTACATACCCGTCTATTGCAATTTCTTCATGCATAATGTATGTTTCTCCCTCAATTAATCCCTGAATTCTATGAGGTTCTTTTCCAGATACCCATTTGTCTACAATATTTTTTGTTCTTGTATTTGTTATAACTATTGTAGCTCCTTCAAGTTCATCTCCTGCAATATTCTTCTTACTCATTTCTACAATCTTATCAATCATTTCTACTTTTTGAGTCTCTTTTGTATTTTCGACTTTAAATTTTGTATCTGTAGATTTAACATATCCTAATGGTGCTAAATCTTCTCTTAATGTATATTCCTCTCCGACTACTAATCCCTCAATGGCATGTGTTTTATTACCAGAAGTCCAACTATCAATTACATTTCCTTCTTTATCAATTATTGATAATTCTGCTCCTGGTAATTCTTGCTCTCCTGTAATTGTAGTTTTTGATACTTCTATCAAAGTTGTATCATTTTTAACATCTCTTGTTTCTGTATATACTTTTGTTGTATTATCTTTCTTTTCAAACTTAACATCACATATTGTATCATTTAATACAAGTCCATCTAGTGTTTTTGTTTCAACTAATTCATATTCTCCCATAGGTAATTCTTCAATTTTTAAATCACCTTTTTTATCTACATTATATGTTCCAACTTCTTGACCTTTAGAATATATTTTACTTCCATCTGCTTTATCAATTATATCAGTTTTAGCTGTTAATTTGAATTGTATTCCACTTAAATCACTTATATCTATAAATGATGTATCTACATTTTCTTTTAATGCCACACTTTTATCTACTATTAGTGTTCCTGTTGGTTGTTCATTGGTGATTGTAACTTCTTTGATAGCATCTTTATCTTTGTCTTTGTCATAATCTCTAATTCCTTTTATTTCAAAGCTTACAGGTTCTTCTAATTCCAAAAAACCTTCAGGTGTACTTATTTCATATACAGCATAACTTCCTACTGGTAATTTTAATGGTGTTACTACACTTCCTGTTTCATCATTTTTATTATTGTAACTATCTTCTTTTGGAATTACTATATTTTTTGCATTCGTTGTAAATGAAGAATATGTTGTGCTCCCTATTTTTTGAGTAATAGCTTCTCCTTTTCTCCAAATAATTTTTCCTGTTGCTCTATCATATATATCCTTTGTAGCTTTAATTTCAAATGTAGCACTTGATAGTGATACTGTTTTTCCTGTTTCTGCATCTTTCTTGATAAGTTTAATATACGCTTCCATTTGTTCATTATTAACTACTAGATGTTTTACTTTTTGAGCCAATTCTTTTATTTCACTTGAATCTTTGCTAATTGTAAATGTAAAATCTTCAGCTGTTTCATAATCCTCAGGTGTGAATACTTCCTTGCAAATATATTTTCCATAAGGTAACTCCTTACTATAAGCATTTCCATCTTGATCAGTCTCTATTGTTTGGAATGTTGGAGCAATTTCTTGTGCTTTTGCAACTCGTTTAGAATCAACTTCTACTTTGTTTCCATCTTCATCTATTCCTCCCCAAACTTCAGCATAAGTATATCCTGCTACATATGCTCTTTCTACTGCACTATTTAATTTTATACTAAATTTAGCTCCTTCAAGTCCTGGTGTTAATCCTGAGTTTTCCTTGATTCCACTTTTGAATATATGAACTTGCATTTTCTTTACATCTTCATTACTTATAACTGTAGTTGAGATTATTTTTGTTTCTTGGTCTTTATATTCTAAATTAATGTTATATTCTGTTTCATCAAGTAAATAACCATTTGGAGCAGTTTCTTCTTTTACAATATATTGTCCCAATGGTAAATCTGTAATATTTTGTGTTTCTCCATTTGCATCAGTAGTACGAGTTGCAACTAAATCCCCTTGTGAATAATATTTTTTTGATTTTGATACATTGTAAATATTTTCAGCAGCATATACTTTATATACTGCATTTTCTAATGTAGCATCTCCCTGAGTAACTGTACCTGTTTCACTATCTTTTTTTAATATTAATATTGTTCCTAATGGTTCTTCATTTGTTACAGTCATTTCTCCTGTTTCGTCATAGCCTACGTTAACTTCTATTTTACTATCTTTTAATAAATATCCTTTTTCTGTTTTTGTTTCTTTTATATAATATGTTCCTGCATATAAGTTTTCAAATAATGCAATTCCATTATTATCTGTTTTTACCGTTTGAATTGTCGAACCATCTTCTTTTAGAAGTTCAAATGTTACACCCTTAATTGGTGTATTGGTCTCATCAACTTTGTAAATTTTTATTTTTGCATTATTAGTTTTTATATTTATATTTGTTTTTCCCGCAATATCTCCATATGGGTCAAAACATAAAGCATAATTCTGTGTTCCTTCTATTTTTGTCTTTCCGATAAAAAATCGGATATATTTTAGCTTTTGCTACAATTGATATAGCTATTTCGATATCTTTATTTATTTCTTTTTTAGGTATCTTAATTTTAAAATGCTCATCTCCATTAAATTCTGTGGTTTCATTATTATTCATATTTACTATTTTACTTTCATTTGGCAATCCTGCAATTCCTGCAATGTAATATTTTGATATATTCTCTCCACAGCTTGTTTCATATTCTTGTACAACATAGTCTCCCTCTACTGCAAAATCTCCTACTCTACTTATATCTACACCAGAATTATATGGTGTTCTTGTACCATATTTACCTTCATTACTTATATTTACAATTGCATTAGCAATTCTGTTTCCTCTTTCGTCTGCTCCTCTAAATCTACTAGATGCATCCCAATCATATAATACACAATAAACTGCTTGCTTGGTTGCCAAAAACGCATCATATTCATCATCTAAACCTAGCTCTGATGGTGTCTTATATGGATATCCACTTGTAATTGCTCTCCATACCCTAACATCATCTAAATGTTCTGTTATATCTACATCATATGAATCTACATCTCCTACTCCATGAAGATCATGGTCTAAACAATAAGCAGGATATTCAATACCATTTTCCTCATAAACAACATAATGGCAAATTATATAAGACCAATTATTTATTGATTCTTTCCAATACTGTAAATGTCTTTCACATTCTCCTTTATCTATTATCGTTTTACTTCCACTTATCTCTGTATTTGCAAATACTATATTAGAAATAGATGAAAGCCCTAGCATTAATATCATTAACATTGCTATAATCTTGTTTAAAAATTTGTTTTTCATTTTTACTCCCTTTCCTTTCTTCTAATTTTTTACAATAAAAAAGACACTATAAATTAGTGCCTCGGTAATTTTAAAATATATAACATTCTGTCATAATTAATTGTCCATCTACATAATAATCTTCTGCATAAATTCTAATTGTACCAAACCTATTTGTAATTGCTGCTTTTACTCTATTTTCTGTAAAAGTAAATTGATTTGTTTTTTCCTTAATAGAACTATCTACAACTATTGAATACCCATATTTTTTCATGTCATCAGTTACATTTTTTTCAATTGTATTTTTTATCTTTTCAATCATTACTTCATTAATTTGATAATATTTACTAACAACTTTTTCATCATTTTTTGATTCTATATCTTTTTGAATCGTTTCCTCTTTTATTTGTTGGGATTTATTTTCTTCACTTTTAGGTATTTCATTTTTATCATTATCTATTACTTTTTCTTGATTTTTATTGACATTTTCTTTAATTACTGTTTGTTCATTTTCTTTTACTTCTTGTTTTATATTAGTAGATGTATTTGAAGTTACTGTAGCTTTTTCTTCTTTATTATCTTTTATTTCATTTTGTATATTTTCGCTACTTAAACTTTCATTTTTTTCAATTTCATCAATTTCTATGTTCTCTTCCAAAATTTCTTTTGATGGCTCTTCTATGCTATCAATATTAATTTCCTTTTCAATTTCTTCGTTTAGCCATTCCTCATTATATGAAATTTTGTTGTCATCTTTTGTTATTCTTATTGCTACTAATATCCCCACTATACAACCAATAATTATGATTGATATTATTATTACTTTTTTTCTCATTTTACATCACCTCATATAAAAGAGTATCATAATTATTTTCAAAATACAATTTCAAAAAAAATTTTTTAATTTTTCTTCATATTCTTATTATTTTAGTCTAGAATTTCTATTTTCGCAATTATAAAATACCTCTTATTTGTAGGTGTCGTCGTGGCATTCAAATATGAACAAGTAGATAGTTTAATAATTTTTTCTATATCATCAATATCTGTATTAGAATATTTACTTGAATTTTTGTAATATTCAATTTCTTCATTAAAGTCTAATTCTTTTATATTATTTTCCTCTTCATTCACATCTATTGAATAACTACTAAAAACAGTTGCCTTATAGTTATGCGCTAAAGTATATATTTCAAAATCTGTATGTGAATAAAAAAATTCTTTATTCAAATATTTTCCTAATTCTGAAAACATAATCCCATTTTTCATATTATGACCATAAATTACAGTTTTTTGCTCTTCAAAAGGTTGTCTATTTATTGTAAATATAGAACCATTGTTATTATACCTTTTATCATAAGTATGTTTTAAATAGTATAAATTATCATCTTTTAATATTGGATAATTTATATTTGTATCTTTTATACTTATCCAGCCTATAATATCTTCATTTATATCTTTTAATTTCTTCCAATCTATACCTAGACTATTTTCATCTTGTGAATTTTCTTTTATAACATCTTCTATTAATTCCTCTACTATTTCATTTGCCATTTTATATTGAAAAAAACTTCTAAGAATAATGTATGAAGATATTATCAAAGTAATAATGAATATAATTATAGCACTTATTATAATTATACTTTTTATTCTACTTACTTTTATCACCTCCTAATCGTTCGAAAAAATATATCATCACCTCCTTAAATATTTTTTATAGTTTATGCTTTATTATCATAAACTATATTTTTATTAACTGAATTATTAGTACTATTCTCACTAACAGGTAATATCATCTTTAATCCAAATAATACAATTACAGTTACAAATATCATAAAACCATACTTTAAAATTTCTTTTATTATTCTCATACTTGAACTCCTTTACTTTCTACTAAAAAAAGAATTAGTTTTGTTATCTCTAATTCCTTTCCTTTTCTTTATCTTTACATTATAGGTTTTTCTATATAAATCAGCTATATCTCTGAAAGTTCTTGGATGTTCTATAATATCTACTATTTGACTTGGATAAAAATTACCATATAATATATCATAAATTCCTAATTGCAGTGCTAATTTCGTTTCTTCTTGTTTTTGATTTTTTATCAATAATATAATTCTTATATCCATTTGTTTTAATGTAAATAAAAATTCATGTAAATCTCCATCTACCGCTTGTGGAGATAAAATTACTGTTTGCCCTTCAAAAGAATTGTTTTCTACTAAATATTCACTATATCGTGCTATTATTGAATCCTTTATGTTCATTTGAAGTTCTTTGTCAATTTCTTCGATTCCTGTATAAATTACTATCATATCAATGCTCCTTCCTTTTGTTTTAAAATTGTTAATGGATCTACTAATTCACCATCTTTTCTAACTGTGAAATGGCAATGGCAACCTGTTGTAGCTCCATTAGTTGGATTTCCATTACTATCTTTATATAGATTATTTGTAACTCCATACACATTTTTAGGTCCGAACTCTCCCTATTACTTCACCTTTTTTTACTTGTTGTCCTACACTTACTATAAATTCTGGTGAACTATGACAATATGAAAATCTATATATTCCATCTGTACTTTTAATTGTTATAGTATATCCACCTGCACCACCCCAACCTATTGAAACTACCTCACCATCCATAATACATGCAAGTTTTGTTCCTTCAGGAGCAGGAATATCAATTCCAGAATGTATAGTAGATGCTCCACTTGTTGGTGCTTTTCTAGGTCCAAATTCACTACTTATTGTATAATGACCGTATTACAGGCCAGTCTGTTTCTTCTGATATTTCTTCCCCGCCAAAAATTTTGTCTACAAAGTTCCACACACTTGAAAAAAATCCTTTTACCTCTTCCTTATCTCTTGGTTTGTCATAGTCAGTATCATAATAGGCAAGTTCCTTTTTCATATCAATTTTATCGTCATTATCAAAAGCTATATAAAGCATATCTGTTATTCCTGAAATAAAAGATAAAAAGATTGCAATTATCAGCAATGGAATTATAAAAGGTTTTATTATCACAAGTGCAACACCAATAATTCTGTTTTTTACTTTGTTTTTGATTTTCTTTTTATTCATTGGCATCATCTACTTCCACAGCTATCGTTTTGTTTTCATCTTCTTTTATATCTTCTTTTCTTGTATTATTTATATTAGGTCTATTATATATTCTTCTTTGACTTTGTTCTTGGCTATTTGTTTTAAAATTTCTGCCTTCTGCCATATACATACCAAAATTCATAAATTCTTTTCCCACATTATAAGCTTTTCTTAGTCCACTTATATTGCTATTATCTTTATTTTCAGTTTGAATATTATTGATGGTACTATTTGTAGGTTTAATGTCTGTTGTATTTATATTACTTGTAATAGATTTAGAGTTTGGCTCTTCCATTGCATTTTTAGAATAACTCTCATAACTAACACCATTAACAGGTACACTTTCTGTATTATTTGCTTTATTTATTACTCTTGAAATAATATCAGTTCTTCTTGAATTTTGACTTTCATCATTTCCTTTAAATTGGTATGCTATACTTCTAATTGTATATCCCATTGCAGCACCCATTCCAATTCCTCTATTGGCTAATTCTTCATTATTTACACCTGCTACTCTACTTACAAGATTTTGCATTGTATTTTGTAGTGCATCTCCGAAGTGGCAAAATCATCATTCCCCATAACAAACTTATTGCCCATCCAGCATTTGCTGGCAAAAATGTTAAATATATTAAAAATAGGAATGCATATACAAATTGCATAAAAGCATTTATGATAATTTGTCCGAACCATATACTTGCAGCTATTGTTCTTTTATTTATAATCCAAAATACTGCTACAATTGGTGTAAATATCGTAAATACAATTAAAGTAAATTGTCTAATTATAAATTTGATATTTATTTTTACAAATAAATAAGCAAATAGAGCTATTACTATTGCTGTTGCTATTGCATTTCCTGTGTTTATGCTTGTTAATAATGAATTTCCAAGTAAATCATCTAAACTACCATGAGCTTTTGATACCAACATTGTAACTAAGTTATTATTTAACATGAGCATAAACTTTACAAATATAGGAGCAAGTAGTATAGCTGACGCACCAAAAAATAATCTCATTATATTATCTTTGACTTCATTCCTCTTGTCTGGACTTATTCCAGCCATAATCATTTTCCAAGCTAACACCACTATTGCAATTAAAATAGGTCCGCCTATTATACTTGCTATTGCCCAATACCAAGTATTTATTAAATCCCATTCTTTTTGTGTAAATGGTGATAACTCTGTTTGATTATTTCCAAATATTAATTTATCATAATTCTTAAAACCGAACACCAAATGATTCATTCGTTGTTATATCAAAAACTGTTTCTGCCACTCCTCCAATCATTTTTGCAATTATCTTTTCAAATAGTCCTCCATCATCTCTATCTATTGTATCTTCTATGCTAGTATTTTTCTCATCATCTGAAAATAAACTTGCTTGAACCGGATTCATAAAACTAAAAAAAATAAGTATTACTGATAGCATACTTATCAAAATTCTTTTTTTCAATTACTTCACCACCTATCTTATGTTGTAATAAATTCGCTTTCAAATTCTGTCATATCAATTTTTATTGCTCTAATCTCTCCTCCTTTGATTATTATACATTCTCCTGGTCTTGCTTTCATTAGTATTTCTTTAGCTCCTGATGGTAATTTAAAAAATTTCATTATTTCATCTATACTTCCAATAGATTGTTTTAGCAGTATTGTAGTATCGCAACAATTTATTATAGCTTCAGCTTGTCTATTTTGTCTCAACTCTGATAAATATTGAGTAGCTAAAATCATTGCTACCCTTTTTTTTCTTGCTCTTCTTGCTAAATTTTCTAAAAAGTTTGATGTTTCTTGATTTTTAAATAAATTCCATGCTTCGTCTACTACAACATATCTCTTGTTTCTATCTTTTGTTGCTATATATTTATTTGTTATCCAAGTAGTTAAAACTAAACACACAAAATATCTCATTATTTCATCTTTAATCTCAGAAATATCGAAACAAATAATTTGGTCATTTATTTTTAATGTACTCTGACAATCAAATATTCCAAGTGTATTTCCAGTTAAGAAGTTACTTAATGTATTTGTTAATTCTTTGTTTTGTATTTTCTCTTTCATAACTCTATGAAAATCTGTTAGTGTAGGCATTTTCTTTTTAATATTTCCAAAGGTAATTTTCCCCTCAATTTTTCCACCCTCTTTTTCATAAATAGATTTTATATCTTTTGTAATTTTTTTTTCTTTATAAACCTCTCTTACTGCTTGCTCAATATCTGCAATTTCATTAGGATTTAGAGTCCTATTTTCATATTTATTTATAATTCCATTCATAATTGCTCTAATCTCTGTTATTTTGCTATCTATATCAATAAAACCTTCGTCTTCATCAATATCAATATCAAATAAATTTATTCCTACAGGTATAGTTTGTCTAACTTTTATAACTCTTCCGCCTAATTTTTCAGTCTGTGCTACATACTCACCTTCTATATCCAATATAGAAGCTCTTCTGTTTATTAGTGCATTTCTTCCAACTATTGCTTTAACTGTTACAGATTTTCCAGCTCCTGGAACACCAAATATAGCAATATTTGCATTAGATAGTCCTGTTGAAAAAGTTTCCAAGTTCATTGGAAGTCCAGTAAATAAATCTCTTCCTAAGTAAATTCCCTCCTTTATGCTTGCTTTTGTCCTTGCAATTGGGAACATTGCAGCAAGTCCTCCTGTTGTCATGTTTCTATTGTTATCTTTTATAATATTATTATTTAATGGTAATGTTTCTTTTAGTGCATCTAATTGTTTAAAATATAACGGTCGTATTTCGCAAGACTTATTTGCAAATTCATCTCTCAATAGTTTACTTTTTTCATTTAATTCTTCGAGACTTTTAGCATTTACTCTTAATATTATTTTTATAAAAAATAACTTGTCATTATTTATTTGTATGTTTCTTCTCATTTCTTCAAATGCTTGTATATTTTCTTCTAATCTATGTATTTCTTCAATATTTCCCTGTTTTTCAAACAAAAGGTAATCTGACTGTAATTTTGTTACTTTATGTGTTAAGTACTTTATAACATTTCTTTCATCTGCAACTTGAACTTGTGTAGAAATGTCAACATCTCCTATTGTGTTTAAAATATCATCTAGCCATCCTATTTCTATATAATTAGGATAAAACATTAATGTAAAAATTCTAGTATATTTATCATTTCCCATATAAATATAATCATTTTTTTCTTGTATTGCTTCAGGAGCAAGTAATGACATTAGCTGTGGTTGGTTATCAAAAAAATTTTCTTCTTTTAATTTTTTCCTTTTTTTATATAGTTTAATTTTCTTTTCTTTCTTTCCCTGTAACATATAGAGCCAAACCTCCTTTTTGTCCAATTTCTGTTACTTTATTTTTGTTTCCTTTGTGTAACTGCTCATAGATAAGTTCTACAATTTCTTTATCATTTAATAATCTTGTACTAACCTTTATATTAAGCAAATGATATCTTAATAATTGATAAAATTCTTTTAATTCAATTTCAGCTGTCTTTCTGTTATTAAAAGAAGATATTACCATATAATTTTTTCTTTCAAATAAATTACTATCCTCTTGTAATTCTTCTAAATGAGCAATTATTTGATTAGCATATTCTTTCACATTTCTATTCGAATTTGTTGTATTTATCTTTATTTCTTCTAGCATATCTCCTAATTCAATTTGTTTTTTTACTTCTAAAAACTGAATTGGAAATTTAAGCATTTGACATATACTAATCAATTCTCTATTAACATTATTTTTCTCTTCATCATGTAATAAACTATATTCTATGCTTTCAAGTTCAATTATTATAGAATGTTGGTTTTTATTTATTGTAATTATTTGATTTCCTAATCCATCTATTCCCCATAAATTACTGAGTGTTCTTTTTCTTTTTTTTACATTTGATTTACCTATATTTTTTGTCTCTTGTAAATTATTTTTCTTTTTTGTGTATATTAGAGTTCCTATCATAAAGATAATTCCTGCTAATATGAAAACAAATGCAATTATCATCTTTATCCTACCTTTCAAACGTAAATTTCTTTTTTCTAAATATGAACTTTAGAATATTGAAAAAATATTTGTCTGCATATATATTTCCTATTTTCAAGAAAGCAAATGTTATAAAAATTGATACTACACTAAAAAACATTATTATTTTTATTGTTATAGATATATTCAAAAATAATATTCCTACTGATATAGCACTTAATATCATATATAACATTTGTCTTAATGATAAATATCCTCCAAATACTTTTTCTTCATGTGTAAAATCAAATGGTACTTTATATAAACTCATACTATCTACCTCCTCCTAAGTATTTGATCCACCTGTTATTAATGCTCCACTACCATTTGTTGCAACACTTAATATAATTCCACTTACAATAAGTGATAATCCTAAAAGCATTGTTCCAGCACATACCCAAGCCAAACTTCCTATACTTTCACTTCTTTTATTAGCATTGTTTGAATTCACAATCATTTTTATTGCTATTATTACAATACTTACAAATACCAAAATTCCTCCGAATTGGCATTGCTAACTTAATTACTGCATTTTTTATATTTTCTGTTGCTTGAGTTACCTCCGCTGTACTAATACTTCCATCTACTGCAAACACTCTAGTTGGCATTAACATTAGTGTTGTTGATAATAGCCATAATTTATTTTTTATCTTAAAATATTCCTTTTTAAAATCTCTTTTTTTGATTTTTTTCATCATTTACCTCCTCAATTTTATTGCAATCTTTTGGTTATGGTATGTATCTCTTTCTTTAGTCTAAATTAGAACATATTAAACAATATAGGTACTGCTAATACTAAAATTATTAAAACCAAAGTTATTATAAAATTCTTTATTCCAAATTTTATTGCTTTTTCAGATTTCTTTTTGGCTCCGAAATAACCATATTAATAGACTTGCTACTATCCATATTGCTAAGAGAATTATTGTTATCGTAAATCCAATTCTCATAACATTTTGAAATACTATATCCAAGCCTCCTGTCAAATTTTCTATATCATAATTCGGTATCATTTATCCCTCCTACTTTTTGAGTAAAAAAATAAAGACTTAGACTTTTTCTAAATCTTTTATCAAACTTGTATAATAATACTCAAAAAAATTGTTTATTTCTTTTTCTGTTCCTTCATACTCAATTTGCTTATTTTTGCAATTATCGTAAACAAACATTAATTCTTCTCTTGTTGCTCTTGTTGTTAATTGTCTTTTACTACTTAAAAATAATTCTTTAAGTGCATAAATTATAATTTTTAACTTTTCTACATTTTCTTCAGTAAATATTTTTATTATTTCTTCTGTATAATTAAATTCAATTTTTTCTAAAAGTCTTTTAAATTGAATTTCTTCATCTTGTGTTAATTTTTCAGAATTTTGCTTTTCCTTTTTTATAATATAATTAAAGAATCTATCTATCCTATTATTTATATTATTATATTGAGCATTTCTGCTTATAGTGTATTGTTTATCTTGCTCATAGGGGTATTGTCTATTCTGCTTATAGGTATAGGGTATAAACTCCCTATGTGTATCATTTATATAAATTCTTCTTTCTATTATTTGATTTCTTTCATCTTTTATTATTTCAACTTTTACAAATCCTAGAGTTTCTAAATGACTTATCCACCTTGATATTGTCCCAGGTATTACATGATAAAGCTCTGCAAAATATTTGTTAGTAGCAAAACAATATCCTTCTTTTCCTGCTAATGCAGTTATTTCTCCATATAATAATCTTTCTGGATATTTTAATTCTTCACAATATCTTACTTCACTTGGAATTATCGCATAATATGCTGGTCTGTTTTGTTCATTCACATTTTGCATTACCTCCTTTTCCTACAAAAAAGAAATTGACTTTTCTATCAATCTCTTCAACATGATCAATTTTAATCTTCTTTTGGAATTACTTTTTCCATATATTCTTCAATCTCTTTTGTACAATCTAATATTTGTTCTTTATTATTAGACTTCATTTGATCTAATAATATTTTTGAATCTTCTTTACTGTTCATTATATAACTCCTTTCCGACCACTTATTTAAAATTCCATTTATTTTGTTTTCAATTATATTATTAGATACTAAATTTATCATTCATAATTGTCTATTTTTTCATTACACGAATTTTACACGAATTCGGTCACAAACTTTTTTTGTTTGTTTAATTTTATATAGTTTTTTTAGTCTTATTTGGTCATTTTTCAGTAAACTAAATGAAACTAAAAAGGACTAAAAGTAGCTAAATAAAGGCATTTTTGGTGTTAATCATAATAGCTAACAAAATACTCTACTCTATTTTCTGGGAAAAACTCTTTGAATTCAGAATATAACTGTCCAGCTAAAGTCTTATTATGTGCTAAAACAAGTGTTGGTCTTTGAGTTTTTTCTATTATGTTTGCCATTGTGAATGTTTTTCCGTGAGCCTGTTACTCCGAGTAAAGTTTGAAATTTTTTTCCTTCCATTATTCCTTTACTAAGATATTCTATTGCTTGTGGTTGATCCCCTGTGGGTTTATACTCAGAATGTAATTTGAACATTTTTTCCTCCCATTTATTTACCTTGTTTGTGACTTTTTTCTTTCAAAAGTAATAAAGTCACAAACTCTATTTTCTGTAAAATATAATATTAAATATAACTTTTTACCACTCAATAATATCACTTTTTACCGAAAAAAACAAGGATTTCACGATTTTAATATCTATACTCCAACAAGTGCTTTTGGCTTTCCTTTTTTGACTGCTTGTTCAACAGATTTCTTTGTAGCATATCCTTCCCTTAAAGCTGTTGTTAAAGTCATGGGGCTTATATCTTTTTTATTTTGATTACATCTATAACATAATAATTGATAATTTTTCAAAGAATTTACTCCGCCTTTTGACTGAGGATAAATATGATCCTTGGTCATCATTTCTCCATCTTCAGCATAAGCATTGAAATGATATTTGTATCTATTATTATATTCAAGATTACAATATGTTGCTTCTTTGCCACAAATTGAACACTTGAAATTATATTTAACTAAAACATTATAATTATCATAACCTGTATGTATTTTATATCCATCAAATTCTATATATTTTTTATATCTATTTTTTAATACATTTCTAATATATACTAATGGTAAGTTTTCTAATATTATTTTGTTTCTACTCAAATTTATCACTCCCCATAAAATCTATTCAATTCATTCAATAATCCATAAAGTATATCCAATTCTTGAAGATGGATAAGTAAAACAAGGTAAATTTAAAATACCTTGCTTTACTTATAACATTTATTTTATTACTAATCTACATTAATTAATTCATATTCTCTTCTACCATATCCTAGCTCTGCCGCTGCTTCTATTGTATGAACTCCATTTTGTCTTTCCACTCTTTCTACAAAATGATCTCTTCCTGGATCTTTTGAGTTATATACTAAATCAATACAAGCTTGATCTATTGCAATTGGATCTAAACTTGCTAAAATTCCTATATCTTTCATACAAGGATCTTCTGCCACACTACAACAATCACAATCTACTGACATATTACACATAACATTAATATATGCAATATTCCCTTTAAAAAATTCTACTACTGATTTTGCACTATCAGCCATAGCTTCTAGAAATTTATCTTGTTTAGCGACATTGTCCCATAATTTGTATTGATCCAATGTTTTTCCAGCAGTGTGAATCCACGCTTTTCCTGCTGATGAACCACAACCTATTGATAATTGTTTTATTGCTCCACCATATCCTCCCATTGGGTGACCTTTAAAATGTGACAATACTAACATTGAATCATATTTTTTCATGTTCTTTCCGACATAATTTTTCTTAATTACTTTTCCTTCTGGAATGTCTAATTCTAAATCATCTCCTTCTGCATCCATGATATCAACATCAAAATATTTACTCCAGCCATGTTCTTTCATTAATTCTTCATGTTTTTCAGTTGTATTTCTTGCTCCTTCATAAGCTGTATTGCATTCTACAACAGTTCCATTTACCTTCTCAATAATTGGTTTTACAAATTCAGGTCTTAAATAATTTTGATTTCCTTTTTCTCCTGAATGTAATTTTACAGCCACCTTTCCTGGTAAACTTATACCTAATACTTCATACATCTTAACTATTGCTTCTGGAGTAATTTCCTTACAAAAATAAACTTTTGATTTTTCCATTCTTATACTTCCTCTCTTTACTAAAATAACTAGGAATTCTTTTCATTCCTAGTTGTTTTAATTTTTTTGCTATTTTAAAGAATTTATTCTTCTACTTTTTCAAATAAATCTTTTCCAACACCACATAATGGACATACCCAATCTTCTGGTAAATCTTCAAATTTTACTCCTTCTACTTCTTCATCATAAATATGACCACATACTGTACAAACATATTTTGCCATTTTAAATCCCTCCTATATATTTTTTAATAGTATTTTACTATTAATATTTAATCCTTTTAATATTATTAATTATTTTAATAAAATCTATACTTTTAAAATATTTTCTGCCAAATTTTCTAATTGTTTAATAGAATCTTCTTTTAATGTTGTTTTTATAGTAACTTTTGGTTCAACAATTTTTATATCCTTCATGTTACTAATAATTTCCAACATAGTTTTTGCAGCTGATGGAGCCCATGTTCCATTTTCAATAATTCCAATTTTTCTATTTTGATAATTTTTTTCTTTTATTAATCTTAAAAATTGTTCCATTGGTGGAAATACTCCTGCATTGTAACTAGATGCTGCAACTATAATTTTATCATATCTAAAGCTATCTTCTATGCATTCTGCCATATCTTCTCTTGATAAATCTGAAACAACTACTTTTTTAGCTCCTTTTTCTTGTAAAATTTCTGCCAATTTCTTAGCTGCTTTTGCAGTATTCCCATGGATTGATGCATATGCTATAAATACTCCATCATCTTCTGGCTCATATTTACTCCAAATATCATATTTATTTATATAATATGATAAATTTTCTTTTAATATTGGACCATGTAAAGGACAAATCATTTTAATATCTAACATGGCTGCTTTTTTTAATAAAGCTTGTACTTGAATTCCATATTTTCCAACAATATTGAAATAATATCTTCTTGCTTCACAAAGCCATTCTTCATCAGTATCTAATGCTCCAAATTTTCCAAATGCATCTGCTGAAAATAAAATTTTATTAGTTTCTTCATATGCTACCATTACTTCTGGCCAATGCACCATTGGTGCCATGTAAAATCTTAAAGTATGTTTTCCAATATTTATACTATCATTTTCTTTTACTACAATTTTTCTTTCTTCTAGATTTGGGATATCGAAAAATTGTGGTAAAAATGCAAATGTTTTAATATTTCCTATTAACTTCATTTCTGGATATTTCTCGCATAGTAAAGCAATGTTAGATGAATGGTCTGGTTCTAAATGTAATATTACTAAATAATCTACTTTTTCCCCTTGTAATTCTTTTTCTAAATTTTCTAACCATTTATCTGTTGCTCTTTTGTCTACTGTATCCATTACAACATTTTTTTCATCTTTAATTAAATATGAATTATAAGAAATTCCATTTGGTACTATATATTGACTTTCAAATAAATCTATACTTTTGTCGTCAACACCTATATATCTAATATTTTCTGTTACTTTTTCCATGTAAACTCTTTACCTCTCATCTTTGTTTTCTTTATTTTTTGCCTGATATCCCTTAAATTGATCATATACTTCTAAATATTCTTGTGCATATTTTTTAGCATATTTACTTTTGTAGTTATTAATTTGATTTATTAAAAGATATTCTAATTTTGCTGGGTTAACCCAATACGGCTTGGAACCACGTGCTATTTCTCTTGGTGTTAAATTCATTTTTGTGTAATCAAATTCTTTTGTAGTATTTATGATACAAAAAATAGTAGTTATCCTTTTATTTATATGGTTACCTGACTCATCAATTGATTCTTGTTCTCTTGTACTTTTGCAAAATGGTATTATTAAATCTTCTGGACCTATTTCTATACCAAGCTCTTCTAATATTTCTCTTTTTAATGTTTTTTCATATGATTCTTCTTTTTCTATTTTTCCCCCTGGTAACATGAAAGCTCCACTTTGTTTAGCACAGGTAACTGCTATTTTACCTTCTTTAACTAATATGGCACGAACTTTTTTTACAGTTTTTGTTTCCATATTTTTTACTCCATTTCTTTTACTTTTTAAAGAATCTTTAATACTACATTTTTCGTTTTGTTTACTACTTGATTATAATAAAAAATCATTAGAAAATCAATAGCTATAACAACTTTTTTGAATTTTGTCTTTTATTTACAAATACATCTGTAATATAATTTTGCTGTTTATTTAGTTCTATTTTGTCTCTTTCTTCATTTTGCATTTTTATTATTTTTTCTTTTTGTTCTGATGTTGCTAAATAATCTCTAAATAGATTAAATAATATTGCTTTTGTTTCTGGTAACAAAGTATGTTCTTTTAATTCTAATTCATCATTTAATTCAAAAATGTATTCTTTGTTTCTATTTTCATCAATTGCTTTTATAACTTCAGAAGGAATTTTGTTAGATTCTTCTTCATTTAAATCTTTTAATATTATATATACTTCTGTATAAGCATTTCTACGATTATTCAATTATATTTTCTCCTCCTTCTTTTGTCTGTTCTAATAGTTGTTTTAAAACAATATTTTCTCTATCTGTCATCTCCATATCTTTTAAAGAACTAAGTGAGGCTGCCGCTATTTCTCTTCCTGTCCTATTCTTCTTTTCAAGATTAATACCTAATTTTAATAGTTTCTTCACTTGTTCTTCTGTTGGCGGAATACAGCCTCCTTTCCCCCTATGCGCTTGAGAAATCTTGGTCTTTGTCATTCCTATTTTTTCTTTTAAATTTAGCCCTATCTTTTCTACCTCTTCTTTACTTATTCCTGACTTTTCTGCTAATGTTTCTATTGTATCTACTGCTATCATCTCTGATGTATCTACTCCTATTTCTTGCAACTTTTCTATTTTCTCTATAAATTCATTTACTGCCTTTCCTTTTTCTAAACTAATACCTAATTTTAATAGTTTTTGCACTTGTTCCTCTGTTGGCGGAATAAAGCCTCCTTTACCCCTATATGCTTGAGAAATCTTAGTCTTTGTCATTCCTATTTTTTCTTTTAAATTTAGCCCTATCTTTTCTACCTCTTCTTTACTTATTCCTGACTTTTCTGCTAATGTTTCTATTGTATCTACTGCTATCATCTCTGATGTATCTACTCCTATTTCTTGCAACTTTTCTATTTTCTCTATAAATTCATTTACTGCCTTTCCTTTTCCAACCCCTCTCCCTTTTTCTAAACTAATACCTAATTTTAATAGTTTTTGCACTTGTTCTTCTGTTGGCGGAATACAGCTTCCTTTCCCCCTATGCGCTTGAGAAATATTAGCCTTTGCATTTCCTATCTTTTCTTTTAAATTTAGCCCTATCTTTTCTACCTCTTCTTTACTTATTCCTGACTTTTCTGCTAATGTTTCTATTGTATCTACTGCTATCATCTCTGATGTATCTACTCCTATTTCTTGCAACTTTTCTATTTTCTCTATAAATTCATTTACTGCCTTTCCTTTTCCAACCCCTCTCCCTTTTTCTAAACTAATACCTAATTTTAATAGTTTTTGCACTTGTTCTTCTGTTGGCGGAATACAGCTTCCTTTCCCCCTATGCGCTTGAGAAATATTAGCCTTTGCATTTCCTATCTTTTCTTTTAAATTTAGCCCTATCTTTTCTACCTCTTCTTTACTTATTCCTGACTTTTCTGCTAATGTTTCTATTGTATCTACTGCTATCATCTCTGATGTATCTACTCCTATTTCTTGCAACTTTTCTATTTTCTCTATAAATTCATTTACTGCCTTTCCTTTTCCAACCCCTCTCCCTTTTTCTAAACTAATACCTAATTTTAATAGTTTTTGCACTTGTTCTTCTGTTGGCGGAATACAGCTTCCTTTCCCCCTATGCGCTTGAGAAATATTAGCCTTTGCATTTCCTATCTTTTCTTTTAAATTTAGCCCTATCTTTTCTACCTCTTCTTTACTTATTCCTGACTTTTCTGCTAATGTTTCTATTGTATCTACTGCTATCATCTCTGATGTATCTACTCCTATTTCTTGCAACTTTTCTATTTTCTCTATAAATTCATTTACTGCCTTTCCTTTTCCAACCCCTCTCCCTTTTTCTAAACTAATACCTAATTTTAATAGTTTTTGCACTTGTTCTTCTGTTGGCGGAATACAGCTTCCTTTCCCCCTATGCGCTTGAGAAATATTAGCCTTTGCATTTCCTATCTTTTCTTTTAAATTTAGCCCTATCTTTTCTACCTCTTCTTTACTTATTCCTGACTTTTCTGCTAATGTTTCTATTGTATCTACTGCTATCATCTTTGATGTATCTACTCCCATTTCTTGCAACTTTTCTATTTTCTCTATAAATTCATTTACTGTATTTTTTCTTTTTTTAACTTCTATAAAATTACCAACTCCAACTATATTCTTCATATATATCCCTCCATATTTTTGCTCTTACCCTTGGAAATAATCTTTAATTTTTATTATCATTTATAATATTATCTGTATATTTTCCATTCTATTTTCGATGCAAAATTATCCAAAACCCTTTATATTTTAACACTTTCCATTTTTTATGTCAACTTTGTGCATATTTATATAAAATTTCAAAACCGAAAAGCCTTACTAAAAACGACTTTAAACCAAAATTTCTTTTCCCAAACCTGTAGAATATATATATACTTTATCCACCTTTCTATTTAATGCATTTTCCAAAGCTTGTTTATACAGCATCAATTGAGCTTTATGTCTATTAACTAAATTCTCCTCTTCTCCTTGCCCAGCAAAATCAGTTTTATAATCTAATAAAATTAATTCATCATTTTTATTTATATAATATAAATCCATGATTCCCTGAACTAATATATTTTCATCCATATCTGTTTGAATAACATCATTTGCAGGTACATTTATATAAAAAGGTTCTTCTTTATGATATTCTTTAGCTTCTTTTAAATCTTGCCATATTACTGATTTAGTAAATTTTAATATAATATATGGATTAATAGCCTCTTCTTCTTTTTCTGTAATTATTCCCTTTTCTTTCAAACCGTGTATTAATTTTTGTATATCTTCTAATTCATATTCTCTTCCAAAATCTAAGTTTTTCATACATAAATGCACTAAAGTTCCCTTTTTAGCTGCTGTTATTTTTTCTTCTTCTGTTCCTATCAAAAATTTAGGTCTTGGAAATTCTTCTATATTTTCTTCATCACTATCTTCTTCTATAAAATCTTTACTATCTTCTATTTTTAAATGAATATTATTTTTTCCGATATTTTTATGAACAATATTTGTAACAGATTCTTTTGAAGGCAATTCTGATAATTCCTTATATTTATACTCAAAAGCTAATTTATTTTTTAGCTCTATAATTTGTTCTTCTGTTACATTATTAGAATTTTCTTCTAATAACTTAAAAACATCAATATCTTGATTTTCCTCTATTTCTAAATCCTTTATGATATCTGATTTTTTTATAATATTTAATTTCATTATTTCTTTTGACTTTTGTATATTATACAAATAAACCAATAAAACCCAATCAATATATTTCTTATATTTCTTTACTAAAATAGGATTTATTTTTCCATCTTCTAAGTTATATATATCTACTAATTCCTGCATTTTTTCTTTATCTTTATTAAAATCTTTTTTTATAGCAGTAATATAAATCTTTTCTTTTGCTCTTGTTAAAGCAACATACAATATACGCATTTCTTCTGATAAATTTTCTTCTAAAAGCTTTTCTCTTAATGCTAATTTTGATATTGTATCATATTTTATTTGTTTATCATAATCTATATATTTTACCCCAATTCCAATATTTTGATGTAATAAAATATCTGCATTTAAATCCATCATATTGAAGCTTGAACCTGAACAAGATAAAAATACAATAGGAAACTCTAAACCTTTACTTTTATGAATACTCACTATTCTTACTACATTTTCATTTTCCCCAATAAGTTTAGCAGCTCCTAAATCTCCGCTTCCTAATTTTACTCTTTCAATAAAATTTATAAAATTAAATAATCCCTTAAATGATGCATTTTCATACTGTTTAGCTCTTTCAAAAAGCATTTTCAAATTTGCTGTTCTTAAATTTCCATTTGGCATTAGAGCTACATAATTTAAAAATCCTGTTTCTTCATAAATTGTCCAAATAAGTTCATCTAAATCTATATATTGATTTTTTTCTCTAAAATTCTCTATTTTTTCTAAGAATATTTCTATTTTTTCCTTCAAATCTTTGCTCACTGAAAGCCTTGATTTAAGCATAGTTGTATAAAAATCGTCATGAGAATCGCAAAGTCTTATTTCTAGTAAGTCATCATCTGTAAACATTCCTATACTTGAAAGCATCACATGTACTAACGGAATATCTTGATATGGATTATCTATTATTTTAAGTAAATCCATAATTACTTGTATTTCATATGACTCTAAGTATTCTGATGATGTATCTGAATATACATCTATATTTTGCTTTATTAATTCTTTTTCAAATATATTGGCTTTATTTTTTGTAGAACGAAGTAATATTACAATATCCCTAAATTGTATTTTACGAAACTCTTCTTTTTTATTATCATATATTTGAAAATTATTATCTAATAATTCTCTGATTTTTTTTGCAACAAATTTTGCCTCTAGCTCTATATCTTCAATTTTTTCTAACTCTTCATTTTCTTCTTGTTCTTCCTCTTTTTCAAAATTATCGTTTGTGTTTTGCTCTTCTTCTGTAATATCTAATATATCTATTTCAGAAATTAACTCTTCCTTACTTTCTTTATAATTTGCACCTAAATTTAAATATTCCTCTTCTGTATAATCTATTTCTCCAAGTTTTTGACCCATAATATTTTCAAAAATTAAATTTGTTAAATCTAATACGTTTTTTCTACTTCTAAAGTTCTTAAAAAGCTTTATTTTTAAACCTTTTTCATTTGATGTTATTTCATTATATTCTTTATATTTACTTAAAAATAAATCTGGCATGGCTTGTCTAAATTTATATATACTTTGCTTAACATCTCCAACCATAAAAATATTATTTCCTTTAGATATAGATGTTAATATATACTCTTGAACCAAATTACTGTCTTGATATTCATCTATTGCTATTTCTGTGAATTTTTCTTGATATTTTTTAGCAATATCAGAACTCTCGTATTTACCATCTTTTTCTTTAATTAGAATTTGAAGTGCAAAATGTTCTACATCACTAAAATCTACTATATTTTTTTCCTTTTTGCTCTTCTTAAATTCCTCATCAAAATCTTTTATCAAGTTTTTCAAGTTTACTAATATTTCATACATTTCTAATAAATCAATATTAGCTTCTTCTGAATTTGATGTAAATATCTTATCTTTTTTAGATGTAAAGCTCTTTTTTATTTTATCTCTTATTGATTTTGCTCTGTCTTTTTCTGGATTAGTAATTTTCCTAGATGATGGCCATTTTAGAAATTCTACATTGTTTACTAAATTATATGCTTTATCCCAACTGTCTAAATTTCCTATTACCATTTCTAATTGCTGTATATCTGATAATATAACCTTTTCATATGTTTCTAATTCTTTATCTACTGATAGTCTTAAATGTTCTGATTTTAATTTTTTTATACAATCTTCTAGTTCTTCTTTCATATTCTGAAGTAAAATTGTTCCCCAAATAGTTTTAGAAAAATCTTGTTTTGCGTCTTTTATATTAAATTTTTCTATTTGTGTTTCTAGCCATTTTAAAGGAAATGGGTTTGATTCTATATATGTGTAAATTTTTAAAATTAAGTCTTTTAAAGGTGTATCATCTCTATATGATGTATATGTTTTTATTAACTTTTCAAAATTTTGATCATGATTTTCATATTTTTCTTCAAATATTTTTTCTAGTACTTCCTGCTTTAATAAGTCTATTTCTGCCGTATCTGCTATTCTAAAATTTGGTGATATTTCTATTTCAAAAAAGTTGTTTTTTATTACATCTAAACAAAATGAGTCTATTGTACAAATATTTGCTTTATTTAATAATGTTATTTGTCTTTGAAGATGATTTATTATTTCTTCATCTTTTGTTTCTTCACTTTCTATTATTTTATATATCGAATTTAAAATTCTTTCTCTCATTTCTGACGCTGCCGCATTTGTAAATGTTACAACTAGAAGTCGATCTATATCTATTTTTTCTTTTATTATTTTGTTTATTATTCTTTCTACTAATACTGCTGTTTTTCCACTTCCTGCTGCTGCGGCAACTAATATGTTACTTCCTTTTTGATAAATTGCTTGTGATTGTTCTTTTGTCCAATTCATTTATTTAGCTCCTATCTTTTAATTTGGATTTTTTACTAACTATATTTCTATTATAACATCTACTCCCTGGAAGTAGATTTTTTTGTATTCTTGTTCTTTTAGATTGTTTGGAACATCTTCTGTTGTTCCTTGGTATATTGTTTGGTCATTTTGTTTTATTGTTATATTTAGTAGTCTTAGTTCTTTTATTTTCATTGATTTTGTCCTTTCTTTTTTATGGTTATATTATAATATGGATTTAATTTAATTTCAATTATTTTTTTATTGCACTTTTACTTTTTTAGTGCTATAATGCAATTTGTAACTTGCAAATTTGAACCTATACTTAAAATTTTAGGTTCATCGGCCTTTTTGTAGAAAGGAGGTAGCCTATGTCAACAATTCTTGAATGTGTAGTTGATGTATGTCTGCCAATTGCTGCTCGGTGGATAGTTATTCAAATTGGTTCCTTTTTTGGTTCCGATTTGAATGGAAGCACATTTTTATGGTTTATTACCATTGTATTGTGCTCCATTGTAGCAGAATGCTTTACTTTTCAGCCGAAAAGGAAGCTAAAGCCTCTGAAGAAGAAAACTCCTGAGGTTTTAACAGAAACATCGTCGGTGGCAGAACCAGACGAGGAAGTCGAAGACACTGAAGAACGGTTTGCCGATGACATGGGACCATGGGAAAGTCGAGATATAGAATTATTCCCAAATGAAGAGCATGTCTAATTCTGATGTAATGTAGTAAAAAAGTTTCACATATGTGTAAAAACATATGTGAAACTTTTTTTATTTGATTTATTGTGTATAAAATGGTATAATTATATTAGTACAAACATTCAGAAAGGAGGATATGTCTATGAATAAGTGGACATTCCTAGATATTACGTCTCATCTTTTGAGACGTTACTTCAATATAGAGGAACGGGATGAAAATGGAAACATTATCTTAGAATGTGATTTTGAAAAGGTAGCACCTGAAAAAGAAATAAAATCATTATCTTTAAAAGGACAATGGACCAAAGATATTATTTCTGGAGATACTAGCATTTTAGATACCTTTTTGAAAATGCGTAATCCTCAAAAAAATCAAAAGCTTGAATATTTGTTTAAAGACAATCTAGAGCTTGCTCATTGGTTGGTTAAGCAAAAAAACAATGAATTATATCTTAAACTTCCTATAGAAATATGGGAAATGGTAGATAAACAAATTGAATCCTAAACTCTATATAAATCAAGTAAGTAATGCTTTACATGTATTTTATGTTTACTTGCTTGATTTTTTTCGTATAAAATGATATAATTAAAATATCAAGGAGATTACCTTTTTCTGTAATCCTTTTTAAATAAACACCTTTAACCATACTTATAAAAATTAAAAAGGAGGGCTTTTTATGTTAGAAAAAGCTTACAACTATCGTTTTGCGTTGTGTTTTTGTTTCTTTGCTTTCTTGGAGGTTTTTGCTATATTTCTTGCTCCAAGTTGGTATAGAAACACAACTACCATGAATACTCTCTTATTCATGGCAGTATCATACTATGCTATTTCTCAGCTTTTTGGAAAAAAGCATAGTATATGGTGGGCTATCCTGTGGTCAATTCTTATTATGGGGCCTCTTCGGTATTTCTTTGGAATTATAGAAGTTATCCTATATTGGATACTTTTCTCCAAAAGAAAAACTCCAGATCCACAGCAGCACAGCAACACAACACACTCTGAGCATCAGACTTTAACAAGTAACCGTGTTCATGCATGTATTCCTATTCTTAGGATACCACTTCCATGGATTACCTATTCCATAAGTGATAAATGCATTACACGAACCTCTTGGTTTGGAGAGGATGACCCAGAACCTATTTCTCGAATTGAGAATTGGAATCTTTCTGGAACAGCAGTTAGAGTTATCACTGGGGTCTCTTGCTTCCGTTTTAGGAGCAAAAAACCTCACGCAGACGACTATGTTGTATGGAAGTTGATTCCATCTCATTTTGCAGAAATGATTAGTCAAAGATGTACTGATAATATAAAATGACTAATCAAAAGGAACACCACAATGGAAATTTTCCAAAGTGGTTTATTCCTTTTTTATTTTTTACAAAACTTTCTTAATCTCCTCTGCCAAGTTTTTATTAATTCCTTTCACCTTAGCAATCTCCTCCACACTAGCCTCTCTAATTCTTTCCACACTACCAAATTCCTTAATCAAAGCCTTCTTCTTAGCCTCTCCTATTCCATCAATATCATCCAACTCAGATTTAGTCAAAGCCTTATCTCTAAGCTTTCTATGATAACTAATCGCAGTATCATGAACAGTATCTTGAAACAAAGTAATCAAATTAAATAATTTTTCAGAAATCTCTATCTCATTTCTATCTTCATCCATCAAAGCTCTTGTTTGGTGTTTATCATTTTTAACCATACCAAAAATCTTAATATCAACACCATACTTATCAACGGCTTTCCTTACTGCCCTAATTTGTGTAATACCACCATCTGCAAAAATAGCATCTGGAATTTTTCCAAAACCTTTATCTTCTGGGTTTTCTACTGAATGTGCCAATCTTCTTGTTATAACTTCTTCCATACATCTTGGGTCATCTTGTCCAACAACAGTTTTTATTTTAAATCTTCTAGACAAATTCTTCTTAATAATCCCATCTTCCATAACACACATTGCTGCAACCATAAATTCACCTGATATATTGGAAATATCATATGTCTCAATTTTTCTTGGCAATTTATCCATCTGTAATTTCTCTTTCAATTCCAATAAAATTGAATTTTGAGTTTTCTCTTTATTTTCTAATGTGACTTTACTATTTTTTTCAGCCATTTCTACAAACCTTAATTTTGCACCTTTTTTAGGACTATGTATCACAACTTTATGTGTAGTCTTTTGACTTAGCCATTCTTCTAAAACCTTTTCATCTTCCAATTCTTTGCTTATCATAATTTTATTTGGAATATTCAAATTATCCATATAATATTGTTTTATAAAACCTGAAATTATTTCACTATCATCCATATTTTCAAGATTATCAAAAAAGTAATGTTCTCTACCTATCATCTTACTACCACGTACAAAAAAGATTTCTATACATATTTCTAGTTCTGACTTTGCCATTCCTATTACATCTATATTGTTTTCCGAAATATTTGAAACTTTTTGTTTTTGTGACGCAGTCTCAATTGCGAGCATTCTATCTCTTATATAAGCTGCTTCTTCAAAATTAAGTTTTTTAGAAGCTTCTTTCATTTGATTATTTAAATCTTTTAATATTTTATCAGTCTTTCCATCTAATAAATCAATTATTTCATCAATCTGCTTCCTATATTCTTCTTTACTTATATTACCTACACAAGGAGCTAAACATCTTTTTATATGATAATTTAAACATGCTCTTGTATTAGACTTAAAATTCCTACATTGTCTAATTTTATACTTCTGCTTTATAAAATTAACCATTTCCTTTGCTGCCCCTGGATTTGCATAAGGACCAAAATATTTAGAACCATCATTAACAACTCTTCTTGTTATAATAACATTTGGAAAATCTGACTTTACATCAATCTTTATGTATGGATATGTTTTATCATCTTTTAGCAAAACATTATATTTAGGTCTATTTTTCTTTATCAAATTGCATTCTAAAATCAATGCTTCAGCCTCATTGCTAACCACTATATACTCAAAATGGTCTATTAAAGAAACCATTTTTAAAATTCTATCAGTCTTATTTGTTTTTCTAAAATAAGAACTAACTCTATTCTTTAAGTTAACAGCTTTACCTACATAAATAATATTGTCATCCTTATCTTTCATCAAATAAACACCTGGGTCTTTTGGCAATTTTTTTAGTTCTTCTTTTATATCAAACATAACTTACTCCTTTTTCCTTGTTAAGTGCCAGTTCCCTGCCCAGTGCCGGTTCTTTTTTAGGGAATTGCTAATTCCCTAAAAAAGAACCGGCACTGGGCAGGGAACTGGCACTCAATAGGGAAAATTATCCTATCCTATTTTTGCTATATATGGCAAATTTCTATATTTTTGATTGTAGTCCATCCCAAAGCCAACTACAAATTCGTCTGGTATTGAAAAACCTATGTAATCTACTTCTAACTCTACAATTCTTCTTGAAGGTTTGCTAAGTAATGTACAAATTTTGGTGCTATTAGGATTAAATTTTTTTATATATTCTCTTAAGTATTCTAAAGTTCTACCTGTATCTATTATATCTTCTATTATTATTATATTTTTGCCTTCTATTTTGCCAGTTAAATCTTGTTTTAGTTTTATTCTACCTGTGCTTTTATCTCCTTCATAACTTTCTAGTTGTATAAATTCAAATTCAACATTATTTTTAATTTTTTTAGCAAGTTCTATCATAAATGTTGCAGCACCTTTTAATACTCCAACAAATACTATATCTTCTTCTTTGTAATCTCTCATTATTTCTTTTGCTAATTCTTCTATTCTATTTTCTATTTTAGCTTCATTGATTAATACACTAACTTTTTCCATCTTTTCCCCCTTATTCTTATCTCTATTATAACAAGATTTATTTTCTTTGGAAATACTTTTTATGAATTTTTTATGAAAATACTTGAAACAAATCTGTTATTATTATAATATACTATTATTAATTGAAAGTAAAAAATCTTAAGAAAGGAGTTTTTGTTTAAGCGCCTGGACATATTTATTTATGTTGACGAGGTCTAAGGTTATCGAAATACTCGGCGGATGCCTTAGTGGTACATACTTTACCATAGGTTTAATAAAAAAATAATGGTAACATTATAACAAAGGTTAAATCAAAGTATTGCTTTCAATTCCAAATAAAATAGTAATTAAAAAATATTTAATTACTATTAAAATTTATAGTAAAAAAAGGAGAATTTTTATGTGTGGAATTGTTGGATACATAGGATTTCAAAAAGCGAGTCCTATTCTTTTAGCTGGTCTTTCAAAATTAGAATATAGAGGTTATGACTCAGCTGGGATTGCAACTATTGAAGGAAATAAGATTGCAATATCTAAAGATAAAGGTCGTGTAGAAAACCTTTATAATTTAGATGAAACAAAAAATTTAGAAGGTTCTATTGGTATTGCTCATACAAGATGGGCTACTCATGGAATTCCATCTAAAATCAATTCTCATCCTCATATGGATAATTCAAATTCATTTGCAGTTGTTCATAATGGAATTATTGAGAATTATATTGAACTTAAGAAATTTTTAGAAGAAAAAGGATATAACTTTATTTCTGATACAGATACAGAAGTTATTCCTAATTTAATTAATTATTATTACAAAAGAGATTTAATAAATGATGATTTAAAATTATTAAGAGCCGTCAAACTTGCATGTAATGAATTAATAGGTAGTTTTTCTTTAGAAATATTATCTGTTTATATGCCTAATAATATGATTGTTGTTAGAAAAGATAGTCCTTTAGTTATAGGAAAAGGAAATGGAGAAAATTATATAGCTTCAGATATTCCAGCTATTTTAAGTTACACAAAAAATTTCTATCTATTAGAAAATTTTGAATATGCTGTTTTATCAAAAGATAATATCAAATTTTATGATAATGATTTAAAAGAATTTGAAAAAACTACAACTACTATAACATGGGATGCCATGGCTGCTGATAAATCTGGATTTGATGATTATATGATTAAAGAAATTATGGAACAACCAACTAAAGTTCGTGAAACTATTGGTTCTAGATTAGATAATGATACATGTAACTTTGATGAATTAGGGTTTAGTAAAGAATATTTAAGTTCTTTACATCAAATATATATTATAGCTTGTGGCACAGCTATGCATGTTGGATTATGTGTAAAAAACACTATTGAAAATCTTTGTAAAATTCATACAGAAGTTGATATTGCATCTGAATTTAGATATAGAAATCCTTTAATTGATGATAAAACTTTATGCATTTTTATCAGTCAATCAGGAGAAACTGCTGATACATTAGCCGCTCTAAAGCTTTGTAAATCTAAACACGCAAAAACAATTGCAGTAACAAATGTAACTCGGAAGCTCTATTGCAAGAGAAGCAGATTTTGCACTTTATACACATGCTGGCCCAGAAATAGCTGTTGCTTCAACAAAGGCATATACATCACAAATAACATTAATTACATTACTTGCTATTTATTTTGCAGAAATATTAGAAACATCTACTTTTGAGGAATTACAAGAAATAAAAAAAGAATTACTTTGTTTACCTAATAAAATTGAGAATATTCTAAAAGATGTGTCTCAAATTAATGCTATTGCGAAAAACATATTTAAAGAAAAAGATATTTTCTATTTAGGTAGAGGTATAGATTATGCTACAGCATTAGAAGCCTCTTTAAAATTAAAAGAAATCTCTTATATTCATTCAGAAAGCTATGCAGCAGGAGAACTTAAACACGGTACTATTGCATTAATAGAAAAAGGTATTAATGTTATTGGAATTATAACTGATGAAAATTTAGTAAAGAAGACTGTAAGTAATATGGAAGAAATTATAACTAGAGGAGCTATTACTACTATTGTTGCTTCAGAAACTACAATAAAGCAAATTGATAAATCTTTATTTAATAATATTATTGTTGTACCTGATACAAATATTTATATCTCTCCTATTGTTACTATTATTCCTTTACAACTTCTTGCATATTTCGTCTCAAAAGAAAAAGGATTAGATGTTGATAAGCCTAGAAACCTTGCTAAGTCTGTTACTGTTGAATAATAAAGTAAAAAAGCAGCTTCTTTCATAAAAAAAGAAACTGCTTTTTTACTTTTAATAAATTTAATCTCTCCAAATATCCCCATTTACAAATTCTGTTAAGGCCATTATAAATGCTTCTCTTGTTAAATCATATCTTGTAACAACATCTCTTGTTAAAAATGCTATTCCGCCTTTTCCATTTTTTAATGCATCTTTACAAAAAATTTTATCCATTACTTTTCCTAAATCTGTACTTATAATTTCTTCTACATATTTATCTGGTACAGGAAATGCTGGTCCTGCTCCAAAACTCTCATATCCACTTTTATCTTTAATTACTGCTATTTGAATAATACACCATTTTCCAAATTTGTTTGTTATTCCAGATTCAACCCCTATAAAAAAGTCGCTATCTACATTATTTTCTTTTGCATATTTTATTAAATTATTAACTCTATTTCTTGCTCCTGCATATATTTCATCATTTACAGGTTCATCACTAACATTTGAATTAACAGATACTCCAAATATTTCTACATCTTTATAAAAACATTCAAATGCTTGCTTTGCACCTTTTACTTTTCCTGGATTATTTGTTCCAATTAGTACTTTCATTTTTCCTCCTCTTTTATTAAAAGGACTGTTTATTTTTGCGAAATGCTACAGTCCTTTTACAAAATTATCTCATAAATTCTATTGCTTTTAATACTCCTAATTTTCCATATTGGTATGTTAATCCGCCTTGCATGTATGCTATATATGGTTCTCTTAATGGCGCATCACAACTAAGCTCTATTGTTGCTCCTTCTACAAAAGTTCCGGCTGCCATTATTACTTCATCTGTATATCCTGCCATTGGACTTGGAACTGGTGTTACAAAACTGTCTATTGGCGAACCGGATTGTATTCCTTGACAAAATTTAATTAATTTTTCTCTATCATTAAATATAATATTTTGCACTATATCAGCTCTTTGTTCATTGTATTTTGGAGTTGTATTATATCCTAGTTTTTCTAACATCCTACTTGCAAATATCATTGTTTTTAGAGAACTTGCTACAACTGATGGTGCATAAAATAAACCTTTTAGATAATTTGTATTTTGTCCTAATGATGGTCCTATCTCTTTACCTAATCCTGTTAATCTTTCGGCTACTAAGTTAATTAAGTCTCTTTTTCCTACTACATATGCTCCACTTGTTGCTATTCCTGCACCTAAGTTTTTTATTAATGAACCTACTGCTATATCTGCTCCAACTTCTATTGGTTCTTTTTCTGTTACAAACTCACAATAGCAATTGTCTACCATTATAATTACTTGGCTATTTACTTTTCTTATTTGTTTTATTATTTCTTCAACTTGGTCTATTCCCAAACTCTTTCTAGTTGAATATCCTAATGACCTTTGTATTTCTACTAATTTTATGTGTTTTTTTGAAAGCCTATTTACTATTTTTTCTGTGTCAAATTCATTATTAACTAAATCTATTTGCTCATATTTTATCCCAAATGCTTTTAAAGAACTTTGACCAGGATTTTCTCCTATTCCTATTACTGTTTGTAATGTATCATATGGTAAACCTGTTATACTTAACATTGTATCATTTGGTCTTAATAATCCTTGTAAAGTAACAGCTAATGCATGTGAGCCTGAAATTAGTTGACTTCTAACTAAGCTATCTTCTGCCTTAAATATTTCACTATATATTTCTTCTATTTTATCTCTTCCTGGTTCATCTATTCCATATCCTGTTGATGTATTTAAGTGCATTCCTGATAAATGATTATTTTGCATTGCTTGTAATACTTTTAAGCTGTTTAGCTCACATATTTTGTCTATTTCCTTAAATTGTGGTTCTATTTCTTTTTCTACTTCTATTGATAAATTCTCTATTTCTTCACTTATTTTCCAATCTTTATACATCTATTCCACTCCTTTTTAATTCCTTTTCAATTATATCACATAATATAGCAATTTTAAATAGTCTCTGACTAAAAACAGGATAAAATCGTTCCATAATTTATACAAAAAAATAGAACCAGAAAGTTATCCCCTCTAATTCTATTTTCTATATTAAATGCCTTAAGCCTCAACGCTCTCCTCATTTTTCTTCTCAGTACTTATATGCAAATCTTGATATTTTTTCATACCAGTTCCAGCTGGAATTAATTTACCAATAATTACATTTTCTTTAAGTCCAACTAAATCATCTTCTTTTCCTTTTATTGCTGCTTCTGTAAGAATTCTTGTTGTTTCTTGGAAAGAAGCCGCTGATAAGAAACTATCTGTTGCAAGTGAAGCTTTTGTAATACCTAATAATACTCTTCTTCCTGTTGCAGGTCTTAATCCTTTTTCTACTACTTCTGCATTTTTGTCTGCAAATTCGTACATATCAACTAAAGTTCCAGGGAACATATCTGTATCTCCATTATCTTCAACTCTTACTCTCTTAAGCATTTGTCTTACAATAACTTCAATATGTTTGTCATTTATATCAACACCTTGGTTTCTATATACTTTTTGAACTTCTGTTGTTAAGTATTCAAATACACCTTCTGGACCTTTTATTGCTAAAATGTCAGCTGGGTTTAGAGAACCTTCTACTAATGGATCTCCTGGTTCAACCATATCTCCATCTTTTACTTTCATTTTTGGTCCAAATGGGATTGTATATGTTTTTGAATCTGTATCTGAAGTAATTATTACTTCTTTTTTCTTCTTAGATTCTTTTACTTTTACTTTTCCTGCAATTTCTGTAATTGTAGCTAATCCCTTTGGTTTACGAGCTTCAAATAGCTCCTCAACTCTTGGTAAACCTTGTGTAATATCTGTACCAATAGCACCTGCTGCGTGTTTTGTGTTCATTGTAAGCTGTGTACCAGGTTCTCCTATTGATTGTGCTGCAACTATACCAATTGTTTCACCTATTTCAACTCTATGATGTCTTGCCAAACTCATTCCATAACATTTTTGGCAAACACCGTGTTTTGAATAACATCCTAAAACTGAACGCACTTCAGCCTTCTCAATTCCTGCATTTACTATTTCTTCTGCTATTTCCTCTGTAATTAGAGTATTTGTATCAACTATTATTTCATTTGTTTTTGGATTTATAATATCATTTACTGGATATCTTCCTATTAATCTTTCTTGCATTTGTTCAATTAATTGATTTCCATCTTTAATATCATAAACAACTAATCCTTCTTTTGAACCACAATCTTCTTCTCTAACAATTATTTCTTGAGCTACATCTACAAGTCTTCTTGTTAAATATCCAGAGTCTGCTGTTCTTAAAGCTGTATCTGCTAAACCTTTACGTGCTTGGTGAGAAGATATGAAGTACTCTAAGCTGTCTAGACCTTCTGCGAAACAAGACTTGATTGGTATTTCGATAACTTTACCTGTTGTTCCAGCCATAAGTCCTCTCATTGCTGCTGCTTGCCTTAATTGGTTTATATTACCACGAGCTCCTGATTTAACCATTAAGTTAATTGGGTTTTGGTCTTCAATACTATCTTCAAGTGATTTACCTACCTTTATTGTTGCTTCGTTCCAGATATTAACTACTTCTTTATATCTTTCATTTTCAGTAATTAAACCTCTTCTATATTTCTTTCTTATATCTGCAACTTTTGCATCTGCTTCTGCTAATATTTGAGGTTTATCTTCTGGAACTTTAACATCTCCCATAGAATATGTTAATCCTGAACGTGTACAATATTTAAATCCTTTGTCTTTAATATTGTCTAATAATTCTGCTGATACAGCTAATCCATGTACTCTTATACAATTATCTATAATTGCTCCTAATTTCTTTTGGTTAACAGCAAAATCTATTTCATATTGGAACATTTCTTCTGGATTTGTTCTATCTTTGTATCCTAAATCTTGTGGAATTCCTTCATTGTATAAAATTCTTCCAACTGTTGTTTCTATTCTCTTTGATTTCTTTTCTCCATCTATTTCTAATGTTCTTCTAACATATATTTTTGCATGCATTCCAACAGCATGATTTTCATAAGCCATTATAGCTTCTTCTGGGTCTTTGAAGTATTTACCTTCTCCAATTTCTCCTGGTACTTCCATTGTTAAATAATATCCACCAAATACCATGTCTATTGTTGGTACTGTAACTGTTTTTCCATCTTGTGGTTTTAGTAGGTTATTTGTAGAAAGCATTAAATATCTTGCTTCTGCTTGTGCTTCTGGTGATAATGGTAAATGTATAGCCATTTGGTCACCATCGAAGTCGGCATTAAACGCTGTACAAACTAATGGATGTAGTTTTATTGCTCTACCTTCAACAAGTACTGGTTCAAATGCTTGAATACCTAATCTATGTAAAGTTGGAGCACGGTTTAACATTACTGGATGGTCTTTTATAACATCTTCTAATATTCCCCATACTTCTGGTTTTAATCTTTCAACCATACGTTTAGCATTTTTAATATTGTGTGCCATTCCTCTTGCTACTAATTCTTTCATAACAAATGGTTTAAATAATTCAACTGCCATTTCTTTTGGAACACCACATTGATATATTTTAAGTTCTGGTCCTACTACTATAACTGAACGTCCTGAATAGTCAACACGTTTTCCTAGTAAGTTTTGACGGAAACGTCCTTGTTTTCCTTTTAATAAATCTGATAAAGATTTTAAAGCTCTTCCCCCAGCTCCTGTTACAGGTCTTCCACGTCTTGAGTTATCTATTAATGCATCTACTGATTCTTGTAACATTCTTTTTTCATTTCTAACTATTATTTCTGGAGCTTCTAATTCTAAAAGTCTTTTTAATCTGTTATTTCTGTTTATAACACGTCTATATAAGTCATTTAAATCTGTTGTTGCAAATCTACCTCCATCTAGTTGAACCATTGGTCTTAAATCTGGTGGAATTACAGGAACAACATTCATTATCATCCATTCTGGTTTATTTCCTGAAATTCTAAAAGATTCAACTGTATCTAGTCTTTTAACTATTTTTGCCTTTTTTTGTTCACTAGCATTTTCTAATTCTTTTCTTAAAGATTTTGCAAGTTTTTCTAAATCTATTTCTTCAAGTAAAGTTTTTAAAGCTTCTGCACCCATTCCTGCTTTAAATGAACCTTTTCCGTATTTTTCAATTGCTTCATGGTATTCTTTTTCTGTTAGACATTGATATTTTTCTAATCCTGATGTTCCTTTATCTATAACTATATATAATGCAAAATATACAACTCTCTCTAGGTTTCTTGGAGAGATATCTAACATTAAAGCTATTCTACTTGGAATTCCTTTAAAATACCAAATATGAGCTACTGGTGCTGCAAGTTCAATATGTCCCATTCTTTCACGTCTAACTTTTGCTTTTGTGACTTCAACTCCACATCTGTCACAAACAACACCTTTATATCTTACTCTTTTATATTTTCCACAATGACATTCCCAGTCTTTTGTTGGTCCAAATATTCTTTCACAAAATAGACCATCTCTTTCTGGTTTTAATGTTCTATAATTAATAGTTTCAGGTTTTTTTACTTCACCTTTTGACCATTCTCTTATTTTTTCATCTGATGCAATACCTATCTTTAACTTATTAAATGTTTCTAATTCTTCCATTTATTCTAAATTTGCCCCTTTCTTTAAGAGATCGTTACATCTCGTCTACTCATAGGTTTCACATTTTTTCTTTAAATTTTAACACTGCACGAACAATTCCTTCTTGTAATTTAAAGTCTAAAATATGAATATGCAATTATTCTTTAACATAGAAAAGTATTATTATTTCTACTTTTCTATGTTACATTTTATAAAAACATTATTTAAAATTCTAAATGTCTAATTATCAATATCAAAACTTTCATCAATATTGTCTTCTGCTAAATCATTATCATCAAAAATAAAGTCTTCATCTTCATCATCTTCATCTATATCTCCAAATAATTCATCATCATCATATTCGTCATCTTGTAACAATTCATCTGAATCATCTTCAATATAATTTTCTGATAATTCGTCACTTACAACTACATCATCATCTTCTCCACTAACCATTTTCTTTTGTTCATTTAAATTAAAGTCTACTGCATCTTCGATGTCTTCTTTTAATTCTAATTCTTTGTCATTTTCATAAAGTCTTACATCTAAACCTAATGCTTGTAATTCTTTTATAAGAACTTTAAATCCTTCTGGTATTCCTGGTTCTGGTATATTTTCACCTTTAACAATTGCTTCATATGTTTTAACACGACCAACAATATCATCTGATTTTACAGTTAACATTTCTTGTAATGTATAAGCTGCACCATATGCTTCTAGTGCCCAAACTTCCATCTCTCCAAAACGTTGTCCACCAAATTGTGCTTTTCCTCCTAGAGGTTGTTGTGTAACTAGTGAGTATGGTCCTGTACTTCTTGCATGTATTTTGTCATCTACTAAGTGATGTAGTTTAAGCATATATTGAACACCTACTGTTACTGGCTTATCAAATGGTTCTCCTGTTCTACCATCATATAGTATTGTTTTTCCATCTTCTGAAAGTCCTGTTTCACGTAATAGTTGTTCTATTTCCTTTTGGTCTGCACCATCAAATACTGGTGTTGAAACTTTCCATCCATTTAATCTTGCTACCATTCCTAAATGTACTTCAAGTATTTGACCTAAGTTCATACGAGAAGGTACTCCTAGTGGTGTTAATAAAATATCTATTGGTGTTCCATCTGGCATGAATGGCATATCTTCAACAGGTAATACTCTTGATACAACACCTTTGTTTCCATGTCTTCCTGCCATTTTATCTCCAACTGATATTTTTCTCTTTGTTGCTATATAACATCTTATTACTTGTTGTACTCCTGGAGATAATTCATCTGAATTTTCTCTTGTAAATACTTTTACATCAACTATTGTTCCAGATTCTCCATGAGGTACTCTTAAAGATGTATCTCTTACTTCTCTTGCTTTTTCTCCAAAGATTGCACGTAATAATCTTTCCTCAGCTGTAAGTTCTGTTTCTCCTTTTGGTGTAACTTTTCCAACTAAGATATCTCCTGGTCTAACTTCTGCACCAATTCTTATAATTCCGTTTTCATCTAAGTCTTTTAATTGGTCATCACCTATATTTGGAATATCTCTTGTTATTTCTTCTGCTCCTAATTTTGTATCACGACATTCACATTCGTATTCTTCTATATGTATTGATGTAAATACATCTTCTTTAACTAGTCTTTCACTTAATAAAACAGCATCTTCGTAGTTGTATCCTTCCCATGTTGAGAATGCAATTAAAACATTTTTTCCTAATGCCATTTCTCCATTTTGTGTTGCTGGTCCATCAGCTATACTGTCTCCTTTTTTAACTGTTTCACCTTTTCTTACAATTGGTTTTTGGTTAATACATGTTCCTCCATTTGTTCTCTTGAATTTACGAAGTCTATGTATAACTGTTTTTCCATTTTTATATTTTACAGTAATTGCTTCTGATGTTACTTTTTCTACAACACCATCATCTTCTGCTAAAACTAATATTCCAGAGTCTTTTGCAGCTCTTGCTTCTATACCTGTTCCTATTATTGGACTTTCTGTAATCATAAGTGGAACCGCTTGTCTTTGCATGTTTGCTCCCATTAGGGCACGTTTTGCATCATCATGCTCTAAGAATGGTATCATAGCTGCTGCTATTGAAACTAATTGTTTTGGAGATACGTCCATATATTGAACTTCGTCTTTTTCTACCTCCATGATTTCGTTTCCATGTCTTACTCTTATTCTATCATGTACAAATGTACCATCTTCATTTAATGGCTCTGATGCTTGTGCTATATAATATTTATCTTCTACATCTGCACTCATATTTTCTACTATTTCTGTTACTTTGTGTGTTTCTGGGTCTATTTTTCTATATGGTGTTTCTATAAATCCATATTCATTTATACTTGCAAATGATGAAAGTGCTGAAATTAGACCTATGTTTGGTCCTTCTGGAGATTCTATTGGACATAGTCTACCATAGTGTGTATAGTGAACGTCTCTTACCTCGAAACCAGCTCTTTCTCTTGATAATCCTCCAGGTCCTAATGCTGAAATTCTTCTTTTATGTGTTAATTCTGATAGTGGATTTGTTTGATCCATAAATTGTGAAAGTTGTGAACTTCCAAAGAATTCTCTTATTGATGCTACTATTGGTTTTGGATTTATTAATGTTTGTGGAGTTACAACATCTAAGTCTTGAATTGTCATTCTTTCTCTTACAACTCTTTCTAGTCTTGCTAAACCAATTCTAAATTGATTTTGTAATAATTCTCCAACACATCTAATTCTACGGTTTGCTAAGTGGTCTATATCATCTGGCACTGCTAATCCATTATAAATATTTAATAACATACTAATAGATGCGATTATGTCTTCTGTTGTAATGTGTTTTGGTACTAATTCATCATATCTTTCTTCTATTGTTTTTACTAGGTCTTTTTCGTCTGTATTTTCTATTATGTTTTGTAATACTGCATAATTTACATTTTCTCTAAAATGTACTTTCTTTAGGTCTACATTTGGTAAAGCTTTGTATATGTTTACTGTTCCATTTCCTATTACTCTTACTTTTCTGTCATTTAATTTTAAGTCTACTATATTTATTCCAGAATTTTGAATGTCTTCAGCAACTTCTTCTGTTATCATTTCTCCTGCGTTTACAAAAACTTCTCCTGTTTCTTTGTCCATAATATCATCATAAGCAATATGTCCTGTTATACGAGCTGCTAAACTTAATTTTTGGTTAAATTTATAACGTCCAACTTTTGCTAAATCATATCTTCTATTGTCAAAGAACATTCCATTGAATAATGTTCTTGCTGCTTCAACTGTTGGAAGTTCTCCTGGTCTTAATTTTTTGTATATTTCTATTATTGCATCTTCTTCATTTTTTATTGTGTCTTTATTTATTGTTGTTTCTATTAATGGTTCTTCTCCAAATAAGTCTCTTATTTGGTCATCTGAACCAAGTCCTAATGTACGTAATAATACTGTTACTGGTACCTTTCTTGTCCTATCTACACGTACATAAAAAACATCTGATGAGTCTGTTTCATATTCTATCCATGCACCTCTTAAAGGCATTACTGTTGATGTGTAATTTCTTTTTCCTGTTTTTTGGTCAAATACTGATTCATAGTAACATCCTGGTGAACGTACTAATTGGCTTACTACAACTCTTTCTGCTCCATTTATTATAAATGTTCCACTATCTGTCATAAGTGGGAAATCACCTAAATAAATTTCTTGCTCTTTTATTTCTCCTGTTTCACGGTTTATTAAACGTACCTTTACATGTAATCTTGTTGAATATGTAGCATCTCTTTCTTTTGCTTCTTCTTGTGTATATTTTGTTTTATCTTCCATGTAATAATCGAAAAATTCTAGAACTAAGTTTCCTGAATAGTCTTCTATTGGAGAAATGTCTTTTAATACTTCTCCTAAACCTTCTTCTATAAACCAATCATATGAATCTCTTTGAACTTTGATTAGGTTTGGCATTTCAATGTAGTCTCCTACTTTTGAAAAGTCTTTTCTTGAAGCTTTTTCAAATTTCACTTCTTTTAATTCCAAAAAAATCACCTCTAAATAAAATTTAAGCAGAATGAATTTTATAATTTATTTTACAGAAAAAGTCCTTCTTAAATACTAACAAAAGCTTTTTAAATTTAAATAACGAATTTCCTTAATTGCCTGCTTTCAATCTTAAAAATTCGCCTTTTGTTTAGTTTAATTCCTCTTTTTCTTTATTTAAAATTATTTCTTTTGACTAAAAATGCGCACAGTTACGCTAGTTTAAAGTTTAACGTTAAAATTATATCAAAAAAGTAGGATTATGTCAAGGGTTTGTGACAATTTTGTCAAATTAATTTTTAAGTATATTTTTACATAAAAAAAATAGCAAGTTATTTTGCTATTTTTACAAATTCTCTAGATTGTTTCATCATGATTTTTATTTATTTCTTTTATTAACTCTAATTGTGAAATTAAAAGTGATTCCATTTTTGCTTTATATATGTCAAATTGTTTTTGTACATCTTCTAATTCTTTTTTCTTCATTAATATTTGATTTTGTATAAAATCTACTTCTTTTTGTGTTGTTGCTTTTGCATCACTTACTATTTGATCTGCTTTTTGTTTTGCTATATTTTTTACTTCTTCTGCTGTTGATTGAGCCATAAGTAATGTATTTTGAAGTGTATCTTCAATAGTTTTGTAGTGTTCAAGACTTGCATTTAATTCTTCTATTTTTTTTGAAGCTTCATTTACTTCTTTTTGTTTTTTTGCAAAGTCTACTCCTATTTCATCTAAAAAATCATCTACTTCTTCAACATTATAACCATTCATTATTTGTTTTGAAAATTTTTTATTTTCAATGTCTAGTGGTGTAAGCATAGTTTAGCCTCCTTCATTTTAGTTAATACTATTTTTATTTAACCAAGAAACTGATAATTTGTTTTTTATCTCTTCTCTTGCCATTTCATTTGTTATTTCGTAGTTTACAGGTGCTATTAAAAATATTGAATTAGACACTTTTTGAATATGTGCATCTAAAGCATATACTCCTCCACTTATAAAATCAACTATACGTCTTGCTACATCTTTATTTACATATTCTAAATTTACTATTACTGATTTTTTCTCTTTTAAAAATCCACAAATTTCTTCTGATTGTTCAAAACTTGTTGGTTGTGAAATTACCATTCTTATAGATTGTGTTTGTGGCATTGACACTACTTTATTATTTTTCTTTATAAAACTTCTCTTTTCTTCTTCTGGTTCTTCTTCATAATCATAGTCATATACATCTTCATCTTCGTATTCTTCATCTTCAGCTTGATCCATTCCAAATAAATTCCAAACTTTGCTCATTATTGCACTTGACATTTTATTTCCTCCTAAAACGTTTCGTTCTTATTCAATACGAAATTAGTATCTTACATTTTTCTGAAAAAGTCAATAGTTTCCATTAAATGTAATATTTTTTTAATATTATTGTAATATTTTTGTAATATTCTATTTGTTTAATTTTATATTTTTTTGATAATGTACTATATTTATAAATTTAATTTGTTTTTATTACATTCAAATGTCTTATCCCATCTTTAAATGTCCTTAAATGTGATCTTTTATTTCTTTTATCTTTATAAAAATTAATTGGTACTTCTACAATTTTTAAGTTCGCTTTTTTAGCTCTTATTATCATTTCAGTCGCATATTCCATACCTTTTGCTTTACAATTTAATTCATTTATTTTTTCTGTTACATATCCTCTTAATCCACAATTAAAGTCTTTTATCAGAATTTTATATTTTTTTCTTGCTAAATAAGAAATAAATGGTGTTCCTATATATCTATGTAAAAACTTCATTGCTCCTTTTTCTATTTTTCCTTTAAATCTATTTCCTATAACTAAATCATTTCCTTCTCTAAGTAATTTTATAAATTCTTTTAATTCTAAAAAATTGTAACTGTCGTCTGCATCTCCCATTATAGTATATTTTCCTTTTGCTAATTTACTGCCTTTTATTAATGCTATTCCATATCCCTTTTCTTTTACTTGTTCTACTCTAGCTCCCTCTTTTTTTGCTATTAGCGCTGTTTTATCTGTACTGTTGTTGTCTATTACTAATATCTCTCCTTGTATTTTTTCTTCTGCTAAAAATTGTTTTGCTTTTTTTACACATATTTGTATTGTGTTTTCTTCATTTAGCGCTGGGATTAGTATTGTTAATTCCATTTATTTTCTTCCTCCAAAATTCTATATCTATACTACAAAATATTGCTAATGTAATTGCCATTACTGTTATAATTTGACTTCTAAAAGTGAAAAAGTAATGTAAATATGAATGATTTGCCAAAATGGCATATCTTACATATGGTATTATTGATATCAACAATAATAATCCTGATAACCACAATTTTTTTAAATCTTTTTTTCTAATAAAAATTACCTCAAAAATAAAGATACATATTGGTATTATTAATAATTTTTTTATATTTTTTTGAGTATTTAACGGATATAATGTAAATAAGTTTCTTTCAATTGCTTTCCATGGTAAAGCCTTAGCACTTACTGCATATATCTCTCCATTTATCCTTTCTGTTGCATTGCTTATTACATACTCAAATGCATTTATATGCAATATAATTGAAGCTAATATCCATTTTGTAATCCACATGCAAATATAACTAATTCCCCATAAAGCCATTGACTGTATTACAAATATAATTCCTTGTTTAAAGCTTTTTATTTTTTTTTCTTTAACTCTTAGTATTAATACAATTAATACTGGTACTATTATTGTAATTATCTCTGTTGTTAAAAAGTCAAAAAAACATGTTAATATTCCTGTAATAAAAAATAACGTATTTAGTCTTTTTATATTATCTTTCCAAAAAACTGCTAAAATACTTGTTATTAGCATAATATAAAACATCCATGTATATTCTAAACAAAATGGTACAACATTTACTGCACACATTATAAGACCTGTAATAAATGATATAATTAAAGCATATGCTTTGTTTTTTATTAGTAATACTATTAATATAATTGTTAATACTGATAATATTATTGCATTAAAAATATAAATTTGTCCTAAATTAAAAAATACTAATAAAATTCTAATTATACCTATATATCCATGCCAGTAACGCAGATATTGAGTATTTCCTACTTCTTTATTTTCTATCATTTTTTCAAAATCATATGATATTTTCTTGTTTTCTTCTTTTTTCTCTGGTCTTTCAGAATAATATTTTGCTTCCATTGCAGATGATAATGGGTGTTCTGTATCAATACAATATATAATATTTAAAATCATTGCATCTGCATATGGATGTTTGAATGTATAGTCTCTTCTTTTTACTACTTGTTCTACTTCGTCACTTGTGTGAAAGTCTTTAGTTGATTGTTTTATATTTTCTTCAATTATAGTTTTTGATATTTTAGATGTTATTGTTAAAAAACTTACACATAGTAATACAATAATTATATATATAAGTATATATTTAAAAATTCTCTTCATATTTCTCCTATTTTTCTATATTTATATATTAATAAATGCAAAGTTGAAAGAATTTTTATTCTCTTTTACTTTGCATTTTTTTATTAATATTGTTCTATTGTTATGTTTGGTGAAGTTCCATAATGGTCATCAAAAGTTGTATATGTAGTAGAAGCTTTAGGCACTTGTACTTTTATATTATTAGTTACTTCTCCAAAACATCCATATGCCATATCTATACTATCAGATTTAATTTTTACCAGTCCTGTCAAACTTGTACAGCCTTCAAATGTCCTCCTCATATTTGTTACACTATTTGGGATTTCTGGAGCTGTTGCCAAACTTGTACAGCCTTCAAATGTCCTCCTCATATTTGTTACACTATTTGAGATTTTGGGTGCTGTTGTCAGACTTTTGCAATTATAAAATGTAGCTTGCAAATCTGTTACACTGCTTGGTATTTCTGACGCTGTTTTTAAACTAGTACATCCACGAAATGTATAATTCATATTTGTTACACTACTTGGTATTTCTGGGGCTGTTGCTAAATTTGTGCAATCGGCAAAAGCATAATTCATTTCTGTTACTGTATAAACTCCCTCTTTACCATCAACTTTAATATATTGTGGTATTGTTCCCTGTATTTTTCCATCTTTTATGTTATCATTTTCATATGCTGGACTATAAGAGCTGCCATTCGCTGTATATAAACCTATTTTCTTATTGCTTTCATCAATAATTGTTGTATTCCACAAATCCATATTAACAGCTTTTCCATCTGTTCCTATTGCTCTATCTCCATTTGTTGGACTTTGTCCTTCTGCTATATATTTATCTGGATTTTTGGTAAAATCTTCTAAAATTTCAGCTAAATTTACTTTGTTTTCTCCATTCGCAAATCCAAACACTCTTCCTATTTCTATGTCATTATTTTCTCTATCATAATATACCAAATAATAATCAAGTGCTACATTTTCACTACTTGTTGCTGCTACTTTCTGTCTTTGTTCTAAAACATAAACGTCTCCTGTATCTAAACTTCCTTTTCCTGTACTCATACTTTGAACTGCTGTTTTGTTAATGTTTATAGTATTATCTTCATTTATGTATCCTTCTTCTTTCAATTTTTTTATTGCTTCTTCATTTGTCCTTACACCATCTATCATATATTCACTTATTTTTAATCGTAATGCTTCTAATAATGATGACCTCTCACCATATAATTTTGCTTCTGCTGCTTTTCCTAATATTCCATTTTTTCCTGTTAACATACTTATTGTTATTCCTGATAATATCAATAACACAATTATTGTTACTATCAGCGCAATTAATGTTATACCTCTACTTCCTTTTATTTTTACCTTCATCTCTTCTCCTTTCTTTCTATTAAGATGTTTTTATTAAAATAAATCTATCAATAAAAACTAGAAAAGTCAACAAAAAAATAAATAAAAAGTAAAATTTATTAAAAAGGCTTATGAATTATATTAAAATTATCTACTTTCTTTCTGGATACATCAATATATTATCATATTGAGAAATCTTCTTATAATCTTTTGCATCAATCCCCAAAGCTTCTAATTCCTCATTACTATATGTACTTATTACAGAATATTTATCATTTTTCTTTAAAAGCTTAACTATAACTTTTTGGTCTTCTCCTGATTTTTTTCTTATTACATATTTTAATCCATTTTCATCTTCAAGAATAGACGTATTTGGAACCTTTAATCCTGAAAAACTCCACCATGTAATATTAAAAGAAATCTTCCTATATTGTATTAATTCTTCTGTTAATGTTTTTAAATCTAAAACTATCAAAACTTTTCCATCATCTTGCCCTGCTACATATTTTACATCTGTAGTTATTTCATTTCCACTTGATAAAGTTATTGTTACTTTATCTCCAACTGCCGCATTTCCTGCTGCTTCACTATTTAATATAGTAGCTATATAGCAATTAAAATTATCAATTATCTTTCCGTGTTTCATTTGATGTTGATACTATTTTTCCAGTCTTTAATTGTAAATTCTCAAGTTTTTCTTCTGTCAAATTACTAAAATCATCTGGTGTTAGTGCTGCTTCTAATCCATCAACTCTATATGATACAACTCCCGCCTCAGGTGCTGTAATATACTCAGAATCTGCTGTTAATTTTTGTTCATATTCTTCCTTTTGTTTTGTTAATTCTTGTATATATGAACCATTAGGACTTGATATTCCTGCAATCTTAGCTTTTTTGCTTGCAATTTCTTCAATTTCTTTTTTATATTCTACTATTGTGTGTATATCTGTTAATGTTTTTAAATTTTGTGTTTTTTCATCTATCTGCTTCTCCAAATTTTTTATATCAGTTAATGGCAGTGTTGTTTTTTTAGGAAGAGCTTCTTGTATTTTCAAGTTTATTTCTTCAATTTTCGATTTTATTTCTTCTTCTGCAATTCCACTATATCTAAAAATTGTTTGACCTTTTGAAGCTCTTTCTCCTTCTGATACCATTGCTGTTAATCCATTTTTATAATTATTTCCTTTTAAAACTTGTTCATTTCTTATTATATAACCTGTTGCAGCCTCTTCTTGTGTTATTACTCCACTTGTTATTGTTACTGTTTCATTAGGTGTTTTTGCTAATAAATAAATAGAATAAAAAATATACATTAAAATTACTGCAAATATTAAATATACTACATGTCTTTTTCCAAACTTTTTATTTTTTATGTCTTCTAAATTTATAATTTTACTCAATTTATCCCCTCCAAAATAATTCTTATATTATTTTGTGTACTACTTAATCCATCTAGCCATTTTATGTTTTGGGTTCTTTTAAACCATGTTATTTGCCTTTTAGCATATCTTCTCGTTTCTTGTTTTATTTTTTCTATTGCTTCTTCTTTTGTTATTTTGTTTTCTAAATATTCAACTATTTCTTTATACCCTATAGCTTGCATTGCTGTTTCAAAATTAGGATATTTTTTTATTAAGTCTTTAACCTCTTCAATAAGACCTTGTTCTATCATAATATCTACTCTTTTGTTTATTCTTTCATATAATATAGGTCTTTCAATATTTATTGCAAAAACTTTATAATCATATTTAACTTCATTTTTCCTTGATAATTCTTCTTGTTCAGTTTTAGTTTTTCCTGTTGAATGATATATTTCTAAAATTCTTATTATTCTTTTTTTGTCATTCGGACTTACTTTTTCTATTGCTTTTTCATCTATCTTTTTTGCTTTTTCATATAATTCATTAAGGCCGTTCTTCAGTTTCTGCAATATTCATTAATTCTTCCCTATACTGCTTGTCTATTTCAATATCTTCATATTCTATTCCATAAATCAAACTATTAGCATAAAGACCTGTTCCTCCTACTACAATAGGAGTTTTTCCCTTTTCTAAAATTTCTTCTATTGCAGCTTCTGCTCTTTTTTTATATTCTGCAACACTAAATCTTTCTGTAGGAAAAACTTCATCTATCATATAATGATAAATTCCTTGCGTCTCCTCTTTTGTAGGTTTTGCAGAACCTATATCCATATCTTTATATATTTGCATTGAATCACATGAAACTATTTCTCCATTAATTTGTTTTGCAAGTTCTATTGAAAGTGATGTTTTCCCTGAGGCTGTTGGGCCTACTATTACTACTACTTTTGGTTTCATAAGATTTCCTTTCATGTCAGTTTTTGTCCTTTTTAATTTGTTTTGGTATTTACAATTTGAATTATTCCATTTTGAAAGTCTTTTAAATATACTGTTTCAATTACTATTCCGACTACCAAAATAATTCCTAATATTATTATTTTTTTCTTTATTTTTTCATCATTTTCTTTTCCTAAACTAATAGCTGTTTTTATACTTGCTATATGTGGTAAACTTAAAAAACCATTTATTGGCATAAACAATAATAATGACATTTTTCTTATTTCCTTCATAATATTGTTATTTGGATAGTTTACCCCTATCTTTGAAATATTAAATAAAATTAGTGTTAAAATACTTAATATTACAATTCCTATTACTATAAAAAGTATTCTTTGCTCTGTTCTCTCGAAATCTTTTGTATTATTCCATGTCCAAAATAATAATACTGCAAATAATAATATTATTATCATATAAATTACTATATTCATGTTTTTCTCCTATGTTTTGTTTTTATACTTTATTATTATAATTTATTAGTTTGAATTTTTCAATATATTTTTATAAATGTTACATAAATGTTTATAAAATTTTTTCAGATAAAAAAAGCATAATTAAAAAGTTTAAACAAACATTTTTAATGATGCTTTTTCCAATTTATATTTCAAATTTATAGAATTATATTATTTAATTTTTTCGATTTCTTCTTTTGATAATCCTGTTATTTGACAGATTGTTTCTAAGTCTATTTTTTGAGATATCATATTTCTAACCATTTTTTGAATTCCATCCCTTACACCTTTATCATAACCAGCTTCTTCTATTGCTATTTGGTCTAAAATATGTTTTTCTCTTAGTTCTGCTAAATATCTTTCTCTCTCATCTTGACTTATTTCCTCTAAAACTTCTTTAGCTTTTTTTATTTCTTTATTTGACATATCTACCACCTCTGGATTTTTTATAAATTTAACCCATAAGTTTAAATTACTGTTACTAATATTTTCTCTATATTTCTCAAACTTTGGTAATTCTATTATATAAATTTCCATAACATCTGTCAATACAATTTGTCTATATTCATCTTCCCTTATACTCCACTTGGTTAGATATTTTTTAACATCTTTTGTTACATCTCATAGCAACTACTAACTTTAATCAATAGAGTAGTCAGAGCCCATAATATATAATTATTTCAAATCCAAATGTGTGAATGGAATAGTTTAAGCAATAGAATTTCTTAAACTATGAAATGAGCCATTTAGATTTGAAATAATTATATATTATGGGCTCTGACGGCTTACTTTTATCTATAAACAATAAATATATAAAAAATAAGACCTGATCCCTTTCAAAAAAGATCCTGTCTTATTTATAAAAATATATTAAATTACAAATTACTCTTCTTCAAAAAAAGTCCTAAATGTCTCTTCATTTATCTTCTCACTTCTTAAAAGTTCTTCTGACACAGCATCTAATTTATCCATATGTTGTTTTAATATTATTTGTGCATCATTATATGCTGTATCTATAAGCTTCTTAACTTCAACACCAATTCTATCTCCCATATCTTTTCCAAACATATCTAATGGATATTCTCCATTTTCATTTTTTAAAGATATTGGGCCTATTAAATCATTCATACCATATTTAACTATCATATCTTTAGCAATTCCTGTTGCAACTTCTATATCATTACTTGCTCCTGTTGATATTTCATCAAGAGCCACTCTTTCTGCAGCTCTACCACCTAATAAAGCAATTAGTTTTTCTTCCATTTCTGTTTTTGATATATAAGATTTATCTTCATCTGTTTTATACATTGTATAGCCACCAGCCATACCTCTTGGTATAATTGAAATTTCTTTTACCTTTTTCTGAGTTGGCAAATACCAACTTACTATTGCATGTCCTGCTTCATGATATGCTGTTAAACGTTTATCTTTATCTGATATTACTCTTGCTTTCTTTTCTAATCCAACTGTTACTTTCTTTACAGCTTCTTCTATATCATCTCTTAATATTTCTTTATGTTCATTCTTTGTTGCTATAATTGCTGCTTCATTTAAAATATTTGCAAGTTCTGCACCTGTAAATCCTGCTGTATCTTCTGCTATACTTTCTAATGATACATCTTCAGCAATTTTCTTATCTTTACTATGAATTTTTAATATTTCTTCTCTTCCCTTTTTATCTGGTGCAGGAATTGTAATTTGTCTATCAAATCTTCCAGGTCTTAATAATGCTTTATCTAACATTTCTGGTCTATTTGTTGCAGCTAATACTATTATTGTTTCTTCTGATGAAAATCCATCCATCTCTACTAGCAATTGATTTAATGTTTGGTTGTTTTCAGACTCTGCTCCGCTTCCACTTGTTCTTCTTGAACCTATTGCGTCTATTTCATCAATAAAAACTATACATGGTGCCATTTTTCTTGCTTTGTCAAATAGCTTTCTAACTCTTGACGCACCTAATCCTGCAAACATTTCTATAAATTCTGAACCACTCATAGAAATAAACGGAACTCCTGCTTCTCCTGCTATTGCCTTTGCTATTAATGTTTTTCCTGTTCCAGGCTTACCATATAGTAAAACCCCTTTTGGTATTTTTGCTCCCATTTCTATAAACTTTTTAGGTTCTTTTAAGAATTGTACTAATTCTACCATTTCTTCTTTTTCTTCATCAAGTCCTGCTACATCCTTAAATTTTACTTTTGTCTTTCTCTCTGTTTCGTTATATACTTCCCCTTTGTCTCCCAAACCTTGCATTTTAAAAATCATAATAAATAATGCAACCATTACTATTGTTGGTAAAAATGAGAATATATATGATGGAATTGTTGCCCATATGCTTGGACTTTTTTGAATTAATTCAATTTCATTTCCTTCTTCAACCTTTTTTTGAATTAATTCTATAAAACTTTGATTATTTGGAACAATTGACTTTTTTATTAAATCAGGATCTGTTTCTTCTCCTTTTAGAAATCCAAATATAGGCTTATTTTCATTTTTATCTTCATTATCTACTGTAACATTTGTATTTTCTTCATTTTGGTTTGTTTCTTCTATCTTATTTTTTAAAGTAACTTTTATAGATGATGAACCTGTTACCATTTCAACTTTTTTCACATTTCCTTCTGAAACTTGCTTTATTAAATCTGTATAACTAATTATTGTATCATCATCTTTTTTATTAGAATTTAAAGTATATATAACCAAAAATAAAGCCAATATAACAGTTACTAAAACTAATATTCCATATAAAATATTATTATTTTTATTCTTGTTGTTATTATCTTTTTTCATTAAAATTCTTCCTTTCTATTTATGCATTTGAACCTTGTTCTCCAGTTTCCTTCTCTTTAGGTTCTTTCTTCTCATCTGTTTTATTATCCTCATCTTCTTTTTCTTCATCTTTTGGTTTTCTTGGTATTGTAATTGTTTCTTCTATTTTTTCTTTACTTTGTTCTATAATTTTCATTAATTGTAAATGTTGTTTCATTACATCTGACTTTATTAAAAAAATTGCTGCTGCTAAACTTATATATGAAACAGCTATATACATTACTTCAAAATATTTCACCTCAAAATTTGCTAATAATGTTACCATAATATATATAATTCTTAAAATGGTTGATAATGTTAATGCAAATATAGACATATTAAATACTGCTTTATAATTCATTTTTATTCTTGCGACCAAACATGTAAATAACCCAAAAACCGATAATGTAAGTATATCCATTAAAGTTGCAATATAAAATGAAATAAATGCACTTATAAATAATGTACCAATTATAGTACTATCAGGATATTGTTTTATAATCTCAATTGTTTTTGCTACTTCTTCATTTTGATTATTAGTTTCATCTACTAAAAGTTTTACTACTTTTTCAGATAATGTTAAATTTGGTTCATCAAATTTTGCGACATTTGATGCATAATATACATATGTTCCTGTATATAAAATACTAAAAATTATCATTAATTCTGTAAAATATAGTATCGCTTTTTTTACTCCTAATGCTGCCATTTCTGGATATTTTTCAAATTTCGCTATTGAATACCATACTCTTTAAAAAAAATTTAGTTTTAAAAACTTTTCTTTTTTAGCTTGATTATTTTCCACTATATATACTCCCTTCGAATGCTACTATCTACATGCATTGGACTAACATTTAAATTTACTTCATCACCAACTTGTACATTTTTTCCTGTTATATCTACTGTTAGATGATACATTCCTATTCTCCCTAAGACTTTACATCTTTCATATTTATTTTCTTTACTGCCTTTGCACAATATATCAACATAAAGTGAATTGTCCTTAAAACTGTCTTTAAAATCTCTTACTATATAACGCAATTTATCTATCTTTCTAAACATATCTTTTTGTTCTCTTACATTATACCCATCAGCATATCCACAAGGAATTATTGCAACTTTAGTTTGTCTTTTTGTTATGAATGAATTTGAATATCCTATATTATATCCTTTAGGTAATTCTTTTATTTCTGTCACATTAGATTTTAAATTTGCAATTTTCTTTAAACCATATATATTTGGTATAGCAAGTCTTCCTAAAAATGCTGAACCTACTCTTACTGCATTTAATCTCATATTCTTGAATTTCAAAAATGCTGAAGAGTTACAAATATGAAGCATTCCAGTTTCAATTTTATTTTCTTTTAAATATTCTATTACATCCATAAAACGTTTAAATTGTTCTTCAGAATATTTATTTTTTTCATAAAAAGCTAATGATAAATGTGAAAATGTTCCTTCTATTTCAACATTTTTTAAATTTGAAAGTGCTTCTACTATTTTTTCTTTTTCATTATATATAAATCCATATCTTCCAAATCCTGTATCTATTTTTAAATGTGCTCTTATTTTTTTATTTTTTCTCTTTGCTATTTCTTCTGCTACTTCAAGTGCTTCTTTTGAACCTATTGTTATTATTATGTCATTATCTATTAGTAGTTCTACTTCCTTTTTTATTGATGTTGAAGATAACATTAATATTCTTGCTTCAATTTTTGCTTCTCTTAATTTTATTGCTTCTTCTACTGTTGCTACTGCTAAAAAGTCTATCCCATTATCTATTAAAAATTTTGAATATGGAATTAGTCCTAATCCATAACCATTTCCTTTTACTACTGCTATTATTTTTAGTAATTTATGATTATCAAGTCTTCCAGTATCTTTTGCTATTTCTTTTATTTTTCTTATATTATGTTTCAAATCTTCTCTATTTATTACAAGTGATTTCATTATTTCCTCCTGTATATAAATTTGTTAATAATAGTTTACTTATTTTTCTTAAATTTTAACTTTAATGCTCTTAAATTTCTAAATAATTTTTCAGAAAACTTGTACATTTTGTATTTTAATGGTTTAAATGGAATATATACTTCTCCTATAAATTCTGTATATTCTGCTCCAAATCCTTTTTTAAATCTATATAATCCATTACTATCATCTGCAATTCCTGGTACTCCTCTTAAATCATATATATCACTTTTTCTTTGCAGAGCTATTTTTATCATTTCCCATTGTAATAAATAGTTTGGCATTAAATTTCTATGCTCATTACTACTAGCTCCATATAAATACCATGTTTTGTTTCCATACATAATTGGTATAACTCCAGAAATAGGTTTATTCTCGTAATATGCCATAAGTATTTTCATATGCTCGTTTCCAAGACATTCATACATTTTTTCGAAATATTCTAATGGTCTTGTTATAAATCCATCTCTTATTCCTGTTGTTACCATTATTTTATGAAAATCTTTTAAATCTTCTTTTGTTCCTTCTTTTACTGTTACACCTTTTTTTGTTGCTAAACGTATGTTATATCTTGTTTTTTGGTGAAATGCTTTAAATATCTCGTCTTCATTTTTTCCTTTCGTATCTAATCTAAATACATATCTAGGTTGTATTTCTTCTCTAAAGTTTTTGGCATCATCTTTTATAGAATATCCTAAATTTAACATTATATCTCTAAATGATGTGTCATCACTTTTTATATCTGGTTCTATTGTTAATACTATTGCATTATATTTTTTTGCTAATTGTTTTGCTCCTTCTGTTAATTGTTTTAAAACTTCTATATTATGAATATCACAAACTGGACCTCTTGAAGAATACATGATATTTCCAAAAATTGGTATTTTTCTTATTAAAACCATAAGTGAGCCTATTATTTTTTTGCTACTATCTTCTGCTAATATAACTTCTCTTTTCCAACTTGTTTTTACTTTTGACCATTCTAAAGATTGTTGAAAATTACATCTCTCATGACTTTCTAAAAATTTTTTATATTCTTCTTCATCTGATTTTGTTTCTAATAATCTCATTAAAAATTCTTCCTTCCTTTAGGTTTGTATTTTTATTATTGGTATTTTATGTTCTTATATTACACCATTTTTTTCTATTTGTAAAGGACTTGTCATTTTTTAATTAGACTACATTTACCTAAATCCTTTCTGTAAAAAACTAATTCTGTATATTTATTTGTTCTTCTTTTATTAAATTATATTTTATAAGTTTATCACTATTTAAATTTTCTTTATACATATTTATTGCTGTTATTTGATGATTATCATATGTTGTATAATAATAAATTCCTTTATTTGTATTACAACATGATGTATATATGGTTATTTCATATTTACCATTACCTAAATCACAACACCCACGTTGTTGTTCAACTGAATTAAGAATATGAAAAAATTGACTAACACTTTCATTTTCACCTTTTCCAGAAATTGAATTCATTTTTGTAAATGCTGCCCTTACAAATCTAGATTGTGATGATAAATCTCCTGGTAGTCCAATTGCTCCCATTCCTCTACTATATTCTTTCAAATTTAATTTCTTAGAAAATGTATTTTCTAATTGTTTTGTTGATAAATTCATATAATTATTTAAATTAAACATTTGCATATAAAATGGTGGATTGTTTGTCAAAACTCCTACTGGATTATCATATATCTTAATTCCTTCCTTTACAGCTTCTACTGTTATACATTCTTCACTATCTGAAATAATCCAATGCAACTCAGCAACTGGTAATTGATTGTTAAATGAGACATTTATTAAATTTATTTTTTCAATTAATTTTTTTGCTTCCTTTACAGTAGCACATTGACTTAAAATCCATGGAATAAACTCAAATTGTGCTATATTATCTTTACCTCCACTCTTTTCTTTATAATAAGCATTTCCAACAAAGTTTAAACCTGCCATTCCAAGGCCTCTTTCATTTATTCCATCATAATATAATGGATATTCATCTATTACACAAGCCATTCCTATAATAGCATAGTGAACTTGAATATCGCCTTTTTCTATAAAATGTAATTTGTAATTCCTTGGTGTTATTGTAATTTCATCTCCATAAGAAAATTCATAATCTAATGTACGTCCAAAATAAAAATCTTTTGTTTTATAAGTTGCTGCTGTACACATAATAATACCTCCTATAATTTACTTTTATTACTTTTAAATAACCAATTATCTATCTAATTATACATAAAAGGTAGATAATTTTTGTATTGAACACAAAAACCATCTACCTTTATTTTTTACTCTTCAATTGCTATATAAATATGAATTTCTTGATTTTGCATATCTTCAGAATTATTTTGATATTCTTCAAAATCACAAGTATATTTTCTTTTCAAATCCATTCCCCATATCTCTTGCCAAGCCTGTCCTACTGAATTTTGAACATCTCCTATTATAACAAATTTAGCATATTTTCCTTTTGGAATAACTTTGTTTATTATTTCTTGGTTATTTTTTGCACTTTGACTAACTTCTGCTCCTGCAAGAAAAATATAAGGTTTTGTATAATCACCTTCATATTGTGTATATAATCCTATTGTTTTATTATTTACTTTATTAGGTATTGTTTCATAGCTTCCTTCTGTAAATAATTTTTGCCAAGTCATTCCTATGTCTTTAATGGACTTTCCATTTTGATTAGTTGTTTTTATTTCAATTCCTGCAACAACCTTTTCTTGTAATTCTACAATTTCATATTTCATAATTCATACCTCCTAGAAAGAATTTTTTATTGGATGTCTTATAACAGTTTTTAATCTACTCACATCACATCTTCTTGGATC
>CAOKHL010000005.1 GCA_948468315.1 uncultured Eubacteriales bacterium
TCTACTTTTATAAATTTAAACACTCTTTCTATCTTGAATGTTCATTTTCATTTTTAAAAAAATTATAAATTAATTCTTATATATTCCCACATTCGGGTTTACATCTTATTTTTGCATAAAAATAAGATAAAACACAATTTTTTTATTATTTTTCACTTTTTAACAATTTTTATTTCATCAACTGTAAATTAGTAATATCAATGTTTTCAAGATTTATTTTAATTCTAAAACAGAAATAGTTTCAACGTGACTAGTAAATGGAAACATATCAAAAGGCTGCACACACCCAACCACATACTTCTCTTCCAACTTTTCCAAATCCCTAACCAAACTTGCAGGATTACAACTTATATAAACCACCCTCCTTGGCATAACCTCCAAAATATTGTTAACAGTAGTATTATCCAAACCTTTTCTAGGAGGATCAACAACAATTACATCTGGTCTTATCTCCTTATTCTTTATTAAATCAGTTAATATAACTTCAGTATCACCAGCAATAAAATGAGTATTATCAATCTCATTTAATAAAGCATTTTTCTTAGCCATATCTATAGCCTGTTCTACAATCTCAACACCATAAACTTCTTTTGCAAATTTGGCCATAAAAATTGAAATTGTACCTATACCACAATACAAATCAAACACTACATCTTTCTTTGAAATTTCAGCAGCTTCAATTGCATAATTATACATTGCTTCAGCCTGAACTGGATTTACTTGATAAAAAGATAATGGAGATATTTTAAAATAATAATCCCCTAATCTATCCACAATATAATCTTTACCACAAACAGTAATATTCTTTTCTCCTAAAATCACATTTGTATTTTTCTTATTTATATTAACAATCACTGAAACAATTCCAGGGAAAGCACCTTGTAATTTCGTCGTAATCTCTTTAGCATGTGGCAATTTATCTCCATTTATAACTAAAATCACCATATATTCATCAGTAGCTTTAGCAGTCTTTACTACTACATGTCTCATTAATCCTAATCCTGTTTTTTCATCATATATGCTTAAATTATATTCTTTTATAACATCAATAACATATTTTGAAATTTGTATAGCTTTTCTATCTTGAAGTGCACATCCTTCTATTGGTACTATTTCATGTGTTCTATTTGCAAAAACACCTATAACAGGCTCAGTTTCTTTGCTTACTCCTATTGGAAATTGAAGTTTATTTCTATAATGATATGGATTTCCCATTGCAACAGTTGGCTTAACTTCTATTTTATTTTTTAGAGTTTTATTTACTAATGATTGCACTGCATTTTGTTTCATATTTAAAGTTTCTTCATAATCAACATGTCTTAAATTACATCCCCCACATCTTTTATATGTAACACAATCAGAATCTACTCTATATGGAGACTTTTTTATTATATCAATTATTTTTCCAAATGCATGAGATGATAGGACTTTTACAATCAATATTTTTATCTTCTCACCTTTTAATGCTGATGGAATAAATATTGTAAAATTATCAATTTTAGCTATTCCTTCTCCTTCAAATCCATTATCTATAATATCTACAACATATTCCTTATTTTTTTCAACAGGTACCTTTTTCAAAATTTTCCTCTCCTTTAAAAGAATTCATCATTTTTATTTGAAATTTAAAAATAACTTTAAATTTTATTACATAATTATTGAACTAATTTTATAAAAGTTTCTCTTAACAATTGATACAAATATCAATCAATTTATTAAAGTATATCATACATATATTAATGATACAATATTTTCCCAAAATAAATACTAAATAATTTTTCATCTAAATTAACTACTTTCACAATAATGTTCATTGAAAAAAGAGCAATAACTTGCCCTTTTTTCAACTTTTTAGATATTAATATTTGAAATTGTCATTAAACCAAAGTACATCATCTGTTTCTAAACTCACTTTTTCAGGTAATGAAAATTCAATAGTTACTGTGTTTCCATCAAATAATGCTGTACATGTTAGTTTTTCTTTTAATAATTTGTTCAAATCTTTATTGTTTAGATCTGTAACATTTACACTAAATTTAGTTCCTTTAGGAAGTCCGTTTTTAATTTTCTCCCTGAGCTTACAATTATACTTATAGGCTTTTTTATTACAAAGTTCAATGAAGAAACATACCTCCTATAAACTTTTATTGTTGACAACCTCTATATGTAAAACAAAAAGTTTGAGGAATATTTTCCTCTCACAATTTTGTGAAAAAAATAAAACAAAAAACATATTAGTTAACATACCATTATATATTAACATAACTTTTGTGATTTTTCAACAGTTTTTATGTTATTAAATGAATTCAAACCACTACGTTATTGTTACTTTTAGCAAATTCAAATCTTATCAAATATTTTCTAGGATAAACCACTTAACTCTTAGAGATATGGATTGTCAACCAACTATATTAAAAGCAATCATCTATATTAATAAAATAATTGCTACACCACATTGTAGTATAACAATTATTTTACAACATCTTATGAATATTAATTGCTTTTTTCAAATTTGCTCCAAAGACCACATAAAATATAGATATAGCTAAAATAGCATAAAACATGTAAGAAATATTAGTATTCCTACTATAGTAGATAATGGAATAAATTTGATTGTTAAAACAAAAAGTAGTATTACACTTATCATTGCCAATAATACATAATAAAGTCTTTTCCGTTTCATAAGTTGTTTTCCTCCTTAAAATAATTATATTTTATGAACTTTGTATCAGCAACTTGTTAAACAAGTTATAACTATAGTATAACATTATCTTGCAGAAAAATCAATTTTTAAATCGTATACAATATAAAATACGCTTTTTTCGGTTCTCTACACGATTGATACAAATATCTATTAATTTATTATGACTTTTATAAATTTCAATAAAATTATAATAATAACCAAAAAAGTTCAAAGAATAGATATGTAGAATATATTTTAAAGTCAAAAAAATAAGAACAGTTATGCCAATATAACTATCCTTATTTTAGTGATATTTAGTTTCTTAAATCAAATACATCTGTTTCAAAACGATTAACAAAATCTGGACCATTATAGGGAATATCAGCATCAAACAATTCCTGATCAAAAGAATATATAGTTATTGTTCGATTTTTTTTGTTTTCCTTCCTATTTATCCAAATGCTTATTAAGCAACCTACAAAGACAGATATGGTAATAATGCCTATAAATACTAAAAATACAATCATAATGTTTTGCCCTCCTAGTAATCATTAATTAATATTTTTTTGAGCTTTCATTCTCTTATTATCTGCAAATAGGTAAAGTAGATGTTTATATCACTTTTTATTCCTCCTTCTATTAATTATAATTTTGATGTTAATATTATCTTAAATATGCAAATTCTTAAAAAAGAGATTATAGAAATTTATCAGCTTATTAGCTGAAATTTTCTTATATTACAGCATAAAAATATTGTTTTGTCAGTAATATAAGAATTTTTCTTTGCTATTTTATTAACTTTTTAAACCTATCTAATTCATCTATTCTTTCACCATATCTACAAAATCCTACAATTTGATTATCTAATACTGCAACAATAAAATTTTCGTCACCGAAATTTTTTAACCATTTATCTGCTGTTTTTTATAATCCATTTTTTCAAGGTAAGCATTATCTACTATCCCTTTATAAGTTCTTGATAGATTTCACATATCTCAATTTAAAATTTTTGTAAAAGAAAAAATCAACTATTTTGAAGTGAACCCAAATTATTAGACAAAAAAGTTTAGTAAGGAGGGTTCATTTTATATGTCTAAATATTCAAAGGAATTTAAATTAGAAGTAATAAAATATTATGAAAAAAATCATATCGGTTGTGGTGAACTTGCAGAACATTTCAAGATTCCCAATAGATCTATAGTTCGATGGTGGATAAAGAATTACCAAGAACACGGAATTAATGGATTAATACGAAATAATATAAAATATAGTGGAGAATTTAAACAAAATGTAGTAGAATATATGCATAAAAACCATTTATCTCTTAATGAAACAGCTGCATATTTCAATTTAGGAAATCATAATGTTGTAGGTAAATGAACGTATATATTATGAGGAAGGTCCACAAGCACTATATAAAGAGCAATGTGGTAGGAATAAAACAATGAGTTCTAAATCAAGAAACGAGGGGCTCCTATAATATAGGAGCCCCCTCTTAACTTAGGCATAGATGCCACGATTAGCAGGATCATCAGCAGCATCTGGTAGCATATCTACCATGATGTTTATATGATAATATCCCTTATACTTTCCAACATCTACCTTATCATCATAATAGTATGCTCGAAAAACAGGTGATGAAATTTTGTCAGATAATGGATATTTGGTATTATTAAAAATTCCTACAAACCGCTGTAACATCTTGGGCAAATTTCCATTCTGACAATTATGAGTCGAATAATACGCAAATTCGTGCCTTTCTCCTGTTGGGTCACAGAAAGCAAAAATTATTTTCTGCTCATTTGCATACAAATCAACATCAAAAGTCACTGTACGTTGAAGTCCCCAAAAGTTAGATTCCAATGTGCTCATAACCCAATAGTAAATGTTTTTTGCCGCTCTTTCAATTAAATCACCAGTATGAAGATATTCTGCATATCTTTCAGTCATAGATTTTGCCATTAAGTTTTCCATAATCTGTTCCTCCTTAACAATTGTTTTTGGAAGTTTACTACTTTGCTATTCTTACTATAGTTCTATAAATAATATATCACACTTTTATGTTGATTTCAATAATTTTAATGCTTGTTTACATCTGATAAATCTTTTGCATTTTAAGTTGTATTATTAGATAGAGAAGTGGTACCAGATACATTTACTTTTGTTTTTATCACTACCTAAATGAAAAGAATATGCTAATTCTTGAACCGTAAAATCCCTCCTTTGAAAGTTCTTCGTAGCACAGGACTTTGACTTTGTCATAAGTCTTAACCTCTATATGTTATGACATACTATCATAACATGGAAGGCTCTGCTAGGCAATTATTTTTCTCAAAATAAAAAAATACCATCCATTTCTGAATGATATTTGTATCGTCTGTTCTATTAGTTCGAACAGATACATCATTGGTGCGGATGAAGGGACTTGAACCCCCACGTCGTTGACACTGGTTCCTAAGACCAGCGCGTCTGCCAATTCCGCCACATCCGCATTTCATATTGACAATTGTTATTGTAACACACTAAAGTATTTTTTGTCAATAGAAATTTCATAATTTTTTTATTTTACTAACCATTATAATCTATAACTTCCCCTCATATTTTATCTATATCTGCATATACTAAACTAACTAAAGGTAGAAACAAATTTATACCTTCAATGAAAGGAATGATAATCACAATGAAAATAAAATCAAATAAAAAAACAGGGCTAATCTTTTCTTTAATATCACTTTTAACAGTGTTTGAATTTTTAATTCTTTATCCAACAAAAGCATATTCAAGTTCTTACATATGGAATTCACCTTTTGACACAGCCATAGAAACATCATCTGAACTTACAGAAAACTCCATTGATGATAATTCAAACCCACTAAATTTAGACTGTGGATCTTGCATTCTAGTAGAGCAATCTACTGGCCAAGTTTTATATTCATACAACTCACACGAGAAATTAAAACCTGCAAGTGTCACAAAACTTATGAGTATTTATTTAATAATGGAAGCTATTTCTCAAGGAAAAATCAATTATGACACCCCTATACCTTGCTCAGAAAATGCTGAATCAATGGGAGGTTCACAAATTTGGTTAACTACAACAGAAAATTTAACTGTTCACGAAATGCTTAAAGCCATTTGTATAGTTTCTGCAAATGACTGTGTAACAGCTATGGCAGAATACTTAGGAGGAACAGAAGAAAATTTTGTAAATATGATGAATGAAAAAGCAAAAGAGCTTGGTATGACTGATACTAATTATAAAAATTGCCATGGAATAGATGAGGATGACCATTATACATCAAGTTTTGATATTGCAACTCTTTCATGCAAACTACTTAATCAATATCCTGAAGTAACAAATTACACTACTATTTATATGGATACACTTAGAGATGGAAAATCAAGTTTAGTTAATACAAATAAATTAGTTAGAAATTATAATGGATGTACTGGTCTAAAAACTGGTTCAACTTCTCTTGCTCTTTATAACTTATCTGCTTCTGCGACAAGAAATGATATGAAATTAATCGCTGTTGTTATGAAAGCCCCTACTTCTGACCTTAGATTTAAAAATGCATCTAGTTTATTAGATTATGGATTTTCTAATTTTGAATATAAAAAAATGATAAATAAAAATGATGTTGTTAAATCTGTAAAAGTAAGTAAAGGAATTACTCCTATTGTTAATGCAATTAGTGAAAATGATTGTGGAACTTTAATATCAAAAGGAAATGATATCAATATAGAGCAAAATATTTCTATTCAAGACACAATATCTGCTCCTATCTTTAAAGGTCAAACAATTGGAAAAGTAACTTATTCTTTAAATGGAAATGTAATCTCTGAATGTAATTTAATTGCAAGTGATAATGTTGATAAAATAAATTTATTTTCTATGTGCAAATTAATTTTAAACAATTGGTTTAACCTTCTTAGAGCATAAAAATTAGGGACAGTTTCAAATATTTATTGAAACTGTCCCTAATTTTACATTATTTTGTTTTTTTATAACTATTTCTTGCTAATACAACAGGTATTGCAATTACATAAATTAATCTTATTAAAATTGATATAGTAATATATTTTCCTTCTATAATCGCTCCAAAAAAAGTATTATCTATAGCACTTACTGCTAGCAATAATATAAATACTGGCAAATATGTATCTTTATTTATTTTTGTTAAAAAATCATATCCATATATAAAAATTAACTGACAAATTAAAAACGACATAAATGCATATATCATTACATAAGCATTCATTTTATCTAAAATTGCCCATTCAAATACATTCCCTAAAGATGCTGATATTAAAGATAAAGCCATTACTGCAAGAGCATTTTTATAATTGGTCTTTCGTATTATTAAACCTGAAATTAAAAAAGTTAATGGGTATAATAACACACTAAAATACATAGTTGAACCTAAAATGTTAATATGTAATGTTGAAATACAATTTGCAATTATAAAAATAATTGGCATTGCTAATATATAAATTAATGGTGTTTTTTTATTATCATTCATTCTTATTCCTCCTTTGTTTTTATTATTTTACATTATTTAGCCAATATTTTCAATCAATTCCAAGAAATGTAATATAAATGTAATATTATCAAAAAATTGAATAAAAAGATTATTATTGTATAAAATAAGAAAAAAATTATTGGAGGATAAATTGAAAAAAGTATATATTTTTATAATAATTGGTTTAATTTTACTAGGATTAGGTGCTGGTTTTTATTTTTATACATCTAACAATAAAAAAACATCAAATAATTCTGAAATGAATGATTTCCAGTATAATTCCACTAGAGTTTCTGTAAATAATGAAACTACCGATAATAAGCAAAATAAAGATACAAATATTAATCAAGAAAATGAAAACAAATCTTCAGAACAACCTAACAATACTAAAACATCAGAGCCAGAAAAGCAAACTGAAACTCAAATAGCTGATTTTACTACTAAAATTTATACAAAAGATAGTGAAAGGCAAAATAATGTATCTATTACCTGTTCTTCTTTAAATGATACATTTGTAGAAGATGGCGCTACCTTTTCATTTTGCGATACAGTAGGTAAAGCTACTACTGATAAAGGTTATAAAAAAGCTGATGTCTTTCAAGATGGAGAAAAAGTCCAAGCTTTAGGTGGTGGTAACTGTCAAGTAAGTTCTACTCTATATAATGCTGTGCTTAAAGTCGATAGCTTAAAAGTAACTGAAAGACATGAACATAGTAATTCAGTTCCTTATGTTTCTAAGGGAAAAGATGCAGCCGTAGCTTATGGTTCTTATGATTTTAAATTTATTAATAATAGTGGAAGCAAAATAAAAATTTCAGCTTCTTGTGATAATGATTATGTTTATATTAAAATTTTCAAAATATCATAAATTACACTTTTTAAACATAAGAATTACTAAGAGGTGTTCAAATGAAAAAATTTCACATATTTGTTTTCAAGATAAAAAGAAATATAATACCAGGCATATTTTTATTATTTACAATATGCCTAGTTTTGTTTTCTAGTTCTAATATGGGAGCTGCTAAATCTGGACTAAAATTATGGGCTAATTCAGTTGTTCCTTCTCTTTTCCCATTTTTTATTGCTACTGAAGTTCTATCTAAAACAAATATTCCAAGATATTTCGGTAAATTATTTAATAAAATAATGAAACCTTTATTTAATATTTCTGGTGAAGGTAGTTTTGCTCTTATAATGGGATGGCTTAGCCGGATATCCTGTTGGAGCTAAAATTGCTGTAAATTTTAGAAATAATAATATTTGTACTAAAGAAGAATGTGAAAGGTTAATCAGTTTTACAAACAATTCAGGTCCATTATTTATTATTGGAACTTGTCGGAATTAGTTTGTTTGGTAGCTCATTAATAGGATTTTTATTATTTTTTACACATATTTTAGGTTGTTTGACTGTTGGTTTTTTATTTAGATTTTGGAAAAAAAATAAAGAAGAAAAAATATCATATAATACTTCTAAATCAGAAAATAAATTACAAAATATTACTGTTTCAAGTCTTGGAGAAGTATTAGGAGAAAGTATTAGTTCAGCTATATCTACAATACTTATGATTGGAGGTTTTGTTGTTCTTTTCTCTGTTATAATTTCTATACTTAATGCAAGTGGCATAACAAATCTTGTATCATTAATGTTTGAACCAATTTGTAATTTCTTCGGACTTCCTAGCAAAATTTCTAGTTCAATATTTACTGGTATTTTAGAAATTACTAATGGTATCAATTTAATTGCAGGAATAAAGCTAAAACATATTTCTGTAAATATAATTATTACTGCTTTTCTTTTAGGTATTGGAGGTATTTCTATACTTCTTCAAGTTTTAAGTATAGTCTCAAAATCAGATTTATCAATAAAACCATACATAATAGGAAAAATATTACATGGTACATTTGCAGCTGTTTATACTTTTTTGATAATACAATTTTTCCCTATGTTTAATTTTAATTTATAAGTTTTTTATTATTACATAAATTTATTAATATTTTTTTATTGTTTAAGAAAGGGATGATTTTATGGATAAAGATTTTAATGATAATATGAATAATTCTTTTAATCCTTATATGAATATGCAACAAGGCTTTGATATGAATGATATGTACAAAGACCCTATGTTTAATCCTATTGTTCAATATGAACAGGCTTATAGCTATTATCGATATCTTTGTATGCAAATGGATTATAAGATTAAATGTAAAGAATATGAGAAAATGTGTCAAAATAATAAAGAATGATTAATCAAAATCTTTAAGAACATATTGCTATCTATATACTTTTAAAATAATATTATAAAAAAACACATCTGCAACTATTAAATTGTAGATGCGTTTTTATTTATTCCTTAAATTTTTAATTACTAATCTTATGCAGATTTAAGTTCAAGTCTTAATTTATCAGCTATCATAGCAATAAATTCTGAATTAGTAGGCTTTCCTTTACTTGCAGATACTGTATACCCAAAAATATTCTCCATAAGGTCTACTTCCCCTCTACCCCATGCAACTTCTATTGCATGGCGAATAGCACGTTCAACTCTTGAAGGTGTAGTTCCAAATTTTTGTGCTATTTGTGGATATAAACTTTTAGTAATTTGATTTATTACTTCAATATCATTTACGACCATCATAATAGCTTCTCTTAAATATTGATAACCTTTTATATGTGCTGGTACTCCAACTCCATGAATTATATTAGTAACAAGTGCTTCTAAATGGTCTTCTTCTTTTGTTGATGTCACATTTATGTAAGGTGTCTTTTTTTGTTCCTTAATAATAAAATTATTATTTGAGTTATTAGGCTTGAAGTTTTTAATTTCCCTAATTCTTTGTAATAAAAGTTCAATGTCAAATGGTTTTACCACATAATACTCAGCTCCTAAGCTTATTGCTTTCTGAGTTATTTTGTCTTGTCCTACAGCTGATAACATAATACAAATTGGTTTTTTATCTAAATTACTACTACTATTTACTCTTTCTAATACTCCAAGTCCATCTAAGTGAGGCATTATAACGTCTAAAATTGCTACATCTGGTGATTTTTCTTTTATCATATCTATTGCTTCTAATCCATCTTTTGCAATCCCAATAATTTCCATATCTTCTTGATTTCCAAGATATGTCGCAAGTGTTCTGCTAAATTCTTGATTGTCATCTGCAATTAATACTGTTATTTTTTCTTTCACAGCTTTATCCTCCTAAATATAAATTTAATTGTAAAAATTTTACAATTTGTATTATATTACAGGGTCGAAAAATTTGCAATAGTTTTTGGTAATTTTTTCCATTTTTTTATTTTTTGCTCAAATCATTTTCGCTATAAACCGCTTATTAACTGCATTGTCACTTTTATTTTGTTAATATTTTACATATTTAGACTTTATCTCTTTTACTTTTTTTATGTTTATATCTCTATTTTTTACATCATCTAAGAATTTTTGCTTTAACAGATTTTTCATTTCAATATGACAAGTAATATCTTCCTCATATTTTTTATCTATTAATTTTATATCATTTTTTTGAAAATAATATTGTATTTCCTGAAAATCTTGATACTCTAATTTTATTTCATACTCAACACCAGGTTCTATTTCTGTTAAATTACTCTGTTCTATTGCTCCAAGTGTAGCTCCCGAATAACTTCTAACTAATCCTCCTGTTCCTAATAAAATTCCTCCAAAATATCTTGTCACAATTATTAATACATTACATAAATTATTTTTTTGTAAAATATTTAACATAGGAGCTCCTGCTGTTCCAGAAGGTTCCCCATCATCACTTGCTTTTTCATAAATATTTTCATCTTCAAAAACTCTAAAAGCGAAACAATTATGTCTTGCATCATAATATTTCTTTTTAAATTCCTTTATCTTTGTTTCTGCATCTGTTTTATTTTCTATATACATTAAATTAGCTATAAATCTTGACTTTTTTTCAATAAGTTCAAATGTAGAATTTTCAGCTATTGTTTTGTACATTTTATCATCTCCAGTTAGAGTTTTTATTTATCATAACACAATTTTAATATTTGTGCAACTAGAAAAAGAGACAAAAGGGACAGAGGATAAAAGGGACAGGTCTTTTCACGAAAAGACCTGTCCCTTTTATCCTCTGTCCCTTTTGTCTCTTTTTTCTTTTTAACATCATAAAATATTATTGGTGATAAATTATGAATACAATAAATTATAATAGAGACTTAGCTATTAGTTATGCACAAAAGTGGGCTTTATCAAGAAACCCAAAATACTACAATTTTGATGCAGTTGGTGGGGATTGTACTAGTTTTGTGTCACAATGCTTATTTGCGGGCTCTAATAAAATGAATTATAGCAAACAAAATGGATGGTATTATAATAATGGAAATGATAAGTCTCCATCTTGGAGTGGAGTTGAATTCTTATATAATTTCTTAACTACAAATAAAGGATATGGTCCTCGTGCAACCCAAGTTATTCAAAATCAAATTGAACCACGGAGATATTATTCAGCTTTCTTTTTCTGGGAATAAGTTTGAACATAGTTTATTTGTCATTTCTGCTATTAATCCAAATGATTTAAATAAAATTTCTATTGCTGCTCATACTTATGACATTCTTGGTAAAAAAGTTAGTGAATATGATTTTAGTAAAATTAGATTTATTCATATTGATAATGTTGGTATATAAATCGTTCCTATAAAAATAATGTCAACTTAATTAAAAGTTGACATTAACAAAAATTCCTAAATTATCTTTAATAATTCCAAAAATGCTTTTTCACGATGAGTGTTTCCTAATTCTTCTGGTTTCATATCATTCATAACTCTGTCAAAACCTTCTGGAATAAATACTGGTCCATAAGTTAGTTTTCCCATTGGACCTGGTTTTTCAGCAATTTTTCCTAGGCATTCGCCTTTTACTTGTTTTATTTCTCCATTTGGAAGAATTGCTGTTAATACACATACAAATTTTGCTGTTCTATTTGTATCTCCAGTTTTATGAATATTTTCTAATAATTTTTTTATATTATCTTCTTGAGAAGCATCATGAACCATGTCTTTGCTTGCATATCTTCCACTATATATTCCTGGTTCTCCATTTAAGCAATCTACACATAGTCCTGTATCATCTGTTACAATTATGTCTTTTATATTGTTCTTATCACAAAACTTTTTAATTTCTTTTGCTTTTTTCATAGAATTTTCTTCAAGACTTAAACCATCTTCTATTATTTCATCTGTAAATCCTATATCTTGTAATGTTAAAAATTCTACATCATTTACTCCTGTTGCTTTTAAAAAATCTTCAACTTGTTTTCTTTTTCCTGAATTAGTAGTTCCATATATTATTCTCATTCTCAAATTATCCTTTCGTTTTATTTAGCTATTAATTCACATATTAAATTACTAAATTCTGTTGGATTTTCAATATTTAGCCCTTCTATTAATCTTGCTCCATTATATAAGATTTTACTGCATTTCTTTAATTCTTCTTTATCATTTAAATATAAATCTTTTAATTTCTGAGCAATTTCATGGTTTTCATTTATTTCTAATACCATTGTTGCTTTTACATTTTGATTATTTGGCATTGAATTTAATACTTTTTCCATTTCTGTTGAGATTTCTCCTTCACTGCTTAAACATACAGGGTGTTCTTTCAATTTGTGAGTAAATCTAACTTCTTGTACATCTTTTATTTCTTCTTTCATAAAGCTAAACAAGTCTTTATTTTCTTCATTTATCTTTTTTAATTGTTCTTTTTCTTCTTTGCTCTCTATATCTAAATTGTCTGAAGATACATTTGCAAATGTTTTTTTGTCATATTCCATTAATACTTTTAGAACAAATTCATCTATATTTTCTGTTAGATATAATATTTCATATCCTTTTTCCTTAACACCTTGTACTTGTGGTAACATGTCTATTTTGTCTATTGTTTCTCCACATGCATAGTAGATTTTTTCTTGGTCTTCTTTCATTCTTGATACATATTCTTTTAATGTTGTTAAATTTTTTGTTGTTGAAGAATAGAATAATATTAAATCTTTTAAATTGTCTTTATTCATTCCAAAATCATTATAACATCCAAATTTTATTTGTGTTCCAAATATATTAAAGAACTTCTCATAATTTTCTCTATCATTTTTAAGCATTGATTCTAATTCTGATTTTATTTTCTTTTCAATATTTTTTGCAATTGTTTTTAGTTGTCTATCATGTTGAAGCATTTCTCTTGATATATTTAAAGATAAATCTGGACTGTCTATTAATCCTTTTACAAATCCAAAATAATCTGGCAATAAATCTGGACATTTATCCATTATTAAAACACCATTTGAATATAGTTGTAATCCTTTTTCATATTCTTTTGTATAATAGTCATATGGCAAATGTGATGGAATATATAATAACATACTATAATTAATTCCACCTTCTATGTTACTGTGTATTACTTTTGCTGGTGGTTCATAATCTATAAATTTGTCTATATAAAATGAATTATATTCTTCTTCTGTTATATCTTGTTTCTTCTTTTTCCATAATGGTATCATACTATTTAAAGTCTCTACTTCTTTTTTGTCTTCATATTCATCTTTTGAGCCTTCTTTTAGCTCTTTTCTTGTTACTTCCATTTTAATAGGATAACGAATATAGTCTGAATATTTTTTTACGATTTCTTGAATTTTGTAATCTTCCAAATATTCATCATAATTTTCTTCTTCTGAATTGTCTTTTATATATAAAGTGATTTTTGTTCCTACATCTTTTTTGTCTGTTTCTTCTATTGTATATCCATCTGCACCACATGATACCCAAATATATGCTTTTTCAGCTCCTACTTTTTTACTTACCACTTCTATTTTTTTAGATACCATAAATGCAGAATAAAATCCTACTCCAAATTGTCCTATTATGTCTATATCTTCTTTTTTCTCATTTTGATTTTTAAATGCATATGATCCACTTTTGGCTATTGTTCCCAAATTTGCTTCTAATTCATGCTTGTCCATTCCACAACCATTGTCTTCTATTGTTAATGTTCTGTTTTCTTTGTTTATTGAAAGTTTTATTTGTAAATCATCTCTGTATAAATTTAGATTATTATCTGTTAGTGATTGATAATATAATTTGTCTATTGCATCACTTGCATTTGATATTAGCTCTCTTAAAAATATTTCTTTGTTTGTATAAATTGAATTTATCATTAAGTCTAGTAATCTTTTTGATTCCGCTTTAAATTGTTTTGTTTCCATGTTATTACTTCCTTTCTAAATCTTTCTTATAATGCGTATTATATCTCTATTTTTTAGCAATGTCAATATCGGAGTGCTAATTTTATTTTTTATTTAAATAATTTTATGTTATCTACTTTTTATGACAAATTTCGCACATTTTATGTAGTATAATGTGCTATAAGGACTTTTGTTCTTGATAGGAGGTGATAATAATGAGTACCTCTAAACATAAGAGAAAAAGTACTAACAAAATTTCTAAACTACTACATAAAATATTAAACTCTATGAAAATTGTTTACGAAATTGCAAAGGTACTAAAAAATATCATTGAACTTTTTCAATGATAAAAAAATCAGGCATTATGCAGAATGCCTGATTTTTTTAGATAAATTTAATTATCTCTGGACTTCTTTCTTAGAAGTTTTAATATTGAGAACCTCTTCAACTATCTATATTATACTATAAAATTTATTTTTTGCAACATATTTTCTAAAAATTTTAAAAAATTCGTTCGACAAAATCTACTATATTTCATCCCTATTATTTATATCATCTGCATAATTTCACTCTTTAATTCTTCAATAATCTTCTCCTGTGGAATTTTCCTAATAACTTGTCCCTTCTTAAATAAAACTGCCTCATTCTGCCCACCAGCTATTCCTATATCTGCTTCTCTAGCTTCTCCTGGCCCATTAACTGCACATCCCATAATAGCAACTGTAATATTTGACTCTAATGTTTGTAAAAATTTCTCCATTTCTTTAGCTATAGGTATCATATCATATGCAGTTCTTCCACAAGTAGGACAAGAAACTAAGGTTGGACTATTTTTATACAATCCACAATCTTTCAAGATTTCCTTTGCTACTTTCACTTCTTCTACTGGGTCATCTGAAAGAGAAACCCTTAAAGTATTTCCTATTCCTTGTCTTAATAAAACTCCTAATCCTATACTAGATTTAATAGTACCAGAAAAAGCAGTACCTGCTTCTGTAATTCCTAAATGAAGTGGATAATCAAAAATTTCTGCTGCTTTTTCATAAGCCTCAATACATAAATCTAAACTTGAAGCTTTAAGAGAAATACAAGTATCATAAAAATTCAATTTTTCCAAAATATCTATATGTCTTTTAGCACTTTCTACCATAGCCTCAGCACAAGGTTTACCATATTTCTCTAGCAAATCTTTCTCAAGTGACCCACCATTTACACCTATCCTTATAGGAATATTTTTAGCTTTACATGCCTCAACTACTGCTTTTGTTTTATCCTCTGAGCCAATATTTCCTGGATTAATTCTTATTTTATCAACACCTGCTTCTATTGCTGCTAATGCAATTTTATAATCAAAATGAATATCTGCAACTATTGGAATATGAATTTTCTCCTTTATATCCTTTATTTTTCTTGCATCTTCTTCATCCAAACATGCAACTCTTATAATTTCACAACCAGCCTTCTCTAAATCTAATATTTGATTTACAGTTGAAGCAACATCCTTAGTTTTAGTATTACACATAGACTGTATTACTACTTTATTTTCTCCCCCAATTTCCACATTTCCTACTTTTATTTTCCTAGTCTCATTTCTACTAAACATTTCCTACTCCTCCTAATTCCCTGTTTAGTACCGGTTCTTTTTCAGGGAATTAGCTAATTCCCTGCCAAGTGCCGGTTCTTTTTATGGGATTTTTTCTAAATAATATCCTGACATATTATAATAACTAACCAAATTTGTTTCTTCATTATATTGAATTGTAATATTTTTTAATATTACTTTTTTGTTTTCATCTATTTCTAGTTCATTTTTTTCTTCAAAATATTTGTCTATAGAAACTGCATGATTAATATATTCTTTTACTAATGGTAATACATTTATTTGAATTTTTTTATCACTTGATCCTCGTATATCAAAACTTAATGTACTAAATTTTTCATCTATTGTTTCAGATTGTTTATCATATTGTTTATATTCATATGAATCTATATTGTATAATTTGTTATATCCACTTACATCTATATATTCTATATCAATACTTGCATTAATTATCTTTTTATTATCTTGGGTTTTATTACTTTTTCTTAATTCCAATATAATATCTTTATCTTCTTCTGTCAAATACTCATCTATATATTTTTTGCCTTCAACTGAATATCTTAAATAATTATAAGCTCCATTTATTTTAACTTTTTCTTCATCTGTATACTCTCTTTTTTGTTTACATATTTTTAAATTTTGATATTGACTTAAATTTGATATATTAAACATATTAACAACTGGTACTATGCTAGAAATTGCTGTAAGTATTATAAATACTAATAATATGTTTCCTATTTTTTCTTTATTTTTTAGATATATTATTGTATATATTATTTCAAATATTATTAACATCACACATAAATATCTAGGTTCTGTAATTCCATTTGCTTGTATTCTTGTTCCTATTGAATAAATTTGTAAAATTATAAATGGTATAAATAGTAATGGTAATTTTCTCATTATTTTGTTAAAAGCTGTTTCTTCTTTAAATGAAAAACACATTGTCCAAATTGGCAACCCTATTATAAATAATGATGAAAGTATTCTAAATATTTGGTTTGATGGCATATCTCTTAAAGCTATTATTTTAATTATATACATATAAATTATCGCAAACGCCGCTAATACTAATGTTCCTAAAACATATTTTATAACAACTTTTGCAAATTTTCCTGTTTCTTCTTCTTGATTGTAAAATGAATATATGATGGTTGGAACATAATAAATTCCAAATAACAATAACTCCATTCTTGCAATCAAAGTGTAACCCAAACCATCTAAAATTAAATAGATAAATATTGATGTTACAATTGCTATTCCTACTGCAAATATCCCATAAATTAATGTTGTCTTAAATATATTTACACTTGTATTTGTTATATATTGTTCAAATGATTTTCCAGATTTTTTATAATTATAATATATTCCTAAAACTACTACACTTATTAAATAACATACCAAAATTCTTATTATTCTAAATAAAAATATATCATTTGACATACCCAATATGCCATTTTCCATATTTAATGCAAATGTAAATATAGCTGCTATAACTCCTGATAATATATAATATACTATCCTTTTCTTAATTTCATCTCTTATCAAAGTTTCTATTAAAAAAGCTCCACTAGAAAATATTACTACAAATTCTGTTATCTTTTCTAAAGTTTCATTACTTAGGTAACTATTATCTAAACATATTGTATATACCACTGTTAATACCAATACTCCTATTATTGTAAGCGGAAACTTCTCTACCGATTTTTTTAATATCCTAAACAAATTATAAATTTTCTCTTTTAATTTCATACAAACTCCTCACTAATTCCCCTTTTAGGGCCGGTTCTTTTTGGGGGATTTAGCTAATCCCTTGCTAGGAACCGCTTCTTTTTTAGGGATTTTTTAAATTTCTACAATTCCACCATAATCTATAACATCTAGCCCTTTGAAATCTATTAAATTTAAGTTTTTCTTTTGTATAAATTCTCTTATCTTTCCAGTATTATCAATGTTATTTAAATCTCCAAAAACTACCATGTTATTTCCTACTCTCGAAATTGCTCCTCCTATAAAACCATTTTTGTTACTATAACTATTTTCTTTCAATAATTTTATATCTGGTTGATAGTCCAAAAACAGTATGTCCAAATCTTCATTTTTTAGTGTTTTATATAATCCTTTATCTGATAAAATTATACTTTTATCATCGATTACAGCTATTGAACAATTTGTATATCCTTGTTTTGTATTTATTAGCTGATAATCGTTATTTATTAGTTCTTGCTTTATTTTGGGTTCTGAATAATCGAAATTGTGTATTGCTTTTTTTCCTATTAGACATACATTGTATTTTATATCATATGGATAATCTTTTGATACTTTTTCATCCCCTTCCTCTATAATCTGATTTTTTTCTACATTTTGTTTTATATTTTTATACTGACTTTTTTCTACTATAAGTTTATTATTGATTTTACATACAAATATGTCTGTATGAGATGAAATTTCTTCATAGATATTTTTATTTTCTTTTATTTCAATAAGATTATATCCTAGGTCTTTTAATTTCTGTTTTTCTATATATCTCATTCTTTTATCAATTATTAGATATGACAAAATCCCACCTCTATTCTTTACAAATAATATCATATAACATCAAAAAAATCTACAAAATTCATAAATATTTTTCCTGTAATATCTGTAATTTCTTTTATTGGTATATTGGTTCCATCTGTTAATATTATAATTTTGTTATATTTATCTATCTTTTTTACACATTCTGTTATAGTTTGATATTTTCCTCCTTTTTTCTTGTTATCAGGAATAAAGTATGTAATTGTGACTTTTGGATTGTTTTTTATCTGATTTTGTATTATAGATATTTTTTCATCTAGAATATATTTTAATTCTTCATCTATTTCTACTCTATCTTCTGTTTTTCTTGCTGTTTCTTTTACAAGTTCTTCAAAACCTGTAAGTGCTGCAAATGGAGCAAATTGAGCTGACCTATTTTCTATTGTCATTTGTTTATGTTTTTTTGATATATGATGTTCTAAATTTATAATATCATCATATTTGTGGATATTTATCATAATTTTCCTCCTATTCGTTGTGTCCTCCAATTTGTCTATTTCTATCGATTGTTGTTGCCCCTTCTTCTAAATTCATTCCTTTTAAAATTGCATTCTTGCCATATTTGTATTTTATTTCAATAATTGTTTTTTGTATTTGTTTTTCTTTTTCCATTTTTTTAGTTTCTTCTCTTTTTTTGTTTTCTATTTCTTCATAATTTGTAAATAAATCAATTTGTTCATAATTACTTTCTTGTTTTATTTCTGTTTCATTTGAAAGATTGCCGAACACATATATATACTTTCCTAATTAATAACTTATTGTTTACTATATCATCATATAGTTTTAAAAATCCATTCATAATTGATTTTGTTGATGATGTTTTATTTTCTAATCTAAATGTACCATGTGCTTCCTTAGGAATGTCTCTTCCATAACGATCTTTTTTGACTTCTCCATTATAAAATTTACTATAATTTTTATTTTTAAGGTTTTCTACATCATAAATAACATCTAAAACTAACATATCTGTTATATATTGTTTTTCTACCATTTCTAATACTAATAGTTCTACCATTTCTTTTAAAATCAATCTGGTTTTTTCGAAATTATATGGACAATGTAACACTTGCCCTGAACTTAAGCTTTTGGTTTCTGGTTTATAAGATTTTATACTATCAATTGTTGCACATTCCCATCCCCAGCTATGGTCTATTAATAATTCTGCATTAACTCCAAATAATTTATATAGTAATTCTTCATTTTCTATTGAACATTTTGCGACATCTCCCATTGTATACATATTGTACTTGGCAAGCCTTTTTGCATAACCTCTTCCAATTCTCCAAAAATCTGTTATAGGAGTATGGTTCCATAATTTTTTTCTAAAACTCATTTCATCTAGTATGGCAATTCTTACTCCATATTTATCTGGGGTTATATGTTTTGCACCTATATCCATTGCAACCTTACACAAAAATAAATTTGTTCCTATTCCTGCTGTTGCTGTTATTCCTGTGGTTTTATAAACATCCATAATCATTTTAGTTACTAATTCTTTTGCTGTCATATTGTATGATTTTAAATATTTTGTAATATCACAAAATACTTCATCTATGGAATAAGAAAAAATGTCTTCTGGTGCAATATATTTTAAATATATATTATATATTGCAGCACTATATTTCATATAATAAGCCATTCTTGGCGGTGCTGCTATATAATCTAGTTCTAGCGTTTTATTGTTTTGTAATTCTATATTGTTAAAAGATTTTCCAGTAAATGTATGATTTGGTATTTTCATTTTTCTTTGTAAATTTATTTCTTTTACTTTTTGCACTACTTCAAATAATCTTGCTCTTCCTGGTATTCCATAAGATTTTAAAGATGGAGATACAGCCAAACAAATTGTTTTTTCTGTTCTTGTTTCATCTGCTACTACAAGGTTTGTTGTTAATGGGTCTAGTCCTTTTTCTCTACATTCTACTGAAGCATAAAATGATTTTAAGTCAATAGCTGCATATATTTTGTTCATATTCCACCTCCATGTTTATAATATAACATGAAATTTTCGTTTTGTAAACAGCTGTTCGTTTGTACTATTAAAAAATCACAAAAATCAAACGACTTTTGTGATTTTTCTCACATTTTCTTACATAAGTGGCGCAAACAACCTTAATATTCCCTGCCACAATCCTTTTAAAATCTTTGGTGTTGCTTCTTTTTCAGTTACTAAATGTGAAACTTTTATAGTATCTAATAAATCTTTTTTCACATCATCTATAATATTAACATCTTGCATAAATACACCACACTCAAAATGTAAATATAAACTACGATAATCCATATTAATAGTTCCAACTGTTGCAATATTATCATCTGATATAAATACTTTACTATGAATAAATCCTGGTGTATAAGTATATATCTTAACCCCATTTTTTATTAATGTTTCAAAATATGAAGTTGTCAAACTATAAACTATTTTTTTATCAGGAATACCTGGAACAATTATTCTAACATCTACTCCTCTTTTTGCTGCTAATATTAATGAATTAATCATATCTGTATCAATTATCAAATAAGGTGTAAAAATATATACATATCTTTTGGACTGATTAATAATATTTAAATACACATTTTCACCAACAATTTCATTATCTAAAGGGCTTTCCCCATAAGGAACTACATAGCCATTTTCTTTATACTCATCTTTAAAATTAATTTTAAATTTTTTATAGTCTTTATCTTCATTTCTATATGAATTCCACATATTTAGAAACATTACTGTAAAATTCCAAACCGCTTCTCCTTTTATTCTAATTCCATTATCTTTCCAATGTCCATATGGATGTGTAATATTAATATACTCATCTGCAATATTAATACCTCCTGAAAAAGCAGTATGACCATCAATAACCATTATTTTTCTATGGTCACGATTATTCATAATAACACCTAAAAAAGGATTTAATTTATTAAAAGCAATACATTTTATTCCTTTAGCTTCTAATATTTTTGGATAATTAGTTGGTAACATGGCAATACATCCCATATCGTCATACATTAATCTAACATCAACACCTTGTGCAACTTTTTCTTCTAATATATTTAATACTTCATTCCACATTTTTCCTTCTTTAATAATGAAATATTCCATAAATATATACTTCTTTGCATTCTTTAATTCATAAACCATATCTTTGTAAACATGTTCCCCTAAAGGATAATATTTTATATCATTATTTTTTGAAACAGGATATCCTACATAATCCATTATATATTTTAACTTGCCATATTCTTTTTCATATATCTCATCTTTTATTTTTTTATCTTGAATTAAATATTTTTTTCCTATTTCCTCATGTTTATTTATACTTTTTAATATTTTACTATTATGAAAATTATTTCCAATAACAATAAATAAAAGTGCTCCTACTATCGGGAATATCATAATAATTATTATCCATGGTAAATCTTTACTTAAACTCTTACTCTCTTTTATAATTCCTAGCACTAAAAATATACTTAAAATTGAATAAAATATTTCAACAGCTGCTATACGTTGTCCAAACATTACCAATACTGTTACTGATAACAATATTTGAAATATTACTCCAAATCCTACAATAATACCTCTTTTTATCGCCCTTCTCATAAGTTTTATACTCCTTTTTTTCATATATAAGTATAATAGCATAAAACTTTTTTGTTAGCAACTATAAAAACGAGGTATTTATTTAAAATATACCTCGTTCTATTTATTAAATTAATTCAAAATCCATTTCAACCTTAAACAAATCTCCATCTAAAATTAAATCAAATTTACCATGCTGTAATTCTGTTAAATTTTGAGCTATTGATATTCCAAGGCCGCTTCCTTCAGTAGTTCTTGAAGTATCTCCTCTTACAAATCTTTGCATTAACTCTTCTGATGATATATTTAATTTTTCTTTTGAAATATTTTTAATTTCAATTCTAGCTTCTTGTTCAATAGTATATAAATCAATATAAACCCTTGAATTTTCTAACGCATATTTTGAAATGTTGCTAAATAAATTTTCTATAATTCTATACATATATCTACTATCAGCCATAATATATATTTCATTTTTTAAACAATTAATTATTACATCTAAACCTTTCTTTTGAAATTTATCTTCAAATTCTCCAATAGCTTGTTTAATAAGTTCTACTATATTTATTTTTTCCATATTTAAAGATATATTTCCAGTTGAAACTTTAGAAGCTTCTACTAAGTCTTCTGTTAATTTTTTTAATCTATTTGCTTTATTATCCAAAATTCCTATATATTCTTTTGCTTTTTCGTTGTCAATATTTTCATTTTTTAATAAATCTACATAGTTTATTATAGATGTTAAAGGTGTTTTTATATCATGTGATACATTAGTAATTAATTCTGCCTTTAATCTTTCGCTTTTCATTCTATCTTGAATTGCTGTTTCTACACCTTCTGATATATTGTTAATACATTCTGCTGTATATTTTAATTGTGGTACAAAATCATCTACATCCAGTGCTGTCTGATTATTTCCTTCTCTCATCTCTTTTAATCTAGTTTCTATTTTTGAATAGTCTTTTAAAAATTTTATTATATTATATAGTATTTTACCAAATAACAATAACTCTAAAAATACTGTAATTATACTATCTCTAAATATAACTAATATAAAAAATGCAATACATGACATACCTATTCCATATATAAAAACTTTTGATGTAATACTTGCAGAATATGTTAAAGTTCTCATTACTTCTTCTTTTAACCAATAATATATTTTTCCTATTATAGTTGTTCTCCAAAAACTTTTTGCCTTTATTCTTCTTATAAATGTTGTTATACAAATCGCAGCAATAATGTAAAGTGTTAAACCAACTGTAATTACTAAACTTAATATTGCATTAAAATTGTATTCTAATTGCCAAGATAATTCTTCAAAAGCTATTAAAGGAATACTTGATATCAATATTGATAAGAATGCTATTATTTCAAATGGTATTTTATCAAATTTATTTAATCTTTCATCACTTCCAATTGAAATAACCAAATATATTACCATTAACATTATAAGTATTGAACATAATGGTATTACAATATAACTATTGTCAGTAATTATAGGGGTTGAACTTAAAATACCTAACATAATAGATTCTTTTGAATTTTCTCTAAATCCTTCTTTATAGAAACTATAAACCTCAAAATCATTATATTTGGTTGTAATATATTCTATATCTGTATTATTGCTTTTTGTATAATATTTATTTGTTAAATTATCTAAATATTGAACACCATATTTTTTTATCATATGATTATCTGATGAAATTTCTCCATTTAAAAGAATTGTTTTCTTAACATCTTTACTCTCGTTTATAAAGTTCTTAATTCCTTCAATAGTTCTTGTACTATCATTTAATTCTATATTTGTTAATGCTTTATTTTTATAAATTATAAGATATTTTAATTCTTTTACATTACTATTATATTGGTCGTTATTTGGATAATATATAATTTTATCTCCATCATCTAAATTATAATAATTTGAATTGTTATATATTAGGTTTTCACATGCTGTTGAAATGTCATTCATATATGTGTATACAAAATTGGAAGAAAAATAACATTTCCTTTCATTATAATTAGAAGCATTTTGAACATATATTGAATATGCTGCCAATATAATTGATAATATTGAAATTGGAATTAAAATAAAACACATTGCTTTTAATATTATAGATTTTTTCATATATTTTTGGCTTAATTCTTTTAATTCAACATTTTATTTATAATTAAGCCTCCTCCTTCTTTATTAATTATAATTTTTCTACTTTATACCCAACTCCCCAAATTACTTTTAAATATCTAGGCTCCTTTGGGTTTATTTCTACTTTTTCTCTAATGTGTCTTATATGTACTGCAATAACATTGTCAGATGCATAGTATTCATCTCTCCAAACATTTTCGTAAATTTCTTCAATAGAAAATACCTTTCCTTTGTTCTCTGTTAAAAATTTTAAAATATTGTACTCTGTTGGCGTTAATTTTATGTTTTTTCCATCTATTGACACTTGTTTTAAGTCATCATCTATAATTAAACCACCATTTTTTATAATTCCTTTTTTCTCTTCTATTTCTCCAAAATTTGTATATCTTCTAATTAATGCATTTACTCTTGCTATTAATTCTTCTGGATTAAATGGTTTTGTTATATAATCATCTGCTCCTATGTTTAACCCATGTATTTTATCAATATCTTCTGATTTTGCTGATAACAATATTATTGGTATGTTTTTCTTTTCTCTTATTTCTTTTAATGTTTCTATTCCATCTTTTTTTGGCATCATTATATCTAGTATTATTAAATGTATATCATTTTCCTTTATCTGCTTAATTGCTTCGTTTCCGTCATATGCCTTATAAATTTGATAGTTTTTTCTTTCTAAATAAATTTCTATTGCTTTGACTATTTCCTTATCATCATCTACTACTAATATATTATACATCTCCATCTTTCCTTTCGCTTTCTATTATACCAGATTTTTTATTAAGAAAAAAGAGAGAATTTATTAAGAATTTTTTAAATTTAATTGAGACAAAAAAGCTAAAATAAGATTTCTTACTTATTTTAGCTTAAATTTATATTCTTTAGATAGTTAAGAATTTTTTTATATTTTAAGACAAAAGTTTTTTTATCATGCTACTTTTATTCCTGTATCAACAACCTCTTTTACAAAAGGATTTGAAACTTTTTTAAAATCTTCTGTTGTTATTGGATGTGGCTCTATTCTAGCATCTATGTCCCAAGTCATTCCCATTAAAACTGCCATACAATCATAAATATCTTCAAAGTCATCTGAAATAACTGCAATATCTATATCACTATCTTCATTTTCTGTTCCTTTTGCATAAGAACCAAATAATATAATTGCTGTAACATTATATTGTTTTTTAATTTCTTCTATAAACCTGTTTATACTATTTACAATATCTTTGTTTATTGTTCTTTCAACCATTTTCGTACCTCCTCAACATTTTTTACTTGTTCAGATGTGTAATCATCTGTGCATTTTTCATCAAATGTCCTTTTATAATCATCATATCTAGCACTTATGTTAAATGTATTTATAGTTTGTACCTTTTCTCTTATTTCTGTCGGTACTTCTAAATTTGCTTTTTGAGAAAGTAATATTAAATTGTGAATTTTAGGTGCTATTGGGTTATCTGGATTATTTTTTGCATACAATCCTTTTAAAAGTTTTTCAATTACTAAATGTCCCATAAATAAACATCAAGTATTCTTTTTACCTGCTTTCATATACAACATTGTATCATAATCTTCATCTGCACTTTTAAACCAAAATTCCATTAAATCTATACTATTCATATAATTCCTCGCTTTCATCTATTTTTATTATATCATTAAAATTAAAATTTTACTACATTTTATTGATAATATTTTTTATTATTCTGTATAGACTGGTTTTTCTTGTAGTCTCTTGTTATTTCAGCATTTAAATTTTCTGGATTTCTATGTTTCTTACAAAAATTTAAATATATTGTTTTCTTATAAGCACAAATGGTGTTCTTTGTCTACCTTGACCACTTGGATTATCTCTTATTATTTGTTTTAATACTTCATTTGATAACATTATATCACTTGACTTTCCCAAAATTTCTTGTCCTAAATCATTTGCATCTACTATCATTACACTTATTCCTAATTTTTGTTTTATTTCATTACATACATCTGTTGGATTGTGTGGCATTTGTATGCCTATATCTCTATACTCAGACCATACATGGTCATAAAATCCATCTAGTCCAGAGACTTCTTGTCCAACAATTTTATAAAAAACTCCTTTTTTTCCAAAAAGCTTTGTAATTGCACTACATATAGACGCAAATAATACTTTAGGTAAGCCTACTACATTAATTGCATATTGCATTTTTATTGTTTCTCCAACACCCACTCCTGTACTTGGATGTGAGGCAAATCTGGATAAAGTTTTTGCCCAAAATCCTATTTTTAAATCTTCTCTTTTTACTACTCTATTCTGACATAAAGATATTATTTTTTCGCTACTTGATATTATATCTCCTTGTTTATATATTGGACTTACATATTCTCTGAATAAATCTATATAGCTATCTCCTTGTTTTACAAACCTAGTTTGAATAACATGTCTTAAATAAGTATCTTCGCCAACTTTAATACCTATTTTTTTCCCTTCATTTGCTATAAAATCCATATTTAATACCATTCCTTTCATTACACTACTCTATAAAAATAGCATAATGTTGTATCTAAATTGTATTAAATTTGTATCAAAGTTGTATAAAATCTATTTTTCCACATATATATAATTATTTGCAAGTTGTTCATTTGAGTGTATTGATAACTTAACATTTGTTCCATAATAATTTATTAAACTTACCCTTAATCCTGCTTTTTCAGAAACAAGCATATTATTTTCAAATTTAAAATCATCAATAATATATAAGTCCAAATATTTAATGTAATTTTCTAATATTTCTTTTGTACTTATCTCATTATTTAAATTATCTTTACTAAAAACAATATATAATATTTTTCCTGTTTTTGCTTCAAATTCCATTTCATATTGATTAGCCTTGTCTTCTTTTGTTTCTAATTCTAATTTTACATTACTTGTAGTATATTGCAAACCGTCTTTACCGTATAACAGATAAGTCTCAGAAAAACCTACACCTGAATTTTCTGCTAAATTAAATTCTTTTAATATTTTATATTCTTTTAGTTTTGTTAGTTCTTTTTCTATCTTTTCTAATGTTATATCAGTATTAGTCTCTATTTCTTTCGTTTCACTTTCACTTAATTTATAGGATTTTTTTGACTGTTATTAGTTATTACTCCTTGCCATTTACCATCTTTAGCTTTTCCAATTACAACACTACTATTTTGACTTTCCATATCATGAATTGCTTTTACTAAATAAATATTTCTAGCTTCAAGGTCTATATTTTTATTATTCTTTTCTCTCTTCTTTACTGCTACTGAAACATTACTGTTTTCTAATTCTAATAATATTTCCGGTATTTTAAATGAGGCAATAATTATTATTCCAACAATTATATAAATAACCATATTTTTTATTCTGTTTTTCATAGTTCTACCTCCTCTAAGTCAAAATAAACAACTGTCCCTAAATTCTCCTTACTTTGTATATTAATATTAGAATTATGTGCAAGCAATATCTTCTTAACTAAAGATAAACCTATACCACTTCCTCCATTTGTTCTACTTCTTGATTTATCTACCATATAAAAATCTTCTATCACTCTATCTATATGTTCTTTTGGTATTCCTCTTCCTTTATCTATAACATAAATTCTGTATTTATTATTTTTAATTTTTTCACCTTTTATTATAATCTTATTATCTTTAGGTTCTGCTTTGTTCGCGTTTTCCACCAAATTTCTTATAACAACCTCTAATAATTCTTTATCTCCTTTTATTATTGATTCTTCAATATCTAATTCTAACACATTATTTTTTACTATATTTCCTTCTGAATTTGCAATTTTGTTTATAAATTCTACTATATTAATATTTGTCATTTCAATTTTTCCGTTTGTTAATGACATTAACCTCATTAATTTAAAAGAAAGACTCTCTAGCCTTTTTGCTTCTTGATAAATATAATTAATAGATTTTCTATAGACTTCTTCATCACATTTTTTCAATCTAAGCATTCCTGCATAACCTACTATTGAGGTCATTGGAGTTTTAAGTTCATGAGTAAATCCATTTATAAAATCATCTTTTTGTTTATTTAAGAGATTTAACTGGTTTATTCTATTTTCGATTTGTTCTGCCATTATATTAAAACTTTTAGCTAATTCTCCAATTTCATCTTTACTTTTTATTTTTACTTTTTCATTAAATTTACCTGAAGCTATCTTTTTACTTGCTTTATTTAAATTTTTTATTGGATTTGTTAAATATATTGAAAATACTGATATTACTATTGTAGAAATACTTAAAATTATTATATCTGTAATAAGCATTTCTCTCATTTGTCTATCTTTTTCTATATATATTTTTTGATTGTCCTCTCCATACAAAGCAACTAATTCTTTATTATCACCCATATAATTATATAATGATTTTAAAGTTTCAACTATTTTTTCATCAGTAACTTCTTCTCCCATTTGAATAGTTTTTATAATCTCATTTTCTAACATGTATCTTTCTATTAATTGTTGATTCATATATTGTTTACTACTATTATCAATTGAATGATAAAAATTACTTTTTACTATATAATATCTACTAAATGAAAGTATTATAGATATTATTGTTATAACAAACAAAACTAGCTTTTTCCAAAATTTCATTTTATACCTCTAACATATAACCTATTTTATAAATTGTTTTTATTTTATCTTTCCAATCTAACTTTTTTCTTAATCTTTGTATATGTAAATCTAAAGTTCGTGTCTCAAATTCTAATTCTTCACCCCATACTTTTTCATATAATGTTTCCTTATATAATGCAAAATTCTTATTTTGAATTAAAATTTGCAATAAATCAAATTCCTTAGGTGTAAGTAATACTTCTTTTCCATCTTTTTTTACAGTTCTTGATACTACATTTATTTCTATATTATCTATTTTTTGAATTTCAGTTCCTTTATTATATCTTCTAAGTACTGCTTCTATTCTTGCAAGTAATTCTTCTGTTTCAAACGGTTTTGTTATATAATCATCTGCTCCATCTTTCAAACCTTTTATCTTATCTTTTGTTTGACTTTTTGCAGTTATAAATATTGTTGGTATTTCAGATATTTGCTTTATATATTCTAATAATTCATATCCATCAATTTTTGGTAACATTATATCTAATAAAATCAAATCATATTGATTCTTTTCTATTAGATTCGCCCCTTTTTCTCCATCATCTGCAACTTCACATTTATATCCCTGTTCTTCTAATGCCATTTTCATAAGCTCTGAAATTGCAAGTTCATCCTCTACTATTAATATTTTATTCATATATGCCATCCCTCCATTTATTTTATAGTATATTTCTGTATCTAAGTTGTATCAATTTTTATTAGTTATGAAAGTTATATATATTAAAATGCAGTGACGCGCAGCTTGGGAAGGCGTTCTCCTTTTAAACAATAATTTACAGCACATAATTTTTACTAGCACAAACTTTATATAGGGTTTGCCTGACCAGTAAGGAACGGAATTTTAATATATATAACTTTCATAACTACGAATTATACCCAAACTTATGCCTAACAAAAAATGAACAAAAGGGAAAACCCAATTGTTCATAAAGTTACTACTTCTTTTTTTTCTATACTTTTTCTTACATCTATTACTCTTTGATTTCCAGACCCTTTCCATTCCAGTCTTGGATTTTTTTCTGCTTCAACAAATTGCCCATCTACAAGAACATCTACATAATTCATAACATCTTTATCTTTTAGGTCTTTATCAAATTTATATCCTGACCATGCCCATACATTTTTGTTTGGATATTTTTCTTTAAATGCTTTTACCAATTTTGTTGTTCCTTCTATATTATTAGGATGCATTGGTTCTCCACCTAAAACAGATAATCCTTCTACATTTTCATTTTCACATAAATCTAAAACTCTATTTATTGTATCATCATTAAATTCTTTTCCTCCAGTAAAATCATGTGTTTCTGGGTTAAAACAATTTTTACAATTGAAGGCACATCCTTGCATAAATATCGATACTCTAACACCTGGCCCATTTGAAATATCCATTTTTCTTATTTTGTTATATCTCATTTTTTGCCCCTTCCTATTTTTCTATTTAGACCGTTTCTTTTTGTCAAATGAAACGGTCTAGATAAGAAAACATTATTCATCATCTTTATTATCAATATGTAATACTCTTTCCTTGATTTCTTGTGTTCTACCTTTATTCCAGAAATTGCTTCCTATATAACCACATGTTCTTCTAGCTACATTAAGTGTGTCATGGTCTCTATTTCCACAATTTGGACAATACCATTCTAGATTTTCATCTATTAAAATTTCTCCAGTAAATCCACATTTTTGACAATAATCTGATTTTGTATTTAATTCTGCATACATTATATTGTTATAAATAAATTCGATTATTTGTAATACTACTTCTAAATTGTCTTGTAGATTTGGTGTTTCTACATATGAAATTGCTCCTCCTGGACTTAATCTTTGGAATTCACTTTCTAGTTTTAATTTAGAAAATGCGTCTATTTCTTCAAATACTGGAACATGGTAAGAGTTTGTAATATAGTCTCTATCTGTAATTCCTTCTACTATTCCAAATCTATCTTTTAAGCATTTAGAGAATTTATATGTTGTAGATTCTATTGGTGTTCCATAAACACTGTAATCAATGTCTTCTGCTTCTTTCCATTCTTTACATTTATCATTTAATTTTTGCATTACTTCTAATCCGAATTCTCTTCCACATTCTTTATCTGTATGACTTTTTCCTGTCATATATTTAACACATTCATAAAGTCCTGCATATCCTAATGATATTGTTGAATATCCTCCATGTAATAAATCGTGTATACTTGCTCCTTTTGGAAGTCTTGCTAATGCTCCATGTTGCCAAAGAATTGGTGCTACATCACTTGTAGCTTTTGATAGTCTTTCATGTCTTAATTGTAATGCTCTGTGACATAACTCTAGTCTTTCTTCAAATATCTTCCAGAATGCTTCTTTATCTTTATTAGATGATAATGCTACATCTACTAAGTTGATTGTTACAACTCCTTGATTAAATCTACCATAATATTTTGGTCTATTTGTTTTTGGATCTACATATGGTGTTAAAAATGATCTACATCCCATACATGGATAACAATTTCCATTACCATTTTTGTCAATTTTGTATTCTAACATTTTCTTTTCTGATATATAATCTGGAACCATTCTTTTTGCTGTACATTTTGCTGCAAGTTCTGTTAAATAGTAGTATTTGCTGTCTTTATGAATATTGTCTTCTTCTAATACATATAGTAATTTTGGGAATGCTGGTGTTACATATACTCCTTTTTCGTTTTTCATTCCAACTATTCTTTGTTTTAAGAATTCTTCTATAATCATAGCAAGTTCTTCTTTATATTCTTCTGTTTCTCCTAAATAGAAACATACACTTAAGAATGGAGCTTGACCATTTGTTGTTGTCATAGAATTAATTTGATATTGGAATGTTTGAACACCATCTCTTACTTCTTTTATTAAATCATCTTTTGCATATTTTTCACATTCTTCTTTTGAGAATTTTCTTTCTTCATATTTCTTTAAAAATCTATCATAACTTTCTTTTACAAATGGAGCTAGATGTGTCATTGTTACTGTAACTCCTCCATATTGACTAGAATTTACTGCTGTTATTATTTGTGTAGCTATTGTCATAGCTGTTAAAAATCTGTGTGGTTTTTCTATCATTACTCCATTTACTATTGTTCCATTTTGTAACATATCTTCTAAATCTATTAAATCACAATTGTGTAGAGCATTTTGTGCAAAATAGTCTGCATCATGGAAATGTATTATTCCTTCATCATGTGCTTTTACTATATCTTCTGGTAATAGAAATCTTCTTGTTATGTCTGTACTTGTGATACCAGCTAGGTAATCTCTTTGTGTTGTTACTATTTTTGCATTTTTATTTGAATTTTCTGTATTCCAATATTCGCTTTCTCCTTCTATTAATTCTTTTATTGATTGATCTGTTGTATTTGCTTTTCTTACTAATTCTCTTGTATATCTATATGTAATATACTTTTTTGCTAATTGATATTTTCCAAATTCCATTAATTTTTCTTCTATAATGTCTTGTATGTCTTCAACTAGTATTCTTTTCTTATTTAATTCCTCTATATATTTTATTATTTCTTCAATTTCCTCTTTTGTTGCTTTTTCTTTTCTACTTACTTCTTCATTTGCTTTGCTTATTGCTTTTTTTATTTTTTCAGCATTATATTCAACTATTGTTCCATCTCTCTTTATTATTTTCATTTTTTACTTCCTCCCTTTTTTTGATAAACAAATTATAACTCTAAAAAAAAACAAATCTGTTGCAATTGCAACAAATTTGTTTTTTGAATTTTATATTTAAATTATCTGTAAGCTTTTAAGTTTTATTACATTTATGTTACAAAAATATTACAATATTGTTACGTCTTATGGTAATTTTTGCCAATAATATCCATTCTTTAATTAATTATAATAAAAAATTAATCTTTTCTTAAAACATTTTTTCATTTTTACTTGTATAATAAATTTAATGGAGGTTCAAATGAAGAAAAAAAGAAAAAAATTAAACAAAATTAAAGTTATATTTTTCATATTAATCGTAATTTTTATTATATATTTATGTAATTGGATAACCCACCTTGACAAAAAAAATTTACCTAACATTTTTAATTTACAAAGTTCTTCTAATTATGAAATAATAAAACAAGATAAAAATGAAAATTATCTTGGTGTTGGTAAGCAACTTATAGAAAATAAAGATGGATATTTTTCTACATTTACAACAATTGAAAAAAACAAAAAGGTTTATAAGGAATATAAGCAAAACGGAAATTCTTCTTGGGCTAATAATACATACTGGGGCGGAACTATGAGTGAAAATGGTTGTGGTATAACTTCTATTTCAATAATACTTAGTGGGTATAATAAAAATTATACACCAGAGCAACTTAGGAAAAAATATTTACCTGTTTTAGATAGCGAGAAAATCTCTAAAGAATTATCTTCTACTTTTGGGATAAAAAATACAGATTTTTACTTTGATGACACTCATTTATCAAAAAAATCTATATCACAACATCTGCAAACTAATAGACCTATTTTAATTTGTGTTTGGAATAAACCATCAGATAATCGTTGGACAACCGCTTCTCATTATATGGTACTACTTGCAACTGATGGTGATAACATGGTATATATTTCTAATCCCAATCGGTCTTGAAAATGATAGTAAAAGTTCAGGTTGGTATAATTATGATGAAGTTTTACCTTATATTGCTAAAGCTTTATATATAGAAAGTTATTAAAAATAAGACTAGGAACAAATTTTAAAAAATTCCTAGTCTTTTTGATTTCTATTCTCCTACTTTAACATCTCCACAATCTGCATCAATTTTTAATGTTATTTCTGCACTTCTATTATTGTTTTTTACTTTAACATCTCCTAAATCAACATTTGCTTCAATATAAATATCATTAGTATGGTTTATTTTTACATTTCCATAATCTGATTTTATTGATGAATTTTCTTTTATCTGTAATTCTTCAATTTTTACATTTCCACAATCTGAATTTACTTTAATTTTGTTTAATACTGTTCTTATACTAACATTTCCAAATGAACAATTTACATTAACATCTTTTATTTTTTGTAATTCTATATTTCCACAATCTGCGTCAATATTTATTGTTGCATTTTCTAAATCATCTGCTTGACAATTTCCATAATTGTTTTTAATATTTATTTCATTAGAATAATTTCTAGGAATATAAACGACAATTTCATTTATATAAGAAGAGAAAAAAGACCACTTTTTGCTATGTCTTGAATTATCAATAGCTAATTTATTATTGTAAAAATCAACTTTTACATCAGAAGTATCTTCTCCATATACAACAACTCTTATATTCTCATCTATTCCATTTTCTATCTTAATATCTGCTGCATTTGATAAAATTTCTACATTATTAATTTCTTGAATATTATAGCTTTCCTCAAAAATTTTGTCTGTACTCTTTCTACCAAAATTTCCAAAATTAAACATGAAACTTCCCTTTCCATTTAAACATATTCCTAAAAATGCTATTAACCCAATAATTATAATTACAAGTAAAATTATTAAAATAATAATTATATTTCTATTCTTCATTAACTTCTTCCTCCTTTAACATAAATATTAATTTAATAATTTGACATATTAATCCATCAATTACAAATATTATCCAAGTTATATGCCATGCCATTGTGGCAAAACTAATAATGAAATAAATTATTGTACATATTACTCCAACAATTCCATTAATTTGTTTTAAAATTGCATCTTCTTTGTTTTCTTTTTCTGTTTTTTCAAATTTTGGTATAGACATATAATGTTTAATTATTCTTGCAGTAGCCCAAGCAATAGCAAGTAAAAATACTGCTGTTACAACAATTGGGTCAATTCTAAGTACAGGAATAGCTACAATTAACATTGCTACTGCTGCAATGTAAATAAATACAGATGTACTTACTACTTCTGCTGATTTTCTTTTTACTTCTTGTCTTGACATTGGCTTTTCTTCATCTTCTATGTTATTTTCTACTGTTGTATTATTTTCTTCTTCTGTTTTTTTGCCAATTAATAACTCCTCTGTACTTATTTCAAATAGCTCACATAATGGTACTATTTTATCAAAATCTGGTGTACTTTGATTAGTTTCCCATTTAGATACTGTCTGTCTTGTTACATTTAATTTATCTGCAACCTCTTCCTGAGATAAATTTTTTCCTTTTCTTAATTCAAATAATTTTTGACCTAAATCCATTTTTTACACCTTCCCTTCTATTCAAAATTATATATATTTTTCCAGTTGCATTCTACCAACTAGGGTTTGAAATTTGTCAACTAGAATTAACATTCCGCTGTTTTCAAGGCTTTCGGACTCTCATTTTTATTTTAATTAAAATATAATTTTTTCAATAATTTGTTTTACTCTTTCATAATTTTTGTTTAAATATAAATATCCAATTAAAGATTCAAATGCTGTGGAATACATATATTCTTGAATATTTGAATTTTTAGGTAAATGATGATTATTAGCATTTCTTCCTCTTCTTACAATGTCTTTTTCTTCATCACTTAATTCTTCATAAATATTTTTTAAGAAGTTAGCCTGTGCTCCAGCTTTTACATATTTAATCGCCTCAATATGTAATTTATGTGGATTTAGGTTTGTTGTATTTACTAGATATGTTCTAATATATAATTCATATACACAATCTCCAACATATGCCCATACAAGTGGAGACATTTGATTTACATCTTGTGCTTCTCTATTTATTGGTATAAATTCTTCTATTTTCAAATTTTACTTCCTTTCTACCTTTTCAAGTGTTATTTTTCCAATCTTTCCACTTCTAAAATCTTCTAATATTATTTTTGAAGTTTTTTCGTCATCTACTTCTCCTCCAGATATTATACATCCTCTTTTTCTTCCTATTTCCTGCATAATTTCATAAATATTAATATTTTCTGGCTCTGGTCTTGATAGTATGTTTTCAATATAATCTAAAGATATTTTATATCTTTCTACGATGTTTTCTTTGTAATTTTCTAACAAAAGTTTAAGTAATTGATATGCTATTTCAGTTTGTGGAAGTATGTCATCTTTGATCGTTCCTGTATAAGATAAGTTTAATGCTACTTCCTGACTTTCAAATTTAGGCCATAAAACTCCTGGTGTATCTAACAATTCTATTTTGTCATTTACTCTCATCCACTGTTTTTTCTTGGTTACACCTGGTTTATTTCCTACTTCTAAACGACTATTTTTTGCTACTCTGTTTATAAATGATGATTTTCCGTACATTTGGAATTCCGAAGTACCATTGCTCTTATTTTTCTTCCTGTTCTTCCTTTGTCTGCATATTCTTCAATTTCTTTTTGTTTTATTTTTTCTACTGCTCTTAATATTTCGTTTATTCCTTTTCCATTATTACAGTCAGCTAATATTGCTGTTTGTCCTTTTGTTTTAAAATATTGTACCCATAATTCATTTTGTTTGCTATCTGCTAAATCACTTTTGTTTAAGATAATTATTCTGTCTTTGTTTTTGGTTAGTTCGTTTATGTCTGGATTTCGACTAGATATGGGTATTCTACTATCTAGTATTTCTATTATTATGTCTATTAATTTTAAGTCTTCTGATATTTGTTTTTTTGTTTTTGCCATGTGACCTGGGTACCAGTTGATTGAGGTTTTGTGACAATTTTCGTTATTACTCATCCTTTTCATCTCCTTCTATATCTAAGTATAAATTTATTTCATCTTCTGTTGGTAATTTATCCAATATATCTTTTGGTATATATTCATTTAGTTTATAAGAAGATACTCCTATTGGCAAATTAGTCCCTTTAAGTGACCATTCAACACTTAATCTATCTTTTTCCTTACATAGTAACAATCCAATTGTTGGATTGTCCATTTCTTTTTTTAGTGTTTCATCTATAGCAGTTACATAAAAACCTAATTGTCCAATAAATTCTGGTTTAAATGAAGTTGCTTTTAATTCAACAACAACAAAACATCTAAGTTCTAAATGATAAAATAATAAATCTATATAATAGTCTTTATCTTCCATCGAAATTTTGTACTGATTTCCTACAAAACTAAAACCTTTTCCAAGTTCAACTAATAAATTCTTAATTTTATCTATCATTGCATTTTCTAATTCTTGTTCTTTATACTCTTCTTTTAAAGTAATAAAATCAAAAATATATGGATCTTTAATAGTATTATTTACTAAGTCACTATCTTTTGGTGGCAATGATAAATTAAAATTATTATTGCTATTACCTATTCTTTTATGAAATTCCGTTTCAATTTGAACTGATAATACATTTCTACTCCAACCATTTTTTATAGTATTTTCTGCATATATTTTTCTAATTTCTTTGTCTTTAATTTTTTCTATTAGCAATAAATTGTGACCCCAAGGTAATTTGGCAACAAGCTGTTGCCATTTTTCATCCTCTGCATATTCTTCATAGAATAATCTCATAGATCTTATATTTCTCTCAGAAAAGCCTTTCATATTGGGAAATGTTAATTTTAATTCAGTAGAAACCTGTTTAGCAAAATTATTTCCATAAGCTTTATTTTCTGAAACTATTTTTCCTAATCTAAAATACAACATAATTAAATTACTATTTACTTCTTGCATAGTTTTAATTTGAGTTTTAATTATATCTTCTTTTATATTACTTATTATTTGTTTAAAATCTTTTTCTAGCACTTTATCCTCCTTCTTTAATATTTGCTTTATAACTATCAACCTTTAAATCTATTTTATCCTTAAAATCCTCATATCCTAATACAAATACTTTTGGCTTACTAGCTTTCACCTTATATACTCTATATACAAAATATTGTGTCTTCAATCTTTCCATAACACTTAATTCATTAGAACTTATATAAAATGCATTAGTTTCATTTTCTTCAGTAGACTTCACTTCTATATATCTTTCCTTTATATTTCCTTCTTCATCAATATCAAATGAAACTATATCATATCCTGTCCCATCATCTTCTTTAGATACCCATTTAATTTCTTCTGCTAAGTCCTTTCTTCCCAAATCGGTTAATCTTTTCTTCTCATATATAATAACTAATTCTTCTCCTAATAATCCATTTTTAGCATTAGATTTTGCCTTTTTTATATAATCTATTTTTTTAGTAACTTTCTTTGTTATTTTAGCATATTTATTTTTCTTTTTAAAACTAGGAATATCTACTTTTTCAAGCATTGTTGTCTCTGTTATTTTTATATCTTTCTCTTCCTTTAATGTTTCTTTAAGTAACTTTCTAGCATCTTCAGCCATAACATATGATAAGTCTATATTATTTAATACATTATCTACAATGTTCATATATGAAGAATTACTCATATTTTCACATATATCTTCATATATACTTTTTAAAGCCATTAAATCATCTATAAGTTCTTTATCAGAATAATTTCCTTTTTCATAATATTTTGAAATAATTGTTCCTGCTTCATAACCTTTAGCTAATTCTTTTTTTCCTTTTAAGTCTATATTTTCTCTACTAAATTTATTATCATCAATTAAGTTTTTAAAATATTTTGCAACTTTTTCTATATTTTTATATTTTTCAATTCCATATAAATCTGCAAAAGTAGTAATTCCTTGTCCAAGAACTAAATAAAATCCAGACATATCACTTTTAAATAAATAACAAATATAAATTCCTTGAGTAGCAGATGTAGTTACATTCCTGTTAAAAATACATAACCATGCTATCTCACTTTTTTGCCCTGCTCCTATAGACGCTTTTATTAAGTATTTTTCTTTATCAAAATATTTATATAAATCTTCTGGTAGATTTTTAACAAATTCTAAATAATATTCTTTACTTGAATTAACTAATTTAGAATCATCTTTTAAATATTCTCTTAATAATAAATCAAATTTTTCTTTCACTATTTTATCTCCTTTATAAATTTTGCTAATGGTATATCAGCTGCACATAAATCATAATCTAAAATTTCATCTTTTGAAACAAATGTATAATTTGTATGATCATGTAGATTAAATTCTCCTTTTATATACTCACACTCATAAAGTCTTAAATCTACAACTTTAGATGGGTATTTACATATATTATTTGTAATAAAATATTTTGCTTTTATATCTAAATCAAATTCTTCTTTGATTTCTCTTTCAATAGCATTTTTTTCGTCTTCCCCAAATTCAACTTTTCCACCTGGGAATTCCCATTTACCTAAAACACTTTGATCTCCGGTAGCTCTTTTAGCTATTAAAAATTTATTATCTTTTCTAATTAATGCTGCAACAACTGTTATCATAAAAATCACCTGCTTACTGTTATTTATTTATAATTTATATAATCTCTAATTTTACAAGTGTTTATATTATAACATATTTTACCATTTTTATAAAGTATTTAACAAAAAATAACAAGGAACATTTATTCCTTGCTAAAAAATATTTATATTTTTAATAATTTCTATACTGATTTTTATCTGCTCTATCATCCATTTTCCTATCATATTGTTCATTTTGGAAAAACCAGTCAGTTTTTTTATCTTTTGGGTCTCTTTTTCTTACTTGGTCAACTATTAAATCAAAAAATACACATATAGCTATAACAAGTCCGAACAGCTGCAACCATAGTGTTTTGTAAAATTCCCATTTCTAATGTTTCTCCTGAAAGTAATTTTGGCAAACTATTTGTTAATAAATATCCTCCAAAATAGTAACCATATGATACTAAATATAATATTCCTCCTAATAATTTTCTCCTTAGAATTAAAATCATACATAATATTACAACAAATAGTAAAATTATTTCAACAGTATAGTTAAATGCAATAAATCCTCCAAATTCATTTCCATATTGGGCTTGAAAAGCTACAATTACCCTAAATACCCAAAACATGAACATAAACATTACAAGTAACCAAGACGATAAATTTTTCATTTTTTGTTTCTTTCCTTTCTTTTTCTTAATCTAATGTTTTGTATAATTAATTTTTTTAAATAACAATATTCTTAATAAAAAAACTTAGGCGACTTCATTATCGCCCAAGTTTTTTTACTCTTCGCCATCAACGAAATCAAATTCATCTTTAAATTTTTCTTTAAAAATGTTAAATACCTTCATTAGTGTTTCTTCATTTTCAACACTAACATAAGATTCTTGTTCGCTGTCCTCTTCTGAATCTTCTACTTTTAGTATTACTACTTCTCCGTCATCTTCTTCTCCTTCTTCTAATACTGGAAGTAACACTACATATTGTTCATCTTCAAGTTCTACTAAATCTAAAAACTCAAATCTAACCTCATTTCCATCTTCATCATTTAAAATTATAATATTATCTAATTCTTCTCCTTCAAAATTTTCTTCCATAATTTCTCCTTTCAATATTTTATAATTTAAATCAAAATTTAATTTTGACATATTTAACTTCTATGTTAATTGTATATTTTAAAATATACAACTTTCTAGAATTTAAAATCTTTTTGTTATGAATTTTTTTGTCTTTCTAGATATGTTTCCAAAATATATACCGCAGATATAGTATCTACTATATTTCTTTTTTTATGCTTGTTTATATTTAAAAAATTCATTGTTTTATGTGCAGCAACAGTTGTAAGTCTTTCATCTATATAATCTATTTTTAACTTATTATATTTACATTTTAATTTATGAATAAACTTTTCTGTTAGTTCTGCTCTTTCTGATTTTGTACCATTCATATGGTATGGCATTCCAATAACAATTGTATTTACTTCATATTTTTCTAATAATTCATCAATTTTTTTTAATATGATTTTATCATTTCCTTGTGAATTAAGTGTTTCTAACCCTTGAGCTGTTATTCCTAATGCATCTGTTATTGCAAAACCTGTTCTTGCTTCTCCATAATCAATGCCTAAAATCCTCATTATTCTTCAATTCCTATATAATATTTTACTAATTTTTCAAGAAGTTCATCTCTTTCTATGCTTCTTATTTTATTTCTTGCATCATTATGACTTGTTATATATGTTGGGTCACCTGATAATATGTATCCAACAATTTGATTTATAGGGTTATATCCTTTTTCAACTAATGCTTCATATACTTCTTTTAATATTTTTTTGCTGTCTATATCTTTATTCTTTTCAACTTTAAAAAACATTGTTTTATCTAAATCCATTATTTTCCTCCTTTTTATATATTACTAATTTGACTTTCATCTTTAGAAGCTTCATCTAAATGGTTTTCCATTTTCTTTAAAACTTCTTCAATTCCTGTACCTTTATAATATGTTGCAACAACAAAGTTTAAAGATGGACTAACTTCAATTTCTTCACGTTTTTTCTTTTTACGTTTTTTCTTCTTATTGTCTATTTCTAATTCTTCAACTTGAAAATTATTATTTAATGATATTTTTAAATTTTCTGTTGATTCTTTTATTTGATTTATAAAATCTGATACACTATCAGCTTCAACTCCTGAGAATACTATAACAAATTTTGGGCCCATATATCTTACAAACATATATGTTTCTGCTATATTTGCTTGTACATTTCTTGCAACTTCTGTTATTACTTTATTTCCTAATTCTCTTGAAACTCTGTTTATATCTTCAATATTAGAAACTCTAAACATACAAATTGCTGATGTTGTATATTGGTCAATTTGTTTCTTTCCATCACCATATAAATATTCAGCTGAATTCAAGCCTGTAAATAAGTCTTTTCTTACAATACTTTCTAATATTTTTTGATAATCAACTGCTCTTAATACTGATATTATATTTTCTTTTACTGTTTCAAATATTGTTGTATCAATATTATCAAAGTCATGTGGTGTACCACTTTCCATTATCCAATATCCTAAATATATATTATCTATATATAAAGGGAAAAATATTGCAGATTTTGCTCTATCAAATTCCCTTTCCTGATATGGTAATTTTTCTCTTTCATTATTTACTGTAATATATTTAGGACTTGCTGTTGTTATACTATCTTTAAATATATCTACTTCATGAAGTCTACTTAATGTTTTCCAATGATTTTCGTTAACATTTGAAGCTTTAACTACATAATCAGTACCATCAAATACTACTATTGTTGAATATTTTATTTGATATTTTTCTATAATTATTTCATTTATTGAATTTATCTTTTTCTCAACACTCAAATCACTTCCTGTTATATTCATAAAATCTTGTAATATATTTAAACTTGTAAATCTTTTACTTTGATTTTGAAATGATTGAATTCTTTTATATAAAGACAAATTATAAATTCCTAATGCAAGTACTGTAAAAACTAATATTATGACCACTAATACTAACAAAGTTTGTCCCTCCATTTTCAATTACTATTAATATTTCTTCCTCATGTTATCTAATGTATTATTCATACCAGATGAGAACGAACCTGAATACTGATTATTTTCTTTTTTTGATTTTTTCTTTACTTTTTTGTCCACATTGTTATTTGGTAATAATGGATAAATTACTTCAGCTAAAGTTGCTAAACGTGTTCTAAATTCTTTTGGATATCCATTTAATTTTATTTCACATTCTATTAAATTTTCAAGGTATTTAGCATATACATCTTCATCAAAAGGTAATTGTCCTGCTATTTTTACTGTATTTCTGTCAAACAATTCTGTCATAAAAGACATTTCTGGGTCATTATAATTTGACATTCCTCCAACAATATTTTTTCCATTTACTCCTTTAACTCTTAAGATTTTATTTAAAATAATTCTAATCTTATTTTCTCCTAAAGCATTTTTTATTTTTAATTCTCTTAGAAATTCTGTTAAAGGTTGTATTGTTAATACATCCATTGATTGAATTAAATATATTTCTTGTGATTTGTCAAAATATTCTACAGGTGTTGTAAAATCACAATCTATTAATACAAGAGAATGATTACGTACCAATGTTTCTATTATAGGATGAGAATTGTTTATTTGTTCATTTTGGCTTGGAATACTTGTATAAACAGTTAAATTGTTATTAACTTTTATTCCTTCTGCTCTTCCTTTCATAAGATTTCCGAAACAATCCACAGCTGTTCTTCTTAAATCTTCATCATTCTTTGTGTATATATAATATGCATTTTTATTTTGAGTAGCATCTAAAATTGCTGTATTTATCCCCATATTTGATAAAATTTGTGCTATGTTATTTACTATAAATGATGTTCCATTTTTACTTGTTCCAATAAATGTAGCTACTTTTTTATCTCCTGTTAATAAACTTTCAAATTCCCCTTCTTCAAATATATTATCATATTTTTTCATTTCTTGAGTTTTGCCTGTGTAAATTTCATTTCTATAAGTATTATTATATTGTTTTTCTCTTTGTGGTATAAATGTATTTTCTGTTTCATCTTCATATGAATTATATTCATCTTCTAATTCATCTTGATATTCTTCTTCTTCATAATCATCATCTTCTTCGTCGTAATCTTCCAATCCAGGTAATACTGATGTATTATTATTTTTCTTAATTGATCTAGATGGATTTATTGTTTCTGTTTCTTCATCATATTCATATAAATCATCATCTTCATCGTCTTCCTCAAATCCTGGTAATACATTTATTAATTCTTCCTCTTCTTCTGGCTCTTCTTTCACAGGTAAAGGATTTTTTCTTGGTCTTCCTCTTCTTTTTGGTTTAGTCTCTTCCTCTACTTGTTTTACCTCAATTGCTTCTTTTTCTTGATTCTTTTTTGGCCTTCCTCTTCTTTTTGGCTCTGTTTTTTGTATTTTTTGAATATTCTCTTCTAAATCTTCTTCATCTTCTAATTCGTCTAAATCTATATCTATTTTTTTCTTTGTATTAACTTTTGTATACATGCTTTTTTCCATTGTTGTAGGTACAACAACTGGTCTTGCAAGTATTGGACTTGTTTCTGTTTCTAATAATTTTTCACTTGTCCCTTTTGTTGTATTTTTTACTCTTTTAGATGGTACATTTCTTGTTCCCATTGTTTTATTTGCGTTAGATCTTCCTCCTGAATACATAATTCTTTGGTATTCAGGTGAATTTTCAGCTAATACTTCTTTTACATTATTAGGTAATACTGCTATAATAACTTTTAATTGCGCATCATTATATTGTGAAACAATGTTATGAAAACTTTCTACATATCTGTCTTCATTTTTGCCTAATTTTTTGAAATGCATTAATATGTTTTGCATTTCTATTTCACTAACATCACTTTCACTTTCTTTTTCATAATTTACATTTTCAGAGTCTATTCTATAATAGATTTTTGCTTCTTTTTTTGAACGTGGTTTGTTTATTAATCTACAAACTTCCTCTGTACTTCTATCTTCTCCTATTATAGCATTATAAATACCTATTCCAAATAATTTCACTAAAATGTCTTCTGATTTTGTTCTTCTTTCTGAACATATTAGAATAATAGGTATATCACTTCCATCAGATGCTACTGCTTCATCACTAATATTATCTAGTCTATCAAAAATGAATTTATCTTTTTGCTCTAAACTAGAACTTGTGAATTCTTCTAAATCTTCACTTATAACTACTCTATCATAGCTTTTGTTTCTTTGTAGCTCTTTTAAAATAGCATTGAAATAATAAACGTTTTTATATGAAATTATTTCTTTATACTGCTTTTGATATTTTTTAACAATAGATGTTGAAATATTTTCATCATTTACTGCAAATAAAACTTTCATTTGTTTTTTACTCCCTTCCGAATTTTACGACTATCGTAAATACAAGTGGCAATACTTGACATATTACTGCTACTGTTATAAATGTTACCATTACGGCAAGTCCTTTTTCTTTAGTTTCAATGTGTCTTATTCCTGTTACATAATTCATAATAGCTCCAACTATTATTCCTAAAAAACAAAATGGTATGCTATATATTTGTACTTTATGTAAAATATATGCTGTAAATCCATAAGATTTTGAACCATATGTCTCTTCATAGTCCTCTAAAGATTTCATTTCTTTTTCTTTTAATTCCACAAGAGTGCTCTCTGTTTCATTATTTATTGGTTTTTCTTTAGCTGCATATACTTTATTAATAAAAAATGTACTACATATAATTAACATTATTGTAATTCCTATTATTGCAAGGCTTCTTTTCATTTATTTTCCTCCCCTAGAATTATATTAATTTCTATTTTTTTTACCCTTATATCATACAATACTATCCAAAAAATAGCAAGAAATTTCTTAAAAAAATTTGAAAAAGTTTGATAATATCGTTACAATTCACAGTTATGAAAGTTACATATATATTAAAATGCAGTGACGCGCAGCTTGGGAGGGCTTTCTCATTTTAAACAGTAATTTATAGCATAAATTTTAAATTATATATAATTTTCTTTGGAATGTTTGCCCGACCAGTAAGGAACGAAATTTTAATATATATGTAACTTTCATAACTGTGAATTGTAACATAATATCTTTATTAATTATAAAAATAAATAGTCCAAGAATTGATATCTAAAAACTCTTGGACTCATTTCCTCTAAATTACTATTATTTACTTATTTTTTCATACAAATATTGCATATGTTTATATACACCATTTCCCCAATTTTTATCTGTTGCATACTTTTTATTTACTCCTGAAATTGTATTTCCATTATAATATTTTCCAGAAGCTACTTGTCCATCATAAATTGATGTTCCTGATGGGTTTATGTAATATTTAACTAATACTCTTGCAATCAAATCTATTGATTCTGAATAACTAGAGAATGAATATGCTCCATTATACGGATTTGAATCATATGCTCCATATCCAAATAAATTATATTTATTTTTGGCTAATTTTGATGTTCCCCATGCACTTTCATGTATTCCAAGTGCTGCAACAAACATACCATTTATATTGTACTGTTCCTCTATATAATAAAAATATTCGTAATTATCTTGAAAAATTTTATTAACATCTTTGCTGTCTGTCAAAGCTTTCTTAAATTGTTCTCTTGATAATCCTGATGGTCTATTTAAAGCTATATCAAAAGATAAATTTGTTGAATTACTTTCATATTTGGTTTTTTCTGGTTCTACATATATTTTGGTTCCAATATCTATTATTTTATTTATTGAAGACTTTGTTACAACACAACTTACTTGTTCTTCACTTATTATGTTTCCATCATTATCATATGTTCTTTTCATTGTTATAGTTTGAACACCATTTTTTCCTTCTTGAAAAACTTGTGTATTTCCAACATATAAATCATTATTATTTCTATATTTTGTTATATATTCAAGTTCTTCTTGTTTTTCATATATTTCTTCTTTACTATTTAATTGTTTTGTGTTCTTTTGTATTATCTCCTCTAAGTTTATACTTGGTGCCTTGCTTATTTGTATATTGTTCGCTTTCATTCTTGTTTCATTTGTAGCATATATCTCTTTATTTGATATAAACTTAATATAAATTGCAATTATTAAAAGTGTAATTGCAATTATTATAACTAAAATCTTACTAATTTTTTGCTTTTCTTTTGCACTCATAAAATCACCTAGTGTTATTGTAATATTTTGTATTATTTTTGTCAATAGAAAAAAATAACATCAGACAAAAGGGACAGGTCTTTCTTCGAAAAGACCTGTCCCTTTTGTCCTTTAAATTATTCATTATATGGTAATCCATACATTCCATATAGCCATTGAGTATAATTAAAAGGTTTTAATGTTTGTGGCTTTTTATATTCTACTCCTGATGTTTCTACTGATATAGTTTTTATTATTACATCATTTACTGGTGTTGATATTTCTTTTGATGAACTATCATTTTCTGTTTCTTGATTTTCACTATCTGCTGCTTTACATTCTACATTTGCTATTTCTTTGATAACTTCCATTCCTTCTATTACTTTTCCAAATCCAGCATAATATCCACTTAAATTTGTATGTTCATTTGTTGTCATTATGAAAAATTGTGAGCCTGCTGAATTATATGATTCACTTGTTAATGTAGATGAATAGGCTGTATAGTCTCCCCTTGCCATTGCAATTGTTCCTTCTGTTAGGTTAAGGTCATTTTTAGTATACCCATTTGCCATAAATTCTCCTGGAATTGTGTAATCATCAGAACCTTTTGCTTCTTCTCCATTTGAATATTTATATGTTGCATTTTCATCATCATTGTTATATAAATCTGTAAATTTTGGAGAACCTGTTCCGTTTCCAGCAGAATCTCCTCCTTGAATCATGAAATCTTTTACTATTCTATGAAATTTTAACCCATTATAAAAACCATTATTAGCTAATGTTATAAAATTATTAACTGTTTCTGGTGCTTTATCTGGATATAATTCAATTTTTACTGTCCCAAAGTTTTCTACTTCCATTGTAACTATTGGATTAGAGATATTTAGTGTTTGTTTTTTATAATATCCAAAAACTAAAGTTCCTAATATTATAAGTACCAATATTAATGCTATTCCCCAAAATATATTTTTCTTGTTCATTTTTCTTATTCCTCCCTATATTCGTTTATACAATCATTAAATTTTATATAATTGATTGCTCACTATATTCCGATTCAAAAAAATCTTTGTTATTTTATACCTAATTTATTATATTGTCAAATACAAATTGTTCTTGCATTCTTTTTAATGATGTTTTTATATTTCTTGCTCTTACTTCTCCAATCCCCTCTACATTATCTAACTCTTCTATACTAGCATCTATAATGTGTTGAAGAGATTTGAAACTTTGAGTTAAGTTTTCAACAATATTGCTTGGCATTCTTGGAATTTTATTAAGTATTCTATATCCTCTAGTATAAACATATGCTTCATCAAAGTCAGAAAATATATCATATCCTAATATTTTAGCAATATTTTGATCTTTAAGTAATTCTTCATAAGATAAATTCGAAATTTCTTCTAAAATTTCTCCAGATGTTTTATCTTCTATTATTGAATAATCTTTTATTATTAATTCTTCTTCTTTTTCTATTCCACCCATTAATTGCTCTAGTTGCATATCGACTAGTCTTCCATCTTCACCTAATTCTGCAATTTGTTTTTCTATTTCATCTACTATTTGCATTACCATTTCGGCTCTTTGTATTACACTTAGGACATTTTCCAATGTTACAATATCATTAAATTCATATTCATTTAAAATGTTTAGTTTACTGTCAAATACTTTTTTATATTTTTCCAATGTTTGAATTGCCTGATTTGCTTTATTTAATACCACTTCTGTGTCTTCTAATATATATCTTTCATTGTCTATAAATATTGTTATTATATTTCTTCTTTGTGAGATACTAATTACAAGCTCTCCTGTTTGCTTTGCAGTTCTTTCAGCAGTTCTATGTCTTGTTCCTGTTTCAACTGTTTGTATATCACTTGATGGTATAAGTTCTGCATTTGCAAATAATATTCTTTTCATATCTCCACTTAATACTATTGCACCATCCATTTTTGCAAGTTCATAAAGTTTTGATGATGTATATTCTTCATTTATACAAAAACCACCATCTACTATTTGTTTTATAAATTCTTCATTGTCAGTAAAAAGTAACAATGCTCCTGTTCTTGCTTTTAATATGTTTTCTAAACCATCTCTTATAGGTGTTCCTGGAGCTATCTTTTTTAAAATCTCTGTTATTTTGTCATCTTTTTTCTGTCTCAACCTAAACTCTCTCCTTTTAACTTAATTCAATAATTGCATGTAAAATACTATCATCATAACTTTTTATTGTAATTATATATTTACCATCTTTTTTTGTATAATAACATTTTACATTTTCTCCTAAAAGTATTTGATGTTTATACATTATCCTAATATTCTTGTTTTCCTCTCCAAAATACACTTCTTCTGGTAATGTTTCATAAGCTAATTTCAAATAATTTAAGTTGTGCATATGTTTGTTTATATCTATATCAGCCCTTTTTACCTCATAGTTTAGTTGTAAATCTTTATCTTCTGGTTCCTTAATTTTTGAAATTTCATTTTCTTCAAAAACCTGCTTATTTTCTGCATTATAAAGTGCTATTATATCATCTGTAATTTTTCCAATCTTATTAATTTCTAAATCAAACAATACCCATTTAGATGTTGCAATAGCAACTTTATTCTCTCCATCAAAAACTTCAAAATCACGATATGTATAAAATAAATGCTTCTCCAAAGGTCTTGCCCATGTTTTTATTTTTAAAGTATCACCATATTTAGGCCTTTCGAAAACTTTTAACTTCCAATCCATCAAAAGCCATACTTTCTTTTTAGTTTCTATATCATTTACTCCATATCCAACTACATTTGAATGTGTACTTGCTATCTCTTCTAAAAAACTCAAAAATCCCAAATTGGTCATTTGATTATTTATACCAATATCTTTAACTCCAACTGCATATTCTCTCTCAAATTTCATTAAAATTACCTCATTTTTCTATTTCCCTGTTTAGTGCCGGTTCTTTTTTGGGGATTTAGCTATTTCCTTGTTAGGGGCCGGTTCTTTTTTGGGGATTTAGCTATTTCCCTGTTAAGGGCCGGTTCTTTTTCTGGGAATTATTTTTTGTCTGTAAACCCAGGTTTTTCAAGTAGTCTAAACATATTTCTTTTATATTCTTCTACGCCTGGTTGGTTAAATGGGTTTACATTTAGTAGGTTTCCAGACATTGCACATGATAATTCAAAGAAATATATTAATCCTCCTAAGTTTTCTTCATCTAATTTTTCCATTTTTACAATTATATTTGGAACTCCCCCTGAAACATGTGCTTCTATTGTTCCTTCCATTGCTTTTTTATTTACATAGTCCAAATCTTTTCCTGCTAAATAGTTTAATCCATCTAAATTGTCCTCATCTTTGTTTATTGTTATATTTGATTTAGGACTTTCTATACATAATACTGTTTCAAATAGATTTCTTAAACCTTGTTGCATATATTGTCCCATTGAATGTAAGTCTGCTGTTAGGTCTATTCCTGCTGGGAATATTCCTTTTTGGTCTTTTCCTTCACTTTCTCCATATAATTGTTTTAACCATTCTGTCATATAATGCATTTTTGGTTCATAATTTGCGTAAACTTCAATCGTTTTTCCTTGATTATATAAAATGTTTCTTATTACTGCATATTGGTAACATTCATTGTATTTTAATTTATCATCATTATAATTATCTTGAGCAAGTTTTGCTCCTTTCATTAATTTTTCTATGTCTATTCCTGAAACTGCTATTGGTAAAAGCCCTACTGGTGTTAATACTGAAAATCTTCCACCTACATTATCTGGAATTACAAATGTTTCATATCCTTCTTCATTAGATAATGTTTTTAATGCTCCTCTTTCTTTATCTGTTGTAACATAAATTCTGCTTCTAGCTTCATCTATTCCATATTTGTTTTCCAATATCTCTCTAAAAATTCTAAATGCTATTGCTGGCTCTGTTGTTGTTCCTGATTTTGATATAACATTTATTGAAAAGTCTTTATCTCCAATAACTTCTATTAATTCATTTATATAATTTGGACTTAAATTGTTTCCTACAAATAACACTAGTGTATGTTTTCTTTGTTTTAATGTTTGCATACTATAGAATGAACTATTTAGTGCTTCAATAACTGCTCTTGCTCCTAAATAAGACCCTCCTATTCCTATTACTACAAGAATATCTGAGTCTTTATTTATTCTTTTTGCAGCTGTTTGAATTTTTTTGAATTCTTTTTTGTCATAATTACTTGGTAATTCTAACCAACCTACAAAGTCTTCTTGTTTATCTGCTCTTCTGTGTAAATCTTTATGTATATTTTCCACTTGTTCTTTATATTTCATTATTTCCTTTTTATCTATTCCTACTTTTTCAAAGTCAATTTTTATTTCCATAATATCAACCTTCTTTCCTTTTTTTGTTTATTTTATATCAATTCTTTGAAATTCGCAACATCTTTTTTAGAAAATATGTAAATTTTTCGAGTCATTCTTTTTGTTTATTTAAAACATATGAATCAAAAAAGTATTTGACATACAATAAAAACTAATTTGTTAATAAAAAAACAAGTATATCAATACTAATATACTTGCTTTCCATATTATTCAGCAACTTTTGCAGTTACCTTTTCTTCTACTACTGGGTAAACACTAACTTTTTTCTTGTCTTTACCTTTTCTTTCAAATTTAACAGTTCCATCAACTAAAGAAAATAAAGTGTCATCACTTCCAATTCCTACATTTGTTCCTGGATATATTTTTGTTCCTCTTTGTCTTACAAGAATGTTTCCTGCTAAAACAAATTGACCATCTGCTCTTTTTACACCAAGACGTTTAGATTCACTATCTCTACCGTTTCTTGTACTACCTTGACCAACGTGATGTGCCATTTTTTTCAACTCCTTCCAGTTTTAAAAATTCTATCTCTAATCCATTAAATTACAAATTTAACTTTAATTATGCCTCTACTTTTTCAGCAACTTCTTTTTTTGCTTCTGCTTTTTTAGCAGCTGTTTTGATTGATGTTATTTCAACCTTTGTGTATGGTTGTCTATGTCCTCTTTTTGTTCTCTCGTTCTTTTTAGCTTTCATTTTGAAAACTATTATTTTCTTAGCTTTTCCGTGAGAAACTACTTTTCCTTCAACCTTTACACCTTTAACATAAGGATTTCCTACTTGTACTTTTCCTTCTTCTGATACCATTACTACATTATCAAATGTTACTTTTTTTCCTTCTTCAGCATCTAACTTTTCGAAAAATACTACATCTCCTTCTGATACTTTGTATTGTCTTCCACAGCTTTCAATTATTGCGTACATTTAAAATGCACCTCCCTTATTTGTATACTCGCTAATCCTCAATAAAGGTAGTTACAAGCTTTTGCAACATTTATGTACCTTGATTAAGCGGATTACAGTTAAATATTATACTATATATTTTTGAGGTTGTCAATCAATTTTGGTATTTTTTTCAAAGTAGATATAAAATATGTTAAAATCTGAATAAAATCACTATTATAGTAATTTTATTCAGATTAAGCTTTTTGTATTTTTATTTATTAATATTTCTTATTTCCCAACCAACACTACTATTATAATTTGTATTTGTATTTATTACACTAGCAGGTAATGTTACTATAGGTCGAATTGCTGCACTTTCTGGATCAGTAAAATAGTTTGATGACATCATATCAGTACAAATTACACCTTTTCCCACACTATACATTGCAAACATATTACTCTCTTCATCCAATATATAACTAGCTCTAGAAGCTAAATAATAATATCCACCTGTTCCGAAAAAAATATTAGCGTAAAATTCGTTAGATTCATTTTGATCTCTAGTAGTAACTTGTTTTAAATTAGGTTTTAAATTTTCTTCATTCATACTCCATCTTGTTTGAGTAATTATAATATCTCTAAGCTGTGTCTCTACTGTAACTTTCTTCTTAGTTGTTAAAGGATTTTGTTTACTTACTAAATTTATTTCATTATAAGATTCCCACTCAGCTGGAAAAGATCTACCTTTAACCATATTTAATGGACATGTATATTTTTCTCCATAAGAAATATAATTGCCACTAGCACCATATTCTTCTCTATACTTTTCATAAGCTTTCTTTCCATCTTCTCCAACTGTCATTATATTTTGTATATCTTCTATTTGCATGCTTCTTGCTGTTGCTCCAATTAAAGAGTTTCCATATAAACTATTGCAAAAATTATTTAATAAAACAACTCCATTTTGATATCCCAAAGCATCATATAAATAAACTGTATTTTCTGTTGGTTTTAAACTGATTAAATCTACAGTTCCTGCTTCTTCATTTTTATCTAATATAACCCATTTTAAATCTTCTTGTTGTATTACTTGGTTACTATTATATCCTGAATATATTTTTTCAAATTCGTAAGATTTTTGTTCTGTTTGTGGTTTGTAATTCACATAATCCCCTATTTCTAGTTTACCAATATCTCCTGGTTCATCTGGAACTTCAGGTATTGTTGTTTCATATCTAAAATCTATTATTCTACTTCCTATTTTTACTTCTCCTTGTGTTTCGATATCTTCTCTTTCTTTTGGTGTTATCAATTTTTGACTTTCTAATTCATCTAATAATTCTGCTAAAGTTTTAACTGTAATACCTGCCACATATTTACTCGTTTCTATGTCTGACTTCCACAAATCTCTTGCTTCCTGCACATTTGCCCCTCTTGTTTCTAATTTTGCTTCAGTAGCTCTTTTTAACACTCCATTATCCATAATTAAAGTTGAAATTGTTATAGCCGAAAGTATTAAAAGTACAATAATTGTTACTAATAATGCTATAAGTGTTATTCCTTTTTCTTTGTTTTCTCTTACTCTTTTTTTCATTTTTTCCCCCTTTTATTTCATTAAACAAAATATCCAATAATAAATTTTAATATTACATATAATTGTAACTTTAATTAAAATAAAAAACATCCCCGCCTTAGCCGTAAGATATTAATGAATTTTTAATAACCTGCCTCCTCAAAAAACAGGTGGGTGCCAACCTTAATACTCCTGGGCTTCTTATGACATTTAAGAAATAAGCATGCACGCCATATCAAGAGATAAGCCCCGCTTAAAACTTGTAGGTTCTAAAAATTCTGTCTACACGCACTATGCATGGTAGTTTTTCTACCTTATTAAGTTATTTTTATAATAACATGATTTTTACTATTTTTCAAATACAAAATTTTTTATTTTGTATTGATTTAAGCATTAATATTATTATTTCTCATTTTTTATCTGTTATTCTTACTTTAACAGTATATTTTGATACTTGATTTTTGCCCTTTAATATGAATAACCTATTTTCTGCTCTCATGACATATAAAATATATTATTTGATATTCTTTAGAAAGTTGATTTAATAAATTTGTAGCATTTTTGATTTTACTTTCATCTAAATTAACAAATGGATCATCTAATATTATAAATGGCTTTTCTTCTTCAAATAAACAATCTATTAGACTTAATCTCATACAAATATATATTAAATCTTTGTATCCTGTACTAAAATAATTAATTTGCTTATTTGAACCTTGTTCATTTATTTGTGCATTTAGCTTAACATCTAGATTAACATCAATTTGACTGCCATTAATTAACTCTAAATTTTTCATAAAACTTTGTTTCATATTGTTCAAATAATGTGATGAGAATTGGTCTTTCGCTGTCTCTAGATATTTTTTTGTTTTTTCTAATATATCACAATTTTCTTTCATTTCATTAATTTTATCATTTAGTTCTTCTAGCTCATTTTCTGTATCAAAAACCGTATCTAAATTGCTTTCTAATACATTAATATAATTTTTATTATAATTTTTTTCATCACTTATTTTATTTATTTCATTTGACAAAACCTCTATACGTTCTTCAATTTCATTTTTATCAAATTTTTGTATATCTATTTCTTGCCCATTTTCTTTTAAATCGTTAATATTATTTATATGTTCAAATTCCTCTTTTATCTTAAGTTTTGCTTCCAAATCTTGTTTTTGTCTTTCAAGCTCATTTTTTCTAATTTTTATCTCTTGAGCATAAGATACATATAATTTATTAACATTTCCAAAATATTTTATCAAATAATTTTTTATACTATCTTCTAATTCATTTAATTTTTTTAATGTTTCATCTTGTTTTTCTAAAACCGAATTAGTGGTGTGTAATAATCCTACATATCTAATAAACTTAGTCTTTAATTCTGTTAATAACATAATAGCATTATCAGATAAATTATTTATATTTTGATGTTCTAAAAAATATTGTTTTAAAAAATCTTCCATGTCATTTCTCATCTGTGTTTCTTCTTGTTCTAAATTTTCTTTTAATATTGTTACTTCTCTTAATTCTCTTTCTTTTTCAGCATGATTTATTTTTTTCTTTTTAAACGAAACTATGTATATAATTAAAACGCATAACATCAAAAGTCCTATTATTATAGAAGGTATAGCAATTTCTTTCATTTGTTTTACAAATGTTACTGCTCCTAATATCATAAAAATAACTGAACATAAACACATAATTAAATTTATAGTTTTTGCTTTATTCTTTTGACTTTTTAAAATTTCTTCTTCTTTATTTAAATTATAAATTTTCTCTGTATTTAAATCTATTTTGTTTTGTATATCTTTTATAGAATTACATTCTGAAATTTTTTGATTGATTATTTCTTCTGAAATGTTTTTATTTTGGAATAATTGTTTTAATTCTTCCATTTCATTACTATCTAATGTACTAATTTCATAACCTTTTATTTCTGCTCTGTATTTTTCAAGTAACAAACACTTTTCTATTAATGTTTCTATTTCATTATCTGTTGGAATTTCTCCTTTAAAAAATTCCTCATAGTTTTTAATTTTTTGATTAATTTCATCTACATTATTTTTTAATATTTCATAATTTTCTAATTTTGCTTTTTTAGTTTCTTCTTTTATTTTTAAATTAAGAAGTTTTTTTAAATTTTCTTGTTCTTCAAGTCTTTCTTTTAATTTCTGTTTTAACATATTATTTTTTTCTCTTCTATCTTGAAGAGCTTTTTCGTCTATTTTACTTTGTTCTAATTTTTGTTCTAATTTAGTTCTTTCTAAGATTTTTTCGTTTATTTCTCCTCTTCCACCTGTTTTTTTATAATTTTTTATTGCTTCTTCTAATACTTTTATTGCTTGTTCTGATGTATTTATATCATTTTCATTTTCTAAAATATTACCTAATTTTGCATTTATACTATCATTCATTGAAGTTTCAATATTTTGACCAGATATAAATGTACTTCTTTCATATGCTTCTTTGTTTAACTTAAATATTTCTTCCCCTATATTTAGTGTATAATCATTACTTTCCAAATTTGTTGATAAATCATATAATTTGAAACTATCATCTGCTTCTTTTCTTTCAAAAAATCTTTCTATCTTATATTTTTTATCATTTAATTCAAACTCTATACTTCCACCAAAAGCTCCACCTTGCCATGGTTGATATTTTTTTCTATCAATTAAAAGTTTTGTATTTCTTTTACTTTCTAAACCATAAAACATTGCTTTTATAAAACTTGCAAAAGTTGTTTTTCCAAATCCATTTTCTTCTTTTATAGTATTTAATCCATTTTCGAAATTATAATCAAAATTAGATAATTTTCCAAAGTTTTCTATATGACATTTTAATAATTTCATTAGTTTACCTCCTCTCCTGAAAGTGCTTTTATTCCTGTTGTTATTATTTTTCTTTTATTCTCTTCTGTTAAATCTTGTTTTAAAACTAATCTTATAAATTCCCCTTTAAGAGATGCATCATTTTCATATGTCATATAATCAATTTCTAAAGATGTTTCATCATATATTTTGGCAAAATAATATATATTTTTATATTTTTTTTCTAAATAGTTTATATCTCTTTCAGTATTCAAATCCACTTTTCCTGTCAAAACAATTTTTATTAATGCTTCTTTTTCTATATCTTTTATAGCTTCATCTATCTTACTTTCTGCCTCTAATGTAGTCGTTGTTTTACTTATATCTACATCTATTTCATATAATCTTCTTCCAGAAAAAGGAACAAAATCAGATGTTATCTTAGAAGTTTCTTCATTCACATCTAATAATACAAATCCCTTTTCTCCACATTCATCAAATCCTCTTCCTTCTAAGCATCCAGAGTAGCAATAAATTCCTCTGCTGTCTATTCTTTCTTGTTTAAATTTATGAATATGTCCTAATGCTAAATAGTCTATATTTTTATTTTTAAAAGACCCAATATTTATTATTTCTGCCTTGTCTTTCTGGTCATATTTAACCTCTTGCCCATGTAAAGTTACTATATTTATATCATTTTTATTTAACATCAAAGTATTATATATTTCATAATCACTAATTTTTCCTAACTCTATTCCAGAAATTGTTATTCTTCCATATTTATAAGTTGTCCATTCTGTACTATTAAATAACTTTAAATTTGAAGGAATTTCTTCTAAATCTGATACAAAATTTGCTTCATCATGATTTCCTTTTAAATATATAAAATCTATTTCTGGATTAGAATTTATACTATCTAAAACTATATTTCTTGCCTTTACCGTTATATTTTTCTTATCAAACATATCTCCTGCAATTAAAATTATCTTAACTCCATTTGATTTAGCATATTGTATCATATTTTGATATGTTATTAATATTTCATCTCTACGTTCTTTAGCCTTTTTACTATCTAAATTTGATTTCATTTTTGAATCTAGATGTAAATCACTACAATGTATTATTTTCATATTATTGCCTCCTATTTCCCTGTTTAGTACCGGTTCTTTTTCAGGGAATTAGCTAATTCCTCGTTTAGGGCCGGTTCTTTTTTAGGGATTTTTTCCTTAGCTATTTTATTTTACTTTAAAATACAAAAAATAGCAAGATTTTTTCTTGCTATTTTTATATTATTCACATCCACCACAATGAGAGCAATTTCCTCCGCAACCGCGTTTCTTTCTCATCATCATCTGGATTTCCATTCCAGTCTAATTCTATAAGATTACCACATTCTGGGCATCTTATTTCATCTGAATCTTCATCAATTTCTGCATCGAATTCGTTATTGCAATATGGACAACTTATTAAAAATTCATCACTAGGTTCGTCATAGATATCTTCAAAAACAGTATCTATTTTTTCACTTAGTTCTTTGATTTTTAAGTCTTCTTGTTCTTGTTTTTTTATAATTGCATTTAACTTTTCTTCTTTATAATCTATTATTTTTTCTATCTCGTCTGCAATAAAATCGACTAATTTTGCTGTTCTAGTTTTTACATAAATTAAATCATCTTGATTTTTTATATTATCATCGATGTCTTTAAAAAATGCACTCATTTCGTTTTTTAAGTCTTCTAACATTAATCTGCCTTTCTTTTTTTTAAATTCTTTCCATGTATTCACAAGTACGTGTATCTATTCTTAATACATCTCCTATATTTATAAACATAGGTACTTGAAGTTCTAAACCTGTTTCTAATGTTGCTGGTTTTCCTGATGTCGTAGTTGTGTTTCCAGCAAATCCTGGTTCTGTGTATGTAACTTCTAGTTCAACAAATATTGGAGGTTCTACTGCAAATACACTTCCTTTGTATGATAAGATTTTTACTTGCATGTTTTCTTTTAAATATTTTAGACAATCTCCTAATTGTTCTTTATTTAGTGGCATTTGATCATATGTGTCATTATCCATGAAATAATATAAATCTCCATCGTTATATAAGTATTGCATTTCTTTCTTTTCTATTTCTGCTCCAGGATATTTGTCTGAAGGGTTGAATGTTTTTTCTAAAACTGCTCCTGATATAACGTTTTTTAATTTTGTTCTAACAAATGCTGATCCCTTTCCTGGTTTTACATGTTGAAATTCTACTACTCTATATACGTTTCCTTCCATTTCAAATGTTGTTCCATTTCTAAAATCTCCTGCTGAATAAACTGCTGCCATACTAATCTCCTTTCAATATCATAAATATTACCCAATACAAAATAAGATTTTCTAAGCTCCTTCGTCGCAAGAAACTCTAAATTTTGTATATTTAATCTCTACGTCACTTAACCACTATCGTGGATTAAGTTCCTAGAGCTTAAATAATTATACACTCTTTCTCAGATTCTGTCAAGGCTATAGCCCCTTTCTTTGTTACTAGTACTGTATCTTCTATCCTTACTCCAAAATCTCCTGCTATATAAATTCCTGGTTCATTTGTTATTACCATGTTTTCTTTTAAAGGTACATCATTTTTTAGATTAATTATTGGGTCTTCATGTATCTCTAATCCAACTCCATGACCTAAAGCATGAATTAAGCTGTGTCCATTTATATTAAAATCAGTTTCTACACTTTTTGTTATTGTTTTTATATTTGCTCCATCTCTTATTTCATTTAATACCTTTTTTTGATTTTCTAAAACAAGATTATATACTGCAATTTGTCTATCTTGTGGATTTCCAACAAAAACCGTTCTTGTCATGTCTGAACAATATCCATTTATTTTGCAACCCATATCAATTGTTATAATATCATTTTCCTTTATAATTCTATCTGTAGGTACTGCATGTGGTTTTGATGAATTTTCTCCAGAAGCTACAATTGTCTCAAATGCTTCTCCTTCTGAATTTTCTATATAATAATCATGTATTTTTCTTGCTATTTGTTTTTCTGTTAAACCTGGTTTTATATATTTTTTTAGCATATTAAAACAATTATCAGTTATTTCACAAGCTCTTTTTATATCTGCTATTTCTTTGTCATCTTTTATCATACGAAGAAGTGTTAAAATTTCTTCTGCTTCCACAAAATTATTTATTTTGAATTTTCTTATATATTCTTTGTAATTTTTATATGTTAAATATCCTTCTTCAAACCCAACATTTTCGCAAAATAAGAAAAAGTTTTCATATTCATCTTTTGATATATTTTTTTGGTCATCTACTACTATTTCATCAAATGGAGTTATTATGCTTGATACATATTCCATATATCTTCCATCTGTTATAAAAACATTTTCTTTTCTTGTTATTAATAAAATTCCTTCTGCTTCTATGTTAGTTAAATATCTTATATTTTCTGGTTTTGCTATTATCATTCCTTGTAAATTTAATCCTGCCATTTTGTTACGAATTGCTTGTAATCTATCGTTCATTTTAAACTCCCCTTAATTATTTTTACTGTATAATCCTAATGTAAAAATATTTAATAAAACAGCGACTAAGCTTGTATAAGGCACAAATATTGAAATAAATGCTCCTATTACTATAAAAGGTCCAAAAGGTATATATTCATCTGTCTTTTTTATTTTTGTTACAAGTAAAAATATACTTAAAATAGCTCCTACTAAAAATGAAACAAGTGATATTATAATTATATTTGCAAGTCCAAAATATAAACCTAATGCTCCCATTAACTTAACATCTCCAAGTCCCATAGCTTCTTTTCCATATACCAATCCGCCCAAGAAGAGTTATTGCTAAAAATATTCCTCCACCTGCTAACATTCCAAGCAACATATTTATTGAAATTGCTACATTTGACATTCCATAAAGAAATGTAAATATTAATCCAATTTCAAACATTGTTAAATTTAATCTATTTGGTATTATTTGCAATTTATAGTCTATTACTACAACACTTAAAAGCATTGGAGTTAAAATTAGATATTTTATTAAATCTAAGTTTTCTGTCCAAGTGCTTCCAATTCCATATCTATATAATATTGCTATATATAAAAAAGATGTAATAATCATAAGGATATAGTTTGGGCTAAATTCTTTTTTGTATTCTTTAAATAAATCTAAAGAAAAAACCTTTTTATATTCTGGAAGTCTTTTATTCATCCAATTTACAAACTCGCCTACAAATAACCCGGATGATTGCAACTATTATATAATATATTATATTAACATCATTAAAATACATTTGTTTCTCCCTTTTTTAATTTTTTCTTTAACTGATTTTCTATTGGTCTTTTCCATGCAGTATACCAATAATCTTTTTTGTCTACTGGGTCTACTAATATTGTAAACATATCACATCTGTTTCCACCTATTATATCTGTAAATATTTGGTCACCAATAACCGCAATATTTTGAGGTTTCATTTTTAAAATATTCTGTACTTTTATAAATCCTTTTTTAGAAGGTTTTTTAGCAAAATGCTCATATGGTACTTCTAATTTTTCTGAAACCCTCTTTACTTTTTCTTCTTTATTAGTATTTGATAATATATACATTTTTATGCCTTGCCCTTGTAATTCTTTTGCCCATATTATAACTTCTTCAGATAAATTTTTATTATAATCTATTAAAGTATTATCAATGTCTAAAATTAATGCTTTTATTTTATTTTTTATTAAAAATCCTATTGTTATTTCTTGTACACTGTTAAAATAAGCATTTGGATATATTGTTTTCTTTCTTTTTGTAGCCAAAATTCACTCTACTCCTTTTCTTTTTAATATTATATTAAAAATGCTATTGATAAAATTATCACCTTTATTATAGTTTCAAACATTAACTGAAAATTTGTAATTTTTATTCCTGTATTGTTTAATTTATTAAAACTATCCACTATACTATTTACTTCTTCTTTTGAGGATATATTTATTTCTTCCATATATTCTTTTGCTAAAAATTTTGCTTTAATCATTGCATCATTTTCAAGATAACTTCTTATAAAGTAATATGTATAACTTAAAATTAACATTATTGATAAATATAACATTCCATTTTGTAATTTGTTAAATAATGCTAATATTGTTACTATAAAGAAATATAAAAGATATATATTAGAATATATAAAATTAAATAGTAATATTTTTCTACTTTGGACTGAATGTAAACATTCATGTGCTATTGTCTGTATTCTTGTATAACTATTTTTTACATCTGCAATAAGTATTTTGTCTGTTATTGCAATATAAAGTGATGTTTTTGCATTTTTATCTTCTTCTACTTTTACTTTATCATTTTTTAATTTTTTTAACATAATTTCGCAAATTTCTATATTTGAAGGATATTTATCAGCTATTTTATTGAATTTGCCTTCTTCTGATATTGCAAATTGTTTTAGTTTATTTAAGTTAACTTCATAAACAATAGCAATAATTACAAGTATTATGATTAAAAACAACATTATAATTATATAATCCATTATATATCTTCCCTTTTTATAATATATGATTTTTATATAAACTTAAATCACATCTTTTACTGCTTCACTAATTATTTTATTTACATCTCCTAATAATATATTGAATTTGAATTCTGCATCAAAATATTTTTTTATTTCTGGGATTTCTATTAGTTCAGTATATAAATTTTGTATTTCTACCATTTTATCTGAATCTGATTTACCATTTTGAATACTATTTATTTGTTCTTCATATCTTGCCTTTTCAAATTCTGCTATTTTTATTTTATATTCTTGATTTAAGTTAATTGCTTGTTTTGCTGTTTTGAAATTTACATATTCTTCAGATTGCTTTATTTCATTAGCTAATCTATTTGCAGTATCATATACATTCATAAGCTTCCTCTTTCCTTTTAAATATAGGCTCTTTATCATTTAAATCAAGCTTATGCATAAGCTTGATTTTTTCTAAATGTAAGTAAATTCGTAATTTCACTTTTGGCTGTCTTTTTAGTTTTGTTTGCTTTTTCTTGTTCAAGTTGTTTTCTTTGTCTATCTGCAACTGTTTCACATATTGCTTTTTGATAAGTAAAATGTGTGTCTTGTGCTATTTTATTCCAGTTATATTCATTTCTTACTTTTGTTTTTGCTTTTTTTACCATATTGCTACATAGGGCAGGATCAAATAATAATTCTAAAATTGAGTCTGCTATTGAGTTGCTATTTCCACAATAACTCTTCATTCCTGTTTGACGATGTTCTACAATTTCGTTTAATCCTCCTATATCTGATACAACAACAGGGATTTCTGCAAGCATTGCTTCTAGAGTTACTATACCAAATGGTTCATATGTGCTTGGAAACACTGAAATATCTGCTACTTTGTACATTTTGCTAACATCTTTTCCACTTAAATATCCTGCAAAACATACTTTGTTTCCTAATCCTAGGTTTTGTACTTCTTGTTTTAATTCATCTATCATTCCACCTTTTCCTGCTATTACAAGTTTTGCGTCATGATATCTTTCTAATATTTTTGGCATTGCTCCTATTAAGTATTGAACTCCTTTTTCATATACAAGTCTTCCCATAAATAATATTATTTTTTCATTGTCCATTGCATATTTTCTTCTGAATTCGTAGTCTCTTTCTATTCCTGAATAGTTTGTGATGTTTACTCCATTTGGTACTACGTTTATTTTTTCAAATGGTAAACCAAACAGCCTTTGTAATTCACATTTCATATAATTACTATTTACTATAACTTCTGTTGACTCATATGTTAACATCCATTCTGTATCATTTATATATTTTTGATTTGCTTCTCTTATTCCACTATTTCTTCCTGCTTCTGTTGCGTGTATTGTTGAAACTATTGGCATATCATATGCTTGTTTTAATGTTTTTGCTGCATATGCAACTAACCAATCATGTGCATGTATTACATCAAATTTTCCTTCTTTAGCTATTATTTCTCCTGTTTTTGCTATCATATTGAAGTTTAATTGCATTACCCAATCTATAAAGTTGTTTGCATTTATCATAAAATTGTCTACTCTATATACTTTTACTCCTTTATCTAACTCATAATATGGAGCATTTCCTTCTCTATATGTAACTACTGTTACTTCATGTCCATCTTTTATTAATCTTTTTGATAAGTCATTTACTACTCTCGCTATTCCTCCTACTACTCTTGGTGGATATTCCCATGTTAACATTAAGATTTTCATCCTTTTTTTACTTCCTTTCTTTGAAAAGCATTTTCTTATGTTTATTTCTTTCTATTTTTCTACATTTTTCTATATTTTATACAAACATAGTCGAATTGTAAATAGTTTTTTTGATTTTTTTGTCTTTTTTTGCAATAAATATTAATAAGACAAAAGGGACAGGTCTTTTCGCGAAAAGACCTGTCCCTTTTGTCCTTTACAAATATAAAGCTATGCGAAACCCAACGTGCACACCAAAACTGCTTGGTGGAGCGTTACCGCGAGCAGAAGCTGGACCGTAAGAGCCATCAACATTATCATGACCTCCCCTACCAAGTCGATAATTGGAATCGTACGCTTCCATAGTCCATTCATTCATATTTCCTCCTAAATCATATATATTTTTCACTTCATAATATCCTGTCAATTTTGCACTGCTTGAACCATAATTTCCATTACCTTCACTATTCGCAACGAAGCTTGTTAAATTTCCTTCTTCTTTTACATAATTTGTATCTATAAAATTCATTACTGCATCCCATTGTACTCCATAGCATAATGTACTTGTTACTCCACATGTATTACTTTTGGTATACATACTCCTTGCAACTTTTACTGCTCCATTTGCTGTATCATCTCCTGGTAATCCATCTGATGCTGTATTTGATGAAGTTCCTCCCCAAGGAATCTCATTCCATACACCAACACCTTTTTTAGATAATGGCTTTGTTTTTCCATCTGCCACTTTTTTATTTTCCGCAGATAAGCTATAATTATCAGTTGTCCCTTCTATTCCTGCTTCAAATCTTGCTATATAAAATCCATGATTATTTTTTACACTATTATACATTGCTACACTCTCTGCTATTCCTTTTGTACTATTTTTAGTCATTGGACTTCCAACTACATTTAATATATCCCCTGCTTCTCTTGACGGATCAACCTCTTGACTAATATACTTCTGTAAAACTGAACTAGAATATCCCTCTATCAAATGAAATTTACTATAATCATTTACTGGTATCCATACAAATTGATTACCATGTTTTGTATTTTCCATATCATCATCTTCTACATCTGATATTACTAGCCCTTCTTCTATTGTTCCTGCTCCTTTTACTACACAAAATCCTACTGGTATTATTGCTGGATATTCATTTGTTTCATCTTTCCATTTTACATTATTTCCTATTACTATTTTTCCTTTTTGTAACTTTTCTTCTAAATTGTCTATTTTTTCTTCTAATATATGTTCTTTTCCATTAATGTCTAAAACCTTTATATTCAAATAAAAATTATTAATATTATCTAGTTGTTTACTCATTAATGTAGCCTTATTTGATTGGTTTAATTCAAATTTCGTATATTCTACATTTTTGTCTTGTGTAACATTCCAACTATATTCTAATGTGTCTCTAATAAAATTACTATCTAAATCTAAAGTAATTTCTGTATCTAATATTACTTTGTCACTATCACTTATATAATTTTTATTTGTTTTACCAACTGTTAATTCTAATCCTTCATTCGGTATTTCAGAACTTTGTATTTTCTCGATTTCTTCTGGAAGTGTTGTTGTAAAATACATTCTTCCATTATATTTTACACCTTTTGGATAATATACTTGATGTGTTGTCTCATTTATTATATATACATCTTGATATTTCTCATATGTACTATTATTATCCCAATTACTATATTCTCTTCCATAATTTAATGTTAGATTTTCTAATTTTGATAAATTTATTACATAATACGAATTTTCATCATTAATATTTATTAATGTTCCTTTTCCTCCATTTGTTTTGAATAATAATTTTAGCTGGCTACTATTATTCATATAAGCATTTTCTTCAAATATTGGCAAACTATTATTTTTTAAATAATATTCTGATATTTTTGCGTTTATTGCTTCTATATCACTATATAAATTGTTTAATTTTTTCTTTCCTAATTGATTTTGAAAGTTTCCTATTGTTATACTTGTTATTATTAATAGAACTATTATAGTTATTGTTAGTACTAATAATGTTACTCCTTTTTCTTCTCTTTGTTTCATCTATTTTTTTCTCCTCATAACTTATTCTTAAGTAGATTACTTAATGATAATCAAAAAAAATAATCTAATTGCTTATTTTGTAAGCCTTTAGATTATTTTTACTCATTATTTTACTCATTTTTTAGTATTAAATTTTTTTAAATCTTTTTTACCATATTTATTGCATTTGTAATACTCTATTGTTATAATATTTTTATTAAATTTATCATTAAGTAATCTACTTAACAACAAATTTCACTCAAAAATAATATTTATTATACTCAGTCTATATGTTCATATAACATTTCTCTTTAATAAATCTTTTTATTTATTCCTTCATAATACATGAATATATCACAAAATCATAAAAAATGTGAAACATTTTTGCAATTTTAATTCAAAATTGTTTCACATTTCTTAAAAATTATTACAATTCATTAACAAAAGTAACTTCTATTCCACTATAAAAGTGTTTAATAATATCTTCAAATCCACTTCCTGCTTTCGCCATACTATCGGCCCCTGTTTGACTCATTCCTACCCCATGGCCATATCCTATAACAATAAACTTTATTTTATCTCCATTAATTTCAAAAGAAAAATTTGTAGACTTTAATCCTAACAGACTCCTAGCCTCAGTTCCTGCAATTTGTATATTTCCAAATTTTATAGTTCTTACTCTTTTACTTTCTGTATACTCAGTTATTTCAATACAATTTTCTTCATCAAAATTTATTTGGACATCTTGATGTTTGCTCTTCAATTTATTTAACAATTCTTCTCTTGAAAACTCTACTTCTGAATTATAACCAGAATAGCCTTCTTCACCAGCTGTCTCTACACATTTTAGATATGGAAAATTTGCTCCTCCCCATACATTATTAGCTGTCTCTGTTATACCTCCACTATTTGAGTGAAAAAAAGCATCTATTGGAGCTCCATCATAAGTTATGATTTTGCCTTGAGTACTATCAACTGCTTCTACAATTTTATCCCAATTTGAAGTCCTCTCATTTTCATCCCATCTATTTAACCTATCATCCTTAGAAATCCAGGCTTGACAACACCCAAAATCATCACAAATGTCACCTTCTTGATGTTTACCATTACTATGTATTATTTGATAAATGGTATAAGTTCTTGCAACAACTGCCTGAGCTCTTAAAGCCTCCATTTCATAACTTGCTGGCATTTCTGCTGATACAACTCCATATAAATAGACATCAATTGGTATTTCCTCTACACTTGATGTTTTAGAATGATACAATTTTATATTCGAATATTTTGAATAATCATATTTTACTATTTCTTTTTTATTTTCTTCTACATTTTGAACTTCATTTACTTTAGCCGTCTTTTCTCTCTTCTTAGTAAAAATTGAAGGAAGCACGAACACTATACAAATTATAACTAAAATATATCCTAAAACGTTTCTCAAGCTAATTCCTCTTTCATCTGATTTAAAATCTTTTTTTCTATCCTAGATACCTGAACCTGTGATATACCTAATATTTTTGCCACATCACTTTGTGTCTTATCTTTATAATACCTAAGAAGAATAACCTCTTTATCTCTACATTCGAGTTTATCAATAGCTGTATTTAAAGCTATTTTATTTGTAATCAAATTTGCTTCATCTTTATTGGTTGTTAATGTATCTAAAATACTTATAGAGTTTTCATCATTATTATAAATATTTTCTTCTATTGAATTTACTGGCAAAGAACTATCTAAAGCTAATGTTATTTCTTCTTTTGAAGTTTTTAATATTTTAGAAATTTCTCCGCAAGGTCGGTTCTCTTCCTTTGGTAGCTATATATTCTTTCTGGATATCTACTATTCTTTTATTTAAATCTTTCAAACTTCTACTAACTTTTATAGGTCCATCATCTCTTAAAAACCTTTTGATTTCACCCAATATATAGGGAACAGCATATGTAGATAATCTCACCTCAAAATTAACATCAAAATTTCTTATTGATTTTATAAAACCAATTGCCCCTATTTGATATAAATCTTCTATGTCATAACCTCTTCCAGTAAATCTTTTTACTATACTCCAAATAAGTCCTTGATTTTCTTCCACTAAGCAAGCCATAGCATCTTTATCCCCTTTTTGGGCCTTTTTTATTTCATTTGTAATACAAGTAAGCAACCTTCTTTACCCCCTTAGAGCTTCTTCTAAAGTGACGATTTCCTCTTTTTGTTGTTCTTTTATAGTCTTTTTCATAGTAATTTTAGTTCCTACTCCTAATACTGATTCTACTTTCAAATCATCCATAAAACTTTCCATTATTGTAAATCCCATACCAGACCTTTCTAGATTTGGTCTACTTGTATATAATGGTTGTTTTGCCATTTCTACATTTTCTATTCCTTTTCCATTATCTGATACTTCAATTGTTACCTCTCTATCTCTAATTTTACATTTTAAGTTTATTATTCCTAATTTATCTTCATAACCATGAACAATTGAATTTGTAACCGCTTCTGATACAGCAGTTTTTATATCAGAAATTTCTTCTATTGTTGGGTCTAAACCTGCTACAAATGCTGCAACTGTAATTCTAGCAAAAGCCTCATTATTAGATTTACTTATAAATTCTAATTTCATTTCATTTTCATTTATCATATAACTTTTTCCTCCTTATCTTGTGTTAAATAGCAAAATTCATCTTGTAAATTTACTTCTGGTATCAGTTTTAAAACACCACTCATTTCAAAAATTTTTCTTACACTTTCAGTTAAATTTGTAAGTTCTACCTTTCCGACCTAACATTGCAGCTTGTTTATATCTTCCAATTACCATCCCTATTCCGCTACTATCCATGAAAGTAACACGATCAAAATCAAATATAACTCTTTTAGGCATAAATCTTTCAATTTCATAATCTGCTCTCCTTCTTATATTTTTTACCTTGCATTCATCTATTTCTTCAGTAATTTTGAATAGTAGAAGCTTTTGCTGGCTATAATACTTAACTTCCATAAAACCTCCTCGTTTTCTTTAGATTGATGGTTTGTCCATCTTTAATTTTTTATAGTGTATCACTTAAAAATTAAAAATTTTGTCAAAACGTGGAGGTAAATTAAAATTTTTTTAAATAAACTTACTTCTTCTTTTTTCTATAATATGAAATTCCTTTTACAATTGATACAACTATAATTCCGCTTCCTATTGCCATAAATATATATTTATTATTTTTTTTATTCGTTTTTTTATTATCGCTCATATTATTTTCATTAGAAACAGATACTTTTTCTATCTCATAAGCATTTTCCAATTTTTCTACCATAAGTTTTTGTTCTTCTTTATAAGTTTCTTCTTCTTGTAAATTTCTCCTATAAACATTTACTCGATATTCTTTTTTTGTAATTCCATCTTTTGCAGTAACCCTTACAATAATAGTATTATTCCCCTCTTTTAAATTATCCTTTCCAAATATTTCTGTTTTTCCTTCCTCATTTTCTGAAACTGCAAAAATATTTAAGTTAATAACATCATTAGAAACTTCTGTATTATATTCTGTAATATTATTATCAAAAGGAGGATATAATAAAGCTCCTTCAATTTCTAATGTTTCTAAATTTGTATTTTTTAATTCTTCTTGCTGTTCCATTCCTATATAATTTTTATCTTCAAAACTTTCTTCTGATCGTTCTTTTATATTATTTTCGTTTTCTAAATATTGTGCATCATCAGATCCATTTTCACTTATGACTATTTGTAAACTTTCAAAATTAGTGTTTAAAACTTCCATATTTTCATTATAAAACTCTCCATCTATCACAAAATTTGCTAATCCATCTTCTTTTGCTTTAAATACTAACTTTCCTAATTCTCCTTGTTTTGCATCAATTCCACCTTGCTCATCATACCAAAGAATTTTAACAACATTTCCATCTACTTTAATATTTTGTAGATTAGATATTAGTTCAAATTTTGCCTCATCAAAATATATATTAGCTAAATAAGAAACTATTTTTCCTCCTTTTATATTAAAACTAACTTCTACTTCTTCCCCTTTTCTTATATTTTCTCTATCTGCTTCCAAATATATAGTAGTATCTGTTCCTACGCTAATCAAGGGACTATAAAAACCTATCATTAACTCGATTATTAAAAAAACAAAAAAAATTCTTCTCAACTATATTCATCTCCTTTATACAAATTTTCTTTTTTCCTATTGAGTGCCATTTCCCTATTGAGTGCCGGTTCTTTTTTAGGGAATTAATGTGGAAATTGCTCTATTGTTTGTAATTTTAAAATGTGTCTTTGTATTAATAGTAAATCAATTGATGTTGGTTTTTTTCCATCCTTTTTGATGTTTCCTGCTTTTTTATATACTCCTTCTACTTGTTCGATTCCTAGAATATGTCTTTGTAATACTAGTAAATCTGTACTATTTATTTTTCCATCTCCATTTATATCTCCATATACTAATATTTGGTATTCTCTTAAGATATAACCATTTTCTTTAACAAGTATTTTGCTTCCTGTTCCAACGGCGTCTTCTGGTTGTAATATTTTATTTTGATTATTTACTATTTCAATTTCTAGTTCTGTTGTAATTTTATTTAATATGTCTTGTGCTTTATTTTGATCATATTCTATTCCACTTACTTCTAAACCATTTAGGTGTAAAGAATTGTCAAAATGAATTTCCCAGTCTTCCATTTTTCTTACAACAATTATTTTACATTCACTTTTTATCTTTGGGTTTTCTTCTGAAATTGCTTTAATAGTTGCCTCTCCTTCAATATTTGCTGTAATTATTCCATTTTCATCTATTGAAGCTATTTTATTATTTGAACTTTCATATATTATTTTTTTATTATTGGCATCATCTGGTTCAATGTATGCGTTTATTTTAAATGTTTCTTCTACTGGAATATATATTTCCTGTTGGTCAATAGAAATTCCTGTTACTTTACTATATACATTTATTTTTATTTGACTTTGAACTGAATTTTCTTCTGCTCTTACTGTTATTGTCGCTTCTCCTGAAGTTATTCCTTGTATATTTCCTTCATTATCTATGGTAGCAACATTAGGATTACTTGATATATATTTTATTTTGTGATCACTTGCTTCTGGTGGAGAAATTGTTACTTGTAACTTCTTTCTTTCCCCTTTTTGTATTGTCGTATTATCTAATTTTAATTCTATTTTTTCGATTTGTACTGATGGAGCTTCTGTTACATATTGGCTATAAATATATCCTATAATTCCATTTTCTAATTGTACTTTGTCCCATCTTTCTCCTGAATTTATACCTTTTTCTATCCTTGTCATTTTATCATCAATATTTACAGTTGTAAGTATTTCATAAGAAGTACTTGGTCCTGTTCTTATATTAACATTTGAACCATTACAATATACTTTTGTATTGTCTTCTTGGAAGTTACTTTTATTAATATTTGGATTATCTTTTGGAATATTTGGCATATTATCATATACAGGAATTACGAAAGATATTGATGTATCTAATATTCCACTTTTTTTATATCCATTATAAATAGATTTTGATTCACTATATGGCGCTAAGACATTTGTCATATATTGATGTGTAAAAAGTGGTCCATCTCTATCATCATTTACATCAAATTTTTGTAAATATATTGTATTTTGTCCTACATTTATATAACTAGAACCAATAAAAATGGCTCCCCCTGTAATTGATCTTTCCTTAGTGTTCCAAGGAATAAGATATTTATCTTTTGTATCTTGACTTGCACCTTTTCCATCTCTTGCATATCGAAGACCATTTTTAATGGCTCCCATTGGTTCTGGTGAACTTGTTGCTCCTATATTGTAAAAATTATATAACCCCTTAAACCCTTCTACTGTACCACTTATAGAAGAATGTGTTAAAAAAGGTCCAACTTCTTGTTTAATACGTGACGCTAAATGATAAGGACTTACTCTTGAAGTTTGCCCTCCTCTTAAAATTAAATCACCATAAGTTTCATTCATATTAATCGTATTTCCATTGCTATCATAATAAGATACTTTTCTTTCATAAAATTCTGTTCCATACAATATCTTTTCAATGCTATTTAAATTATTAGTATTTTCATCATATGATAATTTTTCAAATTGAAATATTCGTTCTTCATTTAAGAAATTCCTTGTATCCATACAGTATTCCACTGCTGCCCTAGAAGAATCTACCCATCCTCTATCTACCTCTACATCATATTGTCCAGGTGTTAAATTTTTCCAACTATCAGAATAATTCTTAGGCACTAAATTTTTTCCAAATTGATTTTCTTCATTTATTACATAATTCCAATCTAGATTTGTATATAATGCTGTAAATTTCCAGTTTGGATGTTTTTTCTCAAGTTCTCTTAGATATGGCTTATAACTACTAGGAAAATTTTCTATTCCCTTTTTTTTTGTTGATGCATATGATTTTGAACAAAAAATAAAAATAATTATTATAAAAACACTAAAAATTATATTTTCTTTTTTTATTATTTTCATTCTAAATTTTCCTTATATTATATATTTAGATTTTTTAATTGGTATTATCTATAAACCATATTTTATCTACTTTTCTTTTGCCTTTACTATAATTCTCTGTTTTGAATCTACTGTACAAGTAATTAAAGTTACTTCCTTTTTATCTTTTGTTATAGGTTCTAGACAATTAACATCTTCTGGATGTACCTTATAGATCTTAAAAATCTCATATTCAACTTTTCCAACTTCTTTGTCAGTAATAAATAAATTATCTCCTGTATTTAGTTTCTTTAAGTTATGAAACATATTTTTTCTTCTAAAATTATGTCCTGCAACACAAAAATTACCTGTTTTGTTTGGTTCTACTCCCCAGAACTTAGTAACAGATACTTTCAATGCTTTTTCAGAATAATTGCTCAAAATACTAGTTTCTAATCCAATAATAGGTATTTCTAATTTTGCACAAACATTATATCCATTATAAACATCATCAAACTCATCTCTTGGATATTGTTTTACACTGCCTTCTCCTATTTCTTTCTGAATTAATGTTGTATCAAATAACTCGTTTTCTATACTATTATTGTTAACATTTTCTTCTCTTATACTTATTTTCTCAAGATTATATTCATTTCTTTCTATATTATTTTCCCAATATTTATCTAATATTATGCATAGGAAAATAGCAGATATAAAAATAACTAAAATTATATTAATAATATTTTTTTTCATTTTAACCTCTAAAAAATCCTCAAAAAAGAACCGGCCCTTAACAAGGAATTAGTAATTCCCTAAAAAAGAACCGGCACTTAAAAGGGAATTTTCCCTTTGTTATTTTTTATTGTTTATATATAGACCTAATCCAAGTGTGCTTATTATGAAAATTGTTAATGGTATATATAAGTTGTTACCTGTTTTTGGTAATTCTGTTGGTTTTTGTTCTTCTGGTTTTTCTTGTTCACTTGGAGCTTCTGGTTGTGTTGGTTCTGTTGGTGTAGTTTCTCCTGGTTCTTCTGGTGGTGGTGTAATTGACTCTTCTTTTGCTGTAAATGAAAATTGATTTTCTGAAATTACAATATCTGAATTATCTCTATCTATTAGTTTTAAAGTTATTGTATAATCACCTATTCCTGTAAATAATCCTTTTACATTTAATACTTGTGAAACGTCTTTTCCTCCTATTGAATATCCTTGTGGATCACCCCATCCACTTTGAATTATATCTTCTTTTGCTTGTGTATTAGTATCTATTGCTGTTAATTTGACATTTTCACCATCAGGGCTTGTTGCTTCTGCAACTAATCTTGCATGTTCGTAAAAACGTCCCATACTAGAAGAATAAGAAAGTGTCATATCTTTTTCTTGTCCAACTATTATATCTCCTGTATGTGTTAAATTTATTACATAATCTTGATATTCTGGTTCTACTGTAATGTTTTTTACTATTGGGGTTGTAATATCATCATAAGTAACTGATGCATCTGCATTTGCTAATCCTTCTCCTATTACTGTAAGTTCTGTTGGGTTTGATGTTACAATATCAGATTTTGCTCTAAATACCATATTCATATTTTGTCTTGGGCTACTTCCTCCTGTTGTATCATAAAATGTTACTCTTACTTTGTCTGTTGTATCATTTGCTGTCCCTCCATCTACTGATACATATTCAAAAATATTGTTGTCATATGAAACATCAAATGTATATGCTCCTAAATCTTGTCCAAAATTTATTGTTAATGTTACTTCTTCTCCTGGTCTTACTATTTGTTTTGTTGTATCCACAGTAAGTGTGTCTAAAGATGCTGCATTAACTTTTCCTGTTAATATAAATGTTATAATTAATGCGAAAATTATAACAAAACTAGCTATTTTTTTCATAACTTTTTTCCTCCTTTTTTGTTTTATAATTCTATTATGACTTTTTTTTGGAGAAAAATAACTAGAAAAATTTGTCGATTTTTATTTTTTCATATAAATTCTAATTTTATTTTATAATTTGTGAATTTTAAAAAAAAAATAGTTTAAATTTTTGAAAATCTAAACTATTTTTTATTTTTATTTGGTTTTTGAAGCCATTTGTCTAAATATGTCATTAAATATATTAGCTGTATCTATTGCGTTTTCTTCTAGTTTTTCGTCTAATTTTTCTATTTTGTATTCTAGTTGTCTAAATCCATCATTCATTTTGATACTTAATGAATTTTTTATTGTCTCAATTTTTTCATCTTGAGCTTTAAATCCTTCTTGCATTTCGGCTCTTAATTTGTTTTCTAAGTTGTCTATTTTTTCATCTTGTTTTTTAAAACGTTCTTGCATTTCGATTCTTAATGTCTCAATTTTTTCATCTTGAGTTTTAAATCCTTCTTGCATTTCGGCTCTTAATTTACTTTCTAAGTTTTTAAACCCTTCTTTCATTTCGGTTCTCAAAGTGCCTTCTAGTTCTCCTATTTGTCTAGACAAAAGAACAAATTGTTCTATTATTACATTTTCCATCTGTTTCCTCCCTTCATGTTATATTTTATTGTTATTTCGGGCATCACACTCCTATTTTTTAGTTTTGAAAGAAATAAATTAAGTTTAAACTTAATTTAAATAGTAATTTAAATCTAATTGTGCTAAAATTGAGCAACTGATTTAAGATTTTAACTTTTTAAATTATACCATAATATCATAAAATATCAATCTTTTTACTTATATTTAATTCATAACTTCTAATTTACTATTTAATTTTCTAAAAACCCTCTCAACCATCCATTTCTCATCACAAATATTTTCTATATTTTGTATATCTACCCATTTAACACCACTATTTTCATCTTCCTTTACTTTTAGTCTTTCGTCTTCATCTACTTCTACAAGATATGTTAAATTCAAATGTACATGAGCTGGTACATATTTACCCTTTTTGGTATGACCCTCAACATGTATAACCTCTAATGAAAATATATCATCTTCAAGTACTTTTACATTTGCAACTCCAGTTTCTTCTTTTAATTCACGAATAGCTGTATTTAATAAATCTTCTTCTCCATCTGCATGACCTCCTGTCCATGTCCATGATTTATAAATATTATGGTATATCATTAATACCTTTGACCTTTCTTTATTCACAGCCAAACTTGAAGCTGTAAAATGTCCAAATTCATTATTTCTTGTTAATACATCATCAAATGTATTTATATATTTTAACATAATCTCTTTGTCTTTTTCTTCTTGTTCATTATATGGTTTATATCTTTCAATTTGTTCTCTAAAATTCATTCTTATCTCTCCTTATTATATATAAAAATGAGACAATTTTTAACTGTCTCATTTCATATTTTTTATTTTAATTTACTTGCTGCAGTATTTACAGACATTATTAAAGAATTATATTTTGTTAGTTGTGACATATCTGAAAATTCAACCTTATCATTTCTTATTTGCCATTTTCCTTGGTTTTCTTTTAAGAAATTAAATATTTCATCTATTTTATCTAAATAGTTATTTACATTATCAATAGTACTATTTACATCTTTTAATTCACTTTCTAATTTAATACTTTCTTTAAATAAATCTTTATATTTTCCACTTAAATTACAGTCTGTTGCTCTTTTTTCTTTGTATTCCTCTGTAACCATTTCTCCTAATTTTGTTTTTGTTTCTTCTCCTTTTGCTTTTACATCATTAATTAATTTTTTAGATTCTTCAAAATTTGGTCCATCATTTTTGTAATTGTCTGCTGATAAAATAGTTGTAAATTTTTCATTTTGATATTGATTTACCATATCTTTTGCAACACCTTGGTATTCAATAATATAATCTTTTAATGCTTTTTCTACTTCAGCATATTTACCTTTTGATTTAATCTCCTCATTTACTTCTCCTGATTGATTGATACTTTCCATTTCTTTACCAATAATCTCTTTTTGCTTATACTCATTTGCAGATAAGACTCCTAATACTATTACTATAATTGCTGCAATTACTGATATTATAGTAGTAATTTTTTTGTTGTTAGATTTTTTTTCTTCCATTTTTATTCCTCCCAATTATTTTCTGTTTTCTTTTTACCTGAAAACAATTTGTATTATAACACCATTTTTTTTAATAGACAATAGTTTTTTTAATTTTATTTATATTTTTCCCAATATCCATTTGAATATATTTTTTCGACTCCGCTTGTATTATATATTTTATTTCCACCTGTAAATGATATATCTTTTGTTTGTGACCCGCCAACCTGTTCCTGTATCTGTTTTTTGTACAAATAAAAATTTATCATAATCTTCTGGTATTGTATATTTATAATATTTATTACTCTCTACTTCCTTTAAAAATTCTAATGGTACTCCTGGCCAAGTTGTAGAATCCCCTGTTGTATCTTTCCACATATGAATATTAATTTGACCTTCCCAATTTGTCTGAAAATATATATCTCTACTGCTTGGGTCTGTGTTTCTAAATATAAATCCATTTTGTGCCATTTTTAAATCTATCGTCTGAATTAAAGAAGTCCCATTATTAAAAATAATATTTTCTCCTTCATATGCTTCAGGAACCGTATATTCATATATGTTATCTGTTTCTTTGGTTAATTTTGCTTTTACACCTGGCCATTTCATCCATTCATAGTTTTTATCATTTTTAACTTTCCACACATATGCATATATTGTATCTGTATCCCAATTTTATCCTTTTTCAAAATACAGAGTTACTTTACTTATAGGCACATCTACTTCTGCCTTTTTTATCTTTATCGTCTCATAATCTTCTCCATTTGGTAAAATATCTATTTCCCCATCATCAAACACACCATTACTAACTAAGTCATTTTTTATATTTGCTGCTGTTATTTTCATATTCTGAAATTTAAGATTTACTTTAGATAACTCTATTTGTTCTTTTATATATTCTATATTATATCTGTTTCTCGCCTCTATTGCATTATTTAATATTCCTCCTTTTCCTGTTAAAAGAGAAATGCTTATTCCAGATAAAATCAATAATACTATAATCGTTATAACAAGGACTATCAATGTAATTCCATTATCTTTTCTACAAAATCTTCTATAATTTTTTTCTTTCATTTTTCCCCCTTGTAAACTTCTTTTTTTGTCTAATAAATGTTACTCATATTGCTTTAAATATTCTATATATTCTTCCAAACAAAAATCCTTTTCCTTCATAAATTTAGCATTTTCAATTCCAACATATCTATAATGCCATGGTTCATAATTTATCATTGTAATATCTTTTTTATCTGTTGGATATCTTAATACAAAACCATAATCTGTACAATGTTCTATTAACCATTTTTGTACTTGTGTTTTTTCTTGTTTTTCATCTAACACCTGATAGTTTATAGATACAATATCTACTGCTAACCCAATTTCATGTTCACTAGTTCTTGGAATAGCTACCCAACGAGATGCTTCTACTTCTGCCTTTTCATTTGTATATCCTTGTCTTTTATATTTATTTACTTTTTTATCAAATAGTTTTTGCTGATCTTCACTTTTTCTATAACTTGAACAAATATAAGGTTTTAATCCTTCCTTTTTGGCATCTGAAATCATTTCAATAAGAGCTGATTTTATTCTACTATCTACTTTATTTTTTGAGTCTACATCTGTTACTTCAAATTTGTAATTATCAGGTATTTTATTTTCTTTATTTACTAAAATTAAATTCCAATCAGTAGTTTTACTCGATATTTCTGGTTTTGGCTTTTCTTCATTACTTATTCTTTGTTCATTAGAGGTATTTATTGACATAGCTGTTTCCATTGTCTTTTCATCATTTTTTTCGTTTTTGTTTTTATTAAATACTATTATTAATATAATACCAATAATTACTATAAACATAATTCGTCTTTGCCTATTTTTCTTTTTTAATCTTCTACGCTTTGTCTTCTTCATATTTTTTCCTCTTTTTTTATAAATATTACATTATAATTATACTTCTTTTTCATTTTTAATGCAATAACTTACAAATATTTCATTCCCTTCTTAGCCTGTGAATATTCATCATGATGTTTTATTTTATAATGTTTTCCATTTATTACAAAATTAGAGCCTGTCTGATGAAAATCAAATTTTACATTATATTTATCACATGTTTTTTTTATATTTTTTACCCATTCAAAATTACAAACACGAGCATTATTGTAAGATTCTCCACCAACAGAAACTAAATCAATCTTTCCAGTACTTAAAAACTCACTAAAATCTATATCTTCTAGAATTGGAGAAGCAAAAATATATTTACGTTTTGCTTTAATATCAAGTAAAATCGGTAATCTTTCATTTGCCTTTTCTTGATTTTCACAAGTAACTGCTATTATAACATTATCATACCCATCTTCCCAATCATCTGGTATACAATCATTAAATCTATGTATCCTTTTTGTACAAATTAAAAATGTAACATCTTTTCTTTGTTTAATAATCTTCCATATATCCTTTCTCCACTCATCTGCTTCTTCTAGAAAAAAATCTGATGTAAAACATGTTGCCAACTCACTTTCTGAAGGTATTTTATAGTTACCTTGTCTATCCTTTTTCAATGGTAAATTAAAATTTGTTTTTACTTTATTTATAATACTAGCATCTTTATCTCTCAACTTATCTAAATAATATACATAACAATTCAAACATCCAGGACTACATTTATGACATCCATGCCATGGATTCCAAAGTATATGTTTCATTTTTCCTCCCTTTTTAATTCCAAAATTATTCATTTAATTTTAACACCTATCAAATACAATAAATCCATTGCTTGAAACCTATCTATTATAGCTCCTTTTATATCTTCTATCGAAATAGCAATTCTTTCAATTTTACTATTAGATAAATCTATTCCATTTAAACTTGTTTTAAAAAATTGAGCTTGTGTTAAATCTATATTTTTAAAGCCAATCTTTTTCATTTTAGTTTCTTGAAAATAAGAATTTGTAATCTGTAAATCTTCAAATAAAATATTTTCAATGCTCGCATTAGATAAATTTATATAATTCATGTTTGTTTCAAAAAATTTAACATTATATAATCTATCTTCTGATAAATTACATCCAGATAATTTACAGTTATTAAATTCACATCTAATAAAAGTATTTTCAATAAAATCTGTATTTGAAAAATCACAATTTTCAAAAATAACATCACTAAATGTAATTTTCTCTAACTTTGCTTTTTGCATAATTATATTACTAAATCTACAATGTTCAAATTCAAGTTGTTGTAAATTTATATTATTACATTCTTCATTTTGAAAAATATTATATGACAAATTCTCATCTTCATTAACATTATTTAATAATGCTATTTCTAACTGTTCTAAATTCATTTTTTGTGGTTTTACTATATTCATTTTCCTCACCAATTTTTATTATAGCATATTTTTATAGAAAATGGTTACAATACTTTTATAATTTTGGGAGGTGATTTTTTGAAATTAACAATATGTGAATTAAGTTATTTAAATGAATTAATTACAAGTTGTGTTAACACAATTACTTGTATGTCTTTATTTAAAAACCAAGTTACTGATGAAGAATTGAAATCTATGTTAAATACTCATTTTCCTGTTCATGTGGAAGATTACAATAAAAAAGTAGAATTTGTAAAAAATGCTGATACAGCTAATGGGAAATTAAATGTTCCTGAACTTAACACTTCTATTTTCTCACAAGAATTAACAGAAACCAAACCCGCTAAACCTATCACAGTTAATACAAATGTTACTCAACTAACAGATAGAGAAATCGCTTTATCATATTTCTTAACATTAAAAAGAGCTGGTAAAGAATACTCAATCGCTTCTATGGAAGCAACAAATCCAACTTTAAGACAATTTCTAAAAGATGCTTATACAATGAGTTGTAATCATTCTTATGAAGTATATGAGTGGATGGCCAAAAACCACTATTATCCTTTAATAGTTTCAACAGGTGAACAAGCTGGTGATATTGCTAGCATATATAATCCTATTCCAATGGATAACTAATTTTTTTTATTGGGGACAGGTCCTTTTGTGAAAGGACCTGTCCCCAATAAAAAAAGTTCTGTCCCTTTTCCAAAAGGGACAGGTCCCTATACAAAAATGTGTACCTAATTTTTCATGGCATATTCTGCTAATTTTATTATATCTTCTTTGCTTTCTGCACTGCATATAAATCCTGCATTATGGCAAAATCTTGCTGTTTTTATTCCTGTTACTTGCTGAAGAGCTTCATCTCTTAGACCTCTCCACTTTAAAGGTAAACTTTTTCTATTTTCAAAGCTTCCTATTTCTTTTGGAACTGCATATAAATTATATCCTCCTCTTTGAGATGGATATATTACAAATTTTATATCTATTGCTTTTTTATTTTCTGATTGTAATAAAAATTCTTTCCATGGCATAAATTCATCTAATATCATAATTTCATCTTTTGCTTTTTCTATAGCTATTTCAATTAAGTCTTTTGCTTTTATTTTTGAAATTGTATCTTGTAAAAATTCTTCAAAAATAATTTCACCCAATTTTAAAGCTTCCATAAATTTTTCGTCACTATCTATATCTTCGTCCCATCTTGGATTAAATAATCCTATTATATAAGATAAATGTACATTTCTATAATCAGTAGGTAACTTTGGAAGTTCTCCATTGTCATTTGCATCTATAAATTGAATTAAATTTTTATCTATATAATTCCAAACATAATCAATTTCTTTTATATTATATTTTTTTAACATTTCTTTTCCAAATTCTTTCCATATTAGCCCACATGCTGCATATTTTATACCATTTTCTCTTTTACCATTTCCGCCTATTTGGTGATGGTCAAATTTTCCTCCACCTATATCATATACTATAGCATTTTCTTTTATATTTTCTCTAAATTCTGGTAATCTAATTATTACTATTTCTGGCATTACTTTAGAAAGTATTAATGTTGAGAATATTTCATCAGCATGGAATGCACCACTATGAGTTATGCAGTTTGCTTCATTTATATTTTTTGTTATCTTTATATTCATAAAAATCTCCATTCCTTTCGTATTTTTTATAATTGGGGACAGGTCTTTTCGCGAAAAGACCTGTCCCCAATGCAAAAAAAGTAAAAGAGGCATTATCTGCCTCCTCCACCTCCCCCGGCCACCGGCCTCCTCCGCCGCCGCCAGAAAATCCTCCACCAAATCCTGAACCTGATGAATAAGTTGATGAATAGTTTGATGCATAAGCTGAATTAAATGCTGAGTCCATTGCATTTGAGAAGTTTGATGAAAAATTTGTGTTCATCATTAAATACATATAAGTATATGTGTCCATATCTACCAATGTATCAAAGTCTGGATAGACTACTTTTAATTGTTTTAGAACTTTGTCTGCAATTCCAAATACTGTCGCATATACTAGGAATTCCTCCCATATTACAAGTTCTGGAACTTCTCTTTTGTCTAACATAGAAAATTCTTCCATGTATTTTTTTAGACCTTTCCACATTTCTTTTTCATTTAGCCCTTCTTCTGTAAGTATATCTATCTTTTTATTATATTTACTTATTGAAAATGTTTTAAATATGGCAAGAATAAATAAACTTATTATTCCTATAAAAAGTATTTCTCCATATACATATTCTATTAAAAATGGAATAAGGCCAACACCCATAAACAATATTGTTAATATAAAAGTACCCATAGCAACAGATTGTGTAGAATATTGCTTTTTTTCTCTTGCTGCATTTTTGTCATATAAATTGTTTTTTTCTAGTTCCTTTTTAGTTTGTTTTTCTATATCATCTTTAACATCAATCAATTTTGTTGAATAACGTTTCATATATTTCTCTAGTTCTTTTATTGTTATTTGCTCTTCATTTGCTGCAGCTCCTAGTATATATTTCAATACTTCTTTTTCACTTGCTTCTAAATCCTCATCTGCTAATCTTTTTAGAATTTTAATTATTATATTCTTTTTATTTTCTGCATTATTTTCAAATTCTATATATTTTTTTAAACTTAAATCTAATAATGTTGCAGAGAAAATTTTTCCCATTTCTTGTGATGTAAAATCTGTACCTGTATTTTTATATATAAATAAAGCTTGTGATGGTGTTGCATTTTTTCTTGGAATTTCTCTATAATATTTTACATTTATTGTTGGATTTATCTTTTTCCTTTGTGATGCTTTTTTTAGCATTTTTATTGATTTTCTTATAAGAAATATATCTATTATAAAACAGGCAATTCCAAATATTATTGATATTTTATTTTTTTGTTCTTTCACTCTTTCTCTTTTTAAATTTGCTTCATTTGCCCATTTAGTTTCTTCTGATATTACTTTGTCATATATATTTCCTGAATATGTCCTACCTGAAGTAGTTATCATGTTTGTTGGAAATAAACTTCTTATTTCTACATATCTTCCTGATTTAAATTTCGTTACTTCAAATTCTATTTTATTTAAATCTGTTGCATATATCTCACCATTTAGCCCTTCAGTATGTCCCCATACTTTTATTTCATCTTTTGAACTTGCTTTTTCAGGTAAAATAATTGTTCCTGTGATTTTACTACTACTTACTTTAAAATCACTTCCAACAAATTGCCAATATAATTCTGCATAATCATTATATTTTGCTATTGCATCATTTACTTTATATGATATTTTATAAGTCTTTCTTGCACTACCATCATCTAGTCCCACTCCCCAAGCTATTTCGAAGTTTCCTTTGTCATTTTTCAATCCATAATAACAATTTTTGGTTACATGATACATTAAGTTATTTATTTGTTGAAATTTTTGCTCTGTACTATTTGTTATGTCTGCTACTTCGACATCTGTTATTGATGTGTATTTTGTTCGGTCTGTTTTGAACGTTTTGAAAAGTGTATTTGTATCTTCTATTGATATATCCCATATTTCTATAACATCCATACTACCATCTTGATTAATTTTTGCTTGAAAGTCTAGATTTTTTAGGTATAAGTCACCTGATGCATTACATCTATTGCTTCCAAGTAAAATGAATATTGTTAAGAATATTAATGTAATTAAGATTTTCTTTGTTTTTGTCATTTTATCTCCCCTTTCTTTGGTTTTTATTTTATTATATTTGAATAGATTTTTCAATGCTTTTTTATAAAAATCATACAACATTTTATAATATATCATCACTATCTAAAACAATAGTAACTGGACCATCATTTATTAAATTTAATTTCATCTCAGCTCCAAATACCCCTGTTTCCACATGTATTCCTGTATTTTTACATTCTTTTATAATATATTCATATAACTTATTTGCTATATCAAATCTTTCTGCTCTATCAAAAGATGGACGATTTCCTTTCTTACAATTAGCATATAGTGTAAATTGGGATACCAATAATAATTCTCCATCTATATCTTTCAAACTCAGATTCATTTTATCATTTTCATCTGAAAAAATTCTTAAATTTACTAACTTCTTAATTAAAACATCTGCTATTTGCTCATTATCATTTTGTTCAATACCTATTAATACCAAAAAACCTTGGTTTATCTTTGCAACCATTTTTTCATCAACTTCTACACTTGCATTTTCTACTCTTTGAATTACAAACCTCATATTATATAGCTCATTATTTTAATAATTAAGCCTCCTCCTTTCATAAATATAAACTTTTATAATTAAACCACTTTTTATTTAAAATATCAATAGCTTAATTTCTTATTCTAGTTGATTTTCTCCAATTTTTATGCGATAATATACTTATCAAAAATAAAGGAATGTGACTAAAATGAACCAAATATATTTAAGCAAATTAGAATATAACCAAATTTTGCAAAAACTATCCACATATTGCCACACATATATAGGAAAACAACTATCATTAGAACTTTTACCATCAAACGAAGAACAATATGTAAAACAACTACTTTCAGAAACTAATGAAGCTGTAAGCCTAATAGAAAGAAACTCTACACCTCCTATATCTGAAATTGATGATATAGGAATTTACTTAAAATTACTTGAAAGCTCAAGTACGATATCTTCTAAGGCCCTACTTTCTATTGTAAATATTTTACAAATGTCAAATGAATTAATAGAATATTTTTCCACTTTCATAAATACAGAAAACTTTCCTCGGACTAAATGTCTATTTTTCCCAGCTTTACACAAATCATTCTATAATAGATAAAATAAAAAAATCAATAATAGATGAAAACACCATCTCAGACAATAGTTCAACTGCTTTAGCTACAATACGAAGAAGACAAAGAAAATTAGAGCAAGACATAAAATCTAAATTAAATACAATTATTCATTCCTCTAGTTACTCAAAATACATGCAAGAAAATGTTGTAACAATTAGAAATGAAAGATATGTTATTCCAGTAAAACAAGAATATAGGTCTTATGTCAAAGGATTTGTACATGACATGTCTGCAAGTGGCTCTACCGTATTTATCGAACCATTAGCAGTATTTGAATTAAATAATGAACTAAATAACCTAAAAATAGATGAAAATGCTGAAATCGAAAGAATTTTATATAATTTAAGCTGCCAACTATTTCCCTACACCAATGAGTTAAAACTAGATGTTTCAATAATTGGAAAACTTGACTTCATATTTGCTAAAGCCAAATATTCAAACTCAATAAAAGGAATTACACCTGAAATAAATACAAAAAAATTTGTAAACTTAATAAATGCAAGGCATCCTTTAATTGATGAAAACAAAGTAGTTCCAACAACATTAAGTATTGGTAAAAATTTTTCATTATTAATAATTACAGGTCCAAATACTGGTGGAAAAACTGTTACTTTAAAAACCGTTGGACTTTTAGAACTTATGGCATGTTCAGGTTTAAACATTCCAGCTTCAGAAAAATCAAGTATATATGTGTTTGACGAAATCTTTGCAGATATTGGAGATGACCAAAGTATCTCTGACTCTCTAAGTACTTTTTCAAGTCATATGATAAATATATCAAAAATATTAAATACAGCAACAGAAAACAGCCTAATACTAGTAGATGAACTAGGCTCTGGAACAGACCCTTTAGAAGGTGCTAATCTTGCAATTAGTATATTAGAATATTTCAAAAATAATAACATCCTAACAATTGCAACAACACATTATCAAGAATTAAAAAGATATGCTTTAGTTACCCCAAATGTTCAAAATGCTAGTGTTGAATTTGATATTGAAAACTTAAAACCAACATATAAACTCCTACTTGGAATTCCTGGAAAAAGTAATGCATTTGCAATAAGCGAAAAACTTGGAATAAAAAAAGAAATTATTGATAAAGCTCGTTCGTTACTAGATAAACAAGATGTAGATATTGAAACTCTTTTGAAAAAAATATATGATGACAAAATTATTATTGAAAAAGAAAAAGAAGAAATTCAAAAAAATCTAAATCAAATAGAATTACTAAAAAAGAGCCTTCAAAGAGATGATTCAAAATTAAAAATGAAAGAAAAAGAATTAATTGATAATGCTAAAATACAAGCAAGAGACATTCTTCTAGATGCTAAAGATGAAGCTTCTAAATTAATAAATCAAATGAAACAAATAGAAACTGACTATGGAGCAATAGATGAACTAAACAAATTAAGAAATAAATTAAATTCTTCTATTAAAGAAAAATCAATAAAAGATACAGCAAAAAACACAGCTGCAAACCCAATTTCAAAAGATTTAATTAAACAAGGTCTAAAAGTTTATATAACAAATCTTAATCAAAATGGTATTGTTATTTCATCAAAAATCAATAAAAATGATGAGGTTTCAGTTCAAATTGGTGTAATAAAAACAAATATAAATATCAAATATTTAGAAGCTGCAAAAGAATTAAAAAACGATTTAACAAAACCTGTTATTTCTTCTACACCAAAAGTATCTAAAACAAGAACAGCAAATTCTGAAATAAATGTAATTGGCTTAAATGTTTCAGAAGCAATTCCTATAGTAGACAAATTTTTAGATGATTGCTTCTTAGCCAAACTTCAAACAGCTAGAATTGTCCATGGAAAAGGAACAGGAAAATTAAGACAAGGTATTCATAGCTTCTTAAAAAAACATAAAAGAGTAAAATCATTTAGAATTGGTACTTATGGAGAAGGTGAAATGGGAGTAACTATTGTAGAATTAACATAACACTTTTCATTGGGGGACGTTTATTTTCTTAAAAGGGACAGGTCCTTTCAAAAAGGGGACAGTCCCTTTTGAGAAAAGAAACGTCCCCAATGAAAAAAATCAATCTCCCCAAATTTTCTTAATATAGTATGATGTAACTCTAGTAATCCTAGAAATTTGTGCCAAACTAGTCCCTTTTAATTCTTTTAAACTTACTAAAATTTCATCTCTTTTTTCTTTTTCTAATAATGATACATCACTTGCATTTTTCAACTCAAATTTTTGAACAATTATATTTCCAACATCCTCTTCACTTAACCTTCCAATTAATTCAAATTCCGAAAAATCATACAGTTGTTCTTTATCATCATTTATTAAAGTATACTTTTTAAACTCATCTATACTGTTCCCAAAATAATGTAACAATACATTTTTATTTATAATTCTTTCTTTTCCATTATATTCTGCAAAGCTACTCCACTTATAATTTTCTGTCTTTTCTATATTTGCCTTCTCTGGATTTCTATGAACATATTTACAAACAGTTAAAAAATAATTTAAATTTTCTACTTGCTTACTAAAAAATCTATTTTCAAAAAGATGTCCAGATCTATTAAGTTTTTTATTGAAATATAAAGAATATCTAAGCTCTAAACTTTGAATTGCTTTTGATAAAAAATCATCTTTGACTTTAATAATCATATGAATATGGTTCGTCATTAAACAAAATGCATAAACTTCATAATTAAATTTTTTCTTTGTTTCCTCAATTATATCTAAAAATATATATCTATCTTGATCATCATAAAATATATCACTTTTATCATTTCCCCTTAATATAATATGATAAATATCTGTTTCGCTAAATTTCCTTGGCTTTCTTGGCAATCAAAAATTCCTCCTTTCATTTTTTTCCATTGGGGACGTTTCTTTTTTCAAAAGGGACTGTCCCCTTTTTGAAAGGACCTGTCCCTTTTGAAAAAAGAAACGTCCCCAATGAGAAAAAGTTAAAATATTCTTAATTGTTCTTCTTGTTTTACATATGCTTGCTCCAAAAAATAATTTTTTGATATTTCTCCATTTGTTGTTATTCTGTCTGTTGTTAAATATGATTTTTCAGTGTATTTTCCTGTTTTTAAAGACATCTGATAAATCACTTTAAATTGATTTGTAATTGAACTTTGGCTTAAGTCTGATAAACATATTGCTTGGACATTGAATTTTTCTAGTATATTGGTCAACCCTTTTAACAAGTGGGTTGAAGACATTTTTCCAAACGGATTATCAATGATAAAAATTTTAGTAGTTTCTAGTGTTTGATCATTTCCTATTTTTTCAAATATTTTGGTTCTGCTGTATTGGATTAAAGCTATTACTAGAATTAGGCATGAGATAAATTTTTCACCACCTGAGTTGTCTACAATTACTTCTTTCCATTTACGAAGTCCACTGTTTTTTTCTGATATGTCAATTTTATATAATTTGACTTCTATGGTTTCTGAATTTATAACTTTGTTCAAAAGTTCTCTGTCTGATAGCCATTCTTTTATTTTCTTGTCTATTAATGATTGTTTATTTTCTGCTACTTTACATTCTTCTCTTAGATTTTTTATGCATTCTTCTATATAATCATTAATTCTAGTTTCTGCAAATGTGTCTAACTCTTTTGGAATTTCAATTTCAAGTAGTGGTGTTTTTCTTAATTTTCCAGGCATTTTTACATTAGCACTTTCTGAAATCTTTTTCATTTCTAAATAGATGTTTTTTCCTTGTAAAAAAGCTTGATGTTTTATGTTGTTTTTATCATCTTCTATATGTTTTAGAGTTGTTTCTATTTGGCCTAAAATTTTTATCATAGTTTTTAAACATTCATTTACTCTTTCATAGACAAAATAATAATCTGCAAATTGTTTACCTTCTTGATATGGATTCATATTAGTTAAAAAATTATTTATAACCTGATTTATCCCCTCATTTTGATTTTTTATATCTGTATAATGGTTATTTAATTTGTTTTGAGAAGTTTTATTTTCATCTTTTAGTTTTAAATATTCATCCATTTTTTCTTTTATTGATATTTTTGTATAATCAACATTTTGCAGTTCTATCTGTCTCATTTGAGGTATGTCTATTGCTCTTAATAGAATACTTTTTTTGTTGCCTATTTTTTCTATTTCTTTTGAAATCATCTCAAAATATTCATTTTCTTGCTTAATGTTTTTCTTATTTAAAATTCTTCTTTCATCATAATTTCCTTTTATTAAGTATCCTGGGCAAGGTTCCTCTTTTCCCATTTTTTGTAAATTTGATAAAGCATTATTCCTGCGTTCCTTCATAGATGTTTCTTTCAAAGTCGCTTCTTGTAATTCTGCTTTAGCAAAATCAAATTCTTTTTCTTGCAATAAAAGATTTTCTTTTAACCTATCTTCTTCCTCTTCATTATAAATAATCTGCTCAAAACTTCCTTTTATTTCTTGGAAATTTTTGTTTATATAGTTGTTCTTATCTACAATTTTTTCTGAAAGTTTATTTAGTCTACTATTAATATCTTCTTTATCTCTTTTGAATTTAGTACTTATTTCTTCATACATTTTTTCTAATGCTTCTATTGATTTTTCAATAATTGAACCATTTTTTATTTCTGGAATTTTGCTGTATTTAATGCTTAATTCATCTTTATTATTATTAAGATTTTTTATTTTTTCTTGTGTAGAATTAAATTCTTCTCTTAGCTCTTCTATATTAGTCCCTAAAGCAACTTTTTTTCCATCTAATTCTTTTATTCTGCTTTCACACTCTTCGTCAATCTTTCGATTTTGCATATATATTTCATTTTCATCTAAGAAATCTAGAAACTCTTGTTTTGTTTCTTTACAATTTGTAATTTTCACTTCATTATCTACTTTTTCTAGTCTTAAATTTGAAATCTCTTTATTTAGCCTATCATTTATCTCTTCTAAATCCTTCTGTTCAGCTTTAGAATTATCCTGTTGCTCTTTTAGTCTTTTTATTTCGTCTATTAGATTTTCTTTATAATTCTTATCAAATTGGAATTTTTCTATAACCTTAGAATAATTATCCAAATCAAATAATTTACTTTCTAATTCCTGATTTTTATACTTTAATTCTTGAATTTCCTGTACTAAATTTTCCTCAAATTTATTTTTATCTATATAATCAAAAGAAGATTTGTTGTAAAGACAAGCAAATTTAACTTTTCCAGTTATTTCTATAAATTGATGATTTGGCTTAAAGTCTTGTTCTATATCTTCATAAGTTATAATTGGTGTAAGTCTAGTCAATTCTTCATTTAAGTTTAAACTCTCTATCTTTTCATAATCCTTTTTCTTTACTATATAACAATATGGAAGCATCGGATTTTTAGATAGAATTTTTTCTTGATATTCATTAGGTTGTTCTTTTAGGTAATCTTCTCCTGTTTCATAATCTATTTTCTGATTGCTAAAAATTTTACCTAAAGTTCCTTGAATATGTATTCCTCCATTTTGCAAGTTCCATATGATTTCTTGTTTTTTATTTAATTCACCAGAAGTCTCATCTTTTTGTTTTCTTATATTTTCGATTCTTCTATTTACATCAACTAAATTAGTATCTCTATCCCAAATTTTTTCTTCTTGTATCGCAAGATTTTTTAAAACTACTTTCAATTCATTTTCTCTTTGTTGATAATTTTCTAGTGTAAAATTTTTTCCAACAAACTTTTCTTGTAAAGAATTTTTAAATTCATCTAATTCCTTAACTTTATTTTTATTTTCTTCAATCAAAGTAATTTTCTTTTTTATCTCTTGGTCTATTTCAATATTAGCATTTTCTATATTTTCTTTTTGCTCATCATAGGAATTTAAAATCTTAATCGTTTCCTTTTTATCTATTTCCTCTAAAATATTTCTACTTAAAACAATTTCTAATTTTTTTAATAAATTCTCTTCATGTTGTTTGAACAAATCCATTTTTGTTTTTATTTCTGTCTTCTTTTTGATAGCATCTTCTCTTTCATTTAAGCAACTTTCCCACTCTTCTTTTCGTTTTTTTTGCTCAATTGCAATCTGTTCTTCATTACTTTTTAATTCTTTCAAATTTGTATCATATATATCTATTTGATTTTTATAGGCCTTTTTTAAAGAATATTCTATATCTTCTAAATCTTTACTTTGAATTTCATTTTCTAATTTTCTCTTTGCGACTAATTCAGCCTCACGTTCTGCCTCTAATTCAACTAATTCTTTATATAATCTTGCAGCCTCCATCAGTCTAATTTGTAGTTTTATTTCTTTAAACTTTTTTCTCTCTTTTTCTTCTATTTTTATTTTACTTTCTTTTACTTCAACTGCTGCATTTAAGTTAGATTCAAAATCATAAAATTCTTTTGATAATTCTTCATAATCAATTTGTTTTTCTTCTTGTTCTAACTCAATAATTTTATTTTTAATTTCTTGTATTTTATTCTTTTTTTCAAATTCTATTTTACAAAGGCTTAAATAAATTTCTTCTAATTCATTTTTTAAAGCCCCTTCTTTATCCATATTTTTTAGTAATTCTGATAATTCTAAAATATACTCATCTACTTTGGCTTTAAAATTTAATAGTTCATCTCTTTGCTTAATATCTTCTTCATTTTCCATAATATCTGACATCAACCTAACAAACATTTCTTGTAATACTTCACCAGTATCTAAATTGGTTGAAATCGTTTTTAAAATCCATTCATCAATTAATTTATCAGAATCCTTACATTTTGTAAAAATTTCGTCTACTCCACCTTCATTTTCATTAATATTAGCTAAAATTTTCCATTCTTCTTTAAATATTCCATATTCTGCAAGTTGTTCTTTATAATTTGAAGCATCATCTCTTGAAAATACTTGTATTTCTGACTTACTACCTACTTGCTCTTTTAAAGATTTTAAACAATAATCATAAGATTTATATCTCATTATTCCTTTTTCTTTACTTATAAAATCTATGTTCTTTATGTCAAATTGATTTGATGATGTGTATTTATTAATAAATGTAAAATATTTTACTCTTGTATTATTATCCTCTGTTACAGTTTTGTTCATTACAATTCCTGTTAACAAATAAGTTGGAATCATTGTATTATCTAATATCCACTCTATCATAACAAATGTAGGTTCTTTAGATGTTAGGTAACTTTCTATTTTTCTTTGATGAAGTTTTACAGTTGGTAAAATTGGTTGTAACATCATTTGAGTTAAAACACTTTTACCAGAGCCATTTGCTAGATTAATTAGCAAATTTTCTCCTTGGTATAAATCTAACATTTCATCTGCTATAAATTTACCATTATATGGTACATTTGCAATTCTTATTCTATTGATTTTTGGCATTAGATTCACCTACCTTAAATATATCATTTATCTCATAAATTCTATCTTCACTTAAATAATAGTATTCCATTAAATCATCTAATTTTTTTGTAGCCCTTATTTCTGTATCATCATCTGTTATAACAATCAATTTTTCATTTTTCAAAAGTCTACAAGCTGCTAGTACTGTCCCAGTTCTAGTTTTTAACTTGTTTTCTTCAAATAACGCCTTTGCTTGCCAATATTCTGCCATTTCCGTAAAATTAATAGAATATCTTTCATCTATTTTTTCTGCCTCTTCTTTTGGAGTAACTGAAAGAGTTTCATCTAATTTCTTTACAATATCTTTTATTTGTAGAAAATCCGCCTGTTTTGGATTTTTGTTTTTTCCTCCATAAAACATATATAAAATTGTCATAATAACATAACATTCTAAGAATGTATCTATTTGCCTAGCATCTCTTTTTATGCTTTCTCTTATATCTTTTAGACTAAATCCCATTAAATTGTTTTCTATATTAGGAACTAAATAAACAGCATGTGGAGCTGATATAAGCTTAAATTCTAGTTCATTTGCTAAAACTTCTAATATATTTCTTGTATCAATTTCTTTATAGTCATAATATAAATCTTTGTCTTCAGTGTCAGTTATTTGCCCTTTTTCTAATAATTTTTTATAGATTTTCAGTGCTTTTTCCATTTAATTTCACCTCAAATTTCAGATTTGTCATTTCAATTTTTTGTGCGATTTCTTCTTCCTCATTTATTTTTGGATAAATGTATTCTATTTTTTCATCCAACTTTTTTACTTCAATTGCACTTATGTTATATAAATTCTCATCCTCATTTAACAAATTTTGCAAACAATAAGATAAATCAAACTCCCCATTTGCTTCTGTTTGATTTCCTAAATTTTCGTTTTTCCATTCATCAATATCAATTCCATCTATTGCATATAATTTTAACATTTGCATAAAAATTAGCTTTTCTTCTAACATAATAGGTAAGTTGGGATTGTCTTTTAAACTTTCTAAATATTGCTGTAAAGAAAATTCATTATGATTTTTTGCATATTCAAATAGTGTTTTTATAACTTCTGTGTGAGCTTTATTTCTTCTTTCTAATCTTTCTTGTATTAAAGTTTGTTCTTCAAGAATATCTTGTTCTATACTATATTCTTCCTCTTCTTCTTTTTTAATTTTATTTTGATTGCTATATACTAGATTTAAATTTAATGATTTTGAAAGTCTTGGCATAAAAAGAGGCTTAAGTAATTTGATATAGATTTCTTGTATATTTTCATAATTTGCTTTTTCTAATTTTTCCATTATGTTTTCTTTAAAATTATAAGTTTTTACCAAACTATATTGCATAGTTTCTTCTAATGTATCTCTATATAATTTTTTTGTTTTTTTACATCCGAATTAATAACTCTCTTTGCAAGTTTAACGCTGTTCTTACATTTTTAGAAATTGTCCAAATTTCTAATTTAGCTTGTTTCGATTTTTCATCTAAACTACCTGTTAATTCTTCCTCTTCAGTAATTCTATCTGCACTTTCTCTTATTAATTCTTCAATTTCTGTCATTTCTTGGTATTCGTCATTTAATACTTGATAAGTATTATTTACTAAATTATCATATATCTCTCCTGAAATATTATTAATATTGGTTCTTAAATTATTTTCAAATTGATTTAACTCGATTTTTTTATTTTTAAGCCTTTTAATTAAATCTTTGCTTGTTTCTATGGCTTTTTTATAATTTTTCTTATGAATTAACATTTTTAATTTGATTTCTTCTAGTTTAAAACCTAATTCGTCATCTACCTCTTTTGTTCTAAATAAAAAGTCATATCCTTGTTTGGTTAGTTCATAGATGACTTTATTTTCATCATTTAATTTGTCTGAAATTAATCTTACATTTAGTTTTTCTTTTGATTTAGTAGTATAATTCATCACTTCATAATATCTATTTTGTCCTTTATTTTGTAAAATATCTTTTATAATATATCTTGTTAGTTCTTTTACATCCACCTTTTTAATATTATAATTTTGAATAATTTTTCTAACAAAAACAGCGATATTCTCTATAGTACATTCCTCTTCTTCTGTTAAAGTTGTTTCCATTATATAAACTAAAACAGAAATAATTAAATTTTCCATAGAATTCCCTTGAAATAAACTTTCCATTTTATCTGATGTATTTTTTCGGTTTGTTATAGAGTCTGCTATGGCTATAAATTCCATACGCTTACTAAATCCATCTAAAAAGTCGAACATTTTGCTCCTCCTAAAACTTCATAATTTAGTACTTCTTGTGGTATGTATAGGTTTTTACTTAAAATTAAATTAATCTTTTCAATGTACTCTTTAGAAAAGTTATCTAAAAAGTCTTCCAAATTTATATTTTTATTTTGTTTATTTCTAATTTTGCTTAAATTTTGTATCTCACTTATATCAATCATTTTTTCATATATTCTTGTAAATAGTTTAATATTAGATTTTTCGTTTTGTTTCTTAACTCTTTGGAACATATCAATTCCAGTAAAATCAAGGTCTCCCCAATACAAAAAATTCGTTTTTTTATTTAACATCTGTTTTTCATAATCCTCAATAGCATTTGGCTTAGTAATTTTATTTCCTTCTCCATATAAAAGCCCATCAATTGCGGTTCCCAACATATCTATACCAAATATTTCATCATTTTTACTGCTATTATTTTGCATAAAAATTTTTCTCAAGGTATACCAAGAATCTTTATTTTCAACAATTAGAATAGTCATATTATCTTTTATTTTAGGTATATAGTCAAAAAAAGGTTCTGGTGTTAAATAGTAATTTAATTTTTCTTCTAAATTATTAAACTTTAGAATAGACCTAAGAGTAGAGGTATCTAGCATTTTCTCATATCCCCAAACTTGATAAGCTCTCTCATTTTTAGAAATTTTAATATTTAGCTTATCACTATCTTTTTTGAAAAATTCATCTAAAACAAGTAGTTCCTCCCTATGTTTTTTATAAATTTCGATATTACTTAAATATTTCGAAATCTCAAACTCTGAGCTTAAATGTTTTATTTCATTTTCAAACTCAACATTTTTATTATCTGTAATTAAAACCTTATACTTCAAAAAAAGTGACGGAATTTTGCCATTTGTCCTATTTTTATTCTCAATAGGCTTCAAAACTCCATCACTTACCAAAGCCTTAATCTTTTGAACAAAATCCAAATAATCTTGGCTTTCTACAATTTCTTTTAATTCTTCTAGCATAATGTATGTTTTATTTCTATTAAGTAACTTCTCTTTTACTCCCATTAAAATTCTCCGTTACGATATTATGTCAATATAATATACTATTTTTTCCAATTTGTCAACCCCCTTTTTTTCTCATTGGGGACGTTTCTTTTCTCAAAGGGGACAGGTCCTTTTAAAAAGGGGACAGTCCCTTTTCAAAAAAGAAACGTCCCCAATGAAAAAAATATCTTTTCTTTTATACAGAAACAGTCTCCTGCTCCCCTGTTTCCATATTCTTAATAGTATATGTCCCAGATGCTACTTCATCATCTCCAATTACAACTGTATATGGTATTTCTAACTTATCTGCATACTTAAATTTAGCTTTAACCTTTTTATTTTCATAATATATTTGAACTTTTTTTCCATCTTCTCTAAATTTATTTGCAACTTTTGCTATATATTCGAAGTTGTCTGTCATTGAAATTATAAGTATATCTGATATTGATTTTTTTTCTGCTTTTATTAAATTTATTTCATTTAGTTGATAAAATAATCTAGTTAATCCTATTGATATTCCTACCCCTGGAAGTTTTTTATCTGTATAATATTCAGCAAGATTTTCATATCTTCCACCAGAGCATATGCTTCCTAAACTTTTATATTCATCTAAAAATGTTTCATACACAGTTCCTGTATAATAGTCTAAACCTCTTGCGATTGTTAAATCAACTTTGAAATTAGTATCTGGAACACCAAATAATCTCATATATTTTACTACTTCTTTTAATTCTTCTAATCCTTTTTCAAAATTTTCATTTGAAATTTTTAAGTCTTGTAAAGCTTGTAACTTATTATCTGTTGAACCATCAATTTCTATAAAACTCATTATTTTTGTAATTTTCTCTAAGCTTACATTTAACCCCTCTAATTCCTTTATTACATTTTCTTTTCCAATCTTTTCTATTTTATCTATAACTCTTAAAATATCTGATGCTAAATCACTTAATTCTAAGCTTTCAAATAATCCATTTAAAATTTTTCTATTATTTATACATATTGTAAATTTTGCAAAACCTAAACTTTTAAATGTATTATAAATAACATTTGGAAGTTCAGCATCATTTATAATATTTAGCTCTTCATCTCCAATAATATCTATATCACATTGATAAAACTCACGGAATCTACCTTTTTGTTGCCTTTCTCCTCTATAAACCTTACCAATTTGGTATCTTCTAAAAGGAAAAGCTAAATCCCCATAGTTTTTAGCAACATATTTAGCAAGAGGAACAGTTAAATCAAACCTTAAGCTTAAATCATTATCACCTTTATTAAATCTATATATTTGTTTTTCTGTTTCTCCACCAGCTTTTGCTAAAAGAACTTTTGAATCTTCTATTATTGGTGTATCTAATGGTAAAAAACCAAATTTTTCATAATTTTCCTTTATTGTATCTTTTATTTGGTTAAATAAAATTTGTTCTTGTGGTAATAATTCCATAAATCCTGGAAGTGTGCGTGGTTCAGTTTTATTCATTTATCTTTCTCTTCTCCTTCTTTCAATATTTTTTCAATTGGGGACGTTTCTTTTCTCAAAAGGGACTGTCCCCTTTTTGAAAGGACCTGTCCCTTTTGAAAAAAGAAACGTC
>CAOKHL010000006.1 GCA_948468315.1 uncultured Eubacteriales bacterium
GCTAATGCTCCTGCTGCTTTTTTAGGATCTGTTACTACTGGTATTAAAAGATGTGGTATTCCATTATATACTGAAAGCTCAACCACTTTTGGGTCTACCATTACAAGTTTTACTTCACTTGGTTTACTGTTATATATTATACTTGTTATTATTGTATTTATACAAACTGACTTTCCTGAACCTGTTGAACCTGCAATTAAAACATGTGGCATTTTTGCAATATTTGCAATAACAGGTGAACCTGCAACGTCTTTTCCGAAGCGCTACACTAAGTTTTGAATCATTGTTTTTAAATTCATCACTTTCTATTACTTCTCTTAATCCTACCATTTCTTTTTGTTTATTTGGTACTTCTATTCCGTACTGCTTGTTTTCCTGGTATTGGTGCTTCTATTCTTATTGTTTCAGCAGCTAAGTTTAAAGCTATATCATCTGCTAGATTTGCTATTTTACTTACTCTTACTCCTTCTGCTGGTTTTAGCTCATACCTTGTTATTGCAGGACCTACTGTTACATTTTCAACTTTGGCAGAAACACCAAAACTGTATAGTGTCTTTTGAAGTCTTGTTGCTGTATCTGTTAATGATTTTGTTCCTCCTTTTAAAGATGCTTTTTCCATTTTGCTAAGTATATCTATTGGAGGAAATACATAGTGTTCTTCTTCTACTGATATTGTATGTTCTAGTTGTAAAACTTGTTTTGTTTTGTCTTGTTTTTGTTCTTCTTCCTGAACAAATAAATTACTTGCTTGCTCTAATATTTCTCCCGTTTCTTTGTCTATTGTCATTATGCTATTTGCTGTTTCAGCTATATTTGATTTTTCTTCATTTTTTTGTTTTTTTAGTAAACTTCTTAATCCTTTTTTGCTAGCTTTTGGTTCATCTTCTACAACTCTTCCATTTAAGTTAATTTTTATTTGTTCTGGTTCTATTTTTTGATTTTGAATATCTTGTATTGCTGCTATTTCTGAATTGCGCATTTTGTTTTGTTCTTGTTCCTGGTGTTTTTTCTTTCTCTCTGCAATTATTTCTTCTCTTTGAATAGCTAAGTATTGTTCTCTTTCTTTTCTTCTTTCTTCTCTTTCAATTTTCTGTTCTTCTTTTTTCTCTATATGTTCTTCAACTTTTCTACTTATAAATTCAGATATATCTATTCCACAAACAAATGCAAATAACATTATAGATACTCCAACACTTAATACGACTGCTCCTAAATTTCCTAGCATTTTTACTAAGAATATTGCAGCTAGTGTTCCTATTGCTCCTCCACCTTTGTTTACAACTCCTAAGGCATATGCTGCTTTTAGGTTTTGTGACATATCTCCTGCTACCTCTATATTTCCACTAGAGATTTCATATACACTCATTATTATTGCTATACATATTAATAAAATAGCATACTCAACTAGTCTTTTTGTAACATAATCCCCTTCTTCTTTACATGCCATTTTTATTGCTATTGCAAATGTTCCTATTGGAAGTACATATCTTAATACTCCCATTAATCCACCTAATAATTCATTTAGCTTTTGTCCTATTTCTCCTGAGTTTGTATATAAAAGAACTGCTAAAAGAACACTAAAAATTATTGTTCCTATTATACTTAAGTTCATATCTTGTTTATTATTTGCTCTTTTTGCTCTACTCGCTGTTGTACTTCTTGCTCTAGTTCCTGTGCTTCTTCTTTTTCTTCTTGCCATTTGTATCATCCCTTCAATTTTTTATTTATATTTTTCTATTAATTACCACATTTTTACAAGGTACATTGTATCAAAAGTAAAAAAAAATAGCAATAAATTTTCGCTATTTTTTCTTATTTTTACTCTAATTCTTTCCTACTATTTTGAACTGTTTTTATTGTATCTTGTAATGACATTTCCATTAAATTTAATGCCTCAGATATATTCTTTTCTAAATTTTGTAATGTATTTGTTAATACTTTTTCAGTGTTTTGTAATAAGTTATCTGCATATTCTTTTGTTCCATTTGTAATTTCTCTTGACATTTCATTTGCTGTTTCAATTATTTCATTTTTTTGATCATATGCTTTTCTTGTAATTTCATGTTCGTCTATCATTGAAATTATTCTACTTTCTGCTTCTTTTACTACACCATCTGCCTCTTTTTGAGCCTCTAAAAGAATACGTCCTCTTTCTTCTTTTATCCATTTGGCTTGTTTTAACTCGTCTGGTAATTTTAGTCTAATCTCTTGGATAATTTCAACAATTTCATCTTTATCTACTATTCCCTTATTTGTAAATGGTACATTTCTGCTTTTTTCTAGTATGTCCTCTAAAGTTTCTAATAACGTGAATATTTCCATTGACTTATTCTTCCTTTCTGTTCATTTTCTTTAAGAATATTATATTCGCTCTTCCATATTTTCTTGTATCTATTATTTCTATATGATTTATTTCTTCTATTTCTTTTAATATTTTTTCTTTTTCATCTGTTTCTGCAATTATTAGTGTATCTTCAGTTAAATTTTCATTTTTTATTAGTTCATAAATAGAAAGTTTTATAAAATTTGTTTTATATGGTGGGTCTAAATATATTATATCAAACTTTTCACCATTAAGCTCTTTTATTGCTTTTATAAAACCACTATTTAAAAGTTTTACCTTTTCTTTAAGATGTGTTTTTTCTATATTCTTTTTGATAATTTCACAAGCTTCTCTAGATTTATCACATAAATAAACTTGTTTTGCTCCTCTACTTGCAAATTCTAATCCTATAGCTCCACTTCCTGAAAATAAGTCTAAAACTTTTGCATCTATAATTTCATTACTTATAATATTAAATAATGCTTCTTTTACTCTGTCTAATGTTGGTCTTGTTTCTAATCCCTCTAATGTATATAATTTTGTTCCTTTTGCTGTTCCGCTAATAATTCTCATTAAGATACTCCACTTCATTTTGCATATTTTACTTGTATCTTATAAGATACATTTTACTTAGGTTAAAAATATCTTCTTAAAAGAAAAATATTGATAAATTTTCATAATACTATTTTATATAATTTTTTCTTAAAGTCAAGGATATTCACAAAAATGTAATATAATATTAATATTCTTGTAACATTTGCTCTTTTGAAACCTTGTTTTTTGTTACTTTTTGTTAAATCTGGTCTTTTTCACTTATTTTTTTTGTTATTGCTTTTAATGCCTTCTCTCTAGGTAAAATTATTGTATGTTCACAACCTTTACATTTTAATTTAAAATCAACTCCAACTCTTGTTATTTCCCAAATTTTGCTTCCGGCATGGATGTTGTTTTTTTGTTCTTACAATGTCTCCTATATTATAATCCATTTTTCTATCATACCTTTCTTATTCTCTATTTTTGGCAATTTTGTGATGTTTTTTTGTACAAAAAAGACCAGTCTATAATAAACATAAAAGAACTGGTCTATATTATACTTACTAATTTTGCTTAGCTTTTTCAAATCTTTTTATTATACTTGTTTTTCCTAGTACATTCATAATTTCATACATATCAGGTGTATTTGTTCTGCCTGTTAGAGCAACTCTTAATGCTGTACTTACATCTCCAACATGTGCCTTATACATACCAGGATTTGCTTTAAATTCTTTTACTTCTGTTGCATATCCCATTTCTCCTGCTAATTCTTTTATTTTATCAAACCAAGCTTGTTTGTCATCTTCTGGATTGTAGTATTTTTCAATATATAAGTCTAAAATTTTATTTATCTCTTCTTTGTCATTTATAACTTGATATGGATATTCTTGTTCATTTTCTAAGAATTTATCATCATACATGTAAATAATGTTTTCTTTTAAATCTGACCATTTTGCTATATCTTTACGTGGTTTTACGTTTCCTCTTTCGATCCCTAAAACTTTTAAAGTATATTCTTTATTTTCTAGCATTTGAGCTAATTCTTGGTCATATTTTTTAGCCCAATTAAGAGCTTCTTTATATACTTCTTCTGCTGAATATCTTGATATAACTATTTTTGATACATCTTGTAATTTTATCATATCAAATAATGCTCCACTTACACTCATTTTATTTAATTGGAAATCGAAATCATTTATAGATGCTTCTTTATTTTGTCTTCTCCAATTTTCAAATGTAGAGTTTGCTATATTTAATAAGTATTCTTTTACTGCTAAACTTGGCATTCCTATTTCTTCATAATATGAAGCAGCAGCTTCTGGGTCTTTTCTTTTACTTATTTTACGTTTATTTCCATTATCATTTTTAAGTAATGTTGGTGTATGTGCATAACGTGGTGCTCTAAATCCTAATTCTTGGAATAATTGTAAATGTAGTGGCACAGAACTTAACCATTCATCTCCACGTGTTACAATAGTTGTTCCCATTAAATGGTCATCTACAACATGTGCAAAATGGTATGTTGGTAATCCATCTGCTTTTATGATAACTACATCTTGGTCATTTTCTGGAAATTCTACGTTTCCTTTTATTATATCTTTATGTTTTATTTTTCTATCTTCTCTACCTGGTGATTTAAATCTTACTATATATGGCGTACCATTTTTTATTTTTTCTACCATCTCTTCTAATGATAAATTTCTAGATTTTGCCCATATTCCATAATATCCTGTTCTGACTTTTGCCGCTTCTTGTTTTGTTCTCATTTCTTCTAATTCTTCCTGAGTTTCAAAACTTGGATATGCTTTTCCTTGTTCAATTAAGTATTTTGCATATGATTGATAAATATCTTTTCTTAAAGATTGTTTATATGGACCATATTCTCCATTCCATTCTTCTTCATTTACCATTCCTTCATCAGGTTGTACATCAAAACTTTTTAAGCTTTCTATTATTTGAATTATTCCACCTTCAATTTCTCTTTTTTGGTCAGTGTCTTCTATTCTTGTATAAAATACTCCTCCTGTTTGATTGGCCACTTTTTTATTTATTAATGCTTGATAAATTGTTCCTATATGCACATTTCCTGTAGGACTAGGAGCAACTCTAACTACTTCTGCACCGTTCTTTTAGATTTCTTTTTGTATATTTTTCTTCGTAATATGAAATTTCCTTAGCATTTGGAAATATTAAATCTGCTAATTCTTTATATGTCATTTTTTTCTTCCTTTCTTGGATTGTTAATTTGGGTATATTTTACTATATTATGGGGAAAAAATCAAGGTTTTTGGTAATTTAAATTGATTTTGGTTTTTGAATTATAAGTATTTTTTCGTTCTATTATAATTTATATTAAAACATAGGAGATGAAGATTATTCAATTATTGTGCAAGAGTTTACATTCTAATATGTTTATATTAAAACTAAAGTTTTGATTTCTTGTAGTTCATAAGTTCCCATTTTTACATTCTAGTGTATTTATATTAAAGTGCCATATAGATATAGTCTTTTTTCACTTGTATTACTTCATTTACATTCTAGTCTATTTATATTAAAACAAGCAAAAGAAGGAGGAGATCAGCTCCTTGGAAAATTTACATTCTAGTCTATTTATATTAAAACTTAGATTAAATAATTTAGAAGAAAAACCTGGGAAAAATATTTACATTCTAGTCTATTTATATTAAAACTTGCTTCATTTAAAATATCATCTATTTTTTGACCATTTACATTCTAGTCTATTTATATTAAAACGACATGTAGATGAATTTTCTATACGTGTATATGAGAATTTACATTCTAGTCTATTTATATTAAAACAGTAGCAGAAAAGTTCATAAAAGATAAAGTAAATGTATTTACATTCTAGTCTATTTATATTAAAACAGTCATCACAATAAGCAAAAAATACAAGTGGTAAATTATTTACATTCTAGTCTATTTATATTAAAACAGGTTCTTCCAACCCCCTTACAATTCATATATTATACCAATAAAAGCTGTCGTTCAACCTATTTTTTTGATATTTTTGTAAAAACAAAAATCTTTAAATTACAAAATCCTAATTTTATAAGCATATAAGCATTCTGTCGCTGTCAAAGCATATTTACACTTTTGCAGGTCGACAGACACTTGCAAGTTATAAAAAGTTAGAAGTTTTGTCATCTTCTATCATTCCAAGAAATTCTTTGTCCAACCATCTTTGGCTTCTGCTCTTAAATACAATTACGCTATCTTTGTCATCTCTTATAAATTTATTCAATTCTAATTTTAATTTAAGCATTTGAGATTCTAGAAGTTCGCCCTCAAATACAGAGTTTTGAATGTGTACTAAATATTTCTTACAAGTTTTAAATACATTTCTTAGCACCTTTTGTCCTTCTTTTTCTTCTAAGTTAATATCATAAACCAAAATAACATACATATTACCACCACATTTTAAACCCTTCATATGGAATATCTTCTGTTAAATACTTAATCAATTTATATATTTCTAATCTAATTAAATATTCATAACTCACATCTCTTTTTAAAGTTTTATGCATTATAGTTGTCTGTAATCTACTATCAATTTCTTTTGTTATTTCTTTTCTTGCCTTTTCCTTTATGTACATAAAATTTAGATTTTTTTCAAAATCTTTTTCAGTTATTTGTTTTTTATTTAGCATTGAAAAAATCAATCTATCAGCTACTATAGGCTTAAATATTTCAGAAATATCTAAACATAATGAAAATCTTCTTTCAGAAGGTTCATGTAAATAGCTTATTGTTGGATTTATTTGTGTTTTATATATTTCGCTTAAACATCTTGTATAAATAATAGTATTTACATATGATATTAAAGAATTAATTGCATTATCAGGTGGATTTTTTACTCTTTTTTCAAACGCAATATCCTGATTTATAATTATATTCCAAGTATCATAATATAACTTTCTAATATTTCCTTCTATCCCCATTACTTCTTGTGTGTTCTTACAAAGTGGTATTTGTTTTCTGAGATAATCCATCTCTTTCATATATTCAGATAAATCTTTTCCTCTATTATTATAATAAGTTAAATTTCTATAAATATTATACGATGCTGCATCTATTAATGCTTTTGATATTGATGTTCTTTTTTCTTCATTTGTATATGCTTCTACTTGTTTTACTAACAATTTACCCGAAACCAAAGATTCTTTTGGATAATATGTTCCTGTATAAAATCCATAATAATTAAAAAAGTGCATATTAATTCCATATCTTCCAAGAAAGTTTAATAAACTAGTATTAAAGTCAAATTCTGTCATAACATATATGTCATCTACTCTTTCAATAGGAATTGTTTTTTTCGTATTATCTTTATATACAATTTCTAAAGTATTATCTTTCCTTTGTATTCTTCCACTTTTATATAAATAATATGATTGTTTCATCTATTTCTCCTTTGTTTAAACATAACATAAATCATAATATGCACATTTTTTACATATTTTTGAATTTATTATTTCTGGTGGTTTATCTATTTTATAAATTTCTCGTATGCTTTGCATTACATTGTCTAAAACTATTTTATCATCATCCTCTAAAATAACCTCTTTTGTTTCTCTAAGAAGAGGAAAATCAATTTTTGCTTGTACATTTTGCATTCCTCTTTTTTCTAAATAATACATATAATATTTTACTTGCCAAATTCCCGCTTCTTCAATAGCTTTTGTCTTTTTCACTTCATGTAATACAGCTCCATTTTTTATAAAATCTACATTTATTGTATTATCTATCATTATGTTTTTCTTTTCTCTTTCATATGATGTCTCATCTAAGATTTTTCCCATACTTACTAATTCGTTATTTTGCTCCATATTTATTTCATTTATAAAATACCATAGTTTTCTTTCACAAATAAAATAGTAATATATCATAACTCCTGTTATATCCTTCATTAGTTCACCTTCTTATAGAATTCTACTTTCATTCAAATATTTAATACTACTTTTTAATTTTAAACCAAATTCCTCATTATACTCTAAATCTGCTATATATATATTCTTTATGTAAGGTATATCAGTTATAAATTGTTTAAGATTTTTATTATATTTAGGGTTTCGTATTGAGATTGTTAACTTTGAAATTTCTTTCATTATTCTGTTTTTCTCTTTATAATCTTTCTTCTTATCAAATTGTTCATATTGTTCAAATAAATGTAAATTTTCGTCATATATATTTCTTGGTACAATTGTTATATTATCTATATTTCTTAATAAATCTTGTGCCTCATTTTTACTATTATCATAATCTATAATATTATTTAGTATTTCCATACCTTTTTCAAACTTTTCAAGAAATTTTGTACCTTGTAGCATTTCTTTTGAATAAAGTATATCAACCAACTTTATCTTTTCTTTTTCTTCTAAAATTTTGCCATCATATTGTTTCAATAAATTTAATCCTTTTTCTGTTATTTCTTCATCATAAACAGAATTTATTCCACTTACATCTTTAGTATAAATATACACATTTGGCTCTTTATCACTATATTCTCTACTTCTATAACATCTTCCAAGTCTTTGAAATAAACTATCTAAAGTAGAAATTTCTGTATATAATATATCAAAATCTATGTCTAATGATGCTTCTACAATTTGTGTTGTAATCCAAACTCCAGCTTTTGATTTTTCTTCTGAAAAATCTTTAATATCCTTTTCTTTTTTATTCCTGTCATCATTTATAAACCTTGAATGTAACATATTTAAATTTTCTATATTCTGTTCTTTCAATTTTTCAAAAAGTTCTATTGCTCTATCCACAGTGTTTACTATAATTAATACCTTTTTATCTTTAGAAAACTCATTTACATCATCTAATATTGATTTATCTAATAATTTTATTCTATGTCTTTGTGTATCTTTTATAAATTCTCCATATTCAAAATTTATGCCCATTTTCTCTAGTTCATCTTTATATATTCTTGGTAATGTTGCTGTCATAATCATAAACTTTCCACCTATATTAGTTATCATTTGAATTCCCTTTAATATAACAGCAACAATTTCAGGAGAATAACCTTGTATTTCATCTATTATTATTTTCGAATACTTTAGAGTACTATATATTTTTTCATATCCTTTAAACTTGAAAACAAATGTAAATATCTGGTCAATAGTACATGTTGTTACTTTTCTAGCAAGATTTTTACTCTGCTGGGTAATCTCATATACATTTTGAAATTCGGTATTTTCTTCTAAATATTCTACAGCTGTTGAATGTAATAAACCAACATGTTTATATTTTATCTTATTTAATATCCTATCATAAATAGCATTTATACTTATTCTTATCGGTAATGTAAAGAAAGTCTTATCTTTTCCACTCCATAATAAAGCACTTTCTGTTTTTCCCATACCAGTAGAACCAATAACCAAAAGATTTTTTCTTTGATTTGAATGACTAAAGTTTTGTAAATCATTTTCTTCAAAACCCTTTTCTTTCATAAAATTATCAGTATATGTTGATAGCTGTTCTTCTGTTTTCTCTTCTACTTCTATATGTCCTGAACTACTATGGTCTAATCTATGTAAGATGCCTTTTAATATGCAATATAAATTATAATCCTCATCGCCTTGCTTTATTCTTTTGGTAGTTTTTACATCTGATATGTAAAAACTATTTGGATTTTCTTCAATTTCTACTTTCATTTCTTGTTTTATTTTATCTAAATTTGGTTTTATATCAAGCTCAATAATTTCATCGATTTTCTTATGATCAAAATTTGAAGTTTCTCTCTTATGGTGATAAAAAATCGATTGATAAACTATAATTCTCTCTCTTTTGCTTAATCCTAATTTTTTTACTGGAATAAACATTGGTGATATTTGTTCATGTTTTATACTATAAGAAAATGATGTCTCTAATTTTTCTTTTCCAATTTTTGCTCTAATCTCATTTTGAAATGGAGTAAATACTTTTCCTAAATCATGATATTTACAAATTATCTCTAATAAATACCAAAATCTTTCTTTTTCTATTTCCAAATTATTAGTAATTTGTTCTCCATAAGTTTCTTTTAATAATTCTAAATTTTTTAATAATAAATTTGTATGTTCTTTTATAGTCTCTATTGGTTCTGATTTTGCATAATACATTTATTTCACTATTTAATCCTTTTCATAAAAAAATATATAATCCCCATCTTCATCTTGTAATAAATCTTCTACTGTATCTTCAGTATGTTTCTCGACATATTTAACATCAACTTTTTTCCATTTTCTTAAATCATTTTTTATCTCATAAGTACTATTTAATCTATAATTAATCCCACAAACACCTTCAGCTGCCCATAATGGAATATAGCTACTATATCTATCTATATATGCTCTCTCTATTTTTTCTACTTTTTCTACAAAATTTATTCCATCAATTCTAACAATATCCTCATTTCTTCCCAATGTAAAAGTTTCTTTACCTGTAATTATATTTTCATAGATTTTATCAATCACATCATCTTGTGCTTTTACATGTATTATTAATTCTACATTTAAAAGTTGATGAACATTTCTAGGCATGGATGTTACTTCATCTTTCCCTTTAAACATTCTCAATGTTTGATAATTATTAAATAAACTTTCATAATTTCCTTGTATAGAAATATTCATTGGAAAGTATTCTCCTGGCTTAGCTTGTAAAATCTTATGAAACATTCCTATAACTGTTGAATATGGTGGTAATGGATATGTCTCTGCGACTTTAAATGCGAAAGGCTTTTTATAACATGCACTTTCTTGAAATAATTTCATTTTTAAAATCTTCATATTCTCTAGTTTTAATTAGTATTTTAACTAACTCTCCTCCTTCTAAATTTACAAGCTTATTTCCTATAATAATTTTCTACATTTAATTCTAGGTCTTCAAAAAATTCTTGTATACTTAATACTTTTCCATTAAATTTATCTCTTATATCTTCTTCATTCGAAAATTCATTTTTTACTATACCGATTTTAGTATCTTCTGCTATGCAATTATCTCCTATTTTCAAAGTCATTGTATCTTCTAAAATATCTGTATCAATATTGTATTTTCCATCTTTTGCCTTTAAATTTATTCTTCCTAAAAAGAATGGAGTATTTATATTATATAATCCTCCTATTACAAATAATGGACTTAAATTTTCTTCTCTTCCTCTTATATCTCTATTTAATATTTTTATTATTTCAAGTAATTCTTTTACTCTTTTTATTTTTATTTCACCATCTAATTCTATCTCATTATCTTTTCCTATTTTGCTTAAATCTATTGTAACTGTATATGTATAATAACTAAAATGTTGTTCAATATTTGCTAAATTAGGAAATTCTCCTTTTAATCTATCTGCTAAACCTTTATTATTCAAAAACTCTATATCACTTTTATAATCTTCAAGTGAAATTGCATGACTTAATCTTACTGCTGCACTTCTTACTTGAGAACCATTACTTTTTAAGGTTTTCATATATCCGAACAAGTCCATTTCTTCTGAGTCTTCTATGGTTAAGTTTTCTTTGAATTGTACTGTTCCTTTTGATTTATCAACGACTTCTAAATTCCACCCGAACATTTTATTTCCTAGTCTTGCAATGTCATATCTTATAGCTTGTCTTGATGCAAAAGTATAGACACTTCCATCTCCTCTTGATATTTTTTTAAGTTCTGCTATATTTCCAATTCCTTCTCCATAATTTAAACTTTGTCCTTTAAAAATCATTGATATTGTTAAAGCATTTTTATTCATCATCTTTTTCCTCCTCATTTTTTACATATTTACCTCTAGTTAATCCTGATACAAAGCTATGTCCTAATTCTTGCCAATCAACTTCTTCATTGTTTTTGACTAAAATCTCAGGCACATCTTTTCCAGCTGACCATATAACTCTTATTGCTGTATCTACAAATTCACTTTTTCTATTTCCTTTTATGCAATTTAACATTTTATAAATATAGCTATCAAGTTTATTTTCACTATTTTCTTTTTCAAGTTTTTCATATATTTCGTTTCCTAACATATACATCACTTTTAATTTACCATTTGCTTTTTTTATTACATCTTCCACGTCTTTTATATCCTCCTTTTTTAAATTTTTTAAATATGTTTTTATCTTTGTTGCTAAATAACAGTTATATCCAAATCTATTTTCTTTTTTCAATTCTTCTGCAAGTCTTTCATTTATAAGTTTTTGAATATCTTTGTTTTTTAGCATATAATCCACAATTTGTAACTTAAATCTATAATCACTAATATTGTTTAATGTCTTATTTGAATAGTCTCTAAAAAACTGTGCTACATATCTTTTTATGTTAAAATATTCCATTCTACTATAAGCTAAATACTCAGCTTCAAATTCTACCACAAATATATTATCTAATTGCCAATTACTTATTTTCTCATTTTGTGAAACTATATCTAATATTAATTGCGCATATGGATTATTTTCACTTTCTTTATCTCTATGAGAATTATTTTTGAAATCATTATTTGTTTTATATAAAGTTATAACATCTGTGTCATAATTTACAAAACTTAACAATTCTTTTTCTCTATATACTGTTCTTCCTTGTTCATTTTCTTTTACAGTTTTTGTAATACTTGTAATTCCTGCTGGGATACAAAATAATATTAATTTACACAAATCACAAACTGGAAATTTAGCATTTTGATTCCAGAAAAAGTTTTTCATATTATCACTACTTATTGCTAATGGTACAAAATTACTTTCTGAATAGCTATTTGTCAAAGTATTGTCATGTTCACACATTGAGCAGCTTTTAAAAATATTTTGTTGTATATATTTTATAATATCTTCTATATTTTCTTCTTTTTGTATATATTTCTTCATAATATTGTTGTATATTTGTTTTACTTCTTTAGTTATAAGTTCACTTTGAAGCTTTGCTTCTAACATTTGTTGTAAATCTTGAATATTATATTTTTCTTCTATAATTTCTTGTAAAAAGTTAGTTTCAATTATATTGCTAATATAATCTTTATACATAACTTCTTCTTGTTCTTCAAAACTTAAAGCTGTTTTTACAACATTTAGGAAACTTGGCTGGCCAAAATACTTTTGGCTTAATATATTTTTAAACAAATTCATTGTTAGTCTTTTATTTATTTTGTCTAATTTTATTTGTTCATTTATATTGTTTACTATTTTCTGTAATGTTTCAATTTGTTCTAATTCTTTAATACTATCTATTTGATTATAATTATCTAGTATTATAGTATAACTATCATCATCAAACTTTTTAATTTTATCCATTTGTTTTTTTATTAGTTCTTTAAGATGCTTTTTTTCATTTTTTACTTTTTCTTTTTCTGCATTTTCTAAATTCTTTTTTACCATATTAAAGGATTGGTCTATTCTTTTACTTGCTGTATTTGCTACATTGTAAGTATCAAAAAAATATTTAAAATAATATTTATGAAAATTTATTAACTTACTTAAATCAAACTCTATATAATTTTCTTTCATTTGAACAAAATTATCATTGTTATGTTTTAATATTCTTAACAATCCTACAATTCCAGCATTATAAAACCAATCTTGTAAATATATTTTTGTTTGCACTTTATCACCTCCTACTTAATCTATTATTTCAAACATTCCAAATCCGCTGCTTCTTTTACTTCCAACTCCTGCTTGATATAAATATCTTAATAAATCTATATCTCCTTTAATATTAAAACTTCCTAAAGTGCTTTCTATTTTCTTTTCATAAAATTTGACAATTACTTTTTTATAATTATCTGATTTTATTTCAAATGTATCTACTATGTTTTCTGGCATATTGGTTATTTTTAATTGTTCTTTTATATTAATTTTTAATGTATCTACAAACTCTTGACTTCCATATGAATAATAATAGTCTTTTTGATTTTGTCTATTTCTAACTACTAATGGTGACATGAATTTTATATTGATATTTCCTGTTTCTATTTTCTTTTCATTTATTAAACTTATATTTTCCAGCTTCCACGAATTACTGTTTAAAGAAAATTTTTGCTGTTTCTGATGATTAAATGAATTGTATAATGCTACTGCAATTTCCATATCTGCTATTGACATATTCATTTGAAATTTTTTGTCTTTTATTATTATTTGATTTTCTCTAAATTCTGGATTATTAAAAAATATCGCAAATGTATATGGCTTTATAATATTGTCTCTTTCGTTATATAGCTTTTTGTAATATTCTTCACTATATTCTGTTAGTGACTTTTTTATAAAACTTAATATACTTTTGCGATATTGTATTGGAAAATTTTCATTTTCTAAATTAAAATACAGTTTTAATCTCATTTTTTAGCTCCTTTCTGTCTACTTAAATATACTAATATTTTATTTTTTTGTCAATAAAATTCGACAAAAAAGCTTTTATTTTTCCCTATAATATTATTGACTAATATGTCACTCTATTATATAATATATTTAGTGTATGAGGAGTAATCCTCTAGGGGCTCGTTTTCATGGGCGGCAGAGATTGAGAAACCAATCTCTGTTTTTTAATAAAAAAAAATCTAAAATTAATTAATTTTTATAATTAATTTTAGATTTTCTTCATATCAAAAAATTTATATCTCCATCACAATCGGTATAATCATCGGATTTCTCTTAGTCTTAGAAAAAATATACTCCCTCAAATTTTCTCTAATACAATTCTTAATAGTAGACCAATCACGAATACCTTGTTCTTCACATTTATGAACTTCATGTCTTACAACAATCTTAATATCATCCATAACATTTTCAGACTCTCTTACATAAACAAATCCTCTTGAAATAACATCTGGACCAGCTATAACCTCTCCAGAACCACCATTCATAGTTAAAACAACAATAATTAAACCATCTTGTGACAGATGTTGTCTGTCTCTTAATACAACATTTCCAACATCACCTATACCTAAACCATCTACTAAAACAATTCCTGATTGAACCATTCCCGTATATTCTGCACTAGTTCTATTCATTTCTAGTATTTTACCATTTTCTAATTTAAATATATTTTCCTTTGGAACTCCCATCATTTTAGCTGTTTCACTGTGTGCAATAAGATGTCTGTATTCTCCATGGACTGGTATAAAATATTTTGGTTTTGTAAGTGCTAATATTAATTTCTGTTCTTCTTGGCAAGCATGTCCTGAAACATGAACATCTTGTAATGCTGAATATACAACTTCTGCACCTATTTGCATTAAAGAGTCTATTACCTTAGAAACACTTTTTTCATTTCCTGGAATTGGATTTGCAGAAATTATTACTAAATCATTTGGTGTTATTTTTACTTTTCTATGTGTTCCAGAAGCCATTCTTGTTAATGCTGACATAGTTTCACCTTGACTTCCAGTTGTTATAATTAACAATTGTTCATCTGTGTAATTATTTATCATATCTATATCAATAAATATATTATCAGGACAATTTATATATCCTAATTCTCTTGCAGTTGTTATCATATTTATCATGCTTCTACCACAAACTGCTATTTTTCTTCCATATTTTACTGCACAATTCACAATTTGTTGAACTCTGTGAACATTTGACGCAAAAGTTGCAACAACTATTCTTTTAGTACAATTTGTAAATAATTTTTCAAAGACTTCTCCAACAGAACTTTCTGACATTGTAAATCCTTTTCTTTCAGCATTTGTAGAATCTGACATTAATGCCAAAACTCCTTTATTTCCAAGTTCTGCTAAACGACCAAAATCCATTAGTTTACCATCCATAGGAGTATAATCTATTTTAAAGTCTCCTGTGTGTAATACAGTTCCTACCGGAGTATGAATTGCAAGCATAACAGAATCTGGTATACTATGCGAACTTTGTACAAATTCTACTTTAAAATGTTTTCCAATTTTAATTGTTTCTCCTGGATTTACTTCATTTAATTTTGTTGACGCTGTTAATCTGTGTTCTTCTAATTTGTTTTTTATTAGTCCTAATGTTAATCTTGTTCCATAAATTGGTGTATCAACTTGTTTTAAGAAATATGGCACTCCTCCTATATGGTCTTCATGTCCATGTGTAATTACCATTCCTTTTAATTTTTCTTGATTTTTTACTATATATGTTATATCTGGTATAACTAAATCTACACCTAACATATCATCTTCTGGAAATGATAAACCACAATCTATTACAATCATTTCATCATCATATTGGAAAACTGTTATATTTTTTCCAACCTCATGTAATCCTCCTAAAGGAATAATTTTTAATCTAGGTCTTTTAAATCCTACTCTTTCTGAAACTTTTCTAAGTGACTTTTCTTTTGGTATTTCTTTTAAAGATGATTCTCTTTTTACAACTAAAGATTTATTTTCAGTTTTATATTCTCTATTTTCTTCATCTTTTTTGTATACTTTATTTTCAGTCTCATTTTTGTTTTCTTTTTTTGTTCTTCTTGTATTTCTTCTTTTAGTTTTTTCTTCTTTATTTTTTTCTTCTTTAACTTCTTCTTGTTTTACTTCTTTTTTCTTATTATAATTCCTTCTTGTCGGTCTTCTTCTGGCACTTCTTACTTTGCCTTCTTCAAAATTTTCTTCTCTCTTTTCTTCCATATAATTTATCTCTCCTTAATTTTTTAAAATCTTAAACATAGAAATACATGGCCTTGAAAATTCATTTTTAAAGGCCTGTTTTTATTTAATTTTTCTCTCTCATTTCTTTTATAGGTTTAAAATCTCATTTTTCTATGCTTATTATTATACCATTATTTCACATTAAAGTCAAATTAAAATTGATTACTCATTTATATCATTTACAATTTCTGTAAAATTATTAATTTTTTATAAGAAGAAAGTGAATAAGATTTTTTACTTATTCACCTTCCTCTATTCTTTATTCTATAATGTATATTTTATTAGTGGCTACTTCATATGCAGTCCTTTCTTGAAGATTTGTAGGAGTTATTTGCTTAAAATAATATTTACTTTGAAACCTTCCCCAAAATTTGACATGGTCTCCAACTTTAAGATTAGCTGCTATATTTACAGCTTCCCCCCAAGCTATACAAGGAATATAATCTGCTTTTCCGTGTTTTTTCCCTACTGCAATTAGAAAATCGGTCTTATACTGAGAACAATATACCTTCTTGCAAATATACCCATTCAAATAAATTAGGTTATCTTCATCTGTTTTCGCTCTTTCTTCATCTTCATAAACTTTTATTGAATTAACATATACATATAAATTAAGATACCGATGTCCATCTCCTGCATCTTTTCTATATGTTTTAACAATACCTGCTATTTCAACAAACTTTCCTTTTAAAGGTACTAAATTCTTTATAAGTGTTTTTGGAATACTTACAGGAACTAAATCTTCTCTTTCACCATTATTTTTAATAGTTACTATTCTGGTCCTATACATGCTTTCATTTATATTTTTGTCTTGATAGCTATATTCTGGTTCATATTGTACCTCACCATATATAACCACTTTGTTTTTTGGAGTAAACAAATTTTGGTTATGTGCCTCCAATTTAGTTATTACATTTTTCCGTCTTCCTTTTGTCATAATCTTTTCCTCCTTAAAATATACATTTAATAGAATATCTAGTTTACATACATAAACTTTAAGAATTTAAATCAAGAAAAAGTTTCTTCATTTTTATATACATAAACATATATTTATTATATAATGATTTTATATTTTTGTAAAGTTATGTAAAGTTTTTAATTAGAATAAGAGTAGAAATCTACCATTTTTTCTACTCCTATTTTATCAAATATTCTGTTTCATCCATTTAACACGTTCTTCATGTAATTTATCTCCAAACTGAATACCTTCCAAAAAACCATACTTTTTCTTAATATAATTTCCATTAATTTCACTTAAACATAAATCTCCTATAGTCTCAAAATTAATATCATTTATATCATTATCTCTTCCACCACTAGTTTTATCGCTTATAACAACTATTTGAAGCCCATCAAGTCCTAATAAAGATTTATCAACTCTTTCTATAAACTCAACCCTTTTTGCAGGTTTCATTTTATAAAATATTCCGCCTCTCATATGTTCTCTACAAGCTGTTTTTCCACATTTAATCCAGTTATTCGGTACTTTTAGTCTATTTCCAAATACACCAACTAAATTTACACCCCTTTCTTCATGCCCATAATGATGTGGATATTGTTCTTTTGGTGTTGTTCCTTTTCCTAAATCATGTACTAATGCTGCAAATCTTATTTCTAGTTTTCTTTCAGTTTCATAATTTTTAGTTAATTTAGAAGACATATCTAAAACTAACATTGTATGATTATAAGCATCTCCCTCTGGATGATATTTAACAGGTTGTTCTACATCAATTAAATCTTTTATTTCTTTAAAGTGAACATCTAAAATATTAGCCTGTTTTAATACTTCAAAAAATATTGATGGCTTTTCTGTATCTAGTGCTTTGCTTAATTCTGTAAATACTCTTTCTTTTGATAATGTTTCTAATTCTTCTTTTAGTTCATTCATATAATTAATTGTTTTTTTATCTACAGAAAACCCTAATTGCGCCGCAAACCTCGAAACTCTATATACTCTAAGTGGGTCTTCTTTAAATGCTGATGTTGTTGCTCTTATAATTTTATTTTCTATATCCTTTTTTCCATGGAAAGGGTCAATAATTTCTCCTGTTAATACATCTTGTGCAATTGAATTTATTGTAATATCTCTTCTTGCTAAATCTTGTTCAATTGTTATTTTAGGGTCTGTATTTATTTCAAATTCTTTATGTCCTTTTCCCTGTTTTTCTTCTGTTCTTGCCATTGCAAACTCTTTTCCATTTATATCAAATACTTCAAAAGCTTTTCCTCTTATATATGCATTCGGAAAAATCTCTCTAAACTGTTTTGATGTTATTCCAGTTACACAATAATCTTCATCATGAACCTCTCTTCCAAGAAGTTTATCTCTTATTGCTCCACCTACTAAATATAGATTTCCTCCATATTGTCTTATTTTATTTGCAATTATCAAAATATCACTTTTTTGCATTAACAATCCTCTTTTACTTTGGAAATTATTTTTGTTCTAAATACTTTTTTAAAAACTTTCCAGTATAGCTTTTTTCATTTTTAATAACTTGCTCAGGAGTTCCTACTGCTACAATTTCTCCTCCGGCTTCTCCTCCTTCTGGTCCTAAATCTATTATATGGTCACAAGTTTTTATCAAATCTAAATTATGTTCTATTACTATTGCTGTATTTCCAGTATCTACTAATCTTTGTAAAATTTCTACTAATCTATGAACATCTGCTATATGAAGACCTGTTGTTGGTTCATCTAGAATATATAAAGTCTTTCCTGTTGCTCTTTTTGAAAGTTCTGTTGCAAGTTTTACTCTCTGTGCTTCTCCTCCAGATAGTGTAGTTGAACTTTGTCCAAGTTTTATATATCCTAAACCTACATCATTTAATGTTTGAATCTTATTTTTTATTTTAGGTATTTTATCAAAAAATTCTAGAGCTTCCTCTACTGTCATTTCTAGTATATCAGATATATTTTTTCCTTTAAATTTAATTTCCAATGTTTCATGATTATATCTTTTTCCTTTACAAACTTCACATGGTACATAAACATCTGGTAAGAAATGCATTTCTATTTTATGAACTCCATCTCCTTGACAACTTTCACACCTTCCACCTGGCATATTGAAACTAAATCTACCTTTTCCATATCCTCTTATTTTTGCTTCATTTGTTTCTGCAAAAATATTTCGTATTTCATCAAATACTCCTGTATATGTTGCTGGATTACTTCTTGGAGTTCTTCCTATTGGAGATTGGTCTATATTTATTATTTTATCTATATTTTCTATTCCTTTTACTTCTTTACATTTTCCTGGCTTTTCATTTGCTTTATTTAATTTTTGTGCGATTGTTTTATATAAAATCTCGTTTATTAATGTTGATTTTCCTGAACCAGAAACTCCTGTTACACATGTAAATAATCCTAATGGAAATTTTACATCTACATTTTTTAAGTTGTGTTCAACAGCTCCTTTTATTTCTATATTTTTGCCTTTAGTTGCTTTTCTCCTTTTTTTAGGTACTTCTATTTTCTTTCTTCCACTTAAATATTGTCCTGTTACAGAATCTTGAACTTGTTTTATTTGTTCTGCTGTTCCGCTGTGCCATAACATTTCCTCCATGAACTCCTGCTCCTGGACCAATGTCTATAATTTCATCTGCTGCATACATTGTATCTTCATCATGTTCAACTACAATTAATGTATTTCCTAAATCTCTTAATTTTTTAAGTGTTGCTAATAGTCTATCATTATCTCTTTGGTGTAAACCTATACTTGGTTCATCTAGAATATATAAAACTCCTGTTAATCCTGAACCTATTTGTGTTGCAAGTCTTATTCTTTGAGATTCTCCTCCTGATAATGTTCCACTACTTCTTGAAAGTGTTAAATATTCTAATCCAACATCTATTAAAAATTGAAGTCTTTTATCTATTTCTTTTAAAATTAACTCTGATATCATTTTTTCTTTTTCTGATAAGTCTAAATTTCTTAAATATTCTTGCATTTTGTTTATTGGCATATCTGTTAATTCATTTATATTTTTGTCCCCAATTTTTATTGATAATATTTCTTTTTTAAGTCTTGAACCTTTACATGTTGGGCAATCTAAATTGCTCATATACATTTCGTAGAAATCTCTCATTCCTTGAGATTTTGTTTCGTTATGTCTTCTTTCTAATGTTGGAATTACTCCCTCAAATGGGGCTGTGAATTTTCTTGTTCCATATGCTGACTCAAATTCAAAATCTATTGGTTCATCTGTTCCATAAAGTATTTTTTCTAAGAATTCTCTTGGTAATTTTTTTATTGGTTTTGTTATATCTACTTTATATTTTCTTCCTATTGATTCAAAATACATTTTAGCCATTGTTTCACCTTTTTTCATTGTACTTGAACCAAATGCTTTTACTCCATCATATAATGTCTTATCTTTATCTGGTATTATCAAATCTTCATCTATTTTCATTAGATATCCTATACCTAAACAGTCTGGACAAGCACCAAATGGATTATTAAAAGAAAACATTCTTGGTGTAATTTCTGGGAAACTAAATCCACAATCTGGACATGCATAGTTTTGGCTAAATAAAATTTCTATTGTTCCATCATCTTTTTTTATTCCTCCAAAACTACTTAAGTCTATATCTTCCTTTGGAACTACACTTATTACTACTAAATTTTCTGCACTTTTTAATGCTGTTTCAACAGATTCTGCTAATCTACTTCTTATATCTTCTCTTATTACTAGTCTATCTACTACTAGTTCTATTTGATGTTTTTTATTTTTGTCTATTTCTATTTCATCTGATAAATCATATATTTCATTATCAATTCTTGCTCTTACAAATCCTTCTTTTCTGAAATTATCTAATTCTTTTTTAAATTCTCCTTTTCTTCCTCTTACTATTGGTGCTAATACTTGTATTCTTGTACCTTCTGGAAGTGTCATTATTTTGTCTAGAATTTGATCTATTGATTGTTTTTCTATTTTTTTACCACAATTTGGACAATATGGAATTCCTATTCTTGCATATAATAAACGTACATAATCATAAATTTCTGTTACTGTTCCTACTGTTGAGCGTGGATTTTTTGATGTTGTTTTTTGGTCTATTGATATTGCTGGAGATAATCCATCTATTCTTTCTACATCTGGTTTTTCCATTATTCCTAAGAATTGTCTAGCATATGAAGATAAACTTTCTACATATCTTCTTTGTCCTTCTGCATATAGTGTGTCAAATGCTAAACTTGATTTTCCAGAACCAGAAAGTCCCGTTACTACTACTAATTTTTCTCTTGGTATTTCTAGATTTATATTTTTTAGGTTGTGCACTTTTGCACCTTTTATTATTATTTTATCATTCATTTTTTTGCCCCTTAATTTGTTTTTTACCGAACATTATTTTACCATAAAATATAAAAAATATCAATATTTTCATGAAAATTCAAGAAATTCCTTAGCCTTGAAGCAGTTTCTTATTGGTTTCCGTTAATATTTCCATTTGAGAAATAGCAATTTTATTTAATCTTATAAGCCTTTCAGATTGTTTTATGCCATCATTTATATATATTGAATTTACATTTTCCAGATTAGCTAGACAAATAAGCTCATTTATATTTGCATAATCTCTTATATTTCCTTGTTTATGTGGATTTTTATCTCTCCACTCTTTTGCTGTCATTCCAAATAAAGCCATATTTAATACATCTGCTTCTTCTGCATACACTATACTAGTTTCATATTTAGTAAGTTCTTTGGGAATTAAATTTTTCTTTATAGCATCTGTATGAATTTTATAATTTATTTTTGATAATTCTCTTTTAGCATCCCAGCCTAGTTGCTTTTGTTCTTCTGCTTTTAGTCTTTCAAATTCTTTGATTAAAAGTAATTTAAATTTTGGACTTATCCACATACCAAATTCAAAGGCAATATCTTTATGAGCATAAGTTCCACCATATCTACCTGTTTTAGCAATAATCCCTATGCTATTCGTTTTATTAACCCATTCTTTAACACTTATTTTATAACTATTTAATCCTGCTTGGCTTTTAATTATGGCGAATTCGCCATAATTAAAATTAGAATTGTGTAATTCTTCCCAAATTCCTAAAAATTCTATTGTATTCCTATTTCTTAACCAATCTGAAATAAAGAAATCTCCATCTTTTGATTTCAGCATATCAGTTAATGAAATGTAATCTTCATTATTCATATTATAATATGTAATTTTAGTATCTAAAACATTTAATTCTTTCATAATTTCTCCTTAAGCATAAGAACTTTTGTTTGATTATATATTATTTTTATGTTATTGTCAATAAAATTTGTATTTAAGTTTCGGGTTTTTAGAAAAAACAAAACTTAAATGTTTTACTTTAAACTATTTATAAGATTAAAAAAGTGTACAAAATAAAATTGTACACTTCTTAAAATATAAATCTTTCAATAGCCTTTGCAACACCCTCATTATTATTATCATCTGTTACAAAATCTGCTACTTCTGTAACAACCGGTGTGCTTCCTTTCATTATAATTCCTAATCCTGCTTGTTCTATCATTTTCTTATCATTTGTATTATCTCCAATAGCTATTACTTCATCTTTTTTTATTCCTAATTTATCTATTAAAAATTCTAGAGCATACCACTTGTCTACATTTTGCATTGAAATTTCTGTATAATAATATTCTATCGGAACTTCGACTGTCCCATGTTTTATAACTTTTCTTGACATATGTGATACATCTAATATTTCTACGTCTTGTATTTCTGTAAATTTCTTTACAATTGAATTGAAAATTGATTTTGTACTATCACATATGAAAATTTTCATTATTCTTTCATCTTTCATTTCTTCTACATATTTTTTTATATTGTCTACTAATGTAATATGAGTTTTTTTAGAATCTTCTTTTTTTAGATTTTCTTTATAATAGTATAAAACATTATATCTTAAACCATCTGCTATTATTGATTTATTTGTATATACATTATAATATATGCTATTTTGTTCACATATTTTTATTATATCTAAAGCTTTATTTTTAGGTATATATTTTTCATATATAATTTTGTTATTTTTTATATCATATACAACAGCACCATTTCCAGCAATCATGTATTTAGAACTTCCTATTTCTTGTGCTATCCCTTTTATTGAATCTATACTTCTTCCTGAAGCAATTATAACATCTGTTCCTTTTCCAATAGTTTGCTTTATTACTCTTTTTGTATTTTCTGTAACCTCTCCATAACTATTTAACATAGTACCATCAAGGTCAACAGCTATCATTTTATACATCTTTTTCTCTTGTCCCTTTCTTTTTATTTTTTTATTAATATGATTATAACATTCATTTTAAAAAAAGTATATGAAAAAATAACAATAATTAATCAAAAAAAATAGAAATTTCTGAAATAAAAAAATTTCCAGTTTTTTTCAGTTTATTTTTTGTTTTTCTGCGCATTATATATTTAGAAAAAAGAAAACTTTTTTCTATATGAAATGAAACTAATTATTTTAGATATTTTCTAACATATAAGTTTCATGTGTTTAAATGTTAATATTAACAGGAGGTGAAATTAAAATGGCAAATTCAAATAACAGTAACAAAAAATTAGTTCCAGAAGCTATGGACGCTTTAGAAAAATTCAAATATGAAGTAGCTAGCGAAGTTGGAGTAACATTAAAAGACGGTTATAATGGTGATATCTCTTCAAGAGACGCTGGAAGAATCGGTGGAAACATGGTTAAGAAAATGATACAACAAGTTGAAAACAACATGGCTAACAAATAAGTTTTTAATAACTTATTAGATATAATCTCTAGGAAAGTAATCATGATACGATATGTTTTCTAGTAGTATGGCAGAAGTATTATTCTTGGTTTTATAGTTCTATTTTGAGTGGTTTGTCCAAAAAGTAGATACATAAAGGCAGGAGTTGTGCTCCTGCCTCTTTTATTCTTGTCTTCCTAATATATATATAAATGCAAATGCTGGTATTTTTACTATTTTTTTATTTTCATGTTTTATTATACCATAGTCTAAGGGATCTTTTGTAATAATAAAAATATTATCATTTTCATTTGGTAATTCATAAAGTGGATTATTTCTATTTATATTTGTTTTAGTCTTTTCTCTATATTTTACTTCTATATATAAATTAGCTTTTAGAGAGTTTCCTACAATATCAATTTCTTTTTCTGTTTTTGGTTCTCTATAATATCCTGTTGTTCCCTTATATTTGCTCATATATGTAAAAACATGTCTATATACTGCTGTTTCCACACTATATCCCATTTCTGTACTATCTGTTATTATATCATCTTTCATTAATACTGCATTTCTTATTGCACTATCTGCAATATACACTTTAGGATTTCCCTTTAATATTTTATTCTTAATTGGTTTACTTTCATAAATTAAATTGGCATTTTTTAGATATAGTATATAATCTTGTATTGTGGCTACCGAAGTATTTTCTAGTTCTTGACTCATTGCTGTATAATTAATTATATTAGATGACTCAAAACATAAATATAAAAATACTTTTTCTAATATACTAACATTTCTAATACCAAATAAAGATGGCATATCCCTTTTTAGAACTTTATCTACAATATCTTCTCTTAAAATTCTCTCTGAATATATATCATCACTAGATAATACTAATTCTGGAAATCCTCCTATTTTTATATATCTGTTAAAATGTTTTTGCAAAACAGATAATGTGTTTACTATATCACCTAATTCTTTTTCTTTTAAATTCTTTAAATCTTCTATTTTTAAATCTTTTGATATTTTTTCATCAACTTCTTGTAACTCATTAATCAATGTTGAAAATTTATTTACAAACAATTTGTTTACTTCACTAACAGGCATTTCGTTTAATTCTCTTACAGTTATTTTTCTTTCGCCTTCACTTTGACTTTTTAGTTTACAATACTCATAAAAAGACAATGTTGGCACAGTTATTGTAATCCATCTACCTGCTCCACTCTCTGCCACTCCTTGTTTTATAACTGGACTTGCACTTCCAGTTGCCATTACATGAATATTAGTACTTTGGTCATATATAACCTTAAGCCAATTATCCCAATCTTCTGCATATTGGATTTCATCTAAAAATAAATATTTTTCTCCTTCTCCTGATATATTTATATCATACAATTCTAATAATGTATTTAGTTTACAAAATTTTAAAATAGGATTGTCAAATGATACATATAATATATTTTTTACATCTATTCCATTTTCAATTAATTGTTCTATTTGTTGATATAAAATTGTTGTTTTTCCCACTCTTCTAGCACCTGTTAGTAATACAAATCTTCTTATATCTTTTTTTAGAAATGCTTCTTGCGCTTCCGAATAAACTGTACGTTTCATATTCTTTAAAGTCTCTTTAGGTACTTCTCCGCTTTTCCACCATGGATTATATGATATTAACACTTTTAAAATATCATCTTGATTTATTATTGACATATCATCACCTCTTAACATAATTATAAAGTATAATGTTTCAAAAGTCAAGTTTTTTACTATTTATACTTTGTAATTTTCTAGTATTATATTAAATTATGTTTTATAATCTTCATTCTATTTTATTCAATTAAGATTATACTATTATATATTTTACTTTCCTTTTTTATTCTACTTTTTAGAAAAAGTTCCAACATTTCTGCTAGAACTTTTCTATAAATATCTATTAAATTATTTTGGAATTGCTGCTCTTGCAAGCTCATCACATCTATTATTTAATTCAACATCACTATGACCTTTAACTTTATTAAAACTCACTTTATGCTTTTTAGTCAAACTATACAATTCCTGCCACAATTCTTGATTTTTAACTGCTTCTCCACCAGCAGTTTTCCAACCTTTTTTCATCCAATTATAAATCCAGCCTTGATTAAATGCATTTACACAATAACTACTATCACTATAAATTTCAACTTCACAATCTTGTTTCAATGCTTTTAGACCTTCTATAATAGCTGTAAGTTCCATTATATTATTAGTTGTACTTTTGTCTCCTCCAGAAATTTCTTTTTTCAAATCTCCTGAAATTAATACTGCTGCCCAACCACCTGGTCCTGGATTTCCTGAACATGCACCATCGGTATAAATTATAACTTTTTGCATTTAATCACTCTCCTCTATTTTTTTTAATTTGGGACAGGTCTTTTTTTAATTTGGGGACAGGTCCTTTTAAGAAAGGACCTGTCCCCAATTGAAAAAATAGCTGTCCCGTTTGTCTTATTTTGTTATCCATTTAACTAAGTTTAAGTTTTCACTATCTAATAACATTTCACTTGTTGGCATTACTCTGAATGTATAACCATAATTTCCTCCTGATGATAAGGAAATTTTTGCTTTGTAAGTATATCTTTTGTATTCTTTTTCTTCTTGTGTCAATTTCATTGGTACAACTTTTACTTCTTCTACTCGTCCATCATCAGATATTTTTCCACAATATACTTCTACTCTTACATCTTCTTTGTCTAAATTTGGAAGTGTAACTTTACAACTTACTTCTATTGCTTCTCCTGCTTCTATTTTTATGTTTTCTGGATTTTCTGATTGTTCTATTAATATATTTTCCCAATTTGTTTCTACATGTTTTTTCCAAGAGCTATATGATACAGCTTCTTCTAGGTTTGAATAATGTTTGTTATATAAGTCTACTAATGGCATATATAATCTTTCAGTATAATCAACTAACATTCTTGCTGTACTGTATTTTCCACCAGTTGTAATTATAGATTGTTTCATTATTTTCATCCATTCTTCTGATGGTTTATTTTCACTTGGTCTATTAAAGAATGTTGGAATTATATTGTTTTCTAATGTTTTATACATACTTTGACTATCTGCTATGTCTTGTTCAGTATAAGAATTATATTCTGCATCTGTTCCAATTCTCCAGCCATTTGTCTGGTCATATCCTTCTGCCCACCATCCATCTAGTATACTAAAATTTATAACTCCATTTACAGATGCCTTTTGTCCTGATGTTCCAGATGCTTCCATTGGTCTACGTGGATTATTTAGCCATACATCTACACCACTTATTAAATATCTTGACATTGCTATATTGTAATTTTCTAGTAAAAATACTTTTCCTCTAAATTGTGGTTTCATAGATATTTCATGTATGTATTTTATTAAATCTTGTCCTTCTTTATCTGCTGGATGTGCTTTACCTGCAAATATTAATTTTACAGGATATTTGCTGTCATTTAATATTTCTGTTATTCTTTCTAAATCATTAAATATTAATGTTGCTCTCTTATATGTTGCAAATCTTCTTGCAAATCCTATTATTAAATCATTTGAAGATAATCCAGATGTTATTTCTTTTATCTCTTCATAACTTACTCCTGCTCTTCTTAGTCTATTTGTTGTATTTTCTTTTACTAATTCTATTAATTTTTGTTTTCTTTCTATATGAGCATTCCATAACTCTTCATTTGGAATGTTTTTTATTCTTTTCCATGTATCATCTAAATATATTTTGTCCTGCCAATATGGAGTTGTAGGTGTTGCTAAATATTTATTGTAAAGTTCTTTTAAATTTTGTGGAAGCCATGAACATGTATGTATTCCATTTGTTACATATGTAATTGGTGACTCGTTTGCAGCTATATTTGGCCATACTTCTCCAAATAATTCTCTTGAAACTTCTCCATGAAGTTTACTTACACCATTTTTCTTTCCAACAATTTTTAATGCTAATATTCCCATATTAAATCCTGGTTCTAAATTGTCACAAGGTTTCATTCCAAGTTTTAAAAATTCTTCTCTTTCTATTCCTAAACTTGGCCAGAAATCTTTGAAGTACTTTTCTACTAAATCTATTGGGAATATATCATTTCCTGCTGGTACTGGTGTATGTGTTGTAAATACTGTTCTTGAACTTACTATATCTTTTGCAACTTCAAATGATAATTCTTTTTCTTCAATTGTATTTTTTGTTAATTCTAATGTTAAAAATGCTGAATGTCCCTCATTCATATGATATATTGTAGGATTTAATCCTAATTCTTTAAGGAGTCTTACTCCTGCTATTCCTAATACTATTTCTTGGCGTATTCTCATGTCTTGGTCTCCACCATATAGTTTTAGTGTTACATCTCTATCTTCTGCTTTGTTTTGGTCTATATCTGAGTCTAGTAAATAAAGTGAAATTCTTCCTACATTTATTTTCCATGCTTTTAAATATATTGTTCTTTTTTGGAAATTTACTTTTATTAATAGATCTTCATCATTTTTATTTTTTACAGGGTTTATTGGTAAATTTTCTATTTCAATATTATGATATTCTGATTTTTGTACTCCATATCCTTCTATTTTTTGGCGGAAATATCCATTTTTATATAATAGACCAACTCCTACTAAAGGTAGTCCTAAATCACTTGCTGATTTTAAATGGTCTCCAGATAAAATCCCAAGCCCTCCTGAATAAATTGGAATAGTTTCATCTAGTCCATATTCTGCTGAAAAATATGCAATTAAATCTTTTTTATTTTCAGGATATTTTTTATTAAACCATGTGTCTTTGCTTGACATATAGTCTTCATAGTTTCTTAATACCTTTTCATATTCTTTTACAAATGCTGAATCATTTGCTACTTTTTCTAATTTTTCCTGTGATACTCTTTTTAAAAATTTTACAGGATTTTTCTCTACTGTTTCCCATAGGTCTTTATCTATTTTCTTTAGTAATCTTAAATATTCTGAATTCCAACTCCACCATAAATTATTTGCTATTTCATCTAATCTATTTATGCTTTTTGGTAATTGTGGCTTTACAGTTATTTTATTAAATATGTACATCTATTTTGTCCTCCTTGGTAACTTTTTCTATTTTTTCCTACTTGATATTATCTATTAAATTATATTTTTTGTCAAGGAATTTTACAGATTTTTCAGATTGGAAGATTTTGTAATTTCTATTTACATAATTTTTGTTTTGTGGTATAATTAATATATTAAGCGAAAGGAGCGCATGCAACATGGAAAAAATTTTAGGGTTATCGGCTTTACTTAACAAAATTGACAATTTGTCTTCTGAGGAAGAATCGGAACTCCTTTCTTTATGGGGACAAATCTTTGGACACTCTTTAGGGCCTATCCCTAAAACCGTGGCAGAGCTTGTAAGTTTCTGCACTATTTAATAAAAATAACGCCACTGTAATTTAATATTCAGTGGCGTTATTTTTATTAACATCTAATTTCTAAACTTCCTTGTCTTAATATTTTTACCTCATTATTCTCAATTTCTACAATAGTAGAAGGAACTCCAATTTTAGATTTTCCTCCATCAATTATTACATCTACTTTTTCTCCAAATTCTTTAATAATTTCTTTAATTTCTGTAAAAGCACTTTCTCCAGAAATATTTGCACTTGTTGTTGAAATAGGAAATCCACATTTTTTTATTAATTCTATTGCAATATCATTTCCTGGTATTCTTACTCCAACTGTATCTAATCCTGATGTTAACATATTTGAAATTTCCTTTTTCTTATTGACTATTAATGTACAAGATCCTGGCATATATTCATTAATTATGTTTCTTTCTTTTTCATTTAGATTTAATACTAATTTTTCTATGTCTTCAATTCCACTACATAGAACACATATAGGCTTATTATAACTTCTATTTTTTATTTCAAAAACTCTTTTTATTGCCTTTTCATCAAACACATTACACCCAATTCCATATACTGTATCTGTTGGAAATATTATAATTCCACCTTTTTTTATTATATCTACACATTTATCTAACTCTTTATTATTTATCCCATTTTTCCAATCAAAAATATATGACATATAAATTCTCCTTCTTAGTATTTACTAATAGAAAATTTCCATCAAGGATTACCCCTGATGGACTACTTCAATGCTTTTTGCTATTATATCTAGTTCTATCACATTCATTGCTGTTAAATTTTCTATCTCTTTTATTATTTTTTGCTTAAATATTTTTAAAGTTTCACGAACATTACAACCATAAACTACTGATACTTCCATATACATTTGTGGTCCTTCTCCATAGTTTTGTACTCTTGTCCTTAATACTTTATAAATTTCGGGCATCTTTTGTGCTTGATATTCCGCTATTTGTCTAAATACAGAGTCTGATATTGTAAAATTCCCCATATAACTAAATGTTGGTCTTATTATTGATTTTTCTGATATATAAGGTTTTTCTCCTCTTCCTTTTGACTTAAATATTTGAAGAGGGTCTAATAAATATCCTGAAAAGTCTTTTTTTATTTCAAATGTTGGAACTGGTATTACATGTTTCCCTTCTGTTACTCTAATTTTTCTCGCTGTTTGCATTTCTTCATCAGTTGCAACATCCTTTATGTATATTGTTTCAGTAATTTTGGGAAGTTCTAAATTTTCTGCTATTTTTTCTACCATTCCATCAGAAGTTCCTAATAAAAGTATTTTTTTTACTTTATATTTTTTTAATGCTTTTTGTATTACTAATTTTTCATCATCATGTAGAAATAAAGCCTTTTTTACAGTCTCAATTTTAGTTGAAGCCTTTTTTGCAGATTCTCCTGCTATTACTCTATTATCATTTATTAAAAGTCCATCATCAATTATGAAATGTACATCTTTTTCTCCAGCTACCATTTGGGCTCTATAACTTTTTCCTGTACCTGAGGGACCTACAAAAGCATATACTTTTATATTATCAAACATATTTATTCCTTTCAATATTACAGAGTAATTTAGATAATTTTTATTATAAAATTTATTTAAATTACTCCATATAAATATTTTAATATTTTTCTATTAGCATAACATTGTAAACATAGTCATGATATTTTGTATCTATCCTTTTTGTTTCTTTTAACAATCTTGTATTTTCTTTTGGGAAATCATCATTAAATAGTCCCATATGTTCTGAGTCGATTAACCATATTCTACCTCTATAATCTTTTAAGAAGTCCCAATTTGTTACTGTTTCCATTCCTGGCCCATATGCTTTATAGGCTTCTTCAACATCCCAGTGAGCAAAATTCAAGAAATATTGTTTATTATCTGGGAAATATGCTGCAACAACTCCACCATTTCCTATGTTTGAATATATAATTATGTCATCAGAATTGATTTCTTCATTTATATAATTATATAGCTCTTTATTTGATTTATCATAATTAATCTGAATATTTTGTATGTTACTCATTATTGCTAATACCAATGTTATTGCACAAATGGCACCTGCTAATATTTTATTTTTTTCTTTAGATAATATAAATGCTATTGCAAAAATATATAATCCTGTCATTACTAATAAATATCTTGAATATAAGATTGGTGTAACAATTGAAATTATAAGCATTATAGCTATAACTCCTATATAGGCTCCTCCACTTAGAATTGCAGGTTTTATATCTTCATTTTGTTTTTTTAATTTGTAGATTTTTACTCCAATATAAATATACATTAAAATAGCTGCTATTAAAGAAATTATTGTATGTAAATTAAGTGCAAAATCTGTATCTAATTGTCTTCTAAATTGGAAACTTAATACTTCTACTGTTGTATCTACTGGTTTTAAAGATATCCAAAAGCCTCCACCTACATGTCTTACTTGACCAACAAAATATATTAGCCATGGAATATATAATACTATTTGAATTCCTGCTAAAATCAAGAAATTTCTTAATACTTTTTTATTATTCTCTTTATTTTTTATTAAATAAATTAGAAGTATTAAATTTACTAAACATGTTGTAACTAATGAATAATAATGTATATAACAACAACAAACACTAAAAATTCCAAAAATACATAAATTCTTTTTCTGTGCTTTCTCATCTTTATTTATAATTGACTTATAAAATCTATATGCATATATCGCCATTAAAGCTACTATTAAACATGACCATGAATACATTCTTAATTCTTGCGAATATGTATTCATTATTGGTAAAAAATATGTTAAAAAAGAAAAGAAAATTCCAACTTTATCTCCAAAATCTTTTCTTATATGTGTATATCCTAAAATTCCAAGTATTGCAATTGCCAAAACAGAAAATAGTCTATATACTAATATGTTTGCTCCAAATATTAAGTAAACTATATGTAATAACCAATAATATAATGCTGGATGAACATCATTTCCTGTAATTCTCCATATATCTATAAAACTCTTATTTACTATTCCTACTGTGTAACTTTCATCAAACCATAAGCTTGTGTGGAATGCTGGAATAAAAATAAATATTATTCCTATTATTATTACAACTAAATGTATTATTTTTGATTTTTTCATTTTATTGTTCCTTTCTTTTTTCTATTTAGGTCTATTTCCTTGCTGAGTGCCGGTTCTTTTTTAGGGATTTAGGTAATTCCCTGTTGAGTGCTGGTTCTTTTTTAGGGATTTAGAAAATAAAAAATAAGGCTAGGACTAAAACTATTATTTTAGACCTAGTCCATATATTTTTTATGCTATTTCTTTTATTTTTACACTACGCACATGTTCGATTTTTTCCCAAGATGTGTCTTGTTTAAATAAACATTTGGCGTTTATTAGAAGCCATGTTCCCATAAATAATGGATAATATAGTGTCCATTTTAACATTGGTTTTATAGGCTTTTTGTCTAAATACATTGTAAATAATGCTGTTAATATTGGTAAGAAAAATGTTGGTAATACAAATCTTATTATATTTAAGATTAATTCAGCTGTACCCATTGTATCAAATAAATATATAGCAAAATTTGATAATAGTAATGCCATTGATATTACAAACATAGGTATACTTCCTATAATATATAATAATCCATCAAAATTAAGCATTGACTTTCTTGTCTTTACTGATTTAGCTAAGTCTTTTGTATAAATTTTCATACATTGAATGTGCCCTACTGTCCATCTAGTTCTTTGTACCCAAGATGCTTTGAATTTTTCTGGTTGTTCATCATATACTATTGCATCTGTTGCCCAACCTAATTTTTTTCCTTTTATTATTTGTTTTAATGAAAATTCTATATCTTCTGTTAATGTTACTGTGTCCCATCCTGTTTCTTTTATTAAATCAAATTTTACCATAAAACCTGTTCCATTTAATAATGGTGATAATCCTACATTATATCTTGCTAAATGATAAAATCTGTGCATTGTCCAATAGAAAAACGCATATCCAGCTGATATCCAACTTTCTGTTGGGTTTTTTATATCTTTATATCCTTGAACTACTTCTTCTCCTTGGCATAATTTTCTATTCATTACTTTTATAAAGTTTTTATCTACTATATTATCTGCGTCAAATACTAGAAATGCATCATAATCTGCATTTTCTTCTATTTTTTGTTGTAAAAACCAATTTAGAGCATGGCCTTTGGTTTTTCTTGTTTCATCAAATCTTTTGTAAACAATTGCTCCAGCTTCTTTTGCAATTATAGCTGTATTATCTGTACAATTATCTGCTATTACATATATATCATATAATTCTTTGTCATAATCTTGATTTTTTAGGCTTTCTACTAAATTTGCTATTACTGTTTCTTCATTATGTGCTGGTATTATTGCCATAAATTTGTGCTTTTTATTTTTCAATAGTGGTTTTTCTTTAAATTTTATTAGTGCGCATAAGCTTACTGCTAATTCGTATATCCAGAATACTACTATAACATACACAAGCGCTTGCCTTAATAAATATACATATTCCATCTATTTCTCCTTTTTTTACATTCTATTTTTTAGCTTTATATATTATACTATTTTTTTGAAAATTTTGCAATATTTTCTAGTAAAAATTTAGAAATCCTTAATTTTTACTAAAAAAGTGTACTGAAGCATACAGTACACTTTTTCTACTATTCATTACATTCATAACTTGAACATTCTGATTCATCTGGATTTCCTGAATGTATATTTTCTTTTGGTGTTATTATAATAGAATCAAGTTCACATAGTTGTTTTTGGGCATTATTGTATTTACAACTTTCTACTGTACAATTTATTTTTTGTTTCTTATCCATTTGAAAATACCTCCAAATTTTTTGCAATCTCTTGCTTTTTTTAGTATACCAATTTTTTTAATTTTATATACACTTTTTTATAAGTGATTTACAAGCTCATATTAATTCCTCTTGCCACTATACTTGACATATTTTCTATTAATTCATCTATCTCTTTAGGAGTTACTATCATATTATAATCTGTTGGATTTAAAGCTTCTTTTATTTCTTCATAATTATCTTGATCTTTTAGCTTATTTAGATAATCATTTGATTTTGCTTCTTGTTGAAGTTTATCTATAAATAAATCTAAACAATCATTGACTAAAACTGCACTTTCTACAACTGTTGGAATACCAATTGCTACAACAGGAATTCCTAATGTTTTTTTAGATATTTCTTTTCTTGTATTTCCAACTCCAGCTCCAGGCACTATTCCTGTATCTGAAATTTGAATTGTACTACTTATTCTTTCTATACTTCTTGAAGCTAATGCATCTATTACTATTAAAAGTTTTGGTTTTATATTTTGAACAATTCCTTCTAAAATCTCTAATGTTTCTATTCCAGTTGTTCCTAAAACTCCTGGAGATATTGCACTTACTGGTCTTGAATTTTCATCAATATATTGTGGTAAATATTTTATTATGTGTCTTGTTACATCTATTTCATTTATTACTTTTGGTCCTAATGAATCTGGTGTAACATACAAATTTCCTAGACCAACAACTAAAATGTCATCTTTAAACTGTATATGTTTATCTATTACTTGTTTTAATTCTTGTGATAAAGTTTCTGCTGATTTTTGGATTTCTTCCTCTTCTGCTAGTTTTAATTTTTTTATATCAATTGTTATATAAGTTCCCACTGGTTTTCCTATTGCCTGCTCTCCGTTTTCATTTGTAATTCTTACTATTGATACTTTTAAATTTTCATCTATTTCTTTATTTTCTGTTTCAATTCCATCTATTTCTTCTAAATTGTTATTTTTTTTGAAAATGTCTCTTCTTTCTAATGCTAAATCTGTTCTAAAATTATACATAAAAAATCCTCCTTAAAATTTAGTATTTCTTTGATTTGATTTTTTATGCAAATTTTGTTTGAAATGAGAATAGTATTTGTTTTCAATATATTCGCAAAAAGAAGCCATAAAATGGCCTCTCTTTACTTTAAAATATTATATTCTTTTCTTTCTTAAACCTTTCTAAAAGCCTTTCATAATGTGACAAATTGTTTATTTTTTGTATTGTTTTTAATTTTAAAAACATATCATCTTTATCATCGTCTTTTTCAAATTCACCATAAAACTCATACGGAAGCTGAAATTGTTCCCTGTTTATAGAAAACTTTAATTCATAATTAAAACCCATTATATCCACATCATATTCATGTATAATAATTGTTATTATATCTCCATTTTCTTCTGATGTTATATAATCTTCTGTTAATACTCCTTCCACTTTTATTTGTTCTCCAATAATTGTCACAATAATGAAGCCTTCATTGTACATTCTTTCTGTCCGAAGTTCAATTTTGTATCCTAATTTTCTCATCCTTTTCCCTCCTAACAATAAAATGAACTACATCTTATTTTTCTGCTTGTTTTATGTTATATATTTTAACACAACTTTATGTAAAATTCAAGTTTTGCAGGAGAAATACCTATAATTATAAATTTTACTAAAAAAACGTATTATTATAAAACCTAAAATATTCCCACAATATTTCCCTCATCATCCAAATTAATATTTTCAGCTGCTGGAACCTTTGGTAATCCTGGCATAGTCATTATTTTTCCACTATATACAACAACAAATCCTGCACCATTTTTCAAAGCTACATCTCTTACTGTTATTTCAAAAGGTTCTTTACATTGTAAGTTTTTAGCGTCATCAGATAAAGAATATTGGGTTTTGGCTATACATATTGGTAATTTTGTTTTTCCTAAATCTTCAATATCTTTTATATGCTCTAATGCTTCCTCTGTATATTTAACACCACTTGCTCCATAAATTTTTGTGGCAACTTTTTCAATTTTTTCTTTTATAGTATCTTCATCTTCATATATATATTTAAAATTATTTTCGCCTTTAGCTGTACTTACTATTTTTTCAGCTATATCTATTGCTCCATTTCCACCTTTTGCCCAACCTTCCACTACACTCATTTCTATATTTTGTTTTGAAAGATTTTCTTTTACAAAATTTATTTCTTCATCTGTATCAGTATTAAATCTGTTTAAAGCAACTATTACATTTAATCCAAATTCTTTTTGTAAATTGTATACATGTTTATATAAATTTTCCATTCCGTCTTCTAAAGCTTTATCATCTTGTTTTAGAATATTTTCCTTAGCTGCACCACCATGATATTTTATAGCTTTTATAGTACTAACAATAACTACCACATCTGGTCTTAAATTTGCTTTTCTACATTTAATATCTAAAAATTTCTCAGCTCCTAAATCCGAACCAAATCCCGCTTCTGTAACTACATATTTTCCAAGTTTTAATGCTAATTTTGTAGCTCTTATTGAGTTACATCCATGTGCTATATTAGCAAAAGGTCCTCCATGAATTATACATGGTGTATGTTCTAAAGATTGCACTAAATTTGGATTTATAGCATCTTTTAATAAAACAGTCATAGCTCCTTCGGCTTTTAAATCTCTTGCATATATTGGCTTTTCTTCTTCATTATAACCAATTATTATGCTTCCTAGTTTATTTCTTAAATCATTTATATCATTTGACAAACATAGTATTGCCATTATCTCAGATGCAACTGTTATATCAAATCCATCTTCTCTTGGTACAATTTTTGCTTCTTCAGATAAACCAGTTTCTATTTTTCTTAATTGTCTATCATTTAAATCCATACATCTTTTCCATGTAACTCTTTTTATTTTTAATTCATTTCCAAAATATATGTGATTATCTATCATTGCTGATAATAAATTATTTGCTGCTGTTATTGCATGAATATCTCCTGTAAAATGAAGATTTATATCTTCCATTGGTGCAATTTGAACTTTTCCTCCACCTGTTGCCCCTCCTTTTATACCAAATACTGGTCCAAGTGAAGGCTCTCTTAGTGCTAAAACAGCATTTTGGTTTATTTTATTTAATCCATCTGCAATTGCTATTGATACTGTTGTTTTTCCTTCCCCTAAGGGTGTTGGACTCATTGCTGTAACTAATATTAATTTTCCATTTTCATTATTTTTTAATCTAAAAAAAGCATTTTCATTTATTTTAGCTTTATATTTTCCATATCTATCTATTTCTGATTCTAGCAATCCACATTTTGTTGCTATATTGTTTATATCATCAAGTTTAGTACTTCTTGCTATTTCTATATCTGTCATATTACCACCCTTTTCCATTTTTTATAGTCTTATAGTAACACAAAATGTCAAATCCTGCAATTATTTTTTTATCTTTTTTTCACATTGCAAAATTTGACATTTCTTCTTTTATTTAATTATTGTCTTCAGGCTCTCCATTTCCTTCTGTTTCTTTGTCAGTTCCCCCTTCATCTGGTGTAGGTTTTGTAGTTGGTTTTTCATCTTCTTTATTATCTTCTTCTTTGTTGTTATCGTCTTCCTTTTTGTCTCCTTCATCACCTTTGTTGTTATCATCTTTATTATTTTCATCTTTACCTTCAGTATTATCATTATTATTGTTATCTTTATTCTCATTATCTTGATTATTATTGTTATTAACTACTGGCTTGTCCTGTTCATTATTTTGGCTTCCAGATTGCTCATTGTTTTCATTATCTTTTTTAGGTTGTTCTACTGGAGCTGATGCTGGTTCTACATAACCATGCCATGGATTTGCAGATAATGGATCTGTTGGGTCCCAATTCCTACATTTCTCATTTGAAGATATTTTCTTTGCTGTTGGTTTTCCAAGTGGTCCTGGGTCTGATGATGCATAAAATTCTACATATGTTCCGCTTGGACAATTGCTATATATCCATAATGCATCTGCTACTGTAAGTCTTATACATCCTGCTGATGCTTTTGTTCCTAATTTATCATATGCTGCATATTTTAAAGTATCAGGAGAATTTGTTTTATATGGTACTGAGTGAAATAATATGTGTCCTGTAATTCTTGAACAATATTGACCATAAACTCCTCCATTTAACTGATGCCATCTATATTTATTGCTCATTTTATATACTCCAGATGTTGGAGTTGCAGTACCAGTTGAACATAACATTGCTTTTGCAGGTACTGTATATTCTCCCGAATTATCTTTTGTATATGCTGTTACTACATTTGCTTTATAATTTACTTTTAAATAATATTTGATACCTTCATTTTTCTTTTCTTCCTCATTTTCTACTTTAGTATCTTCTGCCTCTTCATCCCAACTAGTATCCCCTTCCTCTTCTTCTGTTGGTTCTTCTGATGTTGTATTTTCTTCTGAAGTTTTTCCAATTGGTGAATTTAATTCAGAAAAAGTTGGTTCTGTCATGTAATTTTTTACATTTTTATTTTTTATAAATGACATCGCCAAAACAATAGCAGCTATAATGATTGATACTAGTAATATTATTTGTATTTTTTGATATTGATTTAATCTATCCATTTTTATACTTCCCTTTTTATTTATTATAACATCATTATTTTAACATTATTTCATTTTATCGTCAATATATTTCTTTGCTATTTTGTAACCTGTTTTATATAAATAATTTATTTTACTTGTATCTAATAATCCCACCTTTCCTGTTGGTATTGTAATTAATTCATCAATTCCATTTAATTCATAATTTGAAAGCTCATGTTCCATTAAATTCATTGACCTTACTGCTATTTCAATCATATTTTCACAGCAAGCATCTTTTTCCATATATGTAGAAAAATTTATTCCTAAAACTCTATCTGCCCCTATATCTTTTAATTCTCTCCATGCCACATTTTCTCTTACTCCACCATCTACTAATTGCTTTTTATTATAAACACATGGAGAAAATACCCCTGGAAAACTGCAACTACTTCTAACTGCTATATCTATTGGTGCATCTGTTATGTATTTGGTTTTATCTGATATTTTTCCTCTTATTTCTTTAGAAGAAAACACAATTACTTCTCCATTTTGCAAGTCTACAGCAGGTATTACTATTGGCATTTTTAAATCATTTATATTTTTTACTTTATTTTCTTTACATACATCATTCATAGCCTTTGTTAAAATATTTCCACTATTTAAACCATCTACTACTATCTTTCCTGTAAATAGTAAACCTCCTATAATTTTAAATATATTTTTTGTATCTACATATTTTATCTTTTTTACATATTTATTTAAAATTTTATACATTTCTTCACTTGAATATCCTAAAGCATACAAAACCGCTATAATGCTTCCAGATGATGTTCCTGCTACCATATCGAATTTTAAGTTTCTTTCTTCTAATGCTTTTAATGCCCCTATATGTGAAAATGCTTTTATTCCACCTCCAGAAAAACATAACCCTTCTTTTATCATAATATAATCACCTCAAAAAAATCGAATTATTAATATAATATTAATAACTCGATTTTTTTGTTCTTTTATAAATATGTCTTTAAAGTTTCTACACTATCTTCTTGCATTTTTACAAAATCATCAAGAAGACTATGAATATCTTTATTTATATCTGGATTTTGATTTAATAATCTTCTTCCTTCTATAATTCCCATATTAGTACCATTTAACAATAGCTCAGATAAATTTGAATTACTTTTATCATTCATTGCTTTCATTTGAATTCCCCACCATGTCATTACTTTGTCCATACTACTTGTTTCATGAGGTTCTTTTTCATATGTGTAATTTTCATATAAATTGTTTACTCTTCTTGAAATATCTTTATATTTATTATATTCCACTTCTAAAGTTTTTTTGAAATTTTCATCACCTACTTTTTTTGTAATAAATTCTATTGCATCCATTCCCATTGTAGCACCTTTATTTACTTCATCTAAAACATTCAAATCATTATTTTTCATAAAATCTCTTTCCTTTCTCTCTTGAGGTAATTATGCTTATAAATCCTTAAATATGTTTACTCCTCAAACTTTATTTATATATATTCTCTACAATTTAAATAAAAAAATTCAAAAATTTTAAAAAAAGTCTTGACAACTTCATAAAAAGATAGTATACTAAACGATGTCAAAAGGAAATGGTCGTTTAGCTCAGCTGGGAGAGCATCTGCCTTACAAGCAGGGGGTCATAGGTTCGAGCCCTATAACGACCACCATCTTTTTACGGCCTGGTAGTTCAGTTGGTTAGAATGCCGCCCTGTCACGGCGGAGGTCGACGGTTCGAGCCCGTTCCAGGTCGCCATTTTTTTATAAATTTTAATTTGGCTTCATAGCTCAGTTGGTAGAGCAGAGGACTGAAAATCCTCGTGTCAGTGGTTCGATTCCACTTGAAGCCACCAAAAAACCTTATGGTGGATGTGGCGTAGTTGGTTAACGCGCCAGTTTGTGGCACTGGAGATCGTGGGTTCGAGTCCCATCTTCCACCCCATTATTTTCCACCTATTATTTATATACATTGGACTGTAGCCAAGCGGTAAGGCACCAGACTTTGACTCTGGCATGCGCTAGTTCGAATCTAGCCAGTCCAGCCAAAACAATATAATACGAACTTTTATTATTTCCTATGTGGTTTTGTGATAAAAGTTCAAATAAAAAATAAAAAGGAAAGTCAGAAATACTTTTCCTTTTTATTTTTATCTTTTATCTTAAACATTTATATCTAAAGAAACATAAAGCTAAAAAAAATATGTCAATCATTTTTGAAAATGTCTTAAAAATTTTTATTTATTAGCACTAAATTTTCTGATTTAGTGCTAATATTTTATGAGACATTTTCAAAAATGATTGACAATTTTTTATTTATGCTATTCATTCACTATCGAAGAATTAATTTATTTAATATTTTATGTTTTATAGATATATTCTATGCTTTAAACGTATACAATATTCAAATTTAAAAATCCATTTCTCTTGATAATTCTTCTATTGTATAATGTTTTTCACTCTTTTTATCTATAAATTCTATATCAAAATCACATGCAGTTATAAATTTATAAATTGTATCAAAATTAGGGTTACTGTATTCAGTCTCATAATTAGATATAGTATTTTCAGCTAAATTTAATTCTTTTCCAATTTGAGTTTGTGTTAAATTTCTTATTTTTCTAGTATTTTTTAAAATTATTCCTATCATTTATATCACCATTTTTATTATGGCAAAAAAGATTTATAAAAGGTCAAAATCTCGATATTCTCAATATTTTTTCGCGATTTTATTGATATTTCTTCATATGTTTGCTATAATATTAAGTAAACATAAAACTAGGAGGTGTTTATATTGAATGAAGTTAAATTAACAAAAAAACAACGTATCATACAACTAATAGTTTTTATTATTCTATCCTCTATAAATATACTATTAGCTGTAATGATATGTAGATACTTCGGTATTTCTAACCATATCATAAAAATAGGAATTTCATCTTATTCCCTAACTTATGAGATTTGTATATGGTTCAGTCTTATATTTCTAGACATTAGTATTGTCTATTTATTATTTGGCAAAAAATGGATAGATTAACTTTTATAGTCAATAATATCACTTAATCTGCACTCTAACGCATAACATATCTTAGCTAAATTTTCTAAATCAATTTTTCTTTTACTTTTTGTTCTTCTAAAAGCCTCTTATATTTTCTAAGTGATTATTAATATATTCTTTTATATCACTTATCAAAATACAGTAATTTTTTTTCATTAATTTGCTCTTGAGATAATTCCATATATTAACAACCACCTCCAGAATGGCAGAATATTATTCTGTTTTTATTGCTTTATTTTTTATATTGAATATTGACAAACTTCAATAAATGTCCTACACTAGATATTGCCTTTCGCTCAAAAGGTAGAAAGGAGGTTCAATCATGAAAGACTTGATGAGACTATTGAAACTTTATTTGATTTACTTAATTGTAAAACATTTAGGGGAGTAAATAAATAAAAAGACTAGGATTTGTACCTTTTCCTAGTCTTTTTTGCTCAATCTTTACTCGACTTGATTTGCTTAAGCTAAATATATATTAGCACATATTTTATTATATGTCAAATTTTCTATTTAATTCTTACTCTTTATTTCTATATTGAAAATTCAACTTATTTAACACTTTATATTTTCTAAGTTATGTTATATTTAAACCTAAAAATCCATTTCTTTCAAACATATTTTTTTATCAACTCTCATTTGCAACCTTAATTATTTCATAAAAACTTTTTATCTGACTTATATACTTCAAACTCTCTGATGATAGTAATAGACGTTCTTTTGCTATCTTATTATATTCCTTTTCTGATTTTATGTTTAACTCCTTTATTATTTGTAAAGATTTTTGATACGATTCTTGCATTATTTCACCTCATTATATTTTTTTATTAAAATTGTAACCCTTCTTTTTACATCTGTCAATATTGATATTTATTTATTAAAAAATTTTATAAAATAATTAATATTTATTACTATTTTATTATAATAATGTTATAATAATAAAAATAAAAAATATAAGGAGGAATAATTTTGACACATGATGTTATCATAATAGGAGCAGGTCCTGCTGGAATATCAGCAAGTTTATACACTCGGAAGAGCAAATCTAAAAACACTTATATTATACAAAGACCAATCAAGTTTAGAAAAAACAGCTAGTATAGAAAATTATTACGGTTTTCCAAATCCTATAAATGGAACAGAATTATATCAAAATGGTATCAAACAAGCTCAAAATTTAGGAATTGATGTGAAAAAAGAAGAAGTATTAAAAATAGAATTATCAGATAATTTTATTATAAAAACATCGAATTCTGAATATACATCTAAAGTAGTCATTTTAGCAACTGGAAATAAAAAGAATAAACCTAAAATATCAGGGATTGAAAAATTTGAAGGAAAAGGAGTAAGCTATTGTGCAATATGTGATGGATTTTTCTATCGAAATAAAAGTGTTGCTGTATTAGGAAATGGAAATTATGCCATATCAGAAACAAATGACTTGATTAATATTGCTAAAGATGTTACTATTTTAACAAATGGTAAGACCGCACCAGAATTAAGAGCAGATAATGTAAATATAGATACAAAAGAGATTAATAAATTTCATGGTGAAAACAAACTTGAACATATTGAATTTAAAGATGGCTCAAAACTAAATATTGATGGAGTTTTTATTGCTCAAGGAGTTGCTGGAAGTTCTGATTTTGCAAAAAAACTTGGAGCTCTTACTAAAAATGATAAAATAATAGTAAATGAAAATATGGAAACAACAATTAAAGGGTTATATGCTTGTGGAGATTGCACAGGAGGATTACTTCAAATATCAAAAGCTGTGTATGAAGGAACAATTGCAGGATTGCAAGCTGTTCAATATATAAAATTAGGAGGTAAAATTTAATGAGTGTTTTAAAAATAACAAATCAAAATTTTGAGGAAGAAGTTTTACAATCAGAAAAAAAAGTTTTAATTGATTTTTATGCAGATTGGTGTGGTCCATGTAAAATGATGTCCCCTATCATTGACAAAATAGCAGAAGAAAAAACTGACATAAAAGTTGGGAAAATAAATATAGATGAAAATCAAAACTTAGCAATGGAATATAATATAATGAGTATTCCTACTATTGCTTTATTTAAAAATGGTACAGTATATAAAACTTTTGTTGGAGTTACAGATAAAAGTGAAATAATGTCTTCTTTATAATTTTATAAAATAACACAGTAGCTATTAGGCTTAAGCTACTGTGTTATTTTTATTATTCTACATTATATTTTGGTCTTTCTTTATAATGAGTATGTAACAACTTATGAGCACGATAACTTCCTGGTTTTTCCAAATATTCATCATAAATTTTCTTTAAAACTGGATTTTCATGTGATTTTCTAATAGTACTCTTTTCATCTATTGAATATAAACTATCTGCTCTTAATTTTCTTACATCAACTTCTCTTCTTATCTTTGAACTTTTAATGGGCTGACCTCCACCCATCACACATCCTCCTGGACATGCCATTATTTCTACAAACTGATAATCTGCTTTTCCAGATTTTATTTCTTCCATTATTTTTTGTGCATTTGCTAAACCACTTGCTGCAACAACTTTAATATCTTTTCCTGCAATATTTACAGTTGCTTTTTTTATTCCATCTCCACCTCTTATTTGCTCAAAATCTATTTTAGGTAAATCTTGACCTGTTAATACATCTTGTGCTGTTCTTAAAGCTGCTTCCATAACTCCACCTGTTGTTCCAAATATTGCAGCTGCTCCAGTTGCTTCTCCCATAGGATTATCAAATGTACTATCCTCTAATTCTGTAAATTCAATATTTGCTTGTTTTATCATTCTTGAAAGCTCTCTTGTTGTAATAACATTATCAACATCATATAATCCATCATTTTTCATTTCTGACCTTTGTCTTTCAAACTTTTTAGCTATACATGGCATTACAGATACTACATATATTTTCCCAGGGTCTATTCCCTCTTTTTTCGCAAAATAAGTTTTAATAAGAGCACCAAACATTTGATGTGGTGATTTGCAAGTTGATAAATGTGGCAATAGCTCTGGATAATTCATTTCTATATATTTAACCCATCCTGGAGAACATGATGTTATCATAGGTAAATTATCTGCTTCTTTAAATCTTTCTATAAATTCATTTGCTTCTTCCATTATAGTAAAATCTGCACCTGTATTTGTATCAAAAACTTTATCAAAACCTAATCTTTTTAAAGCTGTAACCATTTTTCCAGTTACATTTGAGCCAATATCCATACCAAATTCTTCACCTAAAGCAACTCTTACAGCTGGTGCAGTTTGCACAACAACATATGTATCCTTATCTTTTAACTTTATCCAAACATCATCAATAGTCTCCTTTTCATGTAAGGCTCCTGTTGGACAAGCCTGTATACATTGACCACAATTGGTACAATTTACATCATTTAAACTATGATCTCCGATACGTAGAAATACAAGATTCAAATCCACGATTTATACAATCTATTGCTCCTATCTTCTGAACATTTTTACATGCTGCAACACATCTTCTACATAATATACATTTATTAAAATCCCTTACAATTGATGGTGATAAATCATCTATTTTATGTTTTGACATCTCCCCTGGAAATTCTACATTCAATACATTAAATTTTGTTGCCAAAGCTTGTAATTCACAATTTCCTGAACGAGTACAAGTTAAGCAATCTTTTGAATGGTTAGAAATTATCAAATCAAGAATTACATGTCTTGCTTCTAAGACATTTGGTGTATGTGTATGAACTACCATTCCTTCTTCAACAGTTTGTATACATGAAGTTGCAAAACCATTTCTACCTTCAACTTCTACTATACACATTCTACAATCTCCAACTTCATTTATATCCTTTAAAAAACACAATGTAGGTATATCAATTCCTGCTTGTTTTGCTGCTTCTAGTATGGTGGTTCCTTTTTTGGTTTTTACTTCTACACCATCTATTGTTAAGGTTACTAAATTTTCTTCCATATTTTCCTCCTTTAAAGCTATTTCCCTGTTAAGGGCCGGTTCTTTTTTGGGGATTTAGCTATTTCCTTGTTGAGGGCCGGTTCTTTTTTTGGGATTTAGCTATTTCCCTGCTGAGGGCCGGTTCTTTTTTTGGGATTTAGCTATTTCCCTGCTGAGGGCCGGTTCTTTTTTTGGGATTTTTAATTTCCTATTGCGTGGAATGGACAAGTCGTTAAGCAAGTTCCACATTTTATGCACTTTTCTTGATTAATTATTCTTTTTTCTCTGCCCTCTCCTTCGATTGCGCCAACAGGACAAGATTTTTGGCATAATCCACATCCCTTACATTTTTCCTCATCTATTGTTATTTTAGATAATGCTTTACATTCTAATGTCCTACACTCTTTTTCAATTGCATGTTGCCTAAATTCTTCTCTAAAATATTTTAATGTACTAATTACTGGATTTGGTGCACTTTGACCTAATCCACAAATACTAGATTTTTGTATATTTACTGCTAACTTTTCTAATCTATAAATATCATATTCTGAGCCTTCTCCTGAACATAGTTTTTCTAATATTTCTAACATTCTTTTTGTTCCAATTCTACAAGGGGTACATTTACCACAACTTTCACTAACTGTAAATTCCAGATAAAATTTTGCTAAACATACCATACATTTTGTATCATCCATTACAATTAACCCACCTGATCCCATCATTGAACCAATTGTTTTTAATGATTCATAATCTATTGGTGTATCTAAATGTTCTACTGGTATACACCCTCCTGATGGTCCACCTGTTTGTGCTGCTTTAAACGCTCTTCTATTTGGAATTCCTCCTCCAATATCAAATACTATTTCTCTTAATGTTGTTCCCATTGGTACTTCTACTAATCCAATGTTGTTTACATTTCCTCCGAAGTGCGAATACTTTTGTACCTTTTGAAGTCTCTGTTCCAATTGATGAATACCATTTAGCTCCATTTAAAATTATTCTTGTTATATTTGCAAATGTTTCTACATTGTTAATTAATGTTGGCTTTCCCCACAATCCACTATTTGCAGGATATGGAGGCTTTACTCTTGGTTGACCTCTTTTTCCCTCTATCGATTCTAAAAGTGCTGTTTCTTCTCCACATACAAATGCTCCTGCACCTAAACGAACTTCTACATCAAATTCAAAATTTGTCCCAAATATATTTTTTCCAAGGATTCCATATTCTTTTGCTTGGTCTATTGCCTTTTGAAATCTTTTTACAGCTATTGGATATTCTGCTCTAACATAGATATATCCTTTATTAGCTCCAATAGCAAACCCAGCAATCATCATTGCTTCTAATACAGAATGAGGATCTCCTTCTAAAATACTTCTATCCATAAAAGCTCCTGGGTCACCTTCATCAGCATTACATACAACATATTTTTGGTCAGCTTTGTTGTTTAATGTAAGCTCCCATTTCTTACCAGTCGGAAAGCCTGCACCTCCACGACCTCTTAGTCCAGAATTTTTTATTATATCAATTACATCCTGACTTGTCATTTCAGTTAACACTTTTTCTAATGCTTTATATCCATCAAAAGCAATATATTCATCTATACATTCTGGATTTATAACTCCACAATTTTTTAGAGCTATTCTTTTTTGCTTTTTATAAAAATTCAAATCATCTAATCTATTAACAATTCTTCCATCTATATCTTTACACAATAATCTATTAACAGTATTTCCTTCTACAATATGTGTTTGAATAATTTCTTCGCAATCTTTAGGTTCAACATTAGAATAAAATGTATCTTCTGGCCTAATTATTACTATTGGGCCTTTTGCACATAATCCAAAACATCCTGTCATAATTACTCTAACATTTTCTATATGTTTTTCTTCTATTATTCTTCGAAATTCTGCTAATATTTCTGGTGATTTTGATGATGTACATCCAGTTCCATGACATACTAATATATGCTTTTCTCTCGTATCTGCTTTTGTATTTACTCTTAAATCTAGCTCTCTTCTTTTTTCTTCTCTTATTTGTTGTATTTCTTGTAAAGTTTTCATTTTTCTCCTCCTTTTCCTCTTTTAGTGCCAGTTCTTTTTTGGGGATTTTCTATTTCCTTGTTAAGGGCCGGTTCTTTTTTAGGGATTTAGCATTTTTCCCTGCTCAGGGCCGGTTCTTTTTTTGGGATTTAGACATTTTTATTTGTTAGTTCATCTAGTACTTGGTCTAACTTTTGTACTGTTGCCTTTCCATAGACTTCTCCATTTACTGTAAATACTGGTGCTAAACCACATGCTCCTACACATCTTGTTTCTTCTATTGAAAACATTCCATCTTTCGTTGTTTCTCCAGGTTCAATTTTTAGTTTTTCTTTTAATCTATCCATTATTTTCTGTGAACCTTTTACATAACATGCTGTTCCTAAACATACTGCTATATTGTATTTTCCTTTTGGTTTTAGAGTAAATCTTGAATAAAATGTTACAACTCCATAAATTTCTGCCATTGGGACATTTAAAAATTCTGATAATACTTTTTGTGCATGTGTTGGAACATATCCATAATGTTCTTGCACTTCGTTTAACATTTGAATTAAATTATCTTTTATTGGTTTATATTCATTACATAGATCTTCTAAAAATTTGTCTTTTCCTTCTCCACCACATTTACATCCGTCCATTACATTTTTGACCATTACCACAGCTCTTTTCACCCATATGTTTTCTCCTCCTATAACATTATATTTTAATTATAACAAACTAATACTTTTTAAACAATATTTTTCTCGACATTTTTCCTCTATTTTTTATACAAAAATAAACCCAAATTATTTCTTAATAATTTGAGTTTATTTTAAATATAATATATATACTAATTCAATAATTTAAGTTCAACTTTTTGAGCCTTATACTTATTTGTTTCTGGGTCTAACTTAAATTCAGTTAAAGTACTTTCTAAAGATTCGCTATTTTGTTTTAAATCTGTTGTGTAATATAAATTTATCTTTGTAAATTCTATATTATGTGTAACTAATTCTCTGAAAGTTTCTGCCATATGTCTATCATCTTCACATACCATTATTAGTTGTGGTAATGATTTAAATCCTGAGTCTAATGGTACAAAGTTATCATAAAAGTCTTGATAAAATTTCATCTTATCTATTATTTTTTTCTGCCAATCTGGTTCTCTTCTTACAACCTCAAATAAAAATTGAATTGATTTTCCTGATTTTGTAAGTGTTACAGATCCACCACTTGGCTTAAATACTTTTCCCATTATTTTTGCTGTTAATGCTGGTTTTACAGTGTATGAATCAAATACTTTTACTTTTTTCAAATATGCAATAAGTACTTGGTTTCCTGCTAATCTTTTCTTTATCATTGCAACTGGCTTTGTATTATCTGATGGTTGCCATTTACATTCTACATCATCTCTTGTGTCTAATAGATATTTTCCCATTTTTTCTAAACAGTAAATTCTATAAATTCCTTTTCCTTCATCTGAATTAAAATAATATCTTGTTAAAATTTTAGATTTTATTAATCCTTCTAACTTATTATTTAGCTTATCTTGAGATTTTATTTCATATCCCTTTATCTCTAGCATTTGCATTAATTGTCTTGATGTGATAAATTCAAATTCATTTACTAAATACAATATAGCAAAATGAATGTCTGTAATATGTCCTATGTTTATTTTATGTACAACTTGGTTCATAGATACATATCCATCTTGACCATCAAATGTTTTTATTTCGCCTTTTCTAATAGCAAATGGCGATACTTGTGCTTTTATTTGGCTATCTTCAACCATTTTATAACTCCTCCTTTTTTATTCGTTATAGTAATATTTTAACATCTTTTTTATTTTTTGTCTATAAGGAATCTCCTTTAAATCTTCATTATTTCTTTATATGTTAAATATCTCCATTGCCCTAGTTTTAAGTCTTTCACATCGAGATTTCCAATTTTACATCTATGAAGAGCAAGAACTTTTTTATTTATTGCTTCACACATTTTTCTAACTTGTCTATTTTTTCCTTCGTGTATAGTAATCTGAATTCTAGAAATTTTTTTCTCTTCATCAATTTTTAAAATCTTAACCTTTGCAGGTTTTGTTATATATCCATCATCTATTTCTACACCACTTTGTAATTTTTCTATTTCTTCTTTAGTTACAATTCCTCTAACAGTAGCATTATAAGTTTTATTTATTTCATTTTTAGGATGTGTTAATTTGTTTACTAAATCGCCATCATTAGTCAGAATTAGCGCACCAGATGTATACATGTCAAGCCTTCCAACAGGAACTACCCTTTTATTTATTTTTACTAAATCTAATACTTTATCTCTACCAAATTGTTCTTTCGCTGTTGTTACATATCCTATCGGTTTATTTAATAGTATATATATTTTATCTTCTTCCAAATTAACTATTTTTCCATTATATTTTACTTCATCTTTTTTAGGGTTTACTTTTGTACCTAATTCTTGTACTATCTTTCCATTTACTTCAATTTTTCCATTTAAAATTAATTCTTCACACTTTCTTCTTGAAGCTATACCAGATGTTGCTAAATATTTTTGTAATCTCATCTCTTCCATTTAATTTTCCTCTTCTAATTCTTTTATAATTTTTTTGAAATATGGTGGAATTTCTGCTTCCAAACTTATCATTTTTTTAGTCGTTGGATGCTCAAATTCTATCTTCCATGCATGTAAACATTGACCTTTTATTCCCCATTCGTTTTTACCATTTGAATATACTTCATCTCCAACTATTGGAAATCCTATATTAGATAAATGAACTCTTATTTGATGTGTTCTTCCTGTTTCAATATTTATCTCTAGTAAAGTGTATTTTTCTTTATATCTTCCCAATACTTTAAAATGTGTAATTGCTGTTTTTCCTTTTTTGTCAACTGCCATTTTCTTTCTATCTTTAGTACTTCTTGCAATTGGCATATTAATTGTTGCTTCATTTTCTTTTATAATGCCTCTAACTAAGGCTATATAAGTTTTCTTCACTTGATGATTTTTTAGTTGTTCACTTAAATTTATATGTGACTTGTCATTTTTCGCAACAATAATCGCTCCTGATGTATCTTTGTCTAGTCTATGAACTATGCCTGGCCTTATTTCTCCTCCAATTCCTGATAAAGAATCTTTACATACTGACATTATAGCATTTACAAGAGTTCCATCTGGATTTCCATTTGCAGGATGAACAACCATTCCTTTAGGCTTATTTACTACTATTATATCATTATCTTCATAAATTATATTTAAAGGAATTTCTTGCGCTTTTAAGTCTATTTCTTTTGCATTTGGTATATTTATTTCTATTTCATCATTTAACTTTACCTTATAAGAACCTTTTGTTTTTTCACCATTTACTTTTATATTTTCTTCTTCAATTAGCCTCTGTACTGCACTTCTTGATATATGTTTTTCTAACAAGGAAATAAAACTATCAATTCTTTTCCCTATATTTTCCTCATTTACTTTTATTTTTTTTATATTCATCTTTTATCACCTTTTTATTTTTCTTATCTTTTATTATTTTCATAGAGTTTTTTGTTAAAATTATTGCCATTCCTATCCAAGCTATCATTATATATATATATGATAAATTTAAGTTAAAATAGTTTCCTAATTTTATAAATGTTATTACATCATTATTCCATATTCTATCAATTAAATTTCCTACTGCACCTGATATTGCAAAACTTAAAACAATTTTTGTATCTAATTTTATAAAAACATTATCATTTCTAATATATCTTAAAATTAGTAAAATTATTATTATTGACATTACAATATAATACCCATTATTATTTGAACTTTCGCTTAAAATATTGAAACCTTGCTTATATGCTATAATTTTTGTTACTTGATCTATAATTAAAGTTACTATAATAATTAATATAATAATCTTTTCATGATTTTTTTTATTATCTTTTCTCATAGAAAATTAATTTCCTTTCTTTCTAAAAGCTCACATATTTTAGTATTTATCATTTAAAAACTTTAATTATTTTACTATAAAATTCACAAAATATCAACTAATATGGTTTACATTATGTATTCTTTATGATATAATTTCATTAAATTTAATGTAAGGAGTAACTATTATGGATAAAAATACAAGTAATAGTTTGGCACAAGATAAAGTTTTAATATTATATGTTTTAGATAATGTTAAACACGATATTACTGAAAGTGATTTATTTAAATTAATATCTCCAATTAATAATATTAATTATTTTTATTTTAAACAAATATTAGCAGACCTTGTTGATTCCAAACTTGTAAGAACTTACACTAAAGATGAAGAAACAGAAGATGCTCAAGCAATATATGATTTAACTTTTGATGGTAAAAATTCTTTAGATTTAACAATAGATGTTTTACCTGGTTTGGTAAAATTAAAGACTGATACAATTTTAAAAAATGAGGTTAAAAATATAGTATCTGAGGATTCTATTATTACTGAGTATATACCTGAAAATGAACATTCTTATACAGTAAAATGTAAAATTGTAGAAAATAATAAAACTATTTTTGAAGTTAGAACTTTTGCTGGTTCTATTGAACATGCGAAACTTATCTCTGATAATTGGAAAAATAATGCTAATGTTATTTATCCTAAATTTTTAGATTTACTTACTGGTAAAGATAATTAGATAAAAAAGTTGCTTATTTAAATAAGCAACTTTTATTTTGGTAGCGACGGTGGGATTTGAACCTACGACCTGCCGGGTATGAACCGGATGCTCTAGCCAACTGAGCTACGTCGCCATTTATTTATAACGGTATTATTATACCCATTTTTAGGTATTTTGTCAAGAGTTTTTTTATACTTTTCAAAGTAATTTCATCAAATATTAAAAATATAATATTCAATGAAACTACCTTTAATATTATTTCATTCTATAATGCCCTGTAATTATTTTATATTTACTATATAATTCTAATACATCTTCTTCTCTTCTTATTTGTCCACCATTATGTAATAAATATGGTATTCCTTTTTTGTTTCTTTTATCTGATATAATTCCTATATGGGAAGTTCCAAAAATTACTATATCTCCTGGTTGCCATTCTTCTATTTTTAATACATCTGTACTTAAGTTTATTTGATTTCTTTCGAAATATATTTTTAAATTTGGTACTCTTCTAAAATCTATATTAGGATCTGGTTTTCCTCCAACTCTAGGATATTTATCAACATTATTTTTTATGTCTTCATCTACCATGTCTTTTAATACATAACCTGCATTTTTTAAAGACCTCCATACTACATCTGTACATACTCCTTCATTATCAGGGGGATATCCTCCTTCATAGTATGCACTTTTATATGTTGGTTTATTCTTGGCTTCTATTTTTGCTCCTTGCAAAATGTCTGTGTAGTCATCTATTCCATCATTGTCTTGGTCTTTTTTACTTTGTATTACTTTAATTCCAAAGTCTTCTGCTGTATATGTTTTTTTGTTGATTTCATAAAGTAATGCTACTGTAATTATTATACTTAAGGATAATAAAATAGATATAAATATAGTAAATATTTTTTTAGAACATCCCATACATATTCCTTTCAAATGTTCGCATAATGGAAATTTGGCTGGGGTACTGTGATTCGAACACAGGAATGTCGGAGTCAGAGTCCGATGCCTTACCGCTTGGCGATACCCCAATATAAAACTTTATTTATTATATAAAAAAAACACATTTTTTGCAAGTAATTTTACAAAAAATGTGCTTCTTTTATTTACAAAATCTATGTTTTCCAATAGTTACAGTTAAAGGTCTTGACCAGATCCATTTATTTGTTGCTGTTGAAGGATTAAAATAATAAATTGCACCATAAGATGGGTCCCATCCATTTATAGCATCTTGTGCAGCCTTTTTAGCAGTACTATCTGGTGACATATTTATTTGTCCATCAGAAACTGCGTCAAATGCCCCTGACTGATAAATAACTCCTGATATAGTATTTGGAAAAGAGCTACTTTTTACTCTATTTAATATTACAGCTCCAACTGCAACTTGTCCTACATATGGTTCTCCTCTTGCTTCTCCATAAATTGCCCTTGCAAGTAAATTTACATTACTTGAACTATTATTATTAGAACTACTTGAACTTGAACTAGAGTTATTTGATGAACTTGTAATTCCCATTGCATTAAGAGTTTTCTCTCCTGCTATTCCATCTACTGTTAATCCATTTTTCTTTTGAAAAGACTTAACAGCAGCTAATGTTTGACTTCCATAAATTCCATCTACTGAACCTTTATAATATCCCCACCTTTTTAATTTTTCCTGAATTTGTTTAACTTCATTTCCTCTTGAACCATATTTGGATAATGCTTCAACTTCATTATATTTTGAAAATCCAAATACTGCTACAAGTACTATTAAACTCAAAATAAAACCAAATACTGCTATTCTGTGATTAAAAACTTTTTTTAACATATATCTAACCTCTTTTAATAATAATTTTTATATTATTTTTATCTAAAAAAGGTTTTTTATACATATAATAAAAATAAAACTAAAATTTTCTTAAAATTAAAAATTTTAGTTTATACAATTTAAAATAAATTTCTCAACTAGCAATAAGCACAAAGTATAGCTTCAAATCCAACTTCTAAATCAATAAGTCCAATTTTATATTTATAATCTAAATCTATTAATTCTTTTAAAATCTTTTTTATTTCATCAGTTTTAAAATACCCTGCTTGCATTTTATATTTATTTACTAAAAATGTTTGATTAGGTTTTAAATCTAAAGCATAAATTATATCTTTATTACTACTTAATGCAAGTTTTACTAAATATAATTTTCTAAAGTGATTATATAAAGTAATTAAAATCTTTTGAACAGGCTCTTTTGCAAGTATTAGATTTCTTAAAACTTCTATTGCAACTTTAGTATTCTTTTTTCCTAAACTGTCTGTTAAGTCAAATATAATACTTTCCATCTTTTTTATTGATAAGTTATCTATATCATCTTTTGTTATATTTCCACCAGTTCCAGCATATTCAATCAATTTTCGAATTTCATTAATTAAGTCTTGCATATCTGTTCCGCAACATTCTATAAAATAACTCATTGTTGGTACATCAATATTTACCTTATATGCATTTGTTATAGATTTTAATCTTGTTTGTATTTGATTTGGTTTTTGATATTCAAAATTACATACTATTCCATTTTTGTTTATAAATTCCATAAGCTCACATTTATCTGCTTCATCTTCTACAAATACAAGTACTACCAAACTTTTTATAAAATCAAAATTTTCTTTTAAATAATCTAATAATTTTTGTTTTATATTATTTTCATCTTTTTTAACTTTTTTCTTAGTATCTTTTTTGAATAGCCCTGTATTTTTAGCTATTATAAGCTTCTTTTCAAAACCAAAGCTAGGTGTTTCTAAGTCTGAAATAATTTCTCCGAAGATTTGTATCATCAATAGTAATATAATTAATTCCTTTTAAAGCTTCTCCAAACAAACTCTTTATTTTTTTCAAAGAATTTTCAAGTAAAAACTTTTCTTCTCCATATAACAAATATAAAGAACCTAAATTTTCATTTTTCAATTCTTTTTCTAATTCTTCTATTTTCAAAAAATCACTTCCTATAAGAATTTATTCTTTTCAATTATAAAGTATTTTTATTTAAAAATCAATAACCCTCAAAACACATTATTGCTTTTTTTGTCAAATTATGTTAATATAATATTAGTAACTTGGTCAATTGGCCACAATAATTTTTTCATCTTAAGGAGGATATCAACATGGAACGAGAACAGATCTTTCAGGAACTTTTAGACAATGACCCTCATCGGAAGGAATTTTCTGATGAAAAATGGAGCGATTGGACAATAATCTTTAAAGGGATTATTGGACCAGAAATGCTTTTCATAAAAGTCTGTGATTCTCAGACATATTCTTTTATTCAGGATATATGGTTGAGAGCTGGAATATCTGAGGTTCTCAGTGTTCTTGATGCTCGAAAGGCAATTGAGGACTCCAAGTAAACCAGAAAGATGGTGCATTTTTTGCACCATCTTTCTGGTTTATTCCTACCTAAAAATAACCCTAAAAATCTCCGCAACACTCCATGCCTGAGCAAAAGTTCCTTTTGGTAAATAAGGTGTTTTAGAATCATATAATTCTGAAATAGAACCAATACAACCACTTTCCATAATTTCCTTTTTAAATGTTTTTTCAACTTTTTTCTTGAATTCTTGTATTTTAGTATCTAATTCTTTTTTCTTATCTTTATCTTTTTCAAATTCCCTCATATTTCTTAAAGAATTATAATATAATCCAATAAGCCAAGGCCAGGTAATACCTTGATGGTAGCTCATATCTCTTCTAAATCCATCCCCCTCATATACATCAACATAATTTTTTTCACCTTTTGCTAATGTTTTTAATCCATAATTATTTAATAACTTCTTTTCAGCAACTCCTATAATATTTTTAGCCATTTCAGAGTCTGGTTCTACAACAGGATAAGTTAGACTTAAGGCAAAAAGCTGATTTGGTCTTATTTTATTATCTCCAATTACATCATATAAGCACTTTCTTCTTCCATTATAAAATTCTCTATTAAAAGATTTCTTACACTCTTCTGCCATGTCTGCATATTTTTTACTTATAATTCTTTTTCCTATTTTTTCATACTTTTTGCTTAAAGCTTCCATTATTTTTAAACTATTATACCAAAGTGCATTTATCTCAACAACTTTACCATTTCTAGGAGTAAATGCAAAATCTCCATATTTTGCGTCCATCCACGTATTTTGTGTAGTTTCTGTTCCAGAAGATATTAAACCATCTTCTTCTAAATGAATATTGTTGTCATCAAAATCAATTCCTTTAGAATAATTTTCTATTATTAGTTTTAATTTAGGATAAATGTTTTCTTTTATAAATTTATTATCATCTGTATATTGTAAATATTTTTGTACTTGTTCAAATAATAATAAACTACTATCAGCACTATTATATAATGGACTATTGTCTACTTCTGAATATCCATTTGGAAGTAAACCATATTTTATATCTCTAGTACATGTTAACAATACTTCTCTTGCAATTTCATATCTTTTTGGAATTAATAATAAACCTTCAAAAGATATTAAAGCATCTCTTCCCCAATCTAAAAACCATGGATATCCTGCAATTAATGTATGTAACCCAAATGTTGGTCTATATACAACAAAATTGTCGGCAGCTATTAAAAATAATCTTATTAGCTCATCTCTTTCTTGTTCTTGTTTGGTTTTATTTTCTTTTCCATTATCTATTAATAATGACTCATTATATATATTATTTATTCTTATAATTTCATTATTAATTAATTCTTTGTAATCTATCTCATCTATATTTTCTTCCATAGAACAAATAAATGATATATCTTTTTCTTCATTTGGTTCTATATCAATTTCAAATACACCACTAACAATATGATTTTCTTCTGGGAAAAATCCTCTTTTTTCTTCTTCAATGTAAAACATATTATAGAATGTATTATTTATATGTTCTATATAATTTCCTTCTGAAACTTTCATATAAACAGGATGTGATACATTTTTATCTATAACTAATTTTATTTTATTAGATTTTATATCTTGTGAAATTTCAAAATTATGATTTGTATTCATACTATGAAAATCTCTAAAATTTAATACTGGTGCAAGTTCTAATTTGGCTTTTGATTTTCCATTTCTTATTTTGTAATATACTTCAACTGTGTTTCTCCCATATTGCATACAAATTGTTTTTGTAATTTCTGTATCTTCTACTTTATATTTAAATACAGGTAAAATATCTTTTTGAAAAGATTCTAAATACTTAAAACCTTGTGATACATAATTTCTACATATATTTGTATATAAGTCATGTTTTTTTCCATCTAATATTAAACTTTCATCTAATTTAGATAAAATTAAATATCTTCTTCCAGGTGCAGAAAGTGGGGCTACTAATAGTCCATGATACTTTCTTGTGTTTGCTCCAATTATACTAGAAGATGAATATCCTCCTATTCCATTAGTTATTAACCACTCTCTTTCTAATCCTTTATCTAGTCCTAAGTCCTTCTTTTCAAATTTCATTAGTATACCTCCATATATTGGATAATATTTATTTTCCATTATTAAATTTGTTTATTTTTTCTTTTCTTATTTCATCATAATCTTTAGGTCTGATTATTTCTTTGTTTTCTTTACTATCTCTATACGCTTTTAAAATTTCTTCTTTTTGTTTAATTAACTCTTGTATTTTTTCTTTGTTTTCTTCAATATTAGGTTCTGTTTGTTTTTTAGTTATTATTGCTTTTTTTCTTTTCATTGCTTTTTCATCACAATGTTTTATTGATTCTATTCTATCACTATATTTACTTGCAAATTTACTTTTTGATTTATTAGTATTTTTGCTAATTTTACTTTTATTATTTTTACTTTTGGCTTTACGTTTTATCTCTTTGTCTGCCTGAAGTTTTGAATTCATCATAATATACTCTGGCTCATTTTGCTTGTCCTTGAATTTTAAATCATCACATATTATTTTTATTAATGTATCTGCAATTATCATACTATTATGTCTTATAAAATCATCTTTTATAATAGACATATCTTCTTTTATAAATTTTATTTTTTTATCTTTTATTTCTGATAGATTTTGTTCTACAAGTTCTGAACCATCTAAGTTATATTTTTTTATATATTCTGGAACTACTTCTCCTGTATCATATAAACAATAATCGATTAGTCCCTCTCCGCAATGTTCTATTATAGCATTTATATGGTCAGATACTGAGTAATTGTCTGTTAATCCTGGTTCTGTCATTATATTACATACATATAATTTTACTGCTTTTGACTCTCTTATAGCTCTTGATACACCATTTACTAATAAGTTTGGAATTACATTTGTATATAAACTTCCTGGCCCTATAATTATTCCGTCTGCTTCTTTAATAGATTCTATTACTTCTGGTAATGCTTTACAATTTGTTGGGCTTAAATATACTCTATTTATTTTTGTTAATTTATCATATACAGTTTCTGCAATTTTCGCCTTTTCTTCTATTAAGTATCCATTTTCTAATTCTGCACAAATTTTCATTTGGTCTCTTGTTACTGGTAAAACATTTCCACAAATTTTGAAAATCTCGTTACTTGCTTTTACTGCTTCTGCTGTATTTGCACAAATATCATTCATTGCTGCAAAATATAAATCCGAAAAAGTAATTCCTTTTAATCCTCCTTCTGTAAATTTATAATCTAATAGTTCCTTCATTTTGCTAGTATCATCTATTGCAAGTGATGATATTCCATTTTTTATATCTTCAAGTTGTCTATATAACATAGTTGCATTATTTTCACCAAAGTTTTCTCCATAATCTGATACTGTAACTACTGCTGTTATATTACTTGTATGTTTTTTTAATCCTTCTAAAGTTGTATTTAGTCCGCTTCCTCCTCCTATTACAACTATCTTAGGTCCTTTATTATATACGGTTTTATTAAATATTAAAGAATTAACATTTACCTTTTGGTCACTTTCCATTCTGTCATCTGTTGCTTCTATAAATAATTCCATTGTTCTTTTATTTATATAAACTAGACCTATCACACTACATGTAAATCCTATTACAAAATAAACTATTATTTTTGTAGCTTGCATAAATGTTATTGCTTCAGTTGATGTTATCATATTTGCCATTCCAAATGAACAAAATACAATTCCTACTAAAATAAGCATTATCCAACGTTTCATTTTTGAGCTATCTTTAAACCAATAAAATATTCCTTTCATTATTCTTCTCCTATAATCTTTATTTCTTCTTCTATTTTTATTCCAAATTTTTCATATACTTTATCCTTTACGTATTTTATTAAATTTAAAACATCTTTTGCAGTTGCATTTTTATAGTTTACTATAAAACCAGCATGCTTTTCTGAAATTCTGGCTCCGCCTATTTGATATCCTTTTAATTCACATTCATCAATAAGTTTTGCTGTAATTATTCCTTCTTGCCTTTTAAAAGAACTACCTGCTGATGGATATTCAAGTGGCTGTTTTTCTTTTCTACTTGCTAAATATTCATTCATCTTTTCTTGAATTTCCTGTTTTTTTCCATATTCTAATTTTAATGTAGTTTCTAAAATAATGTAACTTTTTTTATTAAATATACTTGACCTATATGAAAATTCTTGTTCTTTATTTGATAATTCAAATATATTTCCATCTAAATCCATACATTTTGTTGATATAACTATATCTTTTATTTCTTTTCCATAAGCCCCTGCATTCATATAAATAGCTCCACCAATTGTTCCAGGTATTCCAGCTAATTCCTCAAACCCTGAAATTTCTTGGTTCATTAATTTTATTGCTAGTGGCATTATCTTATATCCACTTCCTACTGTAACTTGAATATAATCTTTAAACCCTTGTATTTCTATTTCTTCTATATTTATTTTTATTACTAATCCTCTAATACCCTTATCTAAAACTAAAAGATTGCTTCCATTTCCTATTATTGTTATTGGTAAACTTTTTTCTTTACCATATTTTATCGCTGTTTTTAGTTCTTCTATTGTTTGTACTTTTATAAAAAAATCTGCTGGTCCTCCAATTTTAAATGATGTGTGATTTTTCATAGGCTCATCAAATATTACTTTTTCTTCTATTTTTATGTTTTGTTTTAACATTTGCTTTGCCTCCTTTTTTACTATAATATATTAACATTTTTTGAATATATTTACAAGGGGTTTTAATATTTTTGTTAAATTGTTGTTATTAAATGTTACAATTCATAGTTATGAAATTTTAATATATATTTAACTTTCATAACTATGAATTGTAACTGTCAAATAAATTTATATTTAATTTGATTTTTTTGCCATATTATGTTATAATAGAGGTGCATTTGTAAAATTAACTATTATTAAAATGTTTTATTTAGGGGGATTTTTATCATGTGGCAATTTTGGTTAATAGTTGCAGGAATATGTTTTATTATAGAATGTTTTACATTAGGATTTTTTGTTTTTTGGTTCAGTGTAGGAGCTATTATTGCTCTAGCTGTAAGTTTATTTATAAGTAACTTTTTAGTTCAGGCATTTACATTTGTTATTTCATCAAGTTTATTATTACTACTTACCAAACCATTAATGAAAAAATTTGTAAAAACACCTAAAACTAAAGCTACAAATGTTTACAGTATAATTGGAAAAGAAGGTATTGTTTTAGAAGATATTGATAGTATAAATTGTACTGGTAAAGTTAAAGTAAAAGGTGAACTTTGGTCTGCAATTGCAGATACTGATATAGAAAAAGATTCTAAGATAAGAGTAGTTGCTATTAATGGAGTTAAATTAAAAGTACAAAAAGTTTCAACTCCTGTTAATATAGATTAATTTTGATTTTAGTTTTTAAATATATAAATATTTTTAAGGAGGTATTATTATGTTAGCTTTTTTAATAGTTTTAATAATAATAATCGCAATAATTGCTTTCAAATCAATTAAGGTAGTAAACCAATCTGAAGTTTATATTATAGAAAGACTTGGTAAATATTACAAAACAGCTGAGGCTGGTCTTACATTTATTTTACCTTTTATTGATAGAGTAAGCTCAGTAGTTCTTTTAAAAGAACTTACAATGGATATTCCGCCTCAAGGAGTTATTACTAAAGATAACGTTACAATTAACATAGATACAGTTGTGTTTTATCAAATAACAGACCCAGAAAAATCTGTTTATGAAATTGCAAACTTAAAGAAAGGTATTGAATATTTAGCAATCACTACAATTCGTGATATTGTTGGTAAAATGGACTTAGATGAAACATTTGGTTCACGTGACAATATTAACTATCAACTTCGTTCAATATTAGATGAAGCAACTGATAAATGGGGTTGTAAAATAAATAGGGTTGAAATAAAAGATATTAACCCACCAGCTGATATTAGAGATGCAATGGAAAAACAAATGAATGCAGAACGTAATAAAAGAGCTTTAATTCTTGAAGCTGAAGCTCAAAAACAATCTGATATAACAGTTGCTGAAGGTAAAAAAGAAGCTGCAATTTTAGAAGCAGAAGCTGAAAGTGAAGCTAAAATTAGAAGAGCAGCAGGTGAAGCTAAGGCTATTAAAGAAGTTGCTGAAGCTAAAGCAAAAGAAATTGCTATGATATATTCAGCAATGAAAGACGCTAACCCTGATGATAAATTAGTTCAATTAAAATCTTTAGAAGCATTAAAAGAAGTTGCTAATGGAGATGCAAATAAAATATTCATCCCTTTTGAAGCAACATCTGCTCTAAGTAGTTTAGGTGCTATAAAAGATGTTATGAGTGATGATAAAGCTAAGAAGAAAAAAGAATAATTATAATATTTAAAACTCAGGCAATTTTACGCCTGAGTTTTTTATGTTAAAATCTTCTATAACACCCTCTAATCCATCCTGTTCTACCGCAATTAGATTGGTTTGGTATTACATTCCCTGTTAATGAAATCCCGATTATTTGCTGATACTGTATTATCATTATTATCTCCACGATTACAGTTTCCATTATCATTATCATCATTTCCAGAGTTTGAACAATTACTATTTATTGTTAATAAATCCTGACTATTTCCGTTATTACATCTATAACTTATTCTAAGTAAGTCATTGTTATCACAATTATGATTTTCATCATTATCTCGGCAACATCTGCATCTTGGACATCTATCATCATTATTAAAACATCTTTCACGAATAATTCTAATTAATTTCACAATATATGCTGTTATAAGTGCTAAAATTGTATAAATAATTATTGCCACTAATCCAGCCCCTAAATTTGTAATTACTCCTGTTGCAAATAATGTAAATAATATTATTAAATATACCGCAAAAAATGTTATACCAACTAATATAGGACAATGTAACACTTTTTCTAAAACAATCGCTAGTAAAATTGTAGCTAAAGGTAAAGCAAAAAATATAAGTAAAATCATAATATAATATCTCCTCTTTTAATTACTTTTTTATATATATTATGAAATTTTATTATTAAAAGTTACATTAAAATATAAACATAAAAAAACAAATTATAAAAGTAATTATAACTCTCATAATTTGTTTAATTTATACTAAAATATAATCATTTTTTGTTGTATTTATATTTTTCACTAATTCTATCATCCTATTGCAAGATTCTTCGTCATAATTATTCAAAAAAACATTATCAAATTGCTTTTTCAAATCCTGATTATTTTTCATATTTTCTATGTGCTCCTCTACCTCTTGTAATCTCATTTTTTCTATATTGGGAGCTAAATTTCTTTTCTTTATTTCACTTTTAGCAAGTTCAATATCTTTAGGTATTATATATATGGAATATACATCTTTTCCTTTTTGTTTGAAGTCTTTAATCCACTCATAATGAAGTTCTGTAACACAACACATATCCTCTTGTAAATACTTTTTACCGTAGGCGTAATTTTCTCCTAAAAATTCATAATTTGCAAAAACTTCTTTTGTTTTTATAAGTTTTTCTAATTCATTTTTAGTAACAAAATGTTTATCTATTCCATTTATTTCATCTTTTCTTTTTTCTCTTGTTGTATATATTATCATATTTTCTATATTCAATTTATTAATTAGCAAATTTTTGTAATATGATTTTCCGCAACCTGTAATTCCAGATAATGTTATAATCATTTTTCTTCCCCTTTTATTTTTCTACTATTCGTTTTTTCAATAAACTTTTCTACTTCTTCAAACAATTTCTCAAAATATTGCTCATTTCCTTTATAAGGAAACTTGGTTTCTCCTCTTCTTATCATATTAAAACCTTCTTGTAAATGAACTTTTATTATGTTTTCTACTTCTTCTTTTTGTAATTTCTTTATAGATTTTATTTTGGTTTTTGCTACATAAAATTGAATATAAAACTTTCTATCATTTCCAAATATTAATGGAATTTCTCTTTCTACTCTTTTTATCTTTTTGATTTTTTTCTTTTTTATTCCTAATTCCTCTTTTAATTCTCTTTTGGGTGTCTGTTTTCCTTTTTCTTTATTATCTCTATGTCCTGAACATAAATCTATCAAATTTGGTGTCAATTTAGTTGTTGCTGCTCTTTTTTCTAATATTAACATTCCATCTTTTGTAAGTACAAATACTGCTACTCCTTTTAACCAAAGATTTTGGAATTTTTCATAATCGCTTTTTATCTTTCCTACCTTATTTTTGTTTTCATCATAAACATAATAGTAAATTTCTTTTTCTTTTATTTCTACTGCTTTTTTGGGCTCTTTTTTATATTTTTTTAAATTCTCTTTAAATTCATTCATTTTTGTTCTTCCTTTTTTAAAGGTAAAATATATTATTTATTCACATAATGTATTTTACCACAAAAAGTGCCTTTTTTCAACAATTATGTTGTGTTTTAAATAAAAAGTTACTTAATATGCACAAAAATTGTATCAATACTCCACATTCATAAGAAACAAACCATATGGAGGTAAAGTCTTTCCTGCATTTTCTCTTTTTCCATCTAATATTATTTGTGGTATGTCTTCAGGTTCTATTTTTCCTAATCCTACTTCTACTAATGTTCCTGATATAATCCTTACCATATTATATAAGAACCCATTTCCGAGTTAATTCTATCAAAATTCTTTCATTATCTTGTTTATGTACTTCTGCTTTATAAATTATTCTTTTACTGCTTTTACTGCTCGTCCCACTTGCTTTAAATGCTTTAAAATCGTGTTCTCCCTCAAAATATTTTATAGCTTTTTTCATTTTATCTATATCTAATTTTTGTGGAATATGACATTCTAAATTCCTATATATTGCAGATGAAAACTCAGAGTTATTTATTACATATCTATATGTTTTTCTCTTACAACTTAATCTACTATGGAACCTTTCATCAACTTCTTCAGCTTTTATAATTCTAATTGTTTTTTTCAACTTTGTGTTTATTGCAATTGGTATTTTATCTATTGAAATTCTAGAATTAGTTTTAAAATTTGCTACTTGTCCAAAACTATGTACTCCTGCATCTGTTCTTCCTGAAGCATTTAATTCTACTTTTTCTCCAGTTATTGCTTCAATTGCTTGTTCTATTGTTCCTTGTATATTTAATTTATCTGGTTGCTTTTGCCAACCGATTGAAATCTTTTCCATCATATTCTATTGTTAGTTTTATATTTCGCATACAATTACTCTCCATTCTTTAAAGAAAAATTGGAAAAGAGAATAGTCTCATTTTCCAATTAGCTTTTCTTTGTTTTAAAATTATTTATTTTTTCTCTAATTTTTTCAAAACTTCCTGTATTTTTATTTTCTCTTTCTGGAAATCTTTTAGTTACAATATTGCTTATTAAAATCTTTTTCAAAACATCTTCTCTTACATCTGCAATTAGTGTTCCATCTTTTGCAACAGATATTTTACCAGTTTCTTCTGAAACTACAATTGCTATACTATCTGATTCTTTAGAAATTCCTATTGCTGCTCTATGTCTTGTTCCTAATTCTTTTGCAATATCTGTATCACTAGCTAGTGGAAGCATACATGCTGCTGCTGCTATTTTGTTATCACTAATAACAACTGCTCCATCATGTAATGGTGTATTTGGAACAAATATATTTACTAATAGTTGTGGTGATACTTCTGAATTTATTTCTACACCTGTTGATACTATATCTTTGATTTTTATATCTCTTTCTATTACAATTAATGCTCCTGTCTTACTTTTTGCAAGTTCTGTTGCTGCTATTGTAATTTTATAAATATCTTCTTTTGTACGTGTTGCTATATCTTTATCCATTCCAAATAATTTTGTAAATTTATTAGTTCCTAGCTGTTCTAAAGCTCTCCTTATTTCTGGCTGAAATATTATGATTAAAAGGATTACTCCCCAATTCATAACAGCTGATAATATGTAATTTAATATATTTAAATTAAGCCATCCGGCTTAGCCAGGTACCTATAACTAAAAATGTTATTCCTTTTACTAATTGCCAAGCTCTAGAGTCTTTTACTATTTTTAATAAATTATACGCTAAAAATAGTACTATTGCTAAGTCTACTAAAAGAGTTACTAATTTAAAAGGATTTTGTTGATATATCTGAATATAAGCTAAGATATTTTCTCTTATATCTTCTATCATTACTATTTCTCCCTATTCTTTTATTTTTTATCCTACTATTAAAGAATGTATGTAATATATACATGTTGCACATACAGATAGAAGCATCATACCAGCTAATATTCCTGCCATTATTCTTCCTGCTAGTTGTCCTTTATTTATTTTTATTTTATTATTTTTTTCTTTATTTTCTTTCATTTTTCTTCCTCCTAAGATTTTTATCTACATAAACTATTATAACACTTTTTAAAATTTTTGCAATACCCAAGTTTTCTCATATTTTTACTCAATAATAAAAATCTTTTCTAATTCATGAACAGCTCTATTTGCCTTTTCTTCATTATTAGCATACACAAAAGCTAAAACATCTTCTTCTTGTACAAAATCATGGACTTTTTTATTGAGTACTACTCCAACAGACATATCAATAATATCTTCTTTTTTTATTCTTCCAGCTCCTAAATAACATGCAACTTTTCCGATATCTTCTGCATTAATATCATTTATAACTCCTACTTTTTTACTTTTAACTTCTAATATGTATTTTGCTTTTTCAAATTCATCTATATTATCTAAATATTTTGTATCTCCTTGTTGATTTCCTACCATTTCTTTAAATTTTTCAAAAGCTAAACCATTTTCAATACATTTTAACATTTTTTCCTTATTTTCATCTAAGTTTTCACCTAAACCAGCTAATTTTATCATTTGACTACCAATTTCTAATACAATTCCTTTTAAATCTGAAGGCATGTCTTTACCTTTTAAGAAATTTATTGCTTCTATTATTTCTAAAGTATTTCCAACAGCATATCCTATTGGCTCATCCATAGGAGTAAATATACTTTTTACTTCTAAATTAGCATAACCTCCTAATTTTTCCATCTTATTTGCTAAAAGTTTTGCGTCTTCAATATTTTTCATAAAAGCACCTTTTCCATAAGTTACTTCTAAAACTATTTTATTAGCTCCTGATGCTATTTTTTTACTCATTATACTTGAGGCAATTAATGGAATATTATCAACACAATTTATAGTATCTCTTAAAACATATATTTTTTTGTCTGCTGGTGCTAAATTCATTGTTTGTCCTATCATACTTATTCCAATTTTGTGAACATATTCCTTAAATTTTTCAATATCTACATTTGTATTAAATCCTGGTATTGCTTCTAATTTATCAACTGTTCCCCCAGTAAAGCCCAAACCTCTTCCAGACATTTTTGCAACAGGAACACCACAGCTAGCCACAATTGGAAGTACTATAATAGATACTTTATCCCCAACGCCTCCTGTACTATGTTTGTCAACAACAGCTTCACCAAATTCTGATAAATCTAATACATCTCCAGAATTTGCCATACTAAATGTAAGATTAAATAATTCTTCATCTGTCATTCCTTTTATATAAACAGCCATAATTAACGCTGCAGCTTGGTAATCAGCTACTTCTCCACTTGTATAACCTCTTACAAAATATTCAATTTCTTCTTTACTTAATTTTTTTCCATCTCTTTTTTTGGCAATAATATCTAAAATATTCATACTTTTTCTTATTTTATTTAATAAAATAAATTCCTCCTTAAATAAAATTTTTAATAAAACTTCTTCTATGTATAGGACATGGCCCATATTCTTTTAGTGCTGCAATATGCTTAGATGTCCCATACCCTTTATGAGATGCAAAACCATATTCAGGATATACCTTATCCCATTCCCTCATAATTCTGTCCCTTGTAACTTTAGCAAGTATAGATGCTGCTGAAATAGAATAGCATTTAGCATCTCCTTTTATTATTGATTTATATGGTATTCCTAATGTATCTATTCCAGTTAAAGCATCTACCATTATAATATTTGGTTTTATTTCCATTTGTTGTAATGCTGTAGTTAACCCTTTTTTAGTTGCCTGTAAAATATTTATATCATCAATTTCATCTTGATAAATAATACCTATTCCATAACTTATAGCTTGTTCTATTATAATATCATATAATTTTTCTCTTTTTATTTCAGAAACCTTTTTAGAGTCATTTACACCCTCTATCATTGAATCTTCTGGCATTATTACAGATGCAACAACAACGGGACCAGCCAATGGCCCACGTCCCGCTTCATCAATACCAGCTATATATTTTATACCCTTATCAAAAAATTCTTTTTCTATTTTTTTTAGTTCTTTTAATCTTGCTTCTTCTTTTTCTTTCATTTATTTCTTATTCTCCCGTTTCTCTTTGTAAACTTGATAATGTATAAAGTTTCTTTCCATTATACTCTATACCTTTTGTATATATTATATCTAAATTTGTGTAATCTCCTGCATCATATGCAACAACATAGTCACCATCATTAACATCTTTAGCTAAATCTTCTAATCCCATTTTTGTTAATGTTTCTTTTGTTATTTGATAAAATTCAACACCATTTCCTTTATTTACATTTTCGTCTACTTTAGAAATTAATTCACTTTCATTACTAGGTTTAGTCATATTATATTTTTCAGAATATAATTCATTTCTTTTTGCACTTTTATCTTGTACATCCCATGTCCCTGCATTTACTTCTTCAGCATATACTTTTGCTTTTGCTCTTATTGTAATCATATTTGTTACATATGTTTCTACTTTAGTTGTTTTTAATAATTCCGAACCTTGTGTTAAAGATATTCCAGCAAGTATAATTATTACTATAACCATAATTATTAGAGCTACAAGTGTAATTCCCTTTTCTTCTTTTAAATATAACATATTTCTTTCCCCCTTATTTTTTCTATTACTTTTTCTATATCTTCTTTTGGTGTAGAAGCTCCTGCCATTACTCCTATTTTATCATTTTCAGAAAAGTCTTGTAAATCTATTTCTCCTTCATTTTGAGCAAAAATTACTCTTTTACAAATTTCTTTTGATATATCATATAGTTTATTTGTATTTGAACTTTTTTTGTCTCCAACAATAACCATAATATCCACATTCTTTGCTATTTCTATTGTTTCTTTCTGTCTTACTTCAGTTGCTCCACATATTGTTTTTTGAATTTTAATTTCTTTATTTTCTAATTCATTTTCTAAGATGTTTACAATATCATCAAATTTTTTTGAATTATATGTTGTTTGAGCCATGATTAGAATTTTGTTTAATTTTGATTTCTTTATATTTTCTAAACATTCTTTAATATCTTCTTTTTCTTGTAATAAAAAGGAGTCTTTCCCACAAAAACTTAATGTTCCTATTGCTTCTGCATGATTTTTTATACCAATTAATATAATAAAATAATTATAGTCTCTATATTGTTCAGCTATTGTATGTGTTTTTAAAACATTTGGGCAAGTTAAATCTTTGATTTCTACATTTCTTTTTTCTAATTGGTTATATATATCTTTTGAGGCACCATGTGCTCTGATAATAACTCTTTTTTGTACTTCATCTATATTATTTGTAAACTTAATTCCTTTTTCCTCTAAATCTTTTATTATATTTTTATTATGTACTAACTCTCCTAGACAATATATGTTTGTATTAATTTCAGCTTCCTTTTTTGCTTCATCAACTGCTCTTTTTACCCCATAACAAAATCCTGCTGTTTTTCCTAAAATAATCTCCATATAATTACTCCTTTTTGAATGTTTAATTCTAATAAAGAGCTTAATAAATATACTATTAAGCTCTTAACTAAAAATTTATGTTGCTATATAATATCCAACCCCTCTTTTTGTAATTAAAATCTTTGGATTTGATGTATCTTTTTCAATTTTTTCTCTAATACGTCTTACTGTAACATCTACTGTTCTAATATCTCCATAATATTCATATCCCCATACCTTTTCAAGTAATGTTTCTCTAGTTATTACTTGGCCTGGGTCTGAAGCTAAGAATTTTAGTACTTCAAATTCTCTTAGAGTTAAATCTACAATTTTGTCATTTATCATAACTTCAAATCTATCTAAGTCTAGTGTTAACACTCCAACTTTTATTACATTTGTTCTTTTTAATTCTGTTGTTCCTTCTTCTTTTGAAGTTTTCTTTTCTTTTTCTATATTCGATATTACATCTGCTCTTCTTAAATTTGCTTTAACTCTTGCAAGTAGCTCTCTTATACTAAATGGTTTTGTTATATAGTCATCTGCTCCTAATTCTAACCCTACAATTTTGTCTAATTCTTCATCTTTTGCTGTTACCATAAGAATTGGAATATTCATCATATTTTTAATTCTTTTACATACTGTTAATCCATCTAGTTTTGGAAGCATAACATCAAGCAAAATTAAATCTGGCTTTTTTTCTTGAGCAATCTCAACTGCTTCTAAACCATCTTGTGCCTCTAATACATTATACCCCTCTTTTGTTAGATTGCGTGATAATAAATTAAGAATCATTTTTTCATCATCAACTATTAATATTGTTTTTTTATAATCCATTTCTACTTCTTCCACAAACGAGCCTCCTTAACCTTGCTTATGCTATTTAATATATCACATTTAAACATATTATACAAGTTTTATTTTAAAAATTCTTTAACTTCTTGTAATAATTCTTTTTCTCCTTGCGTTTCAATTTTTAATGTAATCATTGGTTTTATTCCAGATGAAAATTTTATTCTGTTTCCATATTTTTTTATCATATCTGATAATAGATTATTATCAAATTTATTACTATCATATGTAAATACTACTGAATTTGCTTTACTTTGAATTTTAGTTAAATATTTATTTTTAGCAAGCTGTTTTATTCTTGAGATTTCTAATAGATTTTCTATTTCATTTGGCATGTTTCCAAATCTATCTATAAGTTCATCTATTATATTCATTATATCTTCTTCTGTTTTGCAAAGTGCTATGTCTTGATATATTTCAATTTTTTGGTTTTGGTCAGAAATGTAGTCATCTGGTATATAGCTTGTTACATTTAAGTCTATCTGACAATTTATTTCTTCTTCGACTTTTAATCCTTGCTCTTCTTTTAAGACCTCATCTAAAAGTCTACAATATGTATCATATCCAACTTCTTCTAAATGTCCATGTTGTACTTCTCCAATTAAACTTCCTGCTCCTCTTATTTCTAAGTCTCTCATTGCTATTTTAAATCCTGAACCAAATTCTGTAAATTCTTTTATTGCCTTTAAACGTTTATCAGCAACTTCTGATAACATTTTATCTTTTCTATATGTTATATAGCTATACCCTTGTTTATCAGATCTTCCAACTCTTCCCCTTAATTGATATAGCTGTGCTAATCCCATTCTATCTGCATTTTCAATTATTATTGTATTTGCATTTGGTATGTCTATTCCTGTTTCTAATATTGTTGTAGATACTAATACATTTATTGTTCCATCAACAAAGTCATTCATTATATCTTCAATTTCTGAACCTGTCATTTGTCCATGTGCAAATCCAACTCTTGCTTCTGGAACTAATCTTGATATTTTATCTGCTTTAAGCATTATATCTTCTACTTTATTGAATAGATAAAATACTTGACCATTTCTTTCTAATTCTTTTGTTATAGCTTCTTTTATAACATCTAGGTCATATTCTAAAACATATGTCTGTACCGGTTTTCTGTTTTGTGGTGGTTCATATATAACTGACATATCTCTTACTCCAACAATAGACATATGAAGCGTTCTAGGAATAGGAGTTGCAGTCATTGTAAGTACATCTACATTTGTTTTATACTCTTTTATTTTTTCCTTTGCTTTTACACCAAATCTATGCTCTTCATCTATTATTAAAAGTCCTAAGTCTTTAAATTCTACATCTTTTCCTAGTAATTTATGTGTTCCAATTACTATATCTATGTCTCCAAGCTTTAGTTCTTTTATTATTCTATTTTTATCTTTGGTTGTTCTAAATCTGTTTAATAAATCTACTTTTATTGGAAAAGCTGCCATTCTTGATTTAAAAGTTTCATATTGTTGTTTGGCAAGTACAGTTGTAGGCGCCAAATATACAACTTGTTTATGGTCCATTACAGCTTTAAATGCTGCTCTTATTGCAATTTCTGTTTTACCATATCCAACATCACCACAAAGTAATCTATCCATTGGTTTTTCATTTTCCATATCTTTTTTTACTTCATCTATACATCGTAATTGATCATCTGTTTCTACATACGGAAATGCACCTTCGAACTGTTTTTGCCATTCATTATCTTTTGAGAAAGCAAATCCTTTTGCTTTTTCTCTTCTTGCATAAAGTTCTATTAATTCTTTAGCAACTGTTCTTAAATTTTTCTTTACTTTTGCAGTTGTTTTTTCCCAATCTTTTGAACCAAGTTTATTTAGTTTTAGATTGATTTCTTCTCCACCAACATATTTTCTTATTTCATCTAATGAGTTTGTTGGTATATATAGAATATCATCACCTGAATATTTTAATTTTATATAGTCTCTTGTTGTTCCATCAGCTTTTATTGTATTTACTCCTATATAAACTCCTATACCATATCTTCTATGAACTACATAGTCACCTATTTTTAAATCTGCAAATACAACTTTTTCGCCTTGTTTAAATGTCTCATTTTTACGTTTTTTTGAACGCCTTTGAACTTCAACCAAGTCATTTGCTACTATTACTATTTGATTTAAATCATAGCTAAAAAACCCTTTAGATAGTTTTCCTTTTGTTATTATTACTGTTCCAATATCTTTTGTTATTATAGTTTGATTTAAGTCTTCTTGATAAATTGATAATATATCATTTTCTTCTAATAATTTAGCTATTTTGTCTGCTTTTTCTTTTGTTTCAACAACTACATATACTTTTTTATTTTCTTTCTTAAAGTTTAAAATATCATTTATAAATAAATCTATTCCACTTTTAAAATAATTTAGTTCTTTATATTTAAAATCATATTGCTCTATTCCATTTTTGAAAATATTATCTAGTTTTTCTAAATATATTGTTTGATATTTTTGAAGTTTTAAATTAAACTCTTCTGTTCCAATATAGTCTTTTATAGCATCTGGGATTATTCTATTTTTTTCAACTAATGCTTTTATTATGTTTTCATTATCAAGCTCTATATTTTCACTTCGTGTAGTTATTTTATTTAGTTCATCTACAAATACCAAATATTCATTATTCAAATATTCAAGTATTGTTTCTCCAGTTTTGTAAAAAGAATTGAAATATCTATCAATTTTGCTTATATAATTGCCATTTCTTATTTGTTCTAAATCATTTTCAACTTTTTCTTCTATTACTTCTGCATAAACTTGTTGCTTTATCTTTTTTTCTACATCTTCAATTGGATTTTCTAAGATGTATTCATGTGCTGGAAATATTTCTATTTTTTCTATATTGTTAATTGACCTTTGGCTTATTATATTAAAGTTTCTTATTGAATCTATTTCATCTCCCCAAAGTTCAATCCTTACTCCTATTGTGTCATTCATTGAAATATCAATAATTCCACCTCTTATGCTAAATTCTCCTCTTCCATCTATTAGTTCAAATCTTTCATATCCTAAATTTACAAGCTTTTGCTTTAATTCTTCTAAATTACATCTATCTCCTACTTTGAAATTTAAAACATTTCGAAAAAGAGTTTCTTTTGGTATTATTTTTTGCTTTATTGCTTCTATTGATGTTACTATAATGATGTTTTGATTTTTATATATTTTGTTTAATACTTCTATTCTTTCATATGGTAGGTTTTTGCTTTCTGCAACATAATCATATGTTACTATTTCTTTTTTTGGTAAATATTCTACTTTGTCTGTGAAAAATTTGAAATCGCTTACTAAATTTTGTGCCTGTATTTCATTATATGTTATTAATAATATTGGTCTTTTTGTTTTTTCTAGTATTGATGTAATTATTGAGGCTTCTGCAACGCTAGTTAAGCCCGATATTGCTATCGGGCTTTTTTTATTTTCTATATTTTTTAAAACATCACTAAATTTTGAACTTTTGTCTAGTTCTCTTAATAGTAAATTCATGTTATATACTTCTTTCTTGTTGGTTTTTTATTTTTATATTATTTATGTTTCTTTATTTTTCATTATTCTCTTGTTTTTTCATTTTCTTCTTGTACTTTTGCTCTCATTTGCTCTATTACTTGCTCTCTATTTTTTGACTTTTGAGATCCTGATTTTATTTTTATATCTTTTAGATTTTCTTTGTCTTTTTCTGCAAATATTTTTTTCTCAAGAGTATTAACTCTTTCTAAAGATGCAAGTAATTCTTTTTTTACTCTTTTTAAATGTTCATCATCTTCGTTTTCTTCTTCATCATCTGAGGCTTTTTTCTTCTTTTTAGGGTATTCTATTATATCATTGTTTTTATAGGCTTTTATTGCATCTTCTTGAGATAGTTCTGGCTTTTCTTCTTCTATGAATTCTTCTAATGTGCCTTTTATATCTATTCTTTTTTCTTCTTCATTTTTTTCTTTCATAGAGAATCTCCTTAGTTTTTATTTTGTATATACTTTATCATATTTTTTTGAAAAAATCAATGTTTTGGTGGAAATTTTTGTAATTAAGTACTTGTTCTTTAACTTACTGCCTCTTGGGTTTTATTATCCACTATATTTATAGAAAAAAAGGTGCATACGCACCTTTCTTCATGTTGACAAATACCAGTCTTTATGCAATGAGGCTTCCCTCAAATGTATAGAGATGTTTTACTCCAGATTTTTTGTCAACTTTTTGGAGGCAGGCACCACAACCAGCAAAGACGACATTTATATCATCATATTTCTCTGATGCCATAAGGTTACTTATTGAATCATAAATCCTTTGAGTGCCATTATCTTCAGTTACTTTTACAAAAGCTTCTCCTGCAACTAACAAAAATCCTATTTTTGAATTCTTGTCAACTGTGCAAATCATTTCGCAATGATTAATGCTGTAGACATCTATAGATGTCCTACCCAAACACTGCAAAAAGGTTTCATCCCCAACAGTCACTGATGTAATTATTTGGTACCTTCTGCTTAGTTTGGTTGTGATTCCTTCAGGCTCGTCAACAGATTTTCCCCTGTTTACTGTAATCTTTACAGTATTATTTTTTTCTACAGAGATCCGTCTGAACCCTTTGCGCATTTCGATAAAATTACTAATCATATCTCTTCCTCCATTTTATGAAATTTTTATAGCTTCTTATATTTTACCACATTTTGAGCTTTTTTGCAAATTATTAAAACTCTAATAAGAATATTTCTATTCTATTATATTTAAAAAAGAGTGCATATGCACTCTTTTTTGTTTCTAACAATATAACATAATTATTAAATTATCCTATTAGGCTTCCTTCTAAAGTATATCGCCTGCTTTTACCAGTTATATTGTCAGTTTTAACAATAATTGGACCTGTTCCAGAAAATTCAACTTTTAATGTTTCCGACGCGTCTGAAAAGGCTATTATTCTTCCCATTTCGTCGAAAATCCTTTGCATGCCTTTCTTATCTGTCATCTTAACAAAAGTTTCATCTAATGCTGTGTAATAATTGACAACGGTTTCCGAATTAACTGAGCAAATCTTTTGACAAGTCTTCATTGAGAAAATGTCTCTCTCTTTGTCAGTTATTCCCTCAACTAAATTGTCTAGTTCATTTCCTGTAGATGGTCTTAAATTAATCAAGCAGATATGGTTATATTTTTTCTCCTTCCGTATTTCTGTTTTTGGTTCATCCTCGCTCTTCTCATGAATTGCGAAGATTTTTACCTCATTGTTGTCTGTAACCTCAATTTGTCTAAAATTCCCATTTTTTTCTCCTACTTGGTTAATCATTATTGCGCTCCTTTCTGCAAAAAAATTTTTGTTACATGCTATATTTTATCATATTTATTCGAATTTTTCAACTAATACCAATCACACTTTGGTTCAGAAAAAAAGAACTCTTAAGAGTTCTTTTCTTGTAATTATTATTGTAATTCAATAGTAGCTCCAACTTCTGTAAATTTAGCTTTTAAGTCTTCAGCTTCTTCTTTGCTTACATTTTCTTTAACTGTTTTAGGAGCTCCATCAACTAATTCTTTAGCTTCTTTTAATCCTAATCCTGTAGCATCTCTAACTACTTTTATAACTTTTATTTTTTGGTCTCCTGCTGATGCTAAAACAACATTGAATGATGTTTTTTCTTCAGCTGCAGCTGCTCCTGCAGCTCCTCCAGCAGCTGGTGCAGCAGCTGCTACTGCTGATACTCCAAATTCTTCTTCAATAGCTTTTACTAATTCTGACAATTCAACAACTGTCATTTTTTTGATTTCTTCAATCATTTCTTCTTTATTCATTTTTAAATCCTCCTAATAATTTTTTAATTAATTTTTATATGTATAACTTTTTTTCTGTTATACTAATTAGATATATTTTCATATATTTTTTGCTTATAAAATTAAGCTTGTTCTTTTTGAACTCTAACTTGGTCAAGAGCAATTGCAAGTTTAGATATACTTGCAAGTAATCCGCCAGCAAGCATAGATAATAATTCTTGTCTTGATGGTAATTTTGCTAAAGTTATTATTTCTTCAGCTGTCATTACTTTTCCATCAACAACTCCACCTTTGATTTTATAAAAATCGTTATTTTTTGTAAAGTTATAAATTACTTTAGTTGGTTCTAAGTAATCTTCTTTAGTCATTATTACTGCTGTAGGTCCTTCTAATTGTTCATCTAAACCTTCTAGACCACATTCAGCTAATGCTCTTCTTGTTATATTATTTTTTATAACTTTATAATCTGCTCCTATGTTTCTTAATTCTGTTCTCAATCCTGTAACATCTGAAACATTGATTCCTCTATAATCTGCTAAAAGTATTAATTTAGAATCTTTCATTTGTTCAGCTAATTTAGATACTTCTTCTTTCTTTAAGTTAATATTTTTTTCACTTGCCATTTGTTTTTCACCTCCCGAAATTTTGTAAGTTTTATATTCTTAAAATTAAAAACTCGTTATTGCCTACAACTTAAGACATATAACGAGTAACTCTCTCTATATGCCTCGGTAGGACTTATTTTATAAATTACTTAAGTATTTACAAATAATTCATTGCCTACTGTCTTTGGCTAATTATTATTCAATTGAAATTCCAGGTCCCATTGTTGTTGTAACTGAAATATTTTTAATGTATTGTCCTTTTGCTGCTGCTGGTTTTGCTTTATTTATAGCATCCATAATTGTTTGATAGTTTTCTTGTAATTTTTGAGCTCCAAATGAAACTTTTCCAAATCCTAAGTGAATAATATTAGTTTTGTCTAATCTATATTCAACTTTACCTGATTTAATATCAGCTATTGCTTTTGTTACATCCATTGTTACTGTTCCTGATTTTGGGTTCGGCATTAATCCTTTTGGTCCTAATACTTTACCAAGTCTTCCTACAACACCCATCATATCTGGAGTTGCTACAACTACATCATAATCGAACCAGTTGTCATTTTGGATTTTTGGTATTAATTCTTCTGCTCCAACATAATCTGCTCCAGCTTTTGTGGCTTCATCAGCTTTTGGTCCTTTAGCAAATACTAATACTTTTAGTGTTTTACCTGTACCATGAGGTAATACTACTGTTCCTCTAACTTGTTGGTCTGCATGTTTAGAATCTACTCCTAATCTTACATGTAATTCAACTGTTTCATCAAATTTTGCCTTTGGCATTTTTTCGATAATTTCTAGTGCTTCATTAATTGGATATTTTTTGTTTGCTTCAATTAATTTTGAGCTTTCTTCATATCTTTTACTCATTTTAAAAATCCTCCTTTGGTTTTAGCGAGCTTTTATACTCTCCCAATATTTATATAAATTTTAAATTTATAACTATATAATAATTTTAATTAATCAACTACTACTACACCCATAGAGCGAGCTGTTCCAGCTACTATGCTCATTGCTGCTTCAATTGATGCTGCATTTAAATCAGGCATTTTTTGTTCTGCAATTGCTTTAACTTGTTCTTTAGTTATTTTAGCAACTTTATCTTTATTTGGTTTTCCAGAACCTTTTTGAATACCTAATGTTTTTTTGATTAATACTGCAACAGGTGGTACCTTTGTTATAAAGTCAAAAGATTTATCTTTGTAAACTGAAATAACAACTGGTATTATTAAACCTGCTTGGCTTGCTGTTCTATCATTAAATTCTTTTACGAATTGCATTATATTAACACCACTTGAACCTAAAGCTGGTCCTACTGGTGGAGCTGGTGTTGCCTTTCCTGCTTCTATTTGCAATTTTATTTGTTTAACTACTTCTTTTTCTGCCATAATGTATGGCACCTCCTTAATAAATCTTAATCTATTTTTTGAACTTGAGAAAATTCTAGTTCTACTGGTGTTTCTCTACCAAACATAGAAACTAAAACTATTACTTTATTTTTATCTTTTTTGATTTCTTTTACTATTCCTGTATATCCATCTAATGGACCTCCAAGAATTTTTACATTGTCATCAATACTATAATCAACATTTATTGGAACATTATCAAATCCCATTTTTCTTATTTCTTCATCAGAAAGAGGAATTGGGTCTGTACCTGAACCAACAAATCCTGTAACACCTCTTGTATTTCTAACAATATACCAAGATTCTTCTGTTACAATCATTTTTATTAAAACATAACCTGGGAAAACCTTTTTTAAATTAGTTTTTTTCTGACCATCTTTTATTTCTATTTGTTCTTCCATTGGAACTATTATATCAAAAAAGAAGTCTTCTAATTCTCTATTTTTTACTGTTTTTTCAAGGTCTGTTTTTACTTTGTTTTCATAGCCTGAATAAGTATGTACTACATACCACCTTGGAACCATATCATAATCTTTTTGAGACATTGGCCTGGCCTCCCTTAATTTTATTCATTAGATTCAGTATTACTTTCTGATGACTCTTGATTATCAGAACTTTCATTGCTTACATTTTCCAAATTCTCATTTTCTGAATTTTCTTCATTATTTTCTGATGCTTCATTTGCATTGCTATTTTGGTCATTGTTTTTATCTGAATCTTCTGTTGTTTGGAATGATGACTGAACTGTTTCTTGAAGTCTTGTTATTCCATATTTATTTATATTGTCGAAACAAAAATCTAATATGAATACTATTGCAGCTATAATTACTACAAATACAATTACTGCAACTGTATTATTAACAAGCTCTTTTGGTGTTGGCCAAACAACTTTTTTTAGCTCTGTTTTCATTTCTTTAAAATAGCTAGTTTTTTGTTTTACATCTTTTTCTTTTTTAGCCATTTTATATCCTCCTTAAAATAGCTTGATTATTTTGTTTCTTTATGTGTTGTACGTTTTTTACAGAATTTACAGTATTTAACTAACTCTAGTCTATCTGTATTATTTCTTTTATTTTTTGAAGTCATGTAATTTCTATTTTTGCATTCTGTGCATTCTAGTATAATATTCTCTCTTGGTCCTTTTGCTGCCATTTTATACACCTCCGAATTAATTTACCTTTTATTTAAACGATGTGAACATATGCATCTAAGTTACATATGCCTAAATATTTTATCACTTTAGTAGTAATATGTCAACCATTTTTTAACATTTTTTATTTTTTGTTCTCTTCTTTTTTTGTACTGAATAACCAAATCTTCCAATTTTCTTTCCTTGTGTGTAATATCCCCCATTTGCATATGATATTAAATCACATTTACTTATATCAAAAGCCCCTTTTTCATCTATATATTTATCATCTGCATTTATTGATAATACATCTGCTATAAACATATGATGACTTCCAAGTTCTTTTATTTCTCTTACTTTACATTCTATTGATACTGGACTTTCTTTTATCATTGGACATTTTACAAAATTTGCTTTTTCTTTGTGTAAATTTGTTTCTTTAAATTTATCATATTTATCACCTGACCTACAACCACACCAATCTGTTAATTTAGCTAAATCTTTGGTTGTTAAATTTATAACAAATTCTTTTTGTTCTTTTATTAAATTATACGAATATCTTTCTGGCCTAACAGATATATATACCATTGCAGGATTTGTATTTATTATACCTGTCCATGCTACTGTTATAATATTTGATTTTTCCATTGTGCCACAAGATACCATAACTGCCGGTATTGGATATATGAAGGTCCCTGGCTTCCACATTGTTTTTGACATTTTTTTATTATTAGGTTCTACCTAATTACTCCTTTCACTATGGTTGTTCTACATTTTTTTCTTCTTTTTCATCATTGCTTTTTTTATTATCTTTGTATTTTAGCATTTCTTCTTCTTTTTGTTCTTTTATTAATAATCTCTTTACTGCCTCTTCTAAGTTATCATCAAATGTTGTTATATATGTTTCTGTATCTTTGTCTAAACAAGAAATTCTTCCTGCAAACTGCCTTCCTTGTTTTCTTGCTTCGCACGCTGCAGATATTAATGATGTAAAGGCTTTCTTACTGCCTTCTAACACACTGTCTCCAACTTTTGGCTCAGCAAAAAAGTACATTGTTGCTATTTTACCTTTCTCATAAGCTACATCAAACCTATATTTACTTATTTTTTCTGGAGAAAATTTTGCAACAATTTTTTTTGGGTCAATTTTCTTTGATTTACCTGTTTGATAATTCGCAACTCTTTTTAATGTAAGATTTTCATCTTTATATAATACAAGATCAGCATCAATTCCCCTTTTAGATAAATCTCCATATACATAATCTTCTTCTTTTTGCCTATCTATGCTTATTTTTAATATTTTTGAATTTTCGTACAAAGATATTATAATTTCCTCATCATAATTCTTATTTTCCAGTCTTTCTATTTTTTCTAAAGCTTCTTTATAATATTTTGTTATATAATTCATTGTATCTCTATAGTTTTTTGAATTACTTTCTTCACTAATATTCTCTTCTTGACTTAATTTTTCATTACTTTCTTCACTATATATTATATTTTCAATAAAAATCTTTAATTTTGCTATTTGTGTATCTACATCATCATTAGATAAAACTGTATCTATTGTTTTACTAAATGATTTATTTACAACATCATATTCTTTTTTATTTAAAGAATCATTAAATAAAAATCTTATAATCTCCTGATCTTCTTTTGAATTAATTTCATATTCTCCTATTAATTCATCAATATCAAATTTTGGTCTATACATTGTTTGTGCATTTTTCGCCAATATAAGTAAATTTTTAAGAAAGTTTATCATATCTTCTTTGCTTTCTATTTCATCCAAGCTTCCCATATTTACTTGATTTAATATTGTCATATTCTTGTCCCCCTCTATATTTTTATACTAATACAATTATTTTAACATATAAATCCAAAATATGCAAAAAAAACTACAAATTAAATATATTTTTAACATATCTAATTTCTAGTTTCTTTATAAAATAAAAAAATCTAGCGACAACCTATCTTCCCAGCAGGGTAACCCGCAAGTATTTTTGGCACATTTGAGCTTGACTTCTGTGTTCGGTATGGGTACAGGTATTTCCTCAATGTCATCGTCACTAGAAAATTATTGTGTTTAGCACACTCAAAAATACATAGATGAATTTCTTAGTTTTAGGTCTTAACTTCC
>CAOKHL010000007.1 GCA_948468315.1 uncultured Eubacteriales bacterium
AAATTATAAAATTCAAAAAGAAATAAAAATTTACATTGCGAAAATATTATACAACTTAAATTTACAAAATGCAAGAAAAATCGTTCGACAAGAAATGACATAAAATCTAAAAGAAAACATGAAATCTAGTTTACAAGAAGGGAATGTTAAATAAATTAATATAAAAAAAGAAACTATTAATAGTTTCCTTTCAAAGCAATTGCTATTTTTCTTTCTGCATCTTTTTTAGCAATATCAGCACGTTTATCATACAATTTTTTTCCCTTACCAACACCAAGTTCTAATTTGACTAAGCTACCTTTAAAATATAAAGAAATAGGAACTAAAGAATAACCTTTAGTCTGAACTTTTCCAATCAATTTATTAATTTCTGATTTATTAAGTAAAAGTTTTCTATCTCTTAAAGGATCTTTATTATAAATATTTCCAAATTCATAAGGGCTAATATGTATGCCGAATTGCAAAACATTCACCATTTTTTATATTAGCAAAAGAATCTTTCAAATTTACTTTTCCATTTCTAATAGATTTTATTTCTGTTCCGAGTTAAAACAATTCCACACTCTATTTTTTCAATTATTTCATAATTATGATAAGCATTTGGGTTTTTAGCAATAAGTTTTGTATTAGGCATAATTAAAATATCCTTTCTTAGCACTAAATTTATAACAAAAATTATAACACTAAAAAATAAAAAAGTCAAAAACATTGCAGAATTAAAGTTTTTATGATTTAATATAGAAAGAAAATTTATTAAAAACATAAAAAGGAAAAAGAAATGGAAAAAAATATAGTATCAAAAATTATAAAACATATAAAATTAGTATTTAAACATAAGTGGTTGGTTTTTAAATTTAGTTGTAAATTAGGAATACCATTCAGAGGACTAATGCATGATTTTTCAAAATTTTCAATTCCAGAATTTGCAGAAAGTGTAAAATATTATGATGGAAAAATAAGCCCAGTTGTAAGAAGTAAACAAAAAAATGGATATTCTAAAGCTTGGTTACATCACAAAGGAAGAAATAAGCACCACTATGAATATTGGGTAGATTTTAATAGTCCAGAAGTAGCACCAGTAATACCATATAAGTATATGGCTGAAATGATATGTGATAAAATGTCAGCAAGTATAACTTATAATGGGAAAAATTGGACAAGAAATTCGGAATACGATTATTGGATAAAAGAAAGAGAAAACATAGTAGTAAATCCCAAAATAGACAGATTTTTAACAGAAGTATTTACTGAGGTTAAAGATAATGGTATAGAAAAAACAATTACAAAGCAAAATATAAAAGATTTATATAAGAAATATTGCATAGATGATAAAACAAAATACACATATATTCTTAAAGGAGAATGGAAAAATATTGATGAAAATACTTTATAAAAAAAGAGCATATTCTCAAAATAAGAAAGGAATGATTTTTTATGAAAGAAGAAAAGAAAGCAACAAGAGAAAGTTATGGAGAAACATTAGAAAAATTAGGAGAGAAATATAAAGATATAGTAGTATTAGATGCAGATTTAGCAACAGCTACCAAAACAATAAAATTCGCAAAAAAATATCCAGATCGATTTTTTGATATGGGAATAGCAGAAGCTAATATGATAAGTACAGCAGCAGGAATGGCAACAACAGGTAAAGTACCTTTTGCAAGCACATTTGCAGTATTTGCAGCAGGTAGAAGCTATGACCAAATAAGAAATAGTATATGTTATCCAAATTTAAATGTGAAAATTTGCAGTACACATGCAGGAATAACAGTAGGAGAAGATGGAGCTACACACCAGATGTTAGAAGATATAAGTATGATGAGAACACTTCCTAATATGACTGTTTTAAGTCCATCAGATGACATACAAACTCGGATGGGTAATTGAAGAAGCATATAAAATAAAAGGTCCAGTATATGTAAGACTATCAAGACTTGCTACACCAATTATTTATGAAGAAAATCAAAAGTTTGAACTAGGAAAAATGGTTCAAATAGGAGATGGAACAGATGCTAGCATATTCGCAACAGGAGATGTTGTATCAGAAGCATTAAAAGCAAAAGAAGAATTAGAAAAGAGAGGAATTAATATAAGAGTAATAGATGTTCATACAATAAAGCCTATTGATGAAGAAATGATAAAAAAATGTGCAAAAGAAACAAAAAGGCTAATATCAATAGAAGACCATAGCATAATTGGTGGTTTAGGTTCAGCTATTTCAGAGGTATTAACAAGCAAATATCCTGCAAGACTAGAACGAATGGGAATAAAAGATACATTCGGAAGATCTGGAAAAGCAGAAGAGTTATTGCATTATTATAATATAGATGCAGAAGAAATTATTAGCAAATTTTAACAAAAAAAGGACAAGATGGAGGACAAAAGGGACAGGTCTTTTCGAGAAAAGACCTGTCCCTTTTGTCCTCCATTTTGTAAGAAAATTACTCTGGAACTGTATCACTTTCAACCTTATAAAAAGCTTGTGCATGTCCACAAACAGGGCAGACTGCAGGAGCTTCAAGAGCAATGTGAATATTTCCGCAAACCTTGCATTTCCAGACAACAATTTTATCTTTCTTAAAGATTTTTCCTTCTTCTAATTCCTTAAATAATTTCCTAAAAATCTGTTCATGATTTTTTTCAATTTCTCCAATTAATCTAAATCTATTAGCAATTTCTTTAAAGCCTTCTTCATCAGCTTCAATAGCAAATTGTCTATACATATCAGTCCATTCATAATTTTCACCAGCAGCTGCATCAGATAAATTATCTAAAGTTGGAGTTTTAACACCATTTAAATATTTAAAATGTATACGAGCATGAGCATTCTCATTTCCAGAAATTTCTTCAAAGATACTAGCGATTTCTTCGTATCCCTCTTTTTTAGCAAGAGAAGAGTAATAAGAATATTTAGTTCTAGCCTCGGATTCTCCCGAAAAAGCTTGCATCAAATTTTTTTCAGTTTTAGAACCTTTTAAATCCATAAATACCTCCTGAATTTTTATATATTGACTTTAATATGCACATAATTGGATAATTTATACATTAAGTGCAAAATTTAAAACATTTCAGAAAAAATATAAATAATAAAAAAATATGAATTTTTTATTGAATTTATTAAATGTTATTGATATAATTTTTTTATTATAAAAAGTGTTGAAATATTGTTAATATATTTTAGCAAAATAAAGAAGGGAAAAGAGAAAAGAATGGAGTTATTTAAACAAAAGAGTACAAAAGAAATTAAATCAAGAAAAACAGAGAAGGGAATAACACTAATAGCATTAATTGTAATAATAATAGTATTACTAATATTATCAGCAATAAGTATAGCAATGTTAACAGGGCAAAATGGAATATTAGATAAAGCAGCAGAGGGAAAAAGCACAACAGTTATAGCAGAAGAAAAAGAAATAGTTTCATTTATTGGAATGGAAGCTATGATGGAACTACCATATGGGCAAATTACAAGAACAAATTTAGAAAAAGCTATACAAAGTCAAAAAAGAAGTAGAGAAATAGAGATAAAGAATGAAACAGACACAGAATTTATAATTTTATTTACAGACACCAAAAGAGAATATACTATTAATAAAACAGGAGAAAGTGAAGACGAAGGATTAACAAAAACAACAGACCCAACACCAGGAGATTTTGAAGGAGATGGAACAGAGGATAATCCTTATATAATTCAAAGTATAGAAGATGTTGTAGCATTATCAAGAAATGTAAGCCCAGATAAAAATGATGAAGACAGTTCTACAAAAACATATAATCACTATGAAGGAAAAATATTTAAATTTCTTATAACTTTAGATTTTAATGAAAGGGACTCATATGTTAATCCCGATAGAATAGACTTTGGAGATGTTAATGGAGATGGAGTATTACAAACACTAATAGAAGAGGTAACAACAGGAGAAGGGTTCAAAGCAATTGGGGAATATAGTCATACATTTAAAGGGACAATAGATGGAAATAACAAACAATTAAGAAATTTATATATGAATAATACAAGAGATTATCAGGGATTTATTGGATATGCAATGGGTAATAATGTAGTAGTAAAAAATCTAAACTTCAAAAATGTAAATATAAAAACAAATTCATATTCAGCAGTAATTATAGGAAGGTCTGATGCATCAAATACAACAGTTGAAAATTGTACAGTAACAGGAAATTTACAATTTGGAAGTTATTCAGGAGCAATTGTAGGACAAGCTAAAAACAATGTAACATTAAACAAGAATGTAAATAAAGCAGCAATAAAGATTGCAATAAGAGGAGATAGCTGTGGGGGTATAATCGGAGACATCGAATCACCACAAAACATAAATGTTGATAACTGTATAAATACAGGAAAAATAGAGGCGACAGAAACTAGCAATATTGGTGGAATAATTGGTTATATGGATAGTTGTACTGCAAATGTAACAAATTGTCATAATACTGCAAATATAACAGCTCAAAATGAAATGGGAGGAATTATAGGAGCAACAGGATCTTCATCTACACTTTTATTAAGAATAGAAAATTGCTATAATACAGGAAATATAACAGGAAACGGAACTTATGTAGCAGGAATAGTAGGAGATTTATATCAAAGTGCAGATATAATAGGTTGTTACAATACAGGAAATATAGAAGGTAAAACTAATTATGTTGCAGGAATATCAGGAAGAGGTCCATACAATATAAATGTTGAAAATAGTTATAATAAAGGTACAATAAAAAATGATGGTACATGTGGGGGAATAATTGGAAAATGCGAAGGAGTATCAAATATTACCAAATGTTATAATAATGGAGAAATCATATGTAATTCAAATTCTAGTGGATGCGGAGGAATAATTGGTGCAGATAGTGGAGCCTCAGGTGCTACAATTAGTAAATGTTATAATACAGGATATATTACTCAAAACGGTACAGGGCTGGGAATTGGAGGAATTACAGGAAACGGATTTAAAGATATTAACAATTGCTATAATACAGGAAAAATTTTCTCAAATGGTGGAAGAGTAGGCGGAATTGTAGGACTAAGTATGAGTGGAGGAACTAAACTTGAAAATATTTACAATATAGGAGAAATAGAAACAACTTCTACTAGTAATGAAATAGGAGGAATTGTAGGATATCTTAATTCAAGTGAAATCTCATTTAAAAATGCATATAATTTTAAACCTATATTGAGTGGAATTGATTCAGTAGGTTCAATAGGATATTTATATATAAATTCAATGGAAAAGATTTATTATTTAAAAGGAACTGGAAATGTAGGAAATACATGTGAAACAGGAGCAAATACAGCACAAGAGATAGAAACAGAAGCAAATCTAAAAACATTATTAAAAACAGATCTATTATCAGTAGAAGGATGGAAAGAAGATACAAATACAGGTTATCCAATTTTAGACTTTTAAGATAAAAGGGACAGGTCTTTTCGTGAAAAGACCTGTCCCTTTTATCTCTGTCCCTTTTGTCTTCTTTTTCTTTTTTTATAAAAAATTAAGAATTATCAAATATACTAAAAGTTACCACTAAATAGCAGAATAATGCAATTTTTCTATATTTTAACTACTTGCAATTTTTATGAAAGTATAATATAATGTAAAAGTCTATAAAGACTTAAGAAAACTAAAATAAGAGACGAAAATTTTATAAAAAAGGAAGGGAGGCTATATGTTGGTTGAACACATAAGACTAACATAAATTAGCTATGAGTGATAAAAAAAGTAAAGAAAAACCAAGCAAAAAAGATAAAAAAATAAGCAATAAAAAAGAAAAAGTAAAATTTTCTAAAAAACATCCTAAACTAACTATATTCTTAAGATTGTTAATATTATTAATAGTGATATTAGCGGTAATAGGTACAGGAGTAGTTGTAGGAATGTTATATGGAGGCCTAGGTGATGACTTCGAAATAACAAAAGAAGAATTAGTAATAGGTTCTTCAAATTCAATTATATTAGACAAAGATGGAAATAAGCTAGCAGAACTAAGTGGAGATGAAAACAGAAAAATAATAAAACTAGACCAAATGCCAAAAAATCTAAAAAATGCATATGTAGCAATAGAAGATGAAAGATTTTATGACCATAGTGGTGTTGATTTCAAAAGAACAGCAGCTGCTATAGTGCAATATGTATTACATGGAGGAAAATCATCATTTGGAGGAAGTACAATAACACAACAATTAGTAAAAAACATAACAAAAGATGATGAAAGGTCAGGAAAAGAAGGAATAATAAGAAAAGTAAAAGAATGGGCAAAAGCATATCAAATAGAAAGAATGATATCAAAAGACCAAATACTTGAATTATATTTAAACATAATATTTGTTGGGGGAAATAATAATCTTGGTGTAGAAGTAGGAGCAGAATATTATTTTAACAAGCCAGCATCTGAATTAGATTTAGCAGAATGCGCATTTTTAGCTGGAATTAACAGTTCTCCAAATTCATATAATCCATATGGAGAAAAAGATAATTCGGAAAAAATAAAAAAGAAAACGAAAACAGTACTTAACAAAATGCGTGAATTAGGAATGATAGAACAATCAGAATATGATGAAGCAAATAAAAAAGTAGATGAAGGATTACAATTCCAAAAAACCGAATCAAAAGGATCAATATATTCATATCATACAGATGCGGCAATAGCACAAGTAATAGAAGATATTGCAAAAGAAAAAGATATTTCAAAAAGTTTAGCTTCTGCATATGTATATAGTAGTGGGCTTACTATTTATTCAACACAAGACACAAATCTTCAATCACAAATGGATGAAATAATGGTAAAAAATAGTGGTGAATATACAAGAAATTCGAAAAAAGTAGAAGGAACAACTTCACAATCAGCAATGGTAATAATAGACAATGAAACAGGGTATGTTGTTGGAGTTGAAGGAGGACTTGGAGAGAAAAAAGAATCAAGAGGATTAAATAGAGCAACACAAAGTACAAGACAAACAGGTTCCTCAATAAAACCATTAACATCTTTAGTTCCAGGAATAAATGAAGGAACAATTACAACAGCAACAATATATGATGATAGTGAAACAGACTTTAAAATAAAAGGATGGAAACCAAAAGACTATAATGCATTTAAAGGACTAATAAGTGTTAGAAGTGCAGTAACAACATCTCAAAATATACCATTTATAAAAATAGTATCAGAACTTACACCAGCTAAATCAGTAGAATACTTAGAAAGGATGGGAGTTACATCAATTAATAAAGAAAAAGATGGATTAGCAGCAGTATCAATAGGTGGATTTACAAATGGTATTACTCCACTTGAAATGGCAGGGGCATATGCAACAATAGCAAATAAGGGAGTATACAGAAAACCAGTATTTTATACAAAAGTTACAGACCCAGATGGAAATACAGTTCTAGAGTCAAAACAAAATCAAGAACAAGTAATATCAGAACAAGCAGCATATGTAATAAAAGACATGTTAAAATCAGTTGTACAAAGTGGTACAGCAACATATTGTAAAATATCAGGAATGGATGTAGCTGCAAAAACAGGTACAACAAATGATAATTACGATAAATGGTTATGTGGATTTACAAATTATTATACAGCAGCTTGTTGGTATGGATTTGACCAAAATGAAGAAATAAAAGGTTCAACAAATGTAGCAGGAAGAATTTGGGAAGCTGTAATGAAAAAAGTACATTCAGGAAAATCAGGTTCAAGATTTGATAAACCATCAGGAGTAGTATCAGTATCAATTTGTAGAAATTCAGGTAAAAAAGCAACAAGCAAATGTACAGACACATATCAAGAAATATTTGTAGAAGGAAAAGTACCAGGAGACTGTGATGGTCATGCAAATTCAGCACAAATCTGTAATGAAACAGGACTACGTGCAAATGAATACTGTCCAGAAAAAGTAACAAAATATTATTCTTATACAGTAGAAAAAGAAAGATTATCATTATGGAATACATCAAGCTCAAGCTCTAAAAATCCACCAGAAGGATATTGTAATGTACACAATGCATCAAACTCTGGAAGTCAAAACCAAAATAGTGATAAAGAACCAACAATAACTTTAAATGGTGAAAAAAGTATTACAATAAATGTTGGAGACACATATTTGGAACAAGGAGCAACAGCAAAAGACGAAAAAGATGGAGATATATCAAGTAAAATAGAAATATCGGGAACAGTAAATACATCTAAAGCTGGAAAATACACTATTAGCTACACTGTAAAAAATTCTAGTGGAAAAACAGCAACTGTAAAAAGAACTATTACAGTAAAAAGTAAAACTCCAGATCCAAAACCAAATGAAACACCAGACACAAACACGAATTCAAACACAAATGCAAATGTAAATGTCCCACCAAATGGAACTGGAACAGGAGGTTCGACAGGTGGAAGTACAGACACAACTAGTGGTGGTACAACATCAGAAGAATAGATGGAAAAAATCCATTAAATTAAAAATTAGCAAAAGTAGACTGTTATTATCTACTAATTAGATAATAACAGTCTTTTGGGAAAGGAAACAGAATGGATATATATTTTTATAACACATTAACAAAAACAAAAGAAAAGTTTATACCAATAAACCAAGAAGAAGTAACAATGTACTCATGTGGTCCAACAGTATATAAAGACGCAACAATAGGAAATATGAGAACAAACATAATGAATGACTTAATAAGAAGAGTTTTAAAATATAATGGATATAAACTAAAACATGCAATGAATATAACAGATGTAGGACATTTAGTTTCAGATGGAGATGAAGGAGAGGACAAAATGGTAAAATCATCAAAGGAAATGCACAAAACTCCTACTGAAATAGCGGAATATTATACAAAATTATTTTTCCAAGATTTAGAAAAATTAAATATAGAAACACCAGAAATAGTATGTAAAGCAACAGCTCATATACAAGAAATGATAAATTATGTTCAAAAATTAGTAGATAATGGATATGCATATGTTACATCAACAGCAGTGTATTTTGATGTTTCTAAATTAGATGAATATGGAATACTATCAGGAATAAAGCTAGATGAACAAAAAGCTGGAGCAAGAGTAGATGTAGATGAAGAAAAAAGAAATCCATATGATTTTGCTTTATGGATAAAAGCACCTGAAAATCATATTATGAAATGGGAGAGCCCATGGGGACTTTCATATCCAGGATGGCATATAGAATGTTCAGCTATGGGTCAAAAATATTTAGGAGAAGTATTTGACATACATACAGGAGGAATAGACTTAATTCCTACACATCATGAAAATGAAATTGCGCAAAGTAAAGGAGCATGTGGAAAAATACCAGCTAGATATTGGATACATGGAGAATTTATGTTAATAAATGGTGGAAAAATGTCAAAAAGTCTAAATAATGCATATTTAGTTAAAGATTTAGAAGAAAAAGGATATGACCCGCTAACATATAGATTATTCACATATTCAAGTAGTTATAGAACAAAAATAAACTTTACATGGGAAGCAATGGAAGCAAACCAAAAAGCTCTTGAGAAACTAAGACAAGGGTATAAAAGCAATTTAGAAGGAAATGACAATATAGAAGATGAAGAAATTTCAAAATATGAAGATAAGTTTCATAAAGCTATAAATGATGACTTTAATATGCCTCTTGCTATGAGTGTAGTTTGGGATGTTATCAAAAATCAGAAAAAGTCAAAAAAATTAGCAGAGTTATTATTAAAATTTGATACAGTATTAGCTTTAAAAATTGATAAACCATTTGCACAAAAAGAAAGCGATATTCCAAATGAAGTGATAGAATTAGCTGAGAAAAGAAAGGCAGCAAGAAAAGAAAAAAACTGGCAAGAATCAGATAGATTAAGAGATGAAATTGCAAATAAAGGATATGTAATAAAAGATAGTAAAGAAGGATATGAATTGGCTAAAAAATAATCAAAGAGATTAGAATAGGGGGAAAACATGAGTAAAAAAAGAATAGTAACAGGAGATAGGCCAACAGGAAAGCTTCATATTGGGCATTACTTTGGTTCCTTAGTAAATAGAGTGAAAATGCAAGACGAATATGACCAATATATATTAGTAGCAGATGTTCAAGCATTAACAGATAATTTTAATAATCCAGAAAAAGTAAGAAACAATGTAAAAGAGCTAGTAATAGATTATTTATCTTGTGGTATAGACCCAGAAAAAACTTGTATTTATATACAATCAATGATACCTGAAACAGCAGAACTTACAGTATTTTATTCAAATCTAGTTACAATATCAAGATTACAGAGAAACCCAACAGTAAAAACAGAAATAGCTCAAAAGAAAGAACTATTTGGGGAAAGTGTAACATATGGATTTTTAGGATATCCTGTAAGTCAAGCAGGAGATATAACTGTACTTGGTGGGGAAATAGTACCAGCAGGAGAAGACCAAGAACCATTAATAGAGCAATGCAGAGAAATAGTTAGAAAATTCAATTCTATTTATGGAGAGGTCTTCAAAGAGCCAGAAATATATTTATCACAAAACAAAAGAATAAAAGGACTAGATGGTAATGAAAAAATGGGAAAATCATTAGGAAATGCTATATACATATCTGACTCAGAAGAAGAAATAACAAAAAAAATAATGAGTGCAGTAACAGATCCAAACAGAATAAAAAAAGATGATAAAGGAAATCCTGATATATGTATGGTATCATATTATCATAAACTATTTAGTTCAGAACAAGAATGTAAAACAGTTTGCGAAGAATGTAAAGCTGGAAAAAGAGGATGTGTTCAATGTAAAAAAGAGCTAGCAGCAAATACGATAGAATTTTTAAGACCTATGAGAGAAAAAAGAGAATACTTAGAAGCACACCCAGAAATAATAGAAAAAGTTCTAAGAGAAGGAACTGCAAAAGCGAAAAAAGAAGCAGAAGAAACAATGAAAAAAGTAAAAAAAGCAATGAAGTTAGATTACTTTTGCGATTAAATCCCTAAAAAAGAACCGGTACCAAACAAGGAAATAGCTAATTCCCTAAAAAAGAACCGGCACCAAACAAGGAAATAGCTAAATCCCCAAAAAAGAACCGGCACTAAACAGGGAAATAGAAAGGAGAAAAAATGACAGATTTTAAAGAGTTAATATCAGACGAAATTGCAAATGTAGTAGGAATAGGAAAACAAGAATTATTAACATATATAGAGGTTCCAAAAGATATAGCAAATGGAGATTATGCATTTCCATGTTTTAGGCTTGCTAAAGCTTTGAAAAAAGCACCACAAGTAATTGCAAGTGAAATAAAAGAAAAAATTAAATTAGATGAAAACTATTTTTCAAAGATGGAAGTTGCTGGGGGATACCTAAACTTCTATATAAATAAAAATATACAAATAATGGATGTATTAACAAAAGTAGGAAATGGTGCAGAATATGGAAGGTCAGAATTAGGAAAAGGCAAAAACATAGTAATTGACTATTCATCACCTAATATTGCAAAGCCATTTCACATAGGACATTTAAAAACAACTGTAATAGGAGGAGCATTATATAATATTTATAAATATTTGGGGTATAATGTAATAGGAGTTAATCATCTAGGAGATTATGGAACACAATTTGGAAAGTTGATAGAAGGCTATAAAAGATGGGGAAACGAATATGATTTAACTGAAAATGCTATTGATAAACTAGCAGATATTTATAAAAGAATAGATGGATTGTGTAAAGAAGATGAAGAAGTTTTAAACAAATGCCGTGAAAACTTTAAGCTTTTAGAACAAAATGATGAATATTGTACTAAAATTTGGAATGAATTTAAAGATTTAAGTATAAAAGAATTTCAAAAGATTTATGACTTACTTGGTTCTAAGTTTGACTCATGGAATGGAGAAGCTTTTTATGCAGACAAAACAGATGAAGTAATAGATATATTAAATAAAACTGGAAAATTAGTAGAATCTGAAGGAGCAAGAATTATAGATTTAACAGAAAGTGGAATAGAAACACCATGTATAGTATGTAAATCTAATGGTTCAACAATATATGCAACAAGAGATTTAGCGGCAATTCTTTATAGAGCAAGAACATATGATTATGATAAATGTATATATGTTACTTCATATGAACAAAATCTTCATTTTAAACAAATATTTGAAGTAGCAAAACTTTTGGGGTTAGATGAAAAATATACCAGAGGATTAGAACATGTATCATATGGAATGGTTAGACTTCCTACAGGAAAAATGTCTACAAGAGCTGGAAATTTTGTAAAAATAGAAGATTTATTAACTAATACAATAAATAGAGCAAAAGAGATAATATCAGAAAAAAATCCTAATCTCGAAAATAAAGAAGATGTTGCTAAAAAAGTTGGAATTGGAGCAGTTATATTTAATAATTTATCAAGTAGTAGAATGAAAGACGAGGTATTTGATATAAATGAAATGCTTAATTTCCAAGGTGAAACAGGGCCTTATATTCAATATACTTATGTTAGAACAAAAAGTGTATTAGAAAAAGTAGGAATGGTTCCAAAAGCAAGCGATATAAAAGCTCAAAACTTGACTGATGAATATTCTTTGAAATTAATAAATATTATATATAATTTTGAAGATATTTTAAAACAAGTAATAGAAAAAAGTGAACCATCAATTTTATCAAGATATTTAATAGATTTAGCAAAAGCATATAGTGCATTTTATAATGAAAATAAAATTATATGTGATGATAAATCTTATCAAGATGCAAGAGTTTATTTAACATATGCAGTTGGAAAAGTTTTAAAACAAGGAGCAAAATTACTTGGAATAGAAATGCCAGACAAAATGTAGATTAAATAATTTGGAGGTATTATATTTATGGAAAAAAGAAAAGTTGTTTTAATAGGAACAGGTTTTGTTGGAATGAGTTTTGCGTACTCATTGTTTAATCAAGGTGGAGCAAATGAATTAGTACTAATAGATGTATTAAAAGAAAAAGCTCAAGGAGAAGCTTTAGATTTAGCACATGGAATTGCGTATTCACCATCAAGAATGGATGTAAGATATGGAGAATATGATGAATGTAAAGATGCTAATATTGTAGTAATAACAGCAGGTATAGCACAAAAGCCAGGACAAACAAGATTAGAGCTTGTAGATACTAATACTAAAATAATGAAATCAGTAACATATGTAGTACAAAAAGTTTCTGGAATGCCTACTGGAAAGGTAATTGGTTCAGGAACAATGTTAGATACTGCAAGGTTAAGATATTTACTTGGAGAAAAACTAAATGTTAATCCTAAAAATACACATGCATATGTTATGGGAGAACATGGAGATTCATCATTTGTACCATGGGAACATTGTTATGTAGGATGTAAAAGATTAATAGATATATCAAAAGATAGAAACAAAACAATAGAAGATTTAGAAAAGATAAGAGAAGACGTAAAAAATGCAGCTTATGAAATTATAGAAAAGAAAAAAGCAACATATTATGGAATTGGAGTAGCTTTAACAAGACTTGTAAAAGCTATATTAGATGATGAAAAATCAATATTAACAGTTTCAACATATTTAAATGGGGAATACAATGAAAAAGATATTTATATAGGTGTTCCAGCAATTGTTACAAGTAAAGGAATAAGAGAAATTCTTGAATTGCCTTTAGATGAAAAGAACCAAGAAAAATTATCTAATAGTTGTAAAATATTAAGAGAAACAATACAAAAACTAAATATATAGCAAAAGTTTGTAATAGAAATGTAATATAAAAGTAATAAAAAAAGGTTGAAAAAGAAACATAAAAATGATATCATTATTTTAATATTTGTTAATAAACAAAAGATAGGGGGAAAAGGAATGTTTATATTTGATTTAACTAATCCAATAACATTATTATTAGTTGTAATAGCAACAGCATTATTAATATTTTTGGCACAAGAAATAAAGAGAAGCTCAGTAGCTATAATTCCATTAATATGTTTTCTTGCATTATTAATAGTTCATGTTGTACAAGTATCAACTTTATCATCTGAATTTGCAAATTTATCAGGTACAATATATAAATGTATAGCAATTGATTTTCTATTCATATTAATCTCATTCTTCTGTTATTTATGGGTAGATGATTTGGAAGCTAAAAAGAATAATATAAGAAGTATAGATAGTAGTTTAGATTGGTTTTGGAAAGAGATATAGTGGAAAGGAGATTTTTCTCTTTTCTATTTTTTTATTTAAAATAACCAAGGTTGGTTAAAAAGTAGTAAAAGTCTTGATTTTTTTTAATATGTAATATATAATATCCTATATATTTGCTTTCATAGCTCAGTTGGTAGAGTGCAGCCTTGGTAAGGCTGAGGTCACGGGTTCAATTCCCGTTGGAAGCTCCAACCACGTATCTGTTCAAACTAATAGAATAGATATATATAGATATCATTCTAAAAAGGAATGATATTTTTTGTTTGAGAAAATTTATTGCCTCGCAGAGCCCCCATGTTATGATAGTATGTCATAACATATAGGTGGTTAGGACTTGTGACAAAGCCAAAGTCCTATGCTGTGAATAAAAAGTTAAATACATAATAATGTCAAGTTAATAATAAAACTATTGAATTTTTACATAAAGAATGATATACTAACTATATCATTCGTAGCTATACGAACTATAATAAGAATAGCAAGTTTAGAAATTCTCTAAAAACAATTGTTAGGAGGAAAAGGTATGTTAAGCTTAATAATTATTTTGTATGGAATCGGAATGATGTTCGCTATGAGGAAGTGGAAGAAATGTAATTTATGGTATTGTAAAATCTTATTAAGAAGTTACAAAATTGTGTTTCCATTTTTGATTATTACATGGTCTGCATTGTTTACAGTAGTTAATCAAATCGACACTGCTTATTCGCAACAACAAATTGATACTTTAACAGAAGTAAACAAACAAATGGAGAATTTGATAGAAATAATAAAAGACGAATTATCTGATAATCCTGAGTTATTAAACCATGTAGAAGAATATCTAAATGAGGATATTAATTCCAACAATGAAAAAATAAGTCGAGGTAACAACTTACAAAAAAATAGAGTAACATATCGATGGTGGCTTTATTTTAGATAATTCTTTTTTAAGCAAGTACAAATAAACATTATCTAATTTCTTAGGAATTAGATAATGTTTATTTATATATTTATTTACAATATTTTCTATTAAAAAATTTATCTAATTATTTTTGACTTAAGTAACTAATCTTTGTAACTTTCTTTTTCTCTATATTTTCACCTCTTTTCTTTTGTAAAACTATTTATATAACAATATTTTTCAGTTAGGGTATACACTATCTGCTGGTTGTTTCGTAACTAGGAGAGGGGGATTTTCTTGTTTTTTTAATAAATTTATTGCAATTTATCCAAAATATGATATACTTTAGTATATTAATTGATATTTACATCAATCATTAAGAGAGCAAAAAAGTAATAAAAAAACTACAACAATTGCTCAAAAAATAAAAAAGAAAAAGAAGGGAAAAACATGAAAATAGGAATTGTAGGTCTTCCAAATGTAGGAAAAAGTACATTATTTAATAGTATAACAAAAGCAGGGGCAGAATCAGCAAACTATCCATTTTGTACAATAGAGCCAAATGTAGGAGTTGTAGCTGTACCAGATGAAAGGTTAGAAAAATTAGCACGGAATGTATAATTCAAAAAAAATAACACCAGCAATTGTAGAATTTGTTGACATAGCAGGACTAGTAAAAGGAGCAAGTAAGGGAGAAGGACTAGGAAATAAGTTCCTATCACATATAAGAGAAACAGATGCCATATGTGAAGTTGTAAGATGTTTTGAAGACTCAAATATAGTACATGTTGCAGGAAATGTAGATCCAATAAGAGATATAGAAACAATAAATCTAGAATTAATTTTTGCAGATATAGAAACAGTTGAAAAAAGATTAGACAAAGCAAAAAAAATGCTTAAAGCAGATAAAAAATATCAATCAGAAATAGACTTATTAGAAAAGATAAAATTAGCATTAGAAAATGGAATGCCAGCAAGACAATTAGAATATAATGAAGATGAAAAAGTTCTTCTAAAAGAAATGTTTTTATTAACATCAAAACCATTAATATACATAACAAATGTATCAGAAGAGCAATTGGCTGATAGTGAAAATGACGCTAATGTACAAAAAGTAAAACAGTATGCAGAAAGAGAAAAAGCAGAAGTTATACCACTTTGTGTAAAAATAGAAGATGAATTATCTACATTAGATGATAATGACAAAAAAGAAATGCTAGAGGCACTTGGGTTAAAAGAATCAGGACTAGATACATTAATTAAAAAGAGTTATGATTTATTAGGATTAATGTCATTTTTAACAGCTGGAGAGCCAGAGGTAAGAGCATGGACAATAAAGAAAAACACAAAAGCACCAGAAGCAGCAGGAAAAATACATTCAGATATAGAAAGAGGATTCATAAAAGCAGAAGTAATATCATATGATGAACTAATGAAAGAAGGTTCAATGGTACAAGCAAAAGAAAAGGGACTAGTTAGACAAGAAGGAAAAGAATATGTTATGCAAGAAGGAGATATAGTACTATTCAAATTTAATGTGTAACAAACCTGTAAAAAAAATGTAATATAATTGTAAAGCAAAAAAATATATAAAAAAATTGACATACGTAGAAAAATGTTGTAAAATAAAAAAGAACTAACAAATGATAATTTATATTATTATGTTATATTAATAATTTAATTTGATAAGGAGAGATTATAAAATGAAAAATGAAAAAATATTTAAAAAATTAGTAATAATAATGTTAAGTTTAGTATTTGTATTAGTAAGTGCAACTTCTGTATTAGCAGCAGATGATAGTGACTTATTTTTCCAGAACCTTGAAAAAACAGAAAATACACAACAAGATGGAAACAATACAGCAAATAATACAGAAAATACAAATAGTAATACAAATGGAACATCATTAACAACAAATACAAATAATACAAGCAATACTAATTCAAATGTAAATACAAACAGAAATGTATCAAATACAAATGAATTAGCAAAAACAGGGTTATCAAATACAGGAAGTATAATTGCTTTAATAGTAGTAATATGTGGAGTATCTGCAATTTACTCTTATAAAAAAGTAAATGATTATAAAAAATTCTAAAATAAGAGATATAAAATAAAAGTAGCAATAAAAACAACAATTTTATTGCTATTTTTATTTTTTTTTGCTATGATATAAATAGGTGTAAATCCCTGAAAAAGAACCGGCCCTTAACGAGGAATTAGCTAATTCCCTGAAAAAGAACCGGCACTAAACAGGGAAATAGAAAGGAAAAGAACTAATGAAAAGTAAGTTTACAACAGTAGTGTTATTTTTAGTAGCTATAATACTAGTATTAGGAATAGTAGTATTAGGTGGAGCAATATATAATGATTTATTAGGTGGAGATACAAGTGATATTATATATACAATTCAAAATATAGCAGCAGAAGAACCAAGTGAAAATACACATAAAAATATAGAGACTTCAAATCAGAATATAAATACATCAATTCAAGGAATATCTAGTAGTAATGTACAAGAACCGCAAAAAATAACAACGAATAATAATAAATTTTTTTATAACCAATTAAAAGGAAATGAAAAAATTATATATGATAAATTACAAGATAATAAGCAAAATTTAAAGCAAGGAAATTATGAAATAAAATTTGGAGGGGTTTTTTCTGATACATTGTCTGAAGAAAATGGAGGAGAGAGATTAGGACAAGAATATCAAACCGCAATAGAAGCATTTGTACATGATAATCCAGATATATTTTATTTAGATGTAAATAAAATGTATTTAAATATGGAAACAACAACAAAGTTTTTAAGAACAACATATAATGTGTATATATCACCAGCTCAAGGCCAAACATATTTATCAAGTGAGTTTTCTTCTACAAGTCAAATTGATAAAGCGATAGAGGAAATAGAAAGTGTTAAAAATAATATAATAAATAGATTAAATGGAACAGATTATCAAAAAATTTTAACTATTCATGATTATTTAGTAGACAATATAGAATATGATTCAAGTTATCAAGCTAAAGGAAGTTACGGTATTTATGGAGCTTTAGTTGGAAAAAAATGTGTATGTGAAGGATATGCGAAAGCTTTTAAATATTTAACTAATGCAGCAGGAATAGAATGTGAAATAATGCAAGGAACAGCTACAAATAGTTCTGGTCAAACTGAAAGTCATGCATGGAATTGTGTAGAAGTAAATGGAATTTGGTATGGTGTAGATGTAACCTGGGATGATCCTATAATAATCGGTGGAGGAAGAACTGTATCAAATGAACATAGATATAAATATTTCCTAAAAGGAAGAAATACTTTTGAAAAAGACCATGTATTATCTTATAAATTTTCTGAAAATGGAAAAAGTTTTGCTTATCCAAGTATGAGTAGAAGTGATTATTAAAAAAGTAAAAAAATTTTTTAATACTACTTGAATACACCTAAACTTTATGATATAGTATTTAAAACTAGATTAAGAGGTGAATGAAAATTGGAAAAGAAAATCAATTATTTCAAAACATATGAAATAGAAGATTTGAAAGACATGTTAGAAAAGACAGCTCAAAGAAATGAGAAAAAAGTAGCATTTAAATTAAAAAATGAAAATGGAAAAATTGTAAATAAAACATATGGAGAATTCAAAAAAGATGTAGAAAATTTAAGTACGAAATTAATAAATATGGGATTAAAAGATAAAAGAATAGCAGTTATGGGGAAAAATAGTTATAATTGGGCTATTTCATATTTATCAGCTACAATAATTGGAATAGTTGTTCCAATAGATAAAGAAGCGTCAAATGAAAATATAAAAGAATTTTTAAATGTATCAGAAGCAGAAGCGATGATTGCAGATAGTAAATATTTAAATGAAATATCAAAATTTCAAAAAGAATTAAAAAAAGAAACAATATTAATAGATATGCAAAATACTTCAAAATATCTTAATTTAAAATATTTATTAGATGATGGAGAGAAAATAATTTTAGATGGAAATAAAGATTTTCAAAATATAAAAATTAATCCAGATGAAATGAAAATATTACTTTTTACATCAGGAACAACAGGAAACTCAAAAGCTGTTATGTTATCACACAAAAATATATGTTCAAATATAATTTCTGTTGCAAGTATTGTAAAAGTAGATAATAGTACAACAGTTTTATCAATATTACCACTTCATCATACTTATGAATGTACACTAGGATTTTTATTAGTAGTATATGGAGGAGGAACAATTGGATATTGTGAAGGTTTAAGATATATTACTAAAAATATTGAGGAATATAAACCAACATTTATATTATGTGTACCATTACTTTTAGAGAATGTATATAAAAAAGTAATAAAAAATTTAAAAACAAGTTTACCAAAGAAATATACAGGAGATGAAAGCAAAATAATAGATAATTTACCTGTTTTTTTGAAGGCAATAGTAAAAAGAAAAGTAAAGAAATCTTTAGGTGGAAAAATAAAGACTTTTATAGTTGGAGCAGCAGCTATAAAACCAGAAATAGTAGAAGCATTTTTCAAATTAGGAATAAAAGTATTACAAGGATATGGTTTAACAGAATGTTCGCCATTAGTTGCTGGAAATAATGATTTTTATTATAAAGCAGCCTCATGTGGAATGCCAATACCAAATGTTGAATATAAAATAGATAATCCAAATGAAGAAGGAATAGGAGAAATAATTGTTAAAGGTCCTAATGTAATGCTTGGGTATTATAAAAATAAAGAAGCAACTGATAAGGTTTTAAAAGATGGGTGGTTTTATACTGGAGATTTAGGATATATTGATGAAGAAAAATTTTTATATATTTCAGGAAGAAGCAAAAACATGATATTAACTAAAAATGGAGAAAACATATATCCTGAAGAAATAGAAAATATATTAAATGATAATAATTTAATAGAAGAATCATTAGTAATAGGAACATCAAATGGAAAAGATGATGTTCAAGTAAAAGCTAAAATATTCCCCAATTTAGAAGCGATAAAGGAATATCTAGGAAGCAAAATTCCGACAAAAGAGGAAGTAAGTAAAATATTAAGTGAAGTTGTAAAAAAGGCAAATGAGAAGTTGCCTAATTTTAAACATATAAAATCTTTTAAGATAATGGATGAGGACTTTGAAAGAACAACAACTAATAAGGTTAAGAGATTTGGAAAAAATATGGAGGATGAGGATAGAAAACAGTAAAAAAATCCGTTAGAAAAGCATATATAGTTTTATTTTAAATATAAAACTATATATGCTTTTCTAACTAGTTTGAGTATAAATATTTTTAAGTATTCATTGATTTTTGTATAGTTTTAAATGTTTCAGTTGTTTTGTTAAAATATTGTGTCAAAGGTTCTTTTTTATCCATACTATTAATTACTTGAGCAACAAAGTAAGACATATCAACACTGTAAAACCAGTCATGATTTGAGAATTCTCTTGGAATATATGAAAGGTTTGTTGTGTAAAGAGCATCAAATAAGCCTTTTTGTTTGGCTTCTAAAAACTTGTCGAAACCTGATGTAAATAAAGCAAATGTACAAGTAATACAAATTTTATTTGCTCCCATTTCACGAAGTTTACCTGCAACTTCAATTACAGAACCTCCAGAAGCTATCATATCATCTACAATTAGAACATTTTTGCCTTTTACATCACTTCCCATATAAGTATGTGCAACAATTGGATTCTTACCATCTATAACTTTACTTAAATCACGTCTTTTATAAAATACACCAACATCACAACCTATAATTTCAGCATAATAGCGAGCTCTTTCCATTGCTCCAAAGTCAGGACTTACAACTAATGCATTTTCAAAAATTGTAGGGTCATTTTGTGCCATTTCTTGTATTATTGTATTTGTAGGATAAAAATTGTCAAATGATAAACTTGGTGTAGCATTTATTACATTAGGGTCATGAGCATCAAATGTAATGATACTTTTTACTCCTAATCTTTCTAGTTCTTGAAGAGCAATAGCACAATCTAAAGATTCTCTTCCTTTTCTACGATGTTGTCTTGCTTGATATAAAAGTGGCATAATAACAGTTAATTTTGTACTATGTCCACATGTTGCAGAAATAACTCTTTTTATATCTTGAAAGTGTTCATCTGGCATCATTTCATGGTCTCTTCCGTGACATTTGTATGTAACACTGTAATTTCCGATATCACAAAGTATATATATTTCTTTATCTCTTATTGAGTCATCAATAATAACTTTTCCTTCACCATTTGAAAAACGTGAAGCAGTTAATTTTGCAATGTATTTTTTGTCTTTTTCATTACGCATTTGTAGTAGATTTTTTTCAACTTTTTCTCCGAATTCTTTACAATTATCTAGTACTAATAATGCTAAATCATTTTTCGACATTTTTAATCCTCCTTATTTTGTAACTTAATCTAAATTTATTATATTTAGACCGAGTAAAAAAGTCAAGATATGACTAAAAATAGTTAGAAAAAACTTGAAAAATAATATGTGATGTGATAAATTAAAAAAGAAAATTATAATAAATGAAAACAAGAGAGGAAAAAATGTTAAAAAAACTAAAAAATCAAAACACATTAAAATACTTAATAATTTTAGGAATAACACTTTTATTATGTCAGAATTTTTTACAAATGCACTATTCATCAGATACTTATGTATTATATGATTTAGGATATATGAATTATCCTCAAAAATACTTTTTATTAGATGGAAGACTTATTTCAGCAATAGTTTGCTATATGGCAGGAATTTTACATATCCCAATAAAAGCTTATATAATAGGAATGGATTTAATAGGAATTATATTTTTAGCAACAGCAATATTCCTAATAAGTAATATAATAGAAAATATAATTAAACCAGAAAAAAATATAACAAAGATTTTGATAATGGTATGTTCATTCATACTAATATTAAACCAATTTACATTAGAATATTTAGTGTTCCCAGAATCAGCTATTATGTGTTTAGGAGTATTATTAAATGTTATAGCTATAAAAATAATGGTACAAAATTCAAAATTAAAATATCTAAAAATATTCTTAGTATTATTAATATCAGGTCTTTGCTATCAAGGAGTATTAAATGTATTTCCAATATTAGCAATAATGGTATATATAGTAAAACAGATAATAGATAAAAGAGAATACAAAATAAAAGAAAAAGAATTTTTCGTAGAAATGATAAAATTAGCAGCTATAGTAATAATAGTTCTAGGAATTTGTATGGCAGCAATAAAAATAGGAAAAACAATGCTAAACAGCAAACAAGATAGAATGATGCATTTAATAGATATAGAAGCCGTAAAATTTCGAGGAGAAACAGTACTAGAATATATGGATGAATTATGGAATAAAGGAATGCATATGTTGCCAACTAATATTAACACAATTATATTAGTAACTAATTTCTTAATATTACTATTATTAAAAACAAAAAAAGAAATGATTATGCAGTACATATTATTATTAATTGTAGCATTTACAATATGTATAGTTCCTATGTTTTTATTTAATACTGGAGTATGTGGGAGAGTAAATGAACCACTTATGATGTTATGGGGAGCTTCTTTAATTATAATATTAGCACAAAGTACAATTATACCAGAGGGAAAAAGAACATCATTAATAAATATACTAATTATAGTTTCATTTATTATTAACAACATATATATAATGCAAAATATAACAGAACATATAGCAGCTAATCGTGTAGATGAGAATATGGGAAAAACAATAAAATATGCATTAGAACAATATGAAAAAGAAACAGGAAATAAAATAACAAAATTTTCGTATACATATGATAGAAATCCACAACAATATTCGGTAGGAATAAAACCAATAGGCTCATTAACAGAAAGAAAATTTGCATGTTCATGGAGTATAGTTTCAACAGTTAATTTTTATTGTGAGAGAAAGTTTGAAGTAATTAGAAAAATACCAGAAACAAGCACCATAGAGACATTAAGTAAAGATTATACTGAATTTTCAGAGGAACAATTAATTTTCGATAAGGATACTATGTATATGATTATATATTAAAATTTGTTAACAATTTATAAATAAAATAAACATAAATCGATAAAAATAAGAGGGGAGGCAAAGAAAATGAGTTAATACGTCAAAATTAATTTGCATAATAATAAAATTGAAAATTAAAGATGAAAGAGGGAAAAGGAATGGAAAAAAATAAATCAATAAAGATGTTGAGAAAAGAAAAAGGAATAACTTTAATAGCACTAGTTATTACAATTATAGTATTATTAATTTTGGCAGGTATAAGTATAGCTATGTTAACTGGACAAAATGGAATATTAAATAAGGCAGCAGAAGGAAGACAAGAGTCTGTAAAAGGACAAGCTAAAGATGAAGTAAGTTTAGCAGTAAATAATTTGATGATAGAAGATAAGTTAAAAAATTTAACACAAGAACAAAAAAGAACAATGTTAGAAAATGATGTAAAAAAATACAAAGAAGATTCAACAGTAGAAATTAGTGGAACAGGATTTTTAATAAAACATAGGGGATATGAGTTTGAAGTAAGTAATACTTTTCAAATAGTAGAAAAAGAGCCTTTTGTTGCAGAAAAATGGGATGAAAAAGCAGCTTCAGAGGATGTTTTTATATGGCAAAGTGATGACTCAAGTAATGCGGGATATGGTATAGTAATTGGATATAATGCAGGTGTACAAAATTATTCAACATTGAGATATCCAAGTAGATGTACAGAGGTTCAAAACTCTCGCCTAGCCAATGATGGTCAAAGTACAGAAACGATTAGAAGTTATACTAAGAATATAAAAGAGATTGAATTACCAGATACAGTTACAAAAATTGGAAAGGGAGCTTTTTACAGTCATGGGGATAATTTATTTGGGTATTTCTTTGACACATTAAAGAAAATAAATATTCCTAATGGTGTAACTAGTATTGGGGAAAATGCTTTTAGAGAATGTACAGAATTAACAAGTATAATAATTCCAGGAAGTGCTACAAGTACTGGAGCATATGCTTTTAAAGATTGTACTGGATTAACAAATATAACAATCTTAGATGGAGTAACTAGTATAACTTATAATTCGTTTGAAGGATGTACAGGTGTAACAAATGTAACAATACCAAGTAGTATAACAGAAATAGGAAATAATGCATTTTTGAGGTGTACAAGATTAAATAATTTAGTAATTCCAGAAGGAGTAACTAGTATTGGAAACAGTGCATTTTCTGACTGTATAGGAATAGAAAACATAACAATTCCAGGCAGTGTTAAAACAATATTAACTGAAGCATTTAAAAATTGTACAGGATTAAAAAAAGTAACAATTTTAGAGGGGATAACTGAAATTTATTATAGCGTATTTAGTGGTTGTACAGGATTAACAAGTGTGACGATACCAAATAGTGTGATAACTATTAGAAATGGTGCATTTGGTGAGTGTACTAGTTTGAATGATTTAAAAGTACCTGAAAGTGTTACAAGTATAGAGGATGGAGCGTTTTACGGTGTCCCACACATCACCTACAACGGAACAGCTACAGGTTCACCATGGGGAGCAACAGCAATAAATTAATATTCAAAAAATATTAAACAAAAGAAATAAAAAGAATATAATAGTATAAAAACAAAAAACTATGTAGACCAAATATCTACATAGTTTTTTAGAAGGGAGACAACATGAAACAAAAAAATAACGTAATTGGAAACACACCAATGATACAACTAAACTACGAATACCAAGGAGAAAAGAGAAAAATATACATTAAACTAGAATACTACAATCTAACAGGAAGTATAAAAGACAGAGTGGCATATTACATTATAAATAAAGCAAAAGAACAAGGAACCTTAAAACCATCAATGCCAATAATAGAAGCAACAAGTGGAAATACAGGAATATCATTAGCAGCATTAGGAGCATATTACAAACATCCTGTATATATCTACATGCCTGATTGGGCAAGTGTAGAGAGAGTAAAACTTATGAAATCATACGGAGCAAATGTAAAACTAATTTCAAAAGAAGAAGGAGGATTTATAAAATGTGTTAATGAAGCTAAAAACAAAGCAAAAGAAATAAACGGATTTTTAGCAAATCAATTTGCAAATCAAAATAATTATTTAGCACATTATGAAACAACAGCAGAAGAAATAATAAAGCAGCTTCCAGAAGAAGTATATGCATTTATATCAGGTGTTGGAACAGGTGGAACTTTAATGGGAACAGGGAAAAGGTTAAAACAAGAATTCAAAAACTTAAGAATAGTTGCATTAGAGCCTGACAAAATGCCAATAATTTCTACTGGTAAAATGATAAGTAATCATAAAATAGAAGGAATTGGAGATGACTTTGTTCCAGATTTAGTAGAAAAAGAAGCAATAGATGATATTATATTAGTTAATGATGATGACGCAATAAATATGTCAAGAAGATTGTCAGCAGAATTGGGATTAGGAGTAGGAATTTCATCAGGTGCAAATATAATTGCGTCAATATTATGGCAAAATAAAACAAATAAACCAGTAGTTACAGTTTTTCCAGATGATAATAAAAAATATTTATCAACAGATTTAATGAAAGATATAGAACCTAATAAGGAATTTATTTCAAATAAAATAAAATTATTAGATTATATAAAATAAAAAAAGTTGGTTAAACTATAAAAAAGGAGATTTTTATATGTTTAATCCAGAGAAAATATATTATGAAAAAGATATAGTAGATTATCAATTAGGAAAGCAATTGCTTGAAAAGTATAAAGAAACACCAAAAATAATAATAGAAAATCATAATAATATAGAAGAGATGAGAAAAAAGCAAAATTCAGAATTTGGGAAGATGAAAAGAAATTTAATAATAGGTGTTAGAAAAACTCATAAATTTGTAGAAAATCATAAAACATCTGATTATTTAGTTCCATATACATCATCTGGATGTACAGCAATGTGTATGTATTGTTATTTAGTATGTAATTATAACAAATGTGCATATTTAAGACTTTTTGTAAACAGAGAGCAGATGTTAGAAAAAATAATAAAAACATCGCAAAAAAGTGAGAAAGAGTTAACTTTTGAAATAGGAAGTAATAGTGACTTGATATTAGAAAATACAATAACAGGTAATTTAGAATGGACAATAAAAAATTTTGCAGACACAAATAAAGGAAAATTAACATTGCCTACTAAATTTGATATGGTGGATAGTATTCTTCCTTTAAATCATAATGGTAAAATAGTAATAAGAATGAGTGTAAATCCAGAAGAAATTATAAATAAAGTAGAATTTGGAACATCAAGATTAAAAGGAAGAATACAAGCGATAAATAAATTGGCAGAAGCGGGGTATAAAGTTGGAATTTTGATAGCACCAGTAATTTTAGTAGATAATTGGAAGATGTTATATACAGAGTTAATTCAGAGGCTTAGTCAAGAATTATCAGAAAAAGTAAGGAAAAATGCTTTTTTTGAAATAATATTTATGACATATAGTTATGTTCATACTAAAATAAATGAAGAAGCTTTTCCTAATGCTATAAATTTATATAATAAAGATATAATGACTGGTAGAGGAAGAGGAAAATATGCTTATAAACAGGAAACAAGAAAAGAAGCGGCAGATTATATAAAACAACAGATGGAGAAATATTTTCCAAGTAATAAGATAGAATATATAGTGTAACTTTTTTTAAAACTCATATTTACTTAACAAGTATGAGTTTTTTATTTAATTCTCAGTAACAATATGAAGTGAGTTAAGATGAAATTAATGGTTATGTCAAAATTTGTCGAACGATTATTGTTGACATAAGTTATACAAGGAGTTATAATAAATAGCTGGAATGTTTTTTCAAAGAAAATTTAGAATTATTTTATTTCAGAAAAAATTTAAATCTAAAATTTATTAAAAATAAAAAGCTTAAATAATCTTGAGAAAATATTGCAAAAAAGACAAATAAATATTATAATAAGGAGGAACTATATGGTAAAAAACAATCAACAAATATCAGAAGAAAATATTGATAAAACTAAAGAAAACAAAAAATACAATCTAAAAAATGACATAATATTTAAAACATTTTTCTCAAGAAAAGGAAATGAAATATTTTTAATAGATTTTTTAGAGGCACTACTTAAAATAAAAATAGAGGAGATACAAGTAAAAGAAGAAGTAAATTTAGAAACACTAGCAGTAGAAGAAAAAGGTGGAAGATTAGACTTACAAGCAAAATTAAATGATGGAATAATAGTAAATATAGAATTACAAATAAAAAATCATCAAGATATAGAAGAAAGAACGACATATTATAGTTCAAAAGTAATATCAAGGGAAACAGAAAGAGGAACAGAGTATAAAGACATAACAAAAGTAATAATGATAAATATATTGGACTATGAATTATTAGGATTTGATGAATATATATCAGATACAGTAATAGTACTAGACAAACATAGAGAATATGAAGTATTAAAAGGAATAAAATGGTATTTTATAGAACTACCAAAGTTTAGAAAGCAAAATCCTAATATGAATGAAAAGCTAAACCAATGGTTGGTCTTTTTAGATGATTATAATAAGGAGGCGGTAAAATTGGCAGAAGAAAAAAATGACACACTAAAAAAAGCAAGAATAGAAATGAATTATTTAACAGGAGATGCAGAAGTAAGGCGATTGGCAGAATTGCGTGAAAAGTGGGAAATGGACAGGATTTCTGAGATAGGACATGCTAAAAGAGAAGGGATTAAAGAAGGAGAGAAGAGAGGGGAAAAGAGAGGCGAGAAAAAAGGTAAAATAGAAATAGCCAAAAAGATGATTGAAAAAGGGATGAATATAGAAACAATAATAGAAATAACAGGGTTAACTAAAAAAGAAATAGAATCAATATAGTTATTATTTATTAAAATTTTTAAAATATATTTATATTATAAAAAGCCCACCCCCATTGGCAAAGAGAGGAGAAAATAAATGTCAAAACCAATAGTAGCAATAATAGGAAGGCCAAATGTTGGAAAATCAACATTCTTCAATTATATAGTAGGAAGTAGAATATCAATAGTAGAAGACACACCAGGAGTTACAAGAGACAGAATATATGGAGAAAGTAACTGGAGAGGCAGAAATTTTACACTAATAGATACAGGAGGAATAGAACCAGAAAAAAATGATGTAATTCTTACTCAAATGAGATTACAAGCAAATATCGCAATAGACATTGCGGATGTAATAATATTTCTAACAGATGTGCGTCAAGGAGTTACAGCAGCTGATGAGGAAATAGCGGTAATGCTAAAAAAATCAAAAAAACCAATAATTTTAGTATGTAATAAAGCAGATAGTTATCAAAAATTCCAATCAGATATATATGAATTTTATAAACTAGGATTAGGAGATCCTATGCCTGTTTCAGCAAGTAATGCACAAGGAATAGGAGATGTTTTAGATAGTGTTTACGAAAATCTTCCAAAACCTGATAAAGATGAAGAAAATGAAGAAAGAATAAAAGTAGCAGTAATAGGAAAGCCTAATGTAGGAAAATCATCTTTAATAAACAAAATACTTGGAGAAAATCGTAATATAGTAAGTGATATAGCAGGAACTACTCGTGATGCAATAGATTCATATTACGAAAATGATAATGGAAAATATATATTTATAGATACAGCAGGAATTAGAAGAAAAAGCAAAGTAACTGAAAGAATTGAAAAATACAGTGTAATGAGGTCTATTTTAGCAATAGAAAGAGCAGATGTATGTTTAATGTTAATTGATGCAAATGAAGGAGTAACAGACCAAGACGCTAAAATAGCAGGAGAAGCACATGAAGCTGGAAAAGGTATAATAATTGTTGTAAATAAATGGGATGAATATGAAAAAGACACAGGAACATTAGAAAAATACAAAAAAGAAATTTATAGCAAATTATCATATTTATCATATGCTCCAATAATGTTTATATCAGCAAAAACAGGACAAAGAGTAGACAAATTATTTGGAATGATAAATTATGTTGCTGAGCAAAATGCAAAAAGAGTTACAACAAGTCAATTAAACCAAGTTATAAATGAGGCAATAGCTATTGTTCAACCACCAACAGACAAAGGTAAAAAATTAAAAATTTTCTATGGAACTCAAGCTTCAACCAAACCACCAACATTTGTTATATTTGTAAATAAAAAAGATTTATTCCATTTTTCATATGAAAGATATTTAGTTAACCAAATACGCAAAGAATTTGGTTTGGAGGGTACTCCTGTTAGAATAATTGTTAGAGAAAAGTTGGAAAAAGACGTAAATGTATAAAAAGGGAAATTTTATGAGGAATTTTTCGGAACCAATATATGAGGCTGAAACAGACACTGAAATTAATACAAATAAGATAAGAAAAAGAAATGACACAAAACAGTTAGAAAGAGACCAGAAAAGTAATATTATATTTACACAAAGTAAGTACAATGCAGTTGATATAGATATAGGGGAATATGCATCAGCTCATGCTTGGATAGAATTAAGGAATGCAAATGCACAATATTTGGTTAAAAATTTTGCCTATAATAGTGGAGGAGAAGCATATAGTAAATTTATAAAAAATAATGGTAAGGCAGCAATAGAAATTTCTAAATATAATAATATAATTCTTCCATATATTGGAGAGGAAATATTTCATGTAGAAACTGTAAAATATCTATTTGCAAAATTTTCAAGAGGAAAGCAAAAGATACCAGTTAACCCTAATATGGAGTATTTAATAACTTTAGATGAAAAAATAAATGGAGAAGAAATTTGGGAGGGATTAAATGTACTTTTTTCAAATAAGGGAAAAGATACATTGATATTTTCAGAAAGATTAAAGGAAATAGAAAATTTTTTAAAATTAAGGTATGTACCTAGTCATAAAATACAAGAGGTTTTAGATGAATTTATAAGACAAGAAATATTTAAAAAAACTATAGAGTATGTAGATAATCATAATGGAAATTGGGCTCTTGGAATTGATGGTAAAAAGGTTAGAGTGTTTCCAGTATATGATTTTGACTTTTGCAGTAGAATTCGAAATATAAAAATATATGAAACATTATCTGATAATCAAAAAACAGATTTGAAGTCATTTATTATGCAATACAAAGAGCTACCTTGGATTAAAAGATATATTTCAGAAGTAATTCAAAGTTTTGATATTCAAAAATTAATAGGGATAGCAAGCGAAAAAACTGAAATAAATATACCAAATGAAGTGAGAGTATATTTTGAAGACTTTTATTCAAAGAAGAAAGACATTTTAGAACAAATATTTAAAGAAATATTACAACAAAAGTCAAAAGGAGATGATGGAATATGCATTTAATCCTAAAGTGGTCTAGTAATTCAGGAAAAGTATATAGCCTTGGGGTTCTAAGCAAAAAAGAAGAAAAATATATTTTCGAGATAAATGAACAAGAACTAAAAAATGCAATATTAGATGGTTGTATAGGAATAGGAAATTTTAGTTTGTTAAACAGAGTAGAAACCTCCAATGAATTATTTGACTTTTTCAAAAATAGAATAGTTAGTAAAGATAGTTGGAAAACAAAAGAATTGTTAAAAAAGTATAAATTACATGAATATGATGAAATGAAAATTTTATCAATAACAAAGGCAAGAAGTATAAATGATAGATATTGGGTTGAAGAAGTTTAATTTTGATTAGGACTATATCTTTTCTAAAAAGAGGTTTTTAAAAAAGATATAGTCCTAATCAAAATAATATTGACATACCCTAAATTTTATATTATAATGTTAACCGAAGCTAACAAAAGGAGATTAAAATGATATCAAAAGCATTAGAAGAATATTTAAAAACAATGTATATACTGCAAATAAAAAATAAAGAAATAAGAGTAACAGATATAGCAATTCAAATGGAATGTAGTAAACCAAGTGTAAATAAAGCTATAAATAATCTGAAAGAAAATAATTTAGTGGAATATGAAACATATGGAAAAATTGAGTTAACAGAAAAGGGAATAGATTTAGCAAAGAAAATTTTAGAAGCATATGATATTTCCTATATATTTTTTAAAGATGTAATAGGCTTAGAAGAAGAAGCCGCAAAAAAAGAGGCAGAAAAATTAAAACTAATAATGGAAGATAATACAATTAATAAACTAGCAAAATATGTACATAAAGTATTAGATTTGGAAGAATTAAACTGTAATTATGATATATCAAAAGAAAGATGTCGTTCTTGTAAAAGAAGAAACACAAATAAGATTAAACAAGGAGTAGATGATAAATGAAAGAAGAACTTTTAAAAATAGAAAATTTATATGTAAATGCAGGAGAAAAAGAAATTTTAAAAGGAATAGATTTAAAGATAAATAAAGGCGAAATACATGTAATAATGGGACCTAATGGTTCTGGAAAAACAACAACAGCAAATGCAATATTAAATAATCCATTATATAACAAAGAAAAAGGGAAAATAATTTTTGAAGGAATTGATATTACAAATCTTAAAACAGATGAAATAGCAAGAAATGGAATTTTCATGTCATTCCAATTACCAGAAGAAATACCAGGAATAACAGTAACTAATTTTTTGAAATACGCTAAAAATAAGATTACAGGGGAGCCAGTAAAAATATTTAAATTTAAAGAAGAAGTAAAAAAACATATGGAAAAACTTCAAATGAAGCCAGAATACAGTGAAAGAAGCCTAAATGTAGGATTTTCAGGAGGAGAAAAAAAGAAAAACGAAATTCTTCAAATGTTAGTTTTAAATCCAAAACTTGCAATTTTAGATGAAACAGATTCTGGTTTAGATGTAGATGCAATAAGAACAGTATCAAAGGGTATAGAAATGTTTAAAACAGACGAAAATGCAGTTTTAATTATTACTCATAATACTAAGATTTTACATAATTTAACACCAGATTATGTTCATATTTTAGTTGATGGAAAAATTGTAAAAACAGGAGACAAAGAATTAGCAAAAGAGATTGAAGAAAATGGATACAAGAATTATAAGCAGATTTAAAAACACCTTAAACGAAAGGAAAATAAAATGAAAACAAACCTAGAAGAAATAAATAGAAACATCTATGATATAAAAAACCAAGATGATTATGAGTTCAAAATCAAAAAAGGGATAACACCAGAAATAATAGAAGAATTATCAAAACAAAAAAATGACCCAGAATGGATGAGAGAATTTAGACTAAAGGCATTAGAAATATATAATAAACTAGAACTTCCAACATGGGGACCAGATTTATCAGAACTAAATATGGATGAAATTGCAACATATGTAAGGCCAAAATCAAAAATGTCAGACAACTGGGAAGAAGTGCCAGAAGATATAAAAAACACATTTGATAAACTTCGGAATACCAGAAGCGGAAAAAAGATCTTTAGCAGGAGTTGGTGCACAATATGATTCAGAAGTAGTTTATCATAGTATGAAAAAAGAGCTTTTAGAGCAAGGTGTAATTTATACAGATATGGAAACAGCAGTTAGAGATTATCCAGAATTAGTAAAAGAACATTTTATGAAATGTGTACCAGTAACAGACCATAAATTTGTTGCATTACATGGAGCTGTTTGGTCAGGCGGGTCATTTGTATATGTTCCAAAAGGAGTAAAAGTAGACATCCCTCTTCAATCATATTTTAGGCTAAATTCACCAGAGTCAGGGCAATTTGAACATACACTAATAATAGTAGAAAGTGGAGCATCACTTCATTTTATAGAAGGATGTTCAGCTCCAAAATATAATAAGGTAAATTTGCATGCAGGATGTGTTGAATTATATGTAAAAGATAATGGATATTTAAGATATTCAACAATAGAAAATTGGTCAAAAAATATGCTAAATTTAAATACAAAAAGAGCAATTGTAGGTAAAAATGCAAAAATGGATTGGGTTTCTGGTTCATTTGGGTCAAAAGTATCTATGCTTTATCCGATGAGTATATTAAATGGAGAAGGAGCAAAAACAGAATACACAGGAATATCATTTGCAGGAAAAGGACAAAATTTAGATACAGGATTTAAAGTAATTCATAATAGTAAAAATACATCAAGTTTAATAAATTCTAAATCAATTTCAAAAAATGGAGGAGCAGCAACTTATAGGTCATTAGTTAGAATAAATGAAAATGCTAAAGATTCAAAATGTTCAGTATCTTGTGAATCACTTATGCTAGATGATATATCTAGGTCTGACACAATACCAGTAAATGATATAAGAACAGATGAAGTAGAGTTTTCTCATGAAGCAAAAATTGGAAAAATAAGTGACCAAGCAATTTTTTACTTAATGAGTAGAGGTTTATCAGAAGAAGATGCAAAAGCTATGATTGTAAGAGGATTTGCAGATCCTATTTCAAAGGAACTTCCTATTGAATATGCTGTTGAAATGAATAATCTAATAAATTTGGAATTGGAAGGAGCGATAGGATAATGGCAAATTTGAACATAAATGAAACACCAATAAGAACTTCAAAAAATTATGGAATAAATAATATAAAATTAGAAAATATAGATATTCCAAAAACTGTAGGTAGCTTTAAAAGTTTGAAAATAACTGGGAATACAGAAAAATTTAACATAGAAAATAACAAAATAGAAAATGAAATAAAATATGGTAATGGAGATATTTTAACAAAACAAATAAATGAAATATCAAATAACGATATTCAAATTTATATAAAAGATAAGTCAGAAGAAAGTATAAATTTAAATTTTGATTTTTCAAAAGAAAATCAAGAGCTGATTGAAAATATTTTTATACAGTGTGAAGAAGCTACAAAATCAACAATAATTATAAAATATTCAGCTATTGATGATTTAAAATATTACCATAATGGACAACTTAAAATATTGGCTAAAAAAGATTCTCAGCTAAATATTATAATTTTAAATTTACTAAATAATAATTCAGACAACTTTTTAGCAATAGAAAATATAATAGAAGACAATGCAAACATAAATTATACAATTGTTGATTTTGGAGGAAAAAACAGTATAACAAATTATTATACTAATCTTCAAGGAAAAAAATCAAAAAATAACATAAATACAATCTATTTAGGATGTGAGGAACAGCTGATAGATTTAAATTACATAGTAGAAGTATTTGGAGAAAAATCAAATATTAATATGAACATAAAAGGAGCTATAAAAGATAAAGCCAAAAAACATTTTAAAGGAACAATAGATTTTAAAAAAGGTTGTAAAAAATCAACTGGAGATGAAAATGAATATTGCACAATTTTATCTCCAACAGCAAAAGCAATAGCTTTGCCAATGTTATTATGCACAGAAGAAGATGTCGAAGGAAATCACTCAGCAGCAGCCGGAAAGATTGATAATAAAGAGTTGTTTTACATTATGAGTAGAGGATTTAGCAAGACAGAGGCACAAAAATTAATTGTTAGAGCTAGATTTAATGAGGTTTTGGAAAAGATAGAGAAAGAAGAATTGAAAGATGAAATTTTAGAAGAGATTGATAAAAGGTTAGGCTGATTTTTTTCATTGGGGACAGGTCCTTTTAAAAAAGGGACAGTCCCTTTTGAGAAAAGAAACGTCCCCAATGAGAAAAAAAGGAGAAAGAAAGATGGATATTAAAGAATTAAAAAATGATTTTCCACTTTTACAAAATAGAAAAATCACATATTTAGACAGTGGAGCAACAACACAAAAGCCCAAACAAGTTATTGATGCAATAAAAAAATTCTATGAAAACTATAATGCAAACCCTCATAGAGGAGCATATTCTTTAAGTATGGAAGCAACTGAAGTGTATGAAAACACAAGAACAAAGATTGCAAAATTTATAAATAGCAAACACAGAGAAGAAATAATATTTAGCAAAAATGCATCAGAAAGTTTAAATTTAATTGCATATACATATGCGATGGAAAATCTAAAAAAAGATGATGAAATAGTAATTTCAATAATGGAACATCACTCAAATTTAGTTCCTTGGCAAAAAGTAAGCAAAGTGACAGGGGCGAAATTGAATTATATGTACATAAATGAAGATTTTGAATTATCAGATGAAGAAATTCGAAATAAGATTACAGATAAAACAAAAATAGTTGGAATTACACATATTTCAAATGTACTTCGGAACAATAAATAATGTAAAAAAAATTATTGACTATGCACATAAAAAAGGAGCAATAGTAATAGTTGACGCTTCTCAAAGTATACCACATATGAAAATTGATGTACAAGATTTAAATGTAGACTTTTTAGTATTTTCAGGACATAAAATGCTTGCACCTCTTGGAATTGGGGTTTTGTATGGTAAAAAAGAAATATTAAATAAAATGTCTCCATTTTTAATGGGTGGAGATATGATAGAATACGTATATGAACAAGAAACTACATTTGCACCACTTCCAAATAAATTTGAAGCAGGAACACAAAATGTTGAAGGTGTTATAGGATTAGGTGCAGCTATTGATTATATTGAAAGCATAGGATATAATAAAATTCAAGAAATAGAAGATGAAGTTATTTCATATGCAAGAAGTAGATTATCAAAATTAGATTATTTAAAACTATATATGTCTCCAAATAAAGAAAATCATTCTTCTGTAATATCATTTAATATAAAAGGTGTTCATCCTCATGATGTTGCAAGTATATTAGATTCAGAAGGTGTATGTATTCGCTCACGGAAATCATTGCGCACAGCCACTTATGAGGTATTTAGGAATAGATTCTACATGTAGAGCAAGCTTTTATTTTTATAATACAAAACAAGATGTAGATAGGTTAATAGAAGCATTAAACAAAGCACATAATATGTTTAAGAAATATTTAGTATAAGGAGAAATGATTATGCCACAGAAAGTTTGTTATCCATTTAAGGGAGAATTAGTTCCTTTAGCTATAGTTTTGAAATATTATAGAGACAAAGGAATAGAAATAGGCAGGGCACAATTAAATAATGTTATAAAAGAAACAGTTGATGATATAGGAAGAGAAAATATAACAGAGGAAGTATTTTTAGATATAATAAAACAAACATTGAGTAAAAAGGCACTATCAACAGTATCATCTGATTTTAAAGCGGCTTGTATAAATGAATTTGGGCAAGAGTTTTGGGATAATTTATTAACAAGAAAAGAAGTTATAAGTGAAAATAAAAAATTCAGAAAAAGTATGCAAGTAACAACAATTGGTCAAAATGATATAGAAGATAGATATGTTATTGTAGAAGAAAGAATTATAGGAAAGGAAGAAAATGCATTATTATTAAAAAAATTGCAAGAAAAGAATTCTAAAGGTAATCAAGGAAGGTAGAAAATGGAAAATTTAGATCAAATTTATAATGAATTGATAATGGAACATAGCATGAATTCATACAACAAAAAGAAATTGCAAGATGCAGATTATCAAGAAATAGGCCATAATCCAAATTGTGGAGATGAAATTACATTAGAAGTAAAAATGAAAGACAATATAATAGAAGATATGGCTTTTTATGGTCATGGATGTGCAATATCTCAAAGCTCAACATCAATTATGATAGATACTCTAAAAGGTAAAACAATAGAAGAAGCAAAAAAAATAATTGAAACATTTATAAAAATGATAAAAAGAGAAACAACTGACGAAAAAGAACTTGAAAAATTAGAAGAAGCAATAGCTTTTAAAAATGTATCAAATATGCCAGCAAGAGTAAAATGTGCACTTTTAGCATGGCATACAATAGAAGATATATTAAACAAAAATGAGCAAACTGGAAAAGGAAATATAAGTTGCTGTAATTAAATTTAGATTAGAAAGGAAGAGATGTAATTTTTAAGAATTTTACATCTAATAAAATAAATGGAAAATAAAAAAGTACTATTAGGAATGAGTGGAGGGGTAGATAGCTCTGTTGCAGCATTACTTCTAAAACAAAATGGATATGAAGTTATAGGAACGACATTGGAACTGTTCACAGGAAGTAGCTGTTGTAATGTAAACACATATCTAGACGCAAAAAATGTATGTAATTCAATTGGAATACCACATTTTACATTTAACTATAAAGAAGAATTTAAAAAATATGTAATTGATGACTTTATAAATTGTTATGCAAACTGCACAACTCCAAATCCATGTATAGAATGTAACAAACATATGAAATTTGGAGTTATGCTAGAAAAAGCAAAAGAAATGGGATGTAATTACATAGCAACAGGTCATTATGCAAAAACTGAATACAGTGAAAAATATGGAAAATGGGTATTAAAAAAATCAAATGCAGGTAAAAAAGATCAAAGCTATGTTTTATGGAATATCCCTCAAGAACTAATAGAACATGTCATATTTCCACTATCAGACTTTGAAGAAAAAGAACAAATAAGAGAAATAGCAAGAAAAAACAACTTAAAAGTTGCAAACAAGCCAGATTCAGAAGATATATGTTTTATCCCAGATGGAAACTATAAAAAATTCCTAGAAACAAATTCTAATTTAAAACCAAAAAAAGGAAATATAGTAAATTCTAAAGGTGAAATTTTAGGAAAACACTTAGGATTATACAATTACACAATAGGTCAAAGAAAAGGTTTGGGTATTTCAAACAAAGTACCATTATTTGTATTAGGATTTAACAAGCAAAAAAATGAATTAATAGTAGGAGAAGAAAAAGAACTATACAAAACAGAATTAGAAGTAAAAGACATAAATCTTCTTTTATTCGATAAAATAGAAGATTGGCTAGAAGTAGAAGTAAAAACTAGATACTCAGCAAAACAAGCCAAAGCAAAAATAATACAACAAGGAAACAACATAAAAGTCAAATTTAAAGACCCACAAAGAGCAATAACCCCAGGGCAATCAGCAGTATTTTATATAGATGACATTGTGGTTGGTGGAGGAAAAATAATGATGTAAATCCCTAAAAAAGAACCGGTACTAAACAGGGAATTAGCTAAATCCCCAAAAAAGAACCGGCCCTAAACAGGGAAATAGGAAAGGAAGTTAAGTTTATGAAAGAATTAGAGATAAAAGTAAAAGGTATGATGTGCAATGGATGTGAAAACAGAGTTCAAAATGCATTAAAAACAATAGAAGGTGTAAAAGAAGTGGTTGCAAATCATGCTACAGGAATCGTAAAAGTTACTGCAAATGAAGAAGTATCTGAGAATTCTATAAAAGAGAAAATAGAAGATATTGGATATGAAATAGAAAGGTAAAACTTAAATTATGAAGAAAATAATTTTATCTATTGATGGAATGACATGTTCGGCATGTTCTAATGGACTTGAAAAATATTTAAATAAACAAGATGGAATCTCATCAGCAGTAGTAAATTTGGTAATGGCAAATGCTAGTATAGAATATGATGAGAAAAAAATAGACCAAGAAAAAATAGAGGAATTTGTAAAACAAGCAGGATTTAAAAGTTTAGGAGAATTTAAAGAAATTAAGATTGAGAATAAAAGCAAAAAAGAAAAGGCGGAATTTATAATATTCTCAATACTTGCGATAGTATTAATGTATATATCTATGGGACATATGGTTAATCTACCTGTAATAAAATTTTTAGATCCACATAATAACCCAGTAAATTATATGGTAGTTTTACTAATACTTACAATATGCTTTATAATTTATGGATTTGATATTTTAAAAAATGGATATAAAAATTTAATACACAAAACTCCTAATATGGATACATTAGTAAGTATGGGAGTTATAGCAAGTTTAGGTTATAGTTTATACAATATGTATGTAGTATTTTTAGGAAATCATCATGAAGTAATGAATTTATATTTTGAATCTGCTGCAATAATAATATATTTCATAAAACTTGGAAGATATATTGAAGGAATAAGTCAAAATAAAACAAAAGAAGCAATTCAAAAATTAGTAAAAATAACACCAAATACAGCAGTTATAAAAAAAGATGGTTTGGAAAAAACAGTTACACTTGATGAAATTCAAAAAGGAGATGTTGTAATTACAAAAGCTGGAGAAAAAATTGCAGTAGATGGAAAAGTGATACAAGGAACAGCACATTTAGATGAGGCATTTATTACAGGGGAAAGCAAGCCAGTAACTAAAAAAATAGGTGATAAGGTATTAGCTGGAAGTTTAAATTATGATGGATATATTGAATATGAAGCAGAAAAAATAGGAAAAGAATCAACAGTTTCTGAAATTGTAAGGCTTGTTGTAGAAGCAACGAACACCAAGGCACTAATTGCAAAACTAGCAGATAAAGTAGCAGGATATTTTGTACCAGTAGTAATAGTAATTGCAATAATAACATTTTTTATATATTTAATTTTAGGACAAAGTTTTGGGGAAAGTTTAACAACATTTATTACAATATTAGTTGTAGCATGTCCTTGTAGTTTAGGACTAGCTACTCCACTTGCGGTAGTAATATCAGAAGGAGTATGTGCAACTTCAGGAATATTAATAAAGAAAAGCGAAATATTAGAAAATGCACAAAAAATAAATACAATAGTATTTGATAAAACAGGTACATTAACATATGGAAAATTAAAGATTTCAGAAATAATTAATTATAGCAATTTAGAAGAAATAGAGCTATTACAATTAGTAGGTAGCATAGAAAATAATGTAACACATCCAATAGGAAAAGCATTTACAAGATATTTAGAGGAAAATAAAATAAATTTATTAAAGGTAGATAATTTTCAAAATATTGCAGGAATGGGAGTTACTGGAGAAATAAACAATGAAGAAATAATTTTAGGAAACTCAAAAATTGTAAAAAACTACAATATTCAAAATAATCATATAGAAGACGAAAAAAGATTACAAGAGGCAGGAAATAGTATTGTATATGTAATAAAAAATAAAGAAATAATCGCAATAATTGGAGTAAATGATATAGTAAGGCAAAATTGTAAAGAAGTTATAGATGAATTATCAAAAAAGAAAATACAAACAATTATGCTAACAGGTGATAACAAACAAACAGCGGAGAAAATCGCAAAAGAAATAGGAATTACAAAAGTAATTTCAGAAGTATTGCCTAAAGAAAAAACAAAAGTAATACAAGAATTAAAAAAAGAAAATAAATTTGTAATGATGTGTGGAGATGGAATAAATGATAGTCCAGCTTTAGCAACATCAGATATAGGAGTTAGTGTAAATGAGGGATCTGACATAGCAATGGACTCATCAGATGTTATATTAACTAAAAACGATTTATCAAGTATAGTAAAATTAATAAATATCAGCAAAAAAACAATAAAAAACATAAAACAAAATCTATTTTGGGCGTTTTTTTATAATTGCTTAATGATACCAATAGCAATAGGAATTTTAAAACCAATAGGGATATCAATAAATCCAATGATAGCAAGTGCAGCAATGGTATTAAGCAGTCTTACAGTAATAATAAATGCTTTAAGATTGAGAAAATAAACATTTGGGGAACTTATCCTCAAATGTTTAAAATAATTTAAGGCAAATATAATAAAAAATTAATAAAATCTTAATAAAGTTTTGTTATAATAGGACAAAAGGGACAGGTCTTTTGGTCCTAATCCCTAAAAAAGAACCGGCACTCAATAAGGAATTAGCTAATTCCATGAAAAAGAACCGGCCCTTAACGGGGAATTGCAGGCAAGGAGAAATTTAATGAAAGTACTACTATATACAGAAAATGAGAAGTTTTTATCTAAAAGTGGTTTGGGAAAAGCTATAAGACATCAAATGAAAGCATTAGATTGGGTTAATATAGAGTATACAACAGATGTATCAGATAATTATGATATTGCACATATAAATTTTTATGGTTTAAAATCTTATTTACTTGCAAAGAAATTAAAAAAGCAAGGTAAAAAAATAGTATACCACGCTCATAGCACAGAGGAAGATTTTAGGAATAGTTTTATTTTTTCTAATCAAGTTTCAAAGATTTTTAAAAAGTGGTTAATAAAGTGTTATACATTAGGAGATGCCATAATTACACCAACAGAGTATTCAAAGAAATTGCTAGAAGGATATGGAATAAATAAAGATATATATGTTGTTTCAAATGGAGTTGCGATAACAGATTTTGAAGAAGATGAAAAGTCTGGAGAAGATTTTAGAAGAAAATATAATTATAAAAAAGATGATAAAATTGTTGTTGGAATAGGTCTTTATATTGAAAGAAAAGGAATTGTAGATTTTGTAGAACTTGCTAAAAAGATGCCTGATTATAAATTTATTTGGTTTGGGTATAGTCCTCTAATATTTTCTAGAAGTAAAGTAAGAAAAGCAGTAAATACTAAGTTAGAGAATTTAATTTTTGCAGGATATGTTGAGCCAAAAATAATAAAGCAGGCATTGAATGGTTGTAATGTATATGTTGCTATGACTTATGAAGAAACAGAAGGAATAACAATAATAGAAGCAGCAGGATGTAAAACCGATATGGTTGTAAGGGATATACCAGTATTTGAAGATTGGTTAATAGATAGTGAAAATGTGTATAAAGCAAAAGATATAGACCAATTTGAGTGTAAAATTAGAAAGATTGTAAACAATGAGCTTCCAAGTCTTAAAGATGAAGCATATAAAATAGCGGAAGAAAGAAAAAGTAATATTATAGGAGAAAAGTTAGGACAAGTATATACAAAAGTTTTAAAGGAAAAGGTGTAAATTATACTAAAAATTGATAACGATTATTATATTTATACTTTACGAAAGGGATGTAATAAAAATGAAAATAGGATTATTTACAGATTCATATCCACCATATATAAATGGAGTGTCAACTAGTGTTTCAAATTTAAGAGATGCATTAATAAAAATGGGGCATGAGGTTTATATTGTAACAGTAAATAATAGTGCAATAAAGTGTGATTATGATGAAGAAGAAAAGATATTAAGGATATCAGGAATGCCAATAGGAATATATGATTATAGGCTTAGCAATATATATCCATTATCAACAATAAAAATAATAAGAAAGTGGAATTTAGATATTATTCATTCACATACAGAATTTGGAATTGGTATATTTGCAAGAATATTAGCCAAAAAGTTTAAAATTCCATTAGTACATACATATCATACTTTATATGAAGATTATACACATTATATTACACACAATCACTTTGACAATTTAAGTAAAAAAATAGTAAAAGACCTTACTAAAATTTATTGTGTAAAAACTGCAAAAGAGACTATTGTTCCAACAGATAAAATTTACAAATTATTTAAAGAAAAATATCTTATAACAAAAAATGTTTGTATAATTCCTAGTGGAATAGACCTAGAGAGGTTTTTTGAAGAGAATGTTTCTAAAGAAAAGGTTAAAGATATAAAGGAAAAATATGATATTACAGATAATGACTTCACAATTATTTTTGTGGGGAGATTAGCTCAAGAAAAAAACATTGAATTTTTGTTAGAGGCACATAAAAAAATAGTAGATAAGAAAATTCTAAACATAAAATTGCTAATTGTAGGAGATGGACCTGATAAAGAAAAATATATAAATATAACAAGAAAGCTTAATATTTATGATAAAGTGATTTTTACTGGAAAAATTCCTCAAGAGGAAGTTCAATATTATTATCAATGTGCAGATTTATTTGTAACTGCGTCAAATACAGAAACACAAGGACTAACAGTAATAGAAGCTATGGCATCTGGGGTAGTGCCAATGTGTATAAATGATATGGCATTCACAGGAATGTTACCAAAAAATAGTTTATTTAGTAATGAACAAGAATATATAAATCAACTATTAGATTTTGCAAGAAATGAACAATTGAAAAATGAATATAAAAATGAAGTAAGAAAAAAAGCAGAAGAATATAGTTCAAAAAGATATGCTCAAAGGGTTTTAGAAGTATATAATGAAGTTTTAAACGAAAATGTAGATAATACTTTTAATAGAAAAGGAATTGAAAATGAAGAACGAAAAAAGGTTAAAGAATGTATTTAATGTAGCAACAATTGTTATGACAATTTTGATTGTTATATTTATTATATATGGAATAAAAATAGGAATATTTCGAGACAAAACACTACTTGTTGAATATATGAGCAAATTTGGAATATTTGCTCCATTAGTATTTATATTTATACAAATTGTACAAGTAGTTTTCCCTATAATACCAGGAGGAGCCAGTTGCTTAGCTGGTGTATTGGCGTTTGGACCAGTATGGGGATTTGTTTATAACGAAATAGGTTTAATAATTGGTTCAGTAATAGCATATTTTTTAGCGAAAAGATATGGTCTAAAGTTAATAAAAAGTTTATTTAAACAAGAACAAGTAGATAAATATTTAGGATATATAAGAAACAATAAATTTGAAAAAGTATTCTTCTTTGGAATTTTATTACCAGGTTTGCCTGATGACCTTTTATGTTATGTTTCAGGACTTAGCAATATTACATTCAAAAGGTTTCTTGCAATTATAGTATTAGGAAAGCCTTTAGGATTATTAATGTATAGTGCTTTTGTTGCAGTTATATAATTTTTAACATGGGATATACAAAAAGAATAAATTGTGCTAAAATTATGACATAAGGAATAAAATTTTTACAAAAAGAGAAAGGGGTATAAAATGGAAAAAGAAAATGTATTAGATAGGAGAATTTATGACTTCTCAGAGAAGGTAGATATTATTCAGAGCATAATAATAGGATTAATAGCATTTATAGTTCCAACATTTTTAGCTAAATTAATTAATATTATATTTGGAACACAAAGTGTTATAGCAACAAATTCACAAATTATAGTAGGCTCTATTGTAAATATGGCACTAATTGTTTCTGCAATTAATGTAAAAGGTTGGAAAAAAATTGCTGGAATAATAACAATGCCAAGTGTATCAACAATTTTAGGAGGATTTGTATTTAAAACAGCCTCTGTATATATGGTATATATGATACCTGCAATTTGGATAGGAAATTTTGTATTAGTATATGCTTATAAATATATTATGCTAGCTAAAAAACAAAATTACTTTTTGGCAGGTATAGTAGGAATTGTTGCAAAAGTTATCGTAATTTTCGGCTGTTTTGAGATATTGAAACTATTTTCAATATTTCCAGATAAATTAATTGGAACACTACAAATGGCTATGGGAGGAACACAGCTAATAACTGCATGTATTGGTATGATTATATCTTTTGTTATATATCAAGTTGAAAAAAGGAAACTATAAAAAATAGGAGGAAGAGGAACATGAAAAAGAGATTATATAAAATTGAACAAGGAAGAAAATTAGATGGTGTATGTGGTGGAATTACAGAATATTTTGATATAGATGCAACATTAGTTAGATTAGCTTGGATATTATTTACTGCATGTGCAGGAAGCGGAATAATAGCATATATTATAGCTTCTATTATAATGCCAAAGAAATCAGATATAATAGAGGGATAATTTTTTTTAAGAAAGGACTATATCTTTTGCAAAAAGATATGGTCCTTTTAAGAATTTATTTTAAAATTTTGCGTATTTCCTTAAATAGGATAGGTTTAAATTGTTCAATAGGTAAAGGCATATTATATAATATAGAATTAAATGCGGTAGAACTAGATAGTTCTATTATCATAAATAAAGTAGCTTCTGGATTTTCTAATATTATATTATTTTTTTCAATACCATTCATAAAAATATTGTAAATAGAATCTTCATTAGAACCTTTTAAATCAGCAATTTTTGTTACAGCTTGATTATATATTCCTAGTGAGAGATTTTTTGATATGAATTTTAATAAAACATGATTTTTATCTAATGCATCAATTATATGTTCAATTACAAAAATAATTTGGTCTTCAAAGTTTTGGGTATCAGTTTTTTTCAAAGCTTTAACAGCGTCTGAAAATAATTTTTGTGATTTTTTTTCAATTAGTTTATTTTGAATATCATATTTATCTTTAAAATATAAATAAAAAGTTCCTTTTCCAATACCTGCATTATCTACAATATCTTGAATAGAAGTTTCTTTAAATCCTTTTTTAGTAAATAGGTTAAATGCTGTATCTAGTAGGGTTTCTTCTTTTATTTTTTTCTTTTCATCTGATTTTTTCATAGATTTACTCCATTTCTTTAACTTCTATAAAATTAGATTTACAATTAAATTATCTCACAAACTAAAATTTTAGTCAATAATTTTTATAAAAATATTGACTAATGGTCATAAAAGTGCTACAATAAATCACGATAAAAATGACTAATGGTCATACAAAATTATTGAAAGGAGGAAACTTAACTAGTAAAAAGACTAGTATAAGTTAATAATAATGAAAAAATTTGGCGAATTTATTTGCAAACATAAGATAATAATTCTTATAATAGCAATAATCTTATGTATTCCATCAATTTATGGAATGCTATCAACAAGAGTAAATTATGACATTTTATCATATTTACCAAATGATATAGAAACAATTAAAGGAGAAAATATCTTATCAGAAGATTTTGAAATGGGTTCATTTTCAATTGTACTTGTAAAAGATATGCCACAAAAAAATCTTATAAATTTAGAAAAAAGAATTAGACAAATTGATTCAGTAGGAGAAGTAATAGGTATAACAGATGTAACAGGAAGTGCGATTCCAATAGATATGTTACCAGATGAAATATTAGATAAAATCTATAAAGAAGATGGAACAACAGCGGTACTAGTTACTTTCAAAGATGGAATAGCAGAAGATAGAACATTAGATGCAATTCAAGAATTAAGAGACATAACAGACGAAAGCTGTAAAATAAGTGGAATGTCTGCTACAAACTTAGATATAAAAAATATTTGTAATTCAGAAGTAATAATATATGCAATAATAGCAGTAATATTATGTGCAATTATTTTAAGTATAGCATTAGACTCTTATATAATTCCATTAATACTATTAGGAAATATAGGGATTTCCGTATTATATAATTTAGGTTCAAATATGATATTTGGGGAAATTTCTTATATAACAAAAGCAATAAGTAGTGTATTACAATTAGGGGTAACTATGGATTTTGGAATTTTCCTTTATCACAGTTATAAACATCAAAAACAAACTGAAACAAATAATGAAAAAGCAATGGCTCTTGCTATATCAGATACATTAAGGTCAGTTGTTGGAAGCTCAATGACAACAATAGCTGGGTTTTTAGCACTTTGTACAATGAGTTTAACACTCGGAAAAGATATTGGTCTAGTTATGGCAAAAGGTGTTGCAATAGGCGTAATATGTACAGTAACAATACTTCCAGCTTTAATACTTGTATTAGATAGATTAATTGTAAAAACAAGTCACAAAGAAATATTACCAAAATTTACAAAATTAAAAGAATTGGTAATAAAACATTATAAACTAATTACTTTAATATTTATAATAATGTTACCATTTGCAATATATGGATATACACATACAGAAAGCTATTACAACTTAATGAGTGGTTTACCAAAAACTTTACCAAGTGTTCAAGCAAATGACGAACTTTCTGATAAATTCAATATGGTTTCAACAGAATTAGTTTTAGTAGATAAAAATTTATCTGATGAAAAAGTTTCAGAAATGGTTAATAAAATTGAAAAATTAGATGGAATAGAACTTTGCCTAAGTTATTCAAAAATAACTAATAGCCTAGACATGCCAGCAGAATTTTTACCAGAAGATATATTAAAAATATTTACAAGTGATAAATATCAAATGATAATAATAAGTTCAAAATATGAAAATGCAACAGATGAGTTAAATAATCAAATTGCACAAGTAAATAACATAATAAAAACATATGATGAAAATAGTTTAATGGCTGGAGAAGGGCCACTTATGAAAGACTTAGTAGAAATTGCAAATCATGATTTTAATAGTGTAAATACATTTTCAATTGCAGTAATATTTGCTTTAATGTTTGTAGTTTTAGAATCTCTTTCATTGCCAATTATTCTAATCTTAGTTATTGAATTTGCAATATTTATAAATATGGGAATTCCAGCATATATGGGAAATCAAGTACCATTTGTTGCCTCAATAGTAATAGGAACAATTCAATTAGGAGCAACAATAGATTATGCAATTTTAATAACAAATAAATATATAGAAAAACGTAAAGAAAAATTAAGTAAAAAAGAAGCAATAGATTATGCACTTGGAACATCAATTAGCTCAATAGTAGTAAGTGGTTTATGTTTCTTTGGAGCAACATTTGGAGTAGCAATATATTCACAAATAGCAATGATAAGTTCATTATGTGTATTAATATCAAGAGGTGCAATAATAAGTATGATAACTGTTATTTGTGTATTACCAGCATTTTTAATGATTTTTGATAAAATTATTTGTAAAACAACATTAGGAATGAAAAAAATAGGAAAGGAAGTTAATTTATAATGAGCAAATTAATAAAAAAGATAGTTTGTATAGCAAGCACAATATCATTATGTAGTATCTATGCAATTCCGATATATGCAATATCAGAAAAAGATACATCATATTGTAAAATGAATAATATAGGAGAAGTTTATAAAAACACTTCTAATCAAGAAGAAAAAAATGAAGAAATGCCAATAGATACAGAAATAAAGTATTATTTAAATGATGAAGAAATATCAAGTGAAGATATAAAAGGAAAATCTGGAAAAGTAAAAATAGAAATCAAATACATTAATAAAGATGAGAAAATAGTAGAAGTAGATGGAAAACAAGTAAAAATGTATACACCATATATTGTATCTTGTGGAATGATATTAGATAATGAAAAATTTGAAAATGTAACAGTATCTAGTGGAAAGACAATAGATAATGGAAGTAATACAATGGTAGTAGGTATAACTATGCCAGGAATGCAAGAAAGCTTGGATTTAAATAAAGATGATATTGAAATACCAGAAAAACTAACAATTGAGGCAGATGTAAAAGATTTTGAATTGGGAAATATGTATATGTATATCGAATCAAATGTATTTAATAGTGATTTGGAATTTTTAAGTGAGTTTGAAAGTATTTATAGTGATATTCAAAATTTAAAAAATGCAAGTAAACAATTAGTAGATGGAACAAAAACATTGAAACAAGGAACTGATACTTATACAGAAAAAATGGGAGAATTCAATAATGGACTTGGGGTATATACAAATGGTGTAAATACAATAAGTAATAATTACACAAAAATTAATGATGGGATATCTACAATTAATTCTAATACAAAAAAGATTGCAGAAGGAAGTTCAAATTTATCAAATGGAATAACAGAATTAAAAACAAATCTTTCTAGCTTAATTTCAGCAATGAGCAAAATTAAAAAAGGAACAGATGGAATTAATTTAGGAACACAAGAAATAATCAAAAATGTTGAGAGTTCTATAACTAAAATATCAGCAAGTACGTCAGAATCTTCTGATACGACGAAAAATTTAACAGCTTTAGGAACAGCAACAGAAACAACAATTTATAAATTAAATGCCACTAAAACAGCTTTAGAAAAAACAGTAAATTCTATGGAAGAAAGTGAAGAAAAAACAGTATTATTAAGCCAAATATCATCTTTGGATAAACAAATTACAGAATTAAAAACAAATGTGGCAACAGAAAGAACAGCTTATAATAAAGTAATAAAAGAAGAAACAAAAGAAGTTTTAACAGGATTAAATCAATTAAAAACAGCATTAGGGCAATTACAAGGAGTATCTTCACAAGTAAAAAATGGTGTAGATACAATAATAAGTAGTTCTCCAGAGTTACAAAATGGATTAAATAAATTAGAAGATGGATCAAGTACATTATCAAAAGGAGCGAATGCTTTAAGTGCAGGAACTAATACACTTTCAAATGGTGCTAAAGAATTAAAAACAGGAATTGAAACATTAAATTCAAACACGGAAACAATTAAAGAAGCGGGAATTGGTTTAAAAGATGGTGCTAAAACTATATCAGATGGAGCAAATACTTTAGCAGATGGAATGAACAAATTTGATAATGATGGAATAAGCAAGATTTATAAATTAGTAAATGGAGATATAAAAGGAATACAAAATAAAGCCCAAAAATTGATTGATTTATCAAAGAAGAGCAATTCTTATAAATATATATTGAAAGTTGATAGTATAAAATAAATATTTAGGGAATAATTAGAAGTAGTAAAACTTGGGTTTAAAGGAGGAAGGTATGGAATATTTAGAAAAAATTTTAAAAAGAACAGGAATAAGTTCTTTAATTACATCAATTATTTTTGCAATATTAGGAATTATTTTAATTATAAATCCAGAAGGAACAATAAAATTTGTATCTATAATTTTAGGTGCAATGTTTATATTAGTTGGATTATATAAAATTTTAAATTATATTAGAAATAAAGGAAAATATGATTTTTATAATTATGATATATCTTATGGAATAATAGCTGTTATATTAGGTGTTATAACAATTTGTTATAGTAGTCAAATAGGAACTATATTTAGAATTTTAATAGGATTATGGATTATTTATAGTGCTATTATTAGAATTAGTTTATCAGCTAAATTGAAAAATATTTCTTCTAATGTATGGTTATATAGTTTAGCTATTGCGTTAATAATGGGAGTTTGTGGAATATATATAATATGTAACTCAGGAGCAATAATAGTAACATTAGGAATTGTTGTTTTAATATATTCTATTTTAGATATTATAGAAAGTATAATATTTTTGGGAAATGTAAATAAATTAGTATAACAGAATTATTTAGTTGCTAATTATCTATTTTTATATTATAATCATACAAGAAAGGAAGAAATAAAATGGCAACTACAATTGAATATATAGAGTATGTATGTGAACAAATAGAAGGAATTGGAGACATAAGGTATAAGAAAATGTTTGGGGAATTTATGGTATATGTTAATGATAAGCCAGTTATTATAGTTTGTGATAATAATGCATTTGTCAAGAAACTAGACTGTATAGAAGAAATGATGAAAAATGCAGAAACAGGTTATCCATATAGTGGTGCTAAAGAACATTATATATTAGATATTGATAACTCTGACTTTTGCAAAATGGTTGTGTCTGAAATAGAAAAAGTAACACCTATACCTAAACCAAGAAAAAAGAAGTAAGATAAAAATATAGCAATAAAAAAGTATTGCTATATTTTTTACAAACTATTTAGAAAAAAATCTAAATAGTTATTGACATTATATTTTTAAAGTAGTATAATCTATTTAGATATATATCTAAATACAGTAAGTGAGGTGATTAATTTGGGAATATCAGAAACTCTAAAAGCAATTAGTGACCCTGTAAGAAGAGAGATACTAGAATTGTTGAAAGATGGTAGAAAAACAGCAGGAGAAATATCAAACAGTTTTAATTTAACTGGAGCAACAGTATCTTATCATTTATCAAACTTAAAAAAGGCAAATCTAATAACTGAAACAAAACAAAAAAACTTTATATTTTATGAATTAAATAGTTCTGTATTTGAAGATGTTTTAGTGTGGATTTATAAATTGGGAGGAAATAAGAATGGAAAAGAAAAATAAAAAAATATTAATTTTAAGTGTGATTGTATGTTTATTACCAATGATATTAGGCATTGTGTTTTATAACAAATTACCAGACAAAATGCCAATTCATTTTACAATAAATGATGTACCTGATAATTATGCACCAAAGAATTTTGCTTTATTTGGAATACCTTTAATTATGGCTGTTGTGCAAGCAATATGCATTATATTTGTAGAGAAGGTAAACAAAATAAAAGATAATGAAAAACCTAGAATTGTAAAAATAATGGAATGGTTTATTCCTATTATAACAGTATTATTATATATTATTATGATAGAGGTTCCATTAGGAAGTACTGTATATGTTGGAAAAAGTGTATGTTTGATTTTAGGAATATTATTTATGATAATAGGAAATTATATACCTAAAATGAGTTATGAAACTGGAAGCATAATATTTCATCCAACTCCAAAAAGTGAGAAGTCATTTAGAAAAATGAGTAAAATAATGGGATATTCTTTTGTTGGAGTAGGAATAGTTTTACTTGTTTTAATAATATGGGTATAAAAGATAAATTAGGAGTGAAAGTATGACAGAAAAACAAAAAAGAGATTGCCAACAACTATATGATGGAAATTATAATCAAGAGCTAATAGAGGAAATGAAAAAGGCTAAGGATTTGTGTTTTCAGTATAATAATATTAAACCATCAGATAGAGAAAAAAGAAAAGAATTTATAAAGAAATTATTTGGAAAAACAGGAGAAAATATAACTGTTGAATCTAATTTTCAATGTGATTATGGTTACAACATTAATGTTGGAGAAAATTTTTATATGAACCATAATTGTGTTGTATTAGATGGTGCAAAAGTAGAATTTGGGAATAATGTTTTTATTGCTCCAAACTGTGAGTTTTATACAGCAGGACATCCATTAGATTATGAAACAAGAAATAAAGGATTAGAATATGCAAGGCCAATTAAAATTGGAAATAATGTATGGATTGGGGGAAATGTTGTTGTACTTCCAGGAGTAACAATTGGAGATAATGTTGTAATAGGAGCAGGAAGTGTTGTAAATAAAGATATTGCATCTAATACAGTAGCTTGTCGGGAATCCTTGTAAGGTTATAAGAGAAATTTAGTGACAATTTATAATAAATAGGACAAATGATTAGTTGAAAATCATTTGTCTTTTATGGTATAATTGGAACACAAGATATTAAGTTGTTGCTGAGGTTGAATTTTAAATTTTTAATAAAATAAGAAAGGGAAAAAACAGATGTTACATAAAATGAGATTAAATGAAAGTCCATTTGAAGGAATAAAAAATGGAACAAAAACAATTGAATTTAGATTATATGATGAGAAAAGACAACAAATAAAAGTTGGAGATAAAATAGAATTTTCAAAATTACCAGATTTACAAGAAAAGTTGTTAGTGGATGTTATTGAATTATACAGAGAAGATACTTTTGGGAATTTATTTAGAAAATTATATGCTGATGAAGATGAAATAAATAGAAAAACTAAATCAATGTATCAATACTATTCTCCAGAAAAAGAGAAAGAATATGGAGTTTTAGGGATAAAGATATCGTTAATTAGCAATGGATTTAGGTATACATATAACAAATTAGTAAGAGATAAAATTCCAGAAAATATAGATAGTGAGTTTGGCAGAAAAAGCAAATATCGAATTCTTAATGATAGCGAATATCTAACCGAATTAAATAAAAAAGTTTTGGAAGAAGCTAATGAATTTATAGAAGAAAATAGTATTGAAGAACTTGGAGATTTAATGGAAGTTATAAATGCAATAATGAAGCTAAAAAGTTATAAAATTGAAGAAGTGTATAAAATTATGAAAGCTAAGGCTGATAAAAAAGGAACTTTTGATTCTAAAATATATTTAGAATATGTTGATGAAGAGAAAAGAAATATAGAGGAAGAAAAAGAATTAAATAAGAAATTTAGAAAGTAATAATAAGCAAGGAGCAGGAAGTGTTGTAATGAAGATAATAACATTATGTGGAAGTTTGAAATTTCAAAAAGAAATGATGATAGTTGCAGAAAAAATGACATTAGAAGGTAATTGTATTCTTACACCTGTTTATCCAACATTAGATAATATTAAAAGAACGGAAGAACAACTAATAAAACTAAAAGAAGCACATTTTAAAAGAATAGAATTGTCTGATGCTATATTGGTAATAAATGTAAACAATTATATTGGAAATAGTACAAATATAGAAATAGAGTATGCAAAAAAATTAGATAAAGAAATTATTTATTATACTGATATAATAAAAGATGATTAAAATAAAATTAAATATTAAAAACAAGGTGAGTATATTAATTTAAATATATTTACCTTGTTTTAATTATGTAAAATTCGTAAAATATAGTATAATATATGTAGTTCTGTATATTGCAAGAAATAAAAAAGGAGGAGATTTTTTGAAAGAGTTATTTGTTAAAAATGTAATAAATGAAACTACAAATTTCTTAGACAATAACCAAAGATTAAAATTAAAAGAGATACTAACAGAGATATACAAATATTATAAAATTGAAAAATTAGAACAAACCCAAAAGCAAGAAACACAAAAGAATAATACAGATATTTTAAATAAGTTTATATCATCTAAAGAAATTGATGGTTGCTAAACAAAAACTTTAAATCATTACAAAGAAAATATAAATAAAATGCTTGATGTTGTAGACCTTCCAGTAAATGAGATTACTATTGAAATATTAAGAAACTATTTAGCAGATTATAAAAATAATTCAAATGCAAGTATGGTAACTATAGATAATATGAGAAGCGTATTATTAAGTTTCTTTGCTTGGCTGTATTGTTTTAGTTAAAGGTAATAGCGAAAGAGAAGTTTATTTCAGTGCTAAAAGTAAAAATATAACAGACTTGGAATATATGGTGTTGAAATATTAATTAGAAATTTTGGAAAGGAGGCTAATATAAGCAAAGTACCCCACATAAATTTAGAAGAACAATGGCAACAATGGCTATTGATAAAGGTATGCCAATTGAACAAGTTAAAAATTATTAGGACATATAAAAATAGACACTATTATGGAATATGCAATGGTAAATCAAAATAATGTCAAAAATTCACATGGAAAATATATTACATAAGATAATACTAAATTTAAATGTTAGAATTAGTGGACAAATAGAGAAAAATGTAATATAATGGAGACGGTTTAAAGAAATTAAAAAAATATGAAATTTAATGTTTTAGAATTAGATGTTAAATTAATACTAAAATCATTTATATTATATATTTATCACTATTTTCTAATTTATAAGTTTTTATAAAAGGAGAACAAGAATGTTAAATAAACAAAACGAATTATATGAATTATTAAATGAAAATAATAGTTTAAATGAAATTCAAGATTACATAAGAAAAATAATTACAATTAGAGGTTTTTCAGAACAAAGAGTGCAAGATAAAATGCTACTATTATTTGAAGAAACTGGTGAATTAGCAAAAGCAATAAGAAAAACACTACCTGAAGCTTCAATCGATTATGATAAAATAGAAAATTATACAGATATTGAAGAAGAAATTGCAGATGTATTTATTGTACTGGTTTCTATATGCAATAGATTAAATATAAATTTATATGATGCGATGAAGAAAAAAGAAGAAAAAAATATGAAAAGACAATGGAAAGTAAATAAAGGAGAGAAAAATGAATAATAGACAATCATTATATTTATTATGGGCAACTATCCTAAATCAATCTCAAAGTGCAGATACAGTACTTAAAAATACATTTGAATTGTTTAAAAGATTGAATTTGCTTTCAAATTTTGATAAAGGATATAAAAATCTTGATTATGAAAATATAGAAAAATGTCTTACTACAAAACCATGTTTACATAGATTTCCAAGAAATATGTCAATGAATATATGGGATAGTGTTTTTGTGATAAATGAAAAGTATAAAGGAAATCCAAAAGAAATATTTGTAAAATCTAATGAATGTGATGATGTAAAGAGTAGGTTGATGGAATTTAGAGGAATAGGAGAGCATAAAGCTGATACAGCAATAATAATTTTAAAAATATATGAAGAAAACAAAGGACTAAATAGTGTATTTGATGCTAAATGCACGGAATTATATAAAACAATAGGACAAGAAATACAAATTTTAGATAAGTTGGGAGATGTTGAATTAGATTATGATAGATAAAGTTTTTTTGGATATAACAAAATTTTGTAATGCGGAATGTAAATATTGTTTTACAAATGCAGTACATTATAATAATGAAATTACAAATGAAGAACTAAATATTGATGAAATAGTCATTTTTCTAAATGAATTAGTAAAAAACGAAATATATAAAGTTTCTATTGGTGGTGGAGAACCATTCTTAAAAAATTTGGGAGAAATCATTAATAGAACAAATGAAAAAATGAAATTTTCAATAACTACAAATGGTTCGATGTTAAGTGACGAATTTATAAAATTATTTATAAAAAACAAGAATATAAAAATAACAATCAGTATTGATAGTTTAGATAATGATAAATCTAATATGATAAGAAAAAATATAGATATTAATAAAGTAATAGAAAATATAAAAAAATTATGTAAGTATGAAGAAATAAGAGAAAGATTATCAATTAGAACTACTATTTCTACAATAAATTATAGAGATATTTATGACATTATAAAATTTTGTGAAGACAATAAGATAAAGAATTTAAAAGTAAACTCAACAAACGAATTTGGTAGGGCAAAAGATAATAAAGAGTTAATACTTCCTTTTAAAGAATTTATGAATTTACTTGAAGAGTTGGTAAATTATTGTGATCAAAATATAAAAAGTGTAAATGTGGAATTGCCAGTAGAAAAGTATTTAAAGGTAATTAATAGAAAATGCTTATGTGGGAATACATCGTTATATGTAAATTGGCATGGAGATGTCTATCCATGTGCTTTTACAGAGGGAGAGCTAAAACTAGGAAATATAAGAGAGAAAAAGATTGATATAATTCTGAAAGAAATTAAAAATTTTACACATGATAATGAATTTTGCTATAAATGTCCGATTAATAGATATAAAGATTATGAAAAAATGACAAAGGAAGTTATTAAATGACAATCCTATATCTAAATGATTTCATATAAACTTACTATATGATAAATGGGGGTGATACTATGAAAATTGCAAAAAAAACAAAAAAACATATAAAAAAACTATCAAATTTACACATGTAATTTATTATTAAATATTTCAACCAATGATAAAAAGATATAGGATTAAAATTATATAAAAAAAGGTGCAAATATGGATAAATTAGTTTTAAAAAAAGAATTCTTTGGTGGAATATTATATGATAAAAAATATAAAGAAAATTTATGTATTGACAAAGATACATATCAAATTTTAGAAATGTTAGATTTGAATAATTTAGAGTACACCAAGAATATAGAGTATATTAAAGAAAATGTGGAGGAATCGGATGTACTAGAAATTTTTAGAGAGTTAATTGAAAATGGTATTATTTCTTTAAATGTTGAAAGATGTAAGCAATATGATATACCAGAAAATTACTTATCGGCTCCATTTAGAGTTTTCTATGATATTACATATAAGTGTAATTTAAGATGTAAACATTGCTTTACAAGTTCTGGTATACAAAAGAAAGATGAGTTAACAATTGATGAAAAAATAAAATTGGTAGAACAATTATCTAAATTGGGAGTAGAAAGGGTCTCAATAGCTGGTGGAGAGCCCTTTGTTTCAGAAGATTTGTACAAGTTTATTGAAAAATGTAATGAAAAGGATATTGATGTTTCAATTTCTACGAATGCTACGTTATTTACTAATGAGGTAATTGATAAAATAAATAAATTAAAAATAAAAAATATCACTGTAAGTTTTGATGGACGTTACAGAAAAAAGTATGGATTTTATAAGAGGAAATGGTACATATCAAAAAACAATTGAAGGACTAAAATTATTAAATGAAAAATACAATAAAGCCTATTCTATAAAGACTACTTTAATGAAAAACAATATTCATGAGATAGAAGAACTTATAAACCTTGCAATAAAGTACAATTGCAATACAATAAAATTCAATTGTGTAAGAGAAGATGGTAGAGCTAGTCAAAATAAGAATGATATTGTTTTATCACAAGATGAATATATTGAAGTAATAAAAAGTATAGAAGAATTAAGAAAAAAATATGAATCTAAAATAAAAATTAGAGCTCCGTTAAACATATTTGGTTGTGATGATGATTATGAATTTATACCAGAATTAGGATTTGGTTGTTTTGCTGGTAAAGAAAGTATTTGCATAGATCCGATTGGTAATGTAAAACCGTGTTCTCATTATCCAAAAGAATTTATTTGTGGAAATGTGAAAAAAGATGAATTAAGATATATATGGAACAATAGTCCTATTTTGAAACAGTTCAGAGAGTTCAAAGGAAACGATACTTGTAATAATTGTAAAGAATACACCAATTGTAGAGGTGGTTGCAGGTATAGATGTTTCAAAGATGGAAATATTAATGGAATAGATCCATTTTGTTATTTGAAAAATAATTTAAGTTGTTAAAATTGAAATCTACATTGATGTAAATTCTAATGTAGATTTATTTTAATATATTAATATAAAAACAAACACTAAAAGTCATAAAGATATAGAAGATTTTTAGAGATAACCTTACCGACAACTTAGGAGTATGATTATGGATAATATAAAAGAGAGGATAAAAAAATGAAAATTGGACTATTACTAGAAGGTGGTGCAATGAGAGGTATATATACAGCAGGAGTTATTGATGTAATAATGGATATATAAAGTACAATAGTCAAGTTGAAAAAATCATAGAATTAGAAAAATAAAATATTTGTCATTAGAACATCAAGAATTGTCAATATAAAAGGAATAGAAAAAATTGTGATAAAATACAAGAAATATATGATTTAGGCAGAGAAGATATAATAAAATAATTAGAACAATTAAAGGAATTCTTAAATATATAGGGATAGATAATACATGGATTAGTTGAAATAGCTAAAAAGGAAGTGAAGATTATTCATTTCCTTTTAATATATTCATAATTATACCAATTACTTCATCTTGCATAATATCATAATTAATTTTACTATGTTTATGATAAACCACCTCATGACAAAAATTATCAACAATGTTCCAAAGAATATGAACTTTCTCTCTAGGATTTTGAAGGTAAATATTGTTATTTTCTAATAAAACTACTATTTTTTCTGTCATTTCGTATTCAGAATCCTTAAAAATTTTAGCAACATCATCATCTAAATGCGACATAGCAAGTAATTCTTCATGAGCTTTTTTAGAAATATTATGATTTTCAATAAATTTTTTAATTATATTTTTCAAAAGATTTTCTAAGTTTTTAATCTCAATTTTTTCTGATTCTAATAAACTAATCATTGGGTACATGATATGATTAGAATATTGTTTTACACCTTCCATAAATATATCTTTCTTATCATTAAAATACTGATAAATGATACCAACAGATACATCAGCATATTTTGATATATCGGGCATAGTAGTATTAAAATATCCTTGTTCGCACATAAGCTCAAAACCTTTTTCTATAATTCTATTTCTTTTTTCAATAGACCTTTTTTGTGTAGGCATTCTTATTTCTGACATTTTTATTTACCTCCTCTTTTTAATTATACAATGATAAAAAATAAAAAGCAAGAAATATGAAAATATTTTCATATTTTATTGACTACAAAAGTAAAAAGAAGTATAATAAACAAAAAAATATGAATAAATATTCATATTACAAAAACAAGTTAGGGGGAGCTATGGAAAATATAGTAGAAATGAAAAATGTAAGTAAAACTTACAAAATAGGAGAGAAAGAGTTTAAAGCATTAGATTGTATAAACCTATCAATCAAAAGAGGAGAGCTTGTGACCATCCTTGGTCCATCGGGAGCAGGAAAATCAACATTACTTAATTTAATTGGAGGAATGGATAATGTAACATCTGGAGAAATTAAAATAGATGGAGAAGAAATTTCAAAATATAATGAAAATGAACTTTCAAATTATAGAGCAGAAAATATTGGATTTATTTTTCAATTTTATAATATATTACCTACATTAACAGTATTAGAAAATGTAGAAATAGTAAAAGATATTGTAAAAAACGCAAAAGATAGTAAGCAGGCAATTAAAGATGTGGGATTAGAAAACCACATGAACAAATTTCCAAACCAATTATCTGGAGGAGAACAACAAAGAGTATCAATAGCAAGAGCAATAGCAAAAAATCCAAAATTATTATTATGTGATGAGCCAACAGGAGCATTAGATTCCAAAACAGGTGTAGAAGTTTTAAAGTTATTAAAAAAACAATGTGATGGAAACAATGGAGCAAATACAGTAATTATCGTAACACATAACAGCCTATTTGCAGAAATAGCAGACACAGTTATAAAAGTTAAAAACGGAAAAATAGAAGAAATAACTTCAAACAAAAATCCTAAAAAGATTGATGAGGTGAAGTGGTAAGATGTTAAAAAGAAAAATGCTTCGTGATATAAAACAAAACTTATCACAGTTTATCACAATATTTTTAATGGTTTTTATTGGAGTTATGGTGTATTGTGGAATAGAAAGCTATATGGAAGGAATGAAACAAACAGCTAATAACTTTTATACAGATTATAACTTGCAAGACTTAAACGTAATGGGGGAACTTACTAAAGAAAATTTAGATACAATAAAACAGATATATAATGTCAAAAATGCAGAAAGTAAATTAGTTGTAAATGGAGTATTAGAAGAAAATAGTGATATAACTTTAACTCTAAGTTTTATAGAATCAAACAAAATATCAAAATTCTATATAGTAGGAGGAAATGAGTTTGATGTAAATACAAAAGGAATATGGCTAGATAATTTCTTTGCAAGAGAAAACAATTTAAAAATTGGAGATACATTAAAAGTAAAATATGATGGTTATGTGCTAGATGAAAAAATAATAGGTTTTATTAACGTTCCAGACCATTTATATGATGTAAAAGATGAATCACAATTATATCCAGATCATAAAACATTTGGATTTGCCTATTTATCAGTAAATGAATTAGAAGAATATATAAAAAATAAAGTAATGCAAGAAATGAATATAACAGACAGCAAAATATTTGAACAATATGTAAGTGATTTTAATTACAAAGATTACTTAAAATACAATTATATTATGGTTGATATAGATGATAAAGAAAAAATAAATGAAGTTAAAAGTCAAATAGAAGAAAAGATAGAAAATGCAGCTTTAGTAAATATAGAAGATACAGCTTCATATAGACAATATCAAGGAGAAATAGAAGAAGGAGAAACCTATATTGGTGTATTTTCAGGACTATTCTTATTTATTGCTTTACTTTCTGTTATAACTACAATGACAAGAGTTGTAAAAAAACAAAGAACACAAATAGGAACATTAAAAGCACTAGGATTTAAAAAGAGAAAAATAATCTTACATTATATAGGTTACAGTTTTTGGATTTCTTTAGTCGCAGCAGGATTAGGAATTGTGGGTGGAAGATATTTTATTGGAAATGTATTTATTGGATTAGAAATGAGTTTCTTTGAAATTCCAAATGGTATGCCTATTATTAAAAACGATTCCTATATTGTAGCAATACTTACTGTTCTAGTTGTTTCAGTTGTTACATACTTATCTACACGAAAAATATTAAAAGAAAAACCAGCAGAAACTTTAAGAAATGAAATTCCAAAAGTTAAAAACAATTCTTTAAATATTACAACAAGCAAAATATTTAAAAATATGAGTTTTAGCACAAAATGGAACATAAGAGATATGCTTAGAAATAAAGCGAGAACAACAACAGGAATTATAGGAATTGCAGCATGTACTATGCTAATTGTTTGTAGTTTAGGAATGTTAAATAGTATGAACCATTTTATAGATTTACAATTCAATAAGTTATTTAATTTTGGCTATAAATTAAGCATAAAATCTGACATTAATAATTCTATACTTGAAGATTTAATTAATAAATATGGAAATGCTACATCTCAAAGTTTATATATAGAAATCAAAGATAAAGATGGAAACAGAGAATCAAATAATATTTTTGTAACAGATAGTAAAGACTATGTAAGGTTTATTGATAATAAGGAAAATTTTATAAATATCAATAAAAATGATGGAGTATATGTAACTTATAAATTAGCGAAAACAAAAGGATATAATATAGGAGATGAAATAATCTGGCACGTTGCTGGAGATAATACTTACTATACATCTAAAATAGTAGGATTTAACAAAGATCCACAAAATCAAAATGTAACAATGACAAGAGAATATCTTGAAAGTTTAAGTTTAGAATATAAACCAGATTCACTATACACTAATAAAGATTTATCAAACACAAAAGAAATAGAAGGTGTTGAAGTAATTGCTAATAAAGAAGAACTAAAAGAGGGCATGAACAATATGCTTGAAACAATGAAAACAATGATTGTACTAATTATAGTTGTAGCAGTTATTTTAGGAGTTGTTATTATTTATAATTTAGGAATATTATCATATTCAGAAAAACAATATCAATTTGCAACTCTAAAAGTATTAGGATTTAAAGATAAACAAATTAGAAAAATATTTATAAAACAAAATAATATCATATCTTGTATATCAATAATTTTAGGACTTCCAGCAGGATTTTATTTAACAGATTGGTTATTTAAAACAGCCATTGAAGAAAGTTATGATTTTGGTGCTAGTATTAACCTTGATACTTATATAATTGCAGTAATAGGAACTTTTATTATATCTTATATTGTTTCTAAATTACTTGCAAAAAAGATAGATAAAATAGATATGGTATCAAGTTTGAAAGGAAATGAGTAAAATGCAAATATTTTTGGGATTATTAATTCCATTTTTAGGAACAATGCTTGGTTCTGGGACAGTATTTTTAATGAGAAACAAAATGAATAAAAAAATAGAAAAGCTACTTTTAGGATTCGCTTCTGGAGTAATGATAGCAGCATCTATTTGGTCTTTAATCATACCATCAATTAATATGGCAGAAGAACAAGGAAAAGTGGCTTGGATTCCTGCAAGTATTGGGTTTATGTTTGGAATTGTGTTTTTACTTGTTTTAGATAGTTTAATTCCACACTTACATTTAAAAAGCGATAAACCAGAGGGAGTAAAATCAAAATTGAAGAAAACAACAATGATGGTACTAGCTGTAACACTTCACAACATACCAGAAGGAATGGCAGTAGGAGTTACATTTGCAGGAGCAATAATTGGAAATACTGGAATTACAATAGCAGGTGCAATGGCACTAGCAATAGGAATTGCCATACAAAACTTTCCAGAAGGAGCAATTATATCAATGACACTTAAAAGCGAAGGTGTATCAAAGTCAAAAGCATTTTTATATGGTACGCTTTCAGGAATAGTTGAACCAATAGGAGCAATTATAACAATATTACTTACAAATGCAGTTGTTCCAATACTACCTTATTTATTATCTTTTGCAGCAGGAGCAATGATTTATGTAGTAGTAGAAGAATTAATACCAGAATCACAAGTTGGAGAGCATTCTAATATAGGAACAATAGGAGTAGCAATGGGCTTTGTAATTATGATGATATTAGATGTGGCACTAGGTTAGTTAATAAAAGGAGTAAAATTAGAAGTATATACAAAAAACTTCTCTCAATGAAAAGTCTTTTTATATTACAAAATTGTAAGACTTATGTAAGAAAAATCGATGGATGGATGATAAAAATAAAGATATAATTAATTTAAAAGTTGAGGAGGAGTTAAGAAAATGGAAAGTATAAGAGAGAAAATATTTATTTTTAGTGCGGTGATAATTGTTATAGCAGTTTTTGGAGCAGCTTTTTATTTTTTGGAGAATTATGAGTCAATTTATTATACTCAAATAGATAATACTAAAGTAGAAAAGAAAACTACATCAGATAATATGAAATATGAATATACTTTGGATTGCTATAATAAAAAAGGAAACAAAAAAGAAATAAAATTTAAAACAAGTAGGGAATTAAGAGAAAATGCTTATTTAATGTTAGAAGTAAAAAGCTTGGGTGTACATTCTTGGAAAGAAGTACAATATGATGAACTTCCTGAAAAAGTGAGAATAAATTATAGAGAATAAAAGTTTAATTGATAATTAGATATAATTATGATATTATAATAAAAAAATTAGGAGGAATTTACTATGTCAGAATGGAAATGTGTAAAATGTGGAAATACAGAATTTGAAAAAGATCAATTTCAGGCAACAGGGGGAAACTTTGCAAAAATTTTTGATGTTCAAAATAAAAAGTTTATTACAGTAAGTTGTACTAAATGTGGATATACTGAAATATACAAAACAGGAACAGATGCAGGAATGAATATATTAGATTTTCTAATGAACTAAAGATATTGCTATGGAAAAAGAATACAAATTTAATAATATAGATGATTCAATATATTTTAAAAGAGAATAGGTAAAATTATATAGAAGATGGTAAATTTAAATCATCTTCTTTTATATTATAACCATTAATATCAAAAGAGAATTCAAAATAATTAATAAAAAGAAACTCTACTAATTGTAGAATATGCAGTTTCTACGACAAAGAGGTTTAAAAAAATTAAATAAAGTGTTATATTTCATATAGGAAGGAGAGGAAAAAATGGATCAAATTAAAATTGGGAAATTTATAGCAGAACTTCGTAAAGGAAAAAATATGACACAACAGCAATTGGCAGAGAAATTAGGGGTTAGTTATAAAACTATTTCAAAATGGGAAACAGGTAGAGGCATGCCAGAATTATCTACAATAAAACCATTAAGTGAGGAGCTAGATGTTTCTATAAATGAATTATTAAGTGGAGAAAAGGTTGAGAAACAACATTATCAACAAAAATTAGAAGAAAATATTTTAAATACTATTAATTATACCAATAAAAAAATAACTAAAGATAACAATTTAATAGGACTAATTTTAGTAATATTTGGAATATTAATTTCAGCTATGGCTATGACAACACTCCCAAGCGAATCAAGCTGGGGTGGAATTTATTCTATATTAGGTGGAATAATATCAATGATAGGAATTAGTAAATTTACTAAAAAATTTACCTTTGGAGAAAGACTTATTTGTAATTTGGGATATTTCATATTATTTATAATAATGCTATTTGTAATAGACTATATAGGTGTTGTTAATATAGAACAAGCACCAAGATTTTCTTTAATAAAAGAAACTGGAGACAATATGGTTATATATAAAACACCATTTTATAATGTTTATAGAATTAATTTAAATACTAAAAATGAATATTATATAGTAGATGCAAAAAAAGAATATACAGAAGACACAGTACCTAACGTTCCTTTTAATAGAAAGAAATCAGGTATAAATAATATTATTCAATATAAAAATAAATATATTGGTAATAATAGTAATACAGGAAACTTAATTAACAATTTACCATTATCTGAATATGGATACGTGTTTGAAATAGACTCAGTCAATTTAGGATTAACTATTGACTATCATATTACAGATTGGTATATTAATCAAAATAGTTATTTAGAAAAAAGTTTAATATATAATTCTTTATCAATTTTCTCATTAATAGATAATTTAGAATATATAAAATTTAATTTTAGTGGAAAAACATATTATATTACTAAAAAACAAATTGAACAATTATATCCTAATTATAAAGAGATTATAAATAATGGAATCGATAAAAATAATTTTAATAATTATGTGGAAAATAAAATTATTGATGATGAATTTATAGATAAAATATTTAATAGTTTATTTGAATAAAATATAAACTTATAGTATCAAATCTGAAAGGAAATTAGTAGAATGGCAATATTTTTAGGATTACTAATCCCATTGTTAGGTACAATACTTGGTTCAGCAACAGTATTTTTAATGAAAAACAAAATTAATAAAAAAATAGAAAAAATACTTTTAGGTTTTGCCGCAGGAGTAATGATAGCAGCTTCTATCTGGTCTTTAATGATACCATCAATAGAAATGGCAGGAGAGCAAGGAAAGATAGATTGGGTTCCTGCTGCCATAGGTTTTTTGTTGGGAATTATATTTCTACTAGCTTTAGATAGTTTAATTCCACATTTGCATTTAAACAATGATAAACCAGAAGGAGTAAAATCAAAACTAAAGAAAACCACAATGATGGTATTTGCTGTAACACTTCACAACATACCAGAAGGAATGGCTGTTGGTGTTACCTTTGCTGGTGCAATTATGGAAAGTACTGGTATTACATTGGTGGGAGCTGTAGCTTTAGCTGTTCGGAATTGCTATTCAAAATTTTCCAGAAGGGGCAATTATTTCTATGCCACTTAAAAGTGAAGGAGTATCAAAGTCAAAAGCATTTTTATATGGTGCCCTTTCAGGAATTGTTGAACCAATAGGAGCAATTATAACAATATTACTTACAAATGCTGTTGTTCCAATACTTCCTTATCTTCTATCTTTTGCAGCAGGGGCAATGATTTATGTTGTAGTTGAAGAATTAATACCAGAGTCACAAGCTGGTGAACATTCAAATATAGGAACAATAGGTGTAGCAATGGGCTTGGTAATTATGATGATATTAGATGTGGCACTAGGATAGAATGTTTTCAAGAAAAAAGCAGATATTTTCTGCTTTTTTTTATACTAATAAATAAAATTGCTAAAAAATATTGACAAGTGTTACACTGTGTTATATACTGTATAACAAGGAGGCGATAAAATGAAGATGATTATTAGTAATAGTAGTTCTATTCCTATATATGAGCAAATAAAGAAATCTATTATAAATCAAATATTAGAGGGAGAGCTGGAAGAAGATGAGCTATTACCATCTATTAGAGTATTAGCTGGGGATATAAAAATAAGTGCTATGACTATAAAAAAAGCCTATGATGAATTAGAAAAAGAAGGATATTTAAAATCTATACAGGGAAAAGGAACTTTTGTAGCACCTAAAAATACAGAACTTGCAAAAGAACAAGCACAAAAGGATATAGAAAAATATATAGAAAAAATAGTTGCTATTTCCAATAGATTTGAGATAGATCAAAAAGATGTAATTGAAATGTTTAAAATGATTTATATGGAGGGTAAGTAAATGCAAAATATTATTGAAATTAAGAATTTAGAAAAGAAATATGATGATAAATTTAAATTAGGTGAAATAAATTTGAGCATACCAAAAGGAGTAATTGTAGGTCTTATTGGAGAAAATGGAGCAGGAAAAACAACATTAATAAAATCAATATTAAATATAATAAAAGTCGATAGTGGAGAAATAAAGATATTTGGAAAAGATTATAAGAGAGATGAAAAAGAAATAAAAGAAGATATAGGTGTCGTTTTAGATAATATGTTTTTTCCAGAATTATTAAATGCAAAAGATATAAATCATTGTATGAAAGACATATATAAAAACTGGGATAGTGAATTATATTTTTCTTATTTAAAAGAGTTTGATTTGGAAGAATCCAAACCAATAAAATCAATGTCAAAAGGAATGAGAAAAAAGCTAGAGATAGTGACAGCTATTTCTCATAAGCCAAAATTGTTAATATTAGATGAGCCAACAAGTGGATTAGATCCAGTTGTAAGAAGCGAAGTATTAGATATATTTCTAAAATTTATAGAAGATGAAGAACATTCTATATTACTATCAACACATATAACAAGTGATTTAGAACATATAGCAGATGAAATTATATTTATGGATAAAGGGAAAAAAGAGTTACAAAAATCAAGAGATGAAATAATTGATAATTATGGAATTTTAAAATGTGATATTGATTATTTTCCTAATATTGACAAAAAAGATATCATAGCATATAAGAAAACAAAATATGCTTATGAAATATTAGTGAGTCATAAAGAAAAAGTAGGTAAAAAATATAATGGATGTGTAATAGATAAAATTACACTTGAAGATTTAATGTTATTAGTAATTAAGGGGGAAAAGATATGTTAGG
>CAOKHL010000008.1 GCA_948468315.1 uncultured Eubacteriales bacterium
TTATTGGATGTCTTATAACAGTTTTTAATCTACTCACATCACATCTTCTTGGATCACTTAAATAAATTTCGTGATGAAATCTGTTACGATTAATATCTAATTCATATCCATTTTCTATAATATATTTGTGCATTAAATTTATTGTTGTTGGCTCATCATCATAAGATCCAATATGCATACATTGAACACAAAGGCCCTCTTCGTAACTTAAAAATTCTACCTTTGAAAAGTCTTGTTTTTTCTTGTCTGTTGCTTCCTTGATAGCCCATTCAAAATCTTCTTTTGTTACAAAGTCTGGTAATCTTATAATTGAAATAAAATTGAATTTATCTTTACTTTTATAATCTATACCATTTTTGTTTCCTTCTTGCCACCAAAACCCTTCAAGTGGTGGAACTACATATTCAAAATATCCTTTTATTTTATATGTTCCTTTATAGCTCATTTTTATAGTAAAAGCAATTGTATACAAAAGTCCTATCGAATTTTTATATTCACTATTTTCATTATTTGGATTACCTTTACCTCTAACTGCTATATAATTCATTTTAGGAATTTTTATAATACTAGGTTTATTCTTTGGCATATAAAATTCCTTATATTCTTTTTTATAATCAAAAGCCATTTTATATTCTCCCTTCATATATACCTTCTAATATAAAGTATATAACATTTAACTTGACATCTGCATGTCATATTATAAATAATTTTTTAAAGTTTTTTCTAACTTATATTTTATAATATTTTTTGCTTTATCTGGTGATAAAACTTTTATATGTTCTCCAAAAGATAAAATATAACCATATACCCATTCATTCTCTGGATATTCTACTTTTACAATAAAATTTCCATTCTCTTTTTTAGATATTTCTTTACTTTCAAATTCATCATATACTCTATAAGCCATTTCTTTATTTATTTCTAATTCAAGTAATATATTTTTTAATTTGTATTTTTCTTCTTTTTTCTCTTTAGGTAGCTCTCTTTCAAAATGTTCTTCTAATATCTTAATTTCTTTTATTCTAGCAATCTTGAATATTCTATAATCTTCTTTTAGTTTACAGTAACTTATTAAATACCATGACTTGTCTTTGAACCATATTTGTAATGGTTCTACAATTCTTTTTGATTCATTTCCATTTGAATTATAATATATAAATTCTATTTTATTTTTATTTAATATTGCTGTTTTTATCATCTCAAATCTTTCTTTTTGTGTTTTATCTTTTCCCCAGTTTGAAAAGTCTATTTTTATCCAATCATTTACCTTTTTATTAAATAATATACTCAATTTTTCTAAAATATCTTTTTCATCTTCTCCTACTACTTTTTTCATTCCCTGTAATGCAAACAAAATTTGATTTTGTTCTTTTTCAGAAAGAATTGTCTTATTTAATACATACTCATCTAAAAGCCCTATACCACCATCTTTACCTTTTATTGTGTAAATTGGTATATTGGCCCTACTTAATATTTCTATATCTCTATATATAGTTCTAATAGATACTTCAAATTTATCTGCTAGTTCTTTTGCTGTAATCTTTTTCTTTTGCATTAGTATATACACTATTTCAAACAATCTATTATTTACTTGCATAATTTCCTCCTACAAGCATTATAACATATAAATATGACATCTGTCTGTCATATCCAAAAAAGAAGATATTAGTTTCTTAATATCTCCTCATAATCATATCCTGTTTGTATGGATAATTCTTTTATAAATTCTTTTTTATTCATTGTTAGATACCTCTCCATACATTTTTGCTTTTGTATCTTGTTGTAATTCATATCCATATTCAAAAATATATGATATTCCAAGTAAGAATAATATTTGTATTACATCAAATAATTCAAAACCTACATCTAAATCAGTTGCTAGTATTTTTTCAAATATAAGTCCACCACAAGTTGGTAAAGCTAAAGCAATAATCATAAGTTTTGCCATTTCTTTTATATATTTAACATTTTCTAGTGTAAATGGTGTATCTCCTTCATTTATATTCATAAATAAATTCTCTAATCTATTTAATATCATTCTATATAAGAATAAATTAATAACTAAAAATAAAAATCCAACTTCTATATATCCTATAATTAAATATTTAGAATTATTTTCTAATACACTCTTCATTTTTAAGATTGTATCTTGATTAGTTTGATCAGCAATTAATATATCATTTACTTTTAACCTTAATGTTACACCATCATCTGCTGTTTCTTCTGTTATAGTTATTTTGTCATCTATTCTTGCTCCTTTAAATACAATCATATTATCCTTAACTTCTATATTGCTTATAAATATAGGTGTAACTACTAATAGAATAATTATAATTGGAATAGCCATTGTCGTAACGATTTTTCCGATTCTTGCCATTATATAAATTGCTTTACTTATTCCTTTAATCTTTTTTTGTTTTTCTTCTTTAAATTTAACTACACTCATTTTTATATCTTCATCTAATGAATCTATATCTACCATATCTTCGTGTACCAAGTCATTTATCTTACAATGAAATATATTACATAATTTCATTATTTTTTGCATTTCTGGGTAACTTTCTCCATTCTCCCATTTTGATACACTTTGTCTTGTTACCTCCATTTTTTCCGCTAACTTCTCTTGGCTCATTTTAGCTGCTTTTCTTAAATTATATAAATTTTCTCCAAATTTCATTAGACTACTCCTCCTTCATTTTTAATTTTAGTGTAGTTCTATTTAAAAATCTATAAACTTTGAGTTGCACTTTACAAAAAAAGCAAAATGCAACTCAAAATTTACATTTTATATTTTTGTTATTTTCTATAATTATATCTTATTGAAAATTACTGTTTTTTCTTTCATAGATATTTTACCAACTTCATATCCATATTCTTTTAATTCTTTCTTATAAATTAAAAATGAATGATCTATTTCAAATCCTATAATATTTCTAATTTCTTCATAAGATAATTTATAATTTTCTTTATTGTTCTCCTTTAAATACTTCCATAATGGTTCATATTTACTCATTATCTGACACACTCCTAAATTTAATTATTTTTCTATCCTCTTTTGGACATAGTTTTCCTAACCCATATTCTTAAAAGGGCTAAAAAACATTACAAGCAAAATTGCTAATATATGTATTACAATAAAAAGTAAAACTGTTCCAGCTATTCCATATTCATATTTTTGATATTTAATATAAACTCTTCCTAATATGATAAAAGAAATTATACAATAAATAATTACCAACATACAAAATGGATTTTTATATGGATATCTATGAAATTTATTAAATCTAATGGTCCATCGTATAAAACCATAAGAATATTGTAACAAACAGTAAATCATAAAATTTGATATTGCCCAAATTATAATTTTACACCATTCGTTTAAATCTGCCTTTATTACCGATTTGCTTTTTTCTATTATCAAATATAATATTGCTATCACAATTAAACTATATATTAAAATTTTTTCCATATTACCTCACTATAAATTATTAATTTGTGTTACAATTATATAATAAAAGACCGATAATTTCAACTAGCTATCAGCCCTATATTTTGTAATTTGTTAGTCTTTCCATTGGTCTGTAAATGCCTTTAAATCTCTTTTTGTTTCTTCTGATAACTGATTATATTCCATATCACTAATTGCACCTTCAAGAGTATATAAGTGTACTAAACATATTTCTGGATATTTCAATTTTAATCTAAACCAAGTATCTTTACTTCCAATTTCTTTTAATTCTTCTGCTGTATTTATACCTATTGTTTTTAGTTTTCTTTCAATTTCTTTTCCAATATTTTTTAATGAACTTAATTCTGCCATTTTTAAATCTCCTTTACTTATTGTAATTTGGCGATTACTTTGTATTTTCTTCTATTGCTTTTTTACTATTTCGATATAATGAATTAAATACTAATTCTATAAGCATTGGTATAATTGCATACCCTACATTATCTACTTTTTCGGTAATACATAAAAATGCTCCTAAAAAAGTTAATGTACAAAAAACTATACACAAAATCAAAAAAATGTTTTTCTTCATTTTTTCCTTTTTCAAATTAAACATTTTATATCACACTCCTAACTTTTAATTTTGCACATACTTGCTAATTATATTACTACTTATTCAGTTTAATTTACTAACTTCTATATATAGAGCTAAGTACGATATTGCAAGTAAAAATCCTCCTATAACATCACTTGCATAATGCACTCCTAAATATATCCTACTTGCACCTATTAAAAATATTAACGTTGATAATAATAATATAGAAATTACTTTTATATATTTATTTTTAACATTTTTATATATTAAGTATATTAAAAAACCATAAAAAGCCATGCTAACCATAGAATGTCCTGAAGGAAAACTATATCCATTCTCATCTATAATCCTATATTCAATTGGTCTTGGTCTTTGTATAATATTCTTTAATGTAAAATTTAAAATTGTAGAACAAGCCAAATTAATAGGAATTGCCCACTTAATTCTTTTGCTTTTTATTACCAAAAACAATATTATTGTTATTAATATTAAACTTTCTGCATTTCCAAGTTTAGTTACCACCTTTGCCATAGGTGTCACATATTCTGAAATTGCCTTCGATACTACATTATACCCCCAAATATCAAAATTTTTGATTTCATAATCTAAAATATCTTCTAATAATGCTAGAAAAAATACTATACATATAAACATTATAACAAATTTATTATTTTTTACTATTACTCTTTTTATCTTATTTTTCATTTTCCCCTCAAATTATGGTGTTTTTTTACTTGTAAGTTGTATAATTCTATACTGGTTCTATATCTATAAACCTAATTAGTTTATTTTTAGATTTTAAATGCCTTTTTAATCTTTTTTCAATTATTAAATATTCTTTTATTGTCAAACTTTCATCTGGCTTTATTTGCAAGAATATACTATAATATGTTGCCATTTTTATGATTTTAGCTTTTTTTAAGTTTAATTCTTTAAATTGTTTTATTTCATTTACTATTTCTTCTTTCATCTTACTGTTTTCTTCATCATTTGTAAGTATTCCTCTAACATTAGATATTATCATTTTTATTGATGTATAAAACACATATATTGCCATACCTAAACTACCAAGTTTATCAATATTTATATAAGCTGGTATATGCTTTTCAAACAACGATAATATTAATATCATTAATACTACACATGTTGATATGAAATCAGTTTTCGATTCTTTTGAAGCTTCAATCATCAATTCGCTTTTAAACTTTTCGCCATAATTATTTAATAAGTTTACAACTAATAATTTTAAAATTAGAACTATTGCAATTACTATAACCAAAGTTAAATTCGGTTTTAATTCTCCTTTAAAAAAACAAAATTGATAAAGAATAAATATTCCAATTAAAAATAGTAAAGCTCCTGTAAAAAGGTTGGCTAGATAATATACTTGTCCATAACCAAATGGATACATTTTATTTGATCTTCTTTTTCCTATCTTATTTACTATTAAACTTGTAATATCTGTAACAAAGTCCATAAATGACTGAATTGAATCAGCTATTAATGTTGAAAATGAGAACATTATTCCTGAAACTAATTTCATTATGAACACAATAAAATTAAGTATTGTTGTAATTATAATTATTTTATTTTCCTTCATTTTTATCCTCTACTTATTGTAATTTTATGTTTACCATACAAATGGAATCACTTTATATTTAACTTTCTTTTTATATTCTACATAGCCTAGTAATTCTTTTTCTAATACTTTTTCCTCATTTCTAATTCTTTTACCAATTATAATTGGATATACTAAAAAAATCATAAATGACACAACTGATCCTAAAATTAAAGGCATTGTTAAAAATAATAAAATAGTTGCTGCATACATTGGATGTCTTACAATTCCATATAATCCTGTATCAATTACCTTTTGATTTTCTTGTACTTCAATAGTTCGAGATAAATAATTATTTTCTCTTAATACTTCTGCATATAATATGTATGCCAATATAAACAGAATTGAAGAAACAATTACTACGATATTTGGAATTATTATCCAATTATATTTATAATTTAATCCTGCAATTATAAATCCTACTAGAAACATTAGTCCACTAAATGCAATTACTTGTTTTTGTTCATTTTCCTTTTCTTTTGCATTTAATCTTTTCTTTAATAGTTCTGGATTTTTGAGCATTAGAATAATTCCTGCAATAAACATTGGAACAAATAAAAGTCCCATAAATAGCCAACCATTCCAGTAATAAATAGTATTTGCAGGTATGAATAATAATGCTCCTATTATCAGTACACCTAAAACAAATTTTATAATTGCTTGAAAAAACAATTTCATATTCATAACTTTTATTCCTCTCGATTTATTTAATTATCACTATCTTTATCAATATAGTTATATTTTTTTATTTTAATGATTAAATAGATATAAACTATAAATAAAATTATTGCTAATGTAATTCCAAAAGGCATAGCAAATTTTGAAACACCATTTATAGCAACACTAATAAATATAAATTCCAAAAATCCCACTAAAAAAGTTATTGCAATATACTTTATCATTTTAAGTACTTTGGTACTATTTATTATATCAGCAAATATCCATTCCATAATCTGACTCCTTAATTGTAATTTGTTTCTATATATTTTTTTAATAATTTAATATTTTAGTTGTTAATGGTTTAAATATTAAATACATTACATATCCAATGATGCCACCTATCACATTAGTTATCAAATCAGTTATATCTGCTGACCTAACTCCATTTATTAAAGGTTGTAGTATTTCTATACTTAGACTCAACAATAAAGTATAGAAAACAACTTTTAATAATTTAGTATTTTCTTTTTTTATTAAAGGTAATAAAAATCCAAAAGGAATTGTCATTATAACATTTAATCCCACTTGCCTAACAAAATCACCTCTACTATTTAAAACGTCAATAAAAGGAACTAAATTCATTGGAGTATATGGGTGATTAAATATAAATGGCAAAGATGTTATTATTGGCATTAAAGTAAAATATAATACAAAAGATAAGTATATATACATTATAGTATTTACTAACAATACATCTCTACCTTTTTCTTTCCATTTCTCATAAAATTTCCAAAAATATATTATTATTAAAACTACAAAATCAACTAACACTTTCATATTACTTTCTCCTCCACAAATTGTAATTTGTTTATTTAAAATTATAAATTTCCTCTTGTAAATTTGCTAGAAATTTACCTGCGTGAGCTCCATCCATTTGAGTATGATGATATTGAAATGAAATTGTAAGATAATATTTTAAAAATTTCTTTTTATATTTTCCCCATAATATAAATGGATTATTAAAAATTCCACTATTCATTCCAACTGCTCCATCAAGTTCTGTATCTATAATAGCAGATGTACCAATTACCATACTATCAGTTAAATCTCTATCATTACAAGTTTGAGCTACTTGTTGTGTATATTTTAAATAGTCTGCATTATATTTATCTAAATCATCTGTATATAATATATCACATGAACTTACTTCTCCATCTTTATTTTTTACAATAGTATTGACTGCAATCGTATCATATTGAATTAACTTATCTCCTACTGGAAGTATATAAAATTCTTTAATAGTTGAAGCTGATTTTCCAATACAATAATCTAATAACATATTAAATTTTAATTTACTTTTCTTGCTTTTATTAACAAGTGGTGTTACATCTAAAGTTTTAAAAAATGTTACCATAGGATTAGGTGCTTTCATCCATAATTCATAAGCCTTTGCTCTTGTAGTTTGTTCTGGGTTTATTTCTCTCATTTCTTGTTCCTCCATAATTTGTAATTTGCGTTTATTCTTTGCTTAACATTTCTATTGCTTCTTTCTCACTTGAAACAAAAAATATATCTTTTCCTTTATTACTTTCATAAATAAAATCTTTCAATGGTTTGCTTGTATATTTTGAGTAATCTCCAATAATAGCAAACTTAATTTGGTAATTTATAAATTTTTGTAATATCTCTCCTGCTATTCCTTTACTTAATATGAAAAAATCTTCTATTATTGCTCCTTTGTTTATTGCAATTTTGCTACAATTTGTTTCATACTTTACTGACATTATAAAGTCAATGGCTGTTTGTGTATCTTTAATTATAATTTCATTACTATTTACTATCGATATATCATTTATTGCTTTTATATTCACTTTTAAATCTCCTCTATACAAATTACTATTTAACAAAAATTCTTCTAAACTTATTATTAAAATTCCATCTTCATTTCTCCAAAGATTTATATCAACTTTGACAATAATTATCTTCTTAAAACTAGCATCTATATTAACTAGAACTTTTTGCTATTGTTGCATTTTTTCTTTGTTTGGAATTTCAAAAGCAGATTGAATATAATATCTTTTACTTGCTTAATTACATACAAAATCTACTTTTAATTGTTTTCTTATTGTTTTTTCTGTACTATCTTTTTCAATTAATTCTAATTTTTTTTTACTTTGAATATTTCTTTTTCATCACTTTTCCTACAATAAATACTACAATACTTGGTACTATAAATTCAACTACTCTCTCGATTATAAAAGCGTAAAATGGTGCTGAATTATTTGTATTGTCATATTTAAAATAATCTGTTCCTAATCTAATAACAAACGCAACAATTAAAAATATGCAAACTGCATATAAAAACTTATAAATATTTTCTTTCTTCATAATTCTTTCTCCATTTCTACAAAATTCTAATTTTATATTCGGTTATTTATTTCTCTCTTCAAGTAATTGTATTTTATCTATTTTTTCAATAATATCATAATCTGTTGAAATATCTATTACACCATAATAGGTTACTGCTATATACTGATTATTTTCAAAACAAGAGAGAGTTAATAAATTACTTCCACCTGTATTCCCATTACCTATTAGCCAAGTTTCGTCTGATATTTTAAGCAAATATTTCTTTTTATAAACTGTATCAAAATCTAAACCTTTTACTAATATCGTATTATTACCTAAATCTATATCTTCTATTTGTGCATAAAATGTAAGTAAAGTTGGTGGTGCTTCAATATTAGTAATTGTATTATATTTTTCATTAATCTCTTTTAACATATTATTAGTTTCTTTTAAATTACTGTTTGTATTTATATATAATACCGTAACAATAGCAGAATATATAAATATAATAACTAAACTTATTTCTAGCATTTTTTTCATAAACAATTTCTCCTTACAAATTTAAGTATTTTTAATATAACATATAATATTATATTTTTAAATATATATTTTTTAAATTTAAATATATTGTAATTTATTTTGCTAACTATATCTGTTCTGCAACCTATGTTGTTTATCATTTACTTTCTCCTTGTTTATACATAAAACATTCTCTTTCGTGCGAATAAATTACACCATTTACATCTTATCATAAAGCAATAAACACTCTCTCATCAAATATTTCATCTTTTGACTTAAATACTTCATATAATGAATGATTTACTTTTTCTTTCACTTTTCTACCCCTTTCGCATTTATATTATAACATATATTTTCAAAAAATCTCACTATTTACGGACATATAATTTTTTTATTTGAAATTTTATTAAATTTATTTTATAATGCTTTTGAGGTGTATGTATGAAAACAGTATTAGATGATGATTTATCTTATTTAATATACTCCATAGTAGAAGAAATACCTGCTCGGATGTGTTACAACCTATGGACAAATTGCTAGACTAATTGGAAAACCTAAAAATGCTAGATTGGTTGGCAGAGCTTTAAAAATGTCTTTTCTTTATGGCGATTTTCCTTGTCATAGAGTTGTTAATCATCAAGGAAGAATCTCTCCAGGATGGTATGAACAAATTGATTTGTTAAAAAATGAAGGTGTTACTTTTAAAAATGATTTTTGTGTTGATCTAAAAAAACATCAATGGAATATGTAAAAAAACAGATAATTAGATTTAATAATTATCTGTTTTTTTATTTTTAGTTTTTATCTACTTTATAACTTGTAATTTCAGTCTATACTTTACTTAGCATTTCTATTTCTTCTGCTACTGCACTTTTATTACTCCTAAAATTTATCTTTCTAATCTCATATATAATATTGGATAAGGATTTCCTTGTTCATCAAGTTCTGTTCTTTTATAAGTTTTAAATCCCATATATTCATAAAAACCTTTTGCGTTAGGATTTTGTTCATTTACAGCTAATTTATTTACATTATAATTTTCTATGCCATAATTTAATAATTGTTTTCCTAATCCTTTTCCTCTCTCACTATTTTTAATAAATAGCATTTCTAGTTTTTTATCTTCAATTCCCATAAAAGCAATAGGTTGATGTCTTTCATTTTCTATAATTATTAAATGCGATACCCCAGAAATAGCTTGTGGTACATATTCTTTTATATCATTTATTTCTTCATTTGATAGAAATAAATGTGTTGCTTTTACTGAATCTTCCCACACTTCTAATAACTGATTTATTAATACTTCTGTTCTTTCATTTACATCAATTATTGTCATATTTATCTCCCTCATATATTGTGATTTTTTATTCTAATACTAATGCTTTTTTAGGACAAAAGTTTGAGCATTTGCCACATCTTATACATTTATCATAATCTATTTTAGGTGCTTCAAAATTTTTTTGACTTAATGCACCAACTGGACAAACATTAACAGCTGGACATTTATGGTTTTGAGGGCAATTCTCTATTACTATACTTAATTTTTTATCCATAAACTTATCTCCTTTCAAATTTATTGCACATCTATCTTTCTAATTTTATAATTTTTGTTGCTAATTTTTGAGTAAATGTTTCATCGTGTTCTACAAATATAAGTGTAGGCTTATAATTTAAAATAGTATCTTCTATTTGTATTCTTGTTAATATATCAATATAATTCAAAGGCTCATCCCATATATAAATATTTGCTTGTTCTGATATACTTTTTGCAATTAAAACTTTTTTCTTTTGACCTTCACTCATATCTTGTATATTAGTATCAAAATCAGATTGTGATAATCCCATTTTTACTAACATCGCTTTGAAGATGCTTTCATCTATTTTATTATCCCTAGCAAAAGTTTTTAAATTTCCTTTTAAATCTTCTGTACTTTGTGATACATAAGATATTTTCAAGTCATTTGCTTTTTTAAATTCTCCATTATATTGTATTTCTTTTCCTAGAATAAGTTTTAATATACTTGATTTTCCAATACCATTTTTACCAATTCAAATATATTGTTATAACTTCCATCATATCCAAAAGTTAAATTATTTACACTTATTAAAGACATTGGTCCTCCTATTCCTAACGATATATTGCTAAAAGTAGCTATTTATAGGCATTTGTTTAGTTGTACAAAAAAATAGAAAAAGACACAAAAAAGGTTAATTTTGTGCCCTGCTTGGTGGAGGTGAGGAGAGTCGAACTCCTGTCCACTACACTTTCCCTATGAACCTCTCCGAGTGCAGTTTGCTATTTTTATTCATTTAAATTACGCAAGCAAACGTGCTTAATTTAAATATAGCTTTTAAATACCCTCTATTACCAAAGCTCTTAATAGATTTGTTTCCTACAAATATAACACCTTTATTTTACACGTAGGAATATAAAACAAGGCGCCCGCGCCTAACTAGGCAGCGAATGCTAATTCTTCATTATCAGCGTTTATATTTATTTTCGCTTTTTTATAGTGGCCGAAGCGACCATCCACTACTCGCTATTCATACTTCTGGCATAATGTCGAAACCATTACACCCCCATATATTTTTTATTATACATTATTTTTTCTAATTTTTCAAGACTTTAATCAGATATAAATAAAGAATCAGCCCCAAAGGAACTGATCCCCCATTATAATAAATCAATGCTACTTCCTAGCAAACTTTCTCTCAATTTCATATTTAGACATCTTAATTACTGTTGGTCTTCCATGAGGGCATGTAAATGGATTTGGTAATTCCAAAAGTTTATCCATTAAACTATCAACTTCCTCTTTTGTAAGCTTCATATTAGCTTTTACTGCTGCTTTACATGCAACTGTTGCTATAAATCTTTCTTCTTTTTCTTGTTTTGCAGTTCTTGCTACTGTATTTATTTCGTCTAAAGTTTCTTTAAATAACTCTTGTGTATCTAAATCTACACATATATCTGGAACTCCTGATAATTTTATTGTATTTTCTCCAAATTCTTCTAACATAAATCCTGCTTGTCTAAATAAATCAAAATTATCTTTTGCTATCTCCATTTCTTTGTGTGTTAATGTAATTATATCTGGCAATAATAATAATTGAGATGTTTTTTCTCCTTTTTCAAAGAAATTCTTTTTTACTTTTTCATACATAATCCTTTCATGTGCTGCATGTTGATCCATTATATATAATTCATTATCTATTTCTAGAATAATATATGTATTAAATGCTATTCCTATAAATTTGTATTGTATTTTTTTATACTCAGAATCTGCTTCAAACATAGATACATTATTATCTTCCATATTATCATCTATTGTATAAAAACTCTTTTCTTCTTTTGTTTCTTCTTGCTTTCTTCCGCCATATGGTTCTTTTCCAAATAACTCTTTATACATTTCTTCAAAAGATAATATCTTTGAATTTTGTTTTTTTACTTCTTGAGGTTGTGTATTTTGCTCTTTTGAATCATTTTTTGATATTTCTTCTGTTTCATCTTTTTGTTTCAATTCCTCTATATTCGTATTTTCATCTCTTTTAACTTCTATACTTTCATCTGATTTATCGAAAACAATTGGTATAATTGATTCTTCTTCCAATTTTTCTCCATTTATATCTTCTTTATTTTGTTCTTCCTTTAATGCTTTTGGAAGCTCATCTTCATCAGTATTTTCTTTTAAGACTTTTGGTAGCTCGTTTTGTTCACTTAATTTATTTGAACTTTCTATTTCTTCAATTTCTTTATTTTCTTCTTCTATAACTGGTGTAATAATTTCATTATATTTTTGTTCCATTTCTTTATATGTATTTGTTAATTGTAAATTTGGATTTTGTTCAACTTCTTTTTTCAAATCTTCTTGTAATAATTTTAACTTTTCAAATATGTCTTGATTAGACATTATTTTTGGATTATCCAATACTGATGTTACTTTTTTGTCTGTCTCTTCATCTTTTTTACTATTAAATACATCTTCAATAATATTTCTAGTTTGACTATTTTCTTTATTTTCAATTGTATATGTTTTTTGTGCTATTTGCTCTACATTTTCAATTTTGAATGCATTTTTTGATGCTTCTTTTATTTCTTCTGTTTTTTCTCTATCTGTTAAAAATCCTTCTTTTAATAATGTGTCTTTTATAGCATGGAACATTGCTTTAAATGCAATATTTTCTTCTGCAAATCTAACTTCTAATTTTGCTGGGTGAACATTTACATCAACTTTTGATGGTGGCATTTCTATATTTAAAACTAAAAATGCATATTTTCCTATTGGAAGCATTCCTTTGAATGCCTGTTCTACTGCTGATGATAAGGTTTTGTCTTTTATATATCTTTCATTTACAAAAAATATTTGATTTGTTCTATTTGATCTTGCAATATTAGTTTTTCCTATTACTCCTTTTATTTTCATATATTCATATTCATAATCTACATTTATAACATTTGTAGCTACTTCTTTTCCAAATATATTATATATTACACCTGTTAAGTCTCCATTACCATTTGTTTGAAGTACTGTTTTTCCTGTGTTTATAAATTTTATTGCTATTTCTGGATGTACTAAAGCTATTCTTGTTACTACATCTTCTATATATCCAGATTCTGTAAAATCTTTTTTTAGAAATTTGTATCTAACTGGTGTATTGAAAAATAAATTTCTTACTGTAATTGTTGTTCCTTTTGAACATCCTATTTCGTCAAAAGATAATACATCTCCTCCTTCTATTACTATTCTGTTTCCTATTTCATCATTTGCTGTTTTACTTACTAGCTCAACATTTGCTATTGCTGCAATACTAGCTAAAGCCTCTCCTCTAAATCCCATAGATTTTACTGTATCTAAGTCATCTGCTGTTCTTATTTTACTTGTTGCATGTCGCTCAAATGCTAATTCTATGTCATCTTTGGCAATTCCTTTTCCATTGTCTGTAATTCTTATGAATGATATTCCTCCATTTTTTATTTCTACTGTTACATGTGTTGCTCCTGCATCTATTGAGTTTTCTACCATTTCTTTTATTACTGATGCTGGTCTTTCTATAACTTCTCCAGCAGCTATTTTGTTTATTGTTAATTCATCTAATAATACTATGTTTCCCATATCTTTTTATCCTTTCTTAGAAAATTATATCATTAAAAATTTTTGTTTTCAACATATGTAACACAATTTTTTTTAATTCATATTATATAGCATACGAAAGATAATCCAAAGACAAAAAACTGAGAATTTTTAAGCAAGGAGGTTTTAGCTATGTGCTGTAATAATGATGAAATTCTTTGGTTCATTATTCTTTTCTTACTCCTTTTCTGTGGTGGATGTGGCAATAGATGTTGCGGAAATAGTTGCAACTCTCAATCAAACTGCTGCTGATACTTAAATCTTTTTGTTTATAGAAAGGTGGTGAACAAATATGCCAGAAAATAGAGGTGGATGCGGTTGCGGATTCGGATTTGGTGATGACTGCTGCTGGATCATAATTCTTATTCTTTTAATATTCTGCTGTTGTGGTGGAAATAGAGGTGGATGTTGCTAATCTAACTTCAAAGAAAAAATTCAGCTTTAAAAGCTGGATTTTTTCTCTTATTTTTTTGTTAAAATTAGTAAAATCTATTGTCAAATTTGTTTTTTTGTGCTATTATTAAAAAGTAGTTTTTATAGGAGTATAGTGTCAATGGTAGCACATCGGTCTCCAAAACCGCCTGTGAGGGTTCGAATCCTTCTACTCCTGCCAAAGCAAAAAGTAGCTATTTCAATAGATTTAGCTACTTTTTTATTTTTACTGTCTATTTTTTATCCTTTTTCTACCTTGTAAGTTGTCTAAAACATTATATATAAATAAACTTTAAAAGTATAATAAATATATTCGTAATCTAACTTCCTTTAGCCCTTTCAATCACATCATAAAAACTTTTCGTTTGACATATGTACTTCAAACTTTCGGATGACAACAATAAATAATCTTTTAGCAATAGTTTATATGCCTTTTCTGATTTAACATTCAAATTTTTTATCATTTGCATTGATTTTTCATACATTTCTTGCATAATTATCACCTCTAGATTAATTATACATTATGTTAAACGAAAAGTCTGTCGAAACTTGTCAAAAGTAAAAAAATTATATAGTTTTCCAGTCTTTTTCACGATAAAAGGCCTTTTTTGATTTAATTTCTTTAAACTTTTTCTGAATTTCCATAACCAAAATAGGTACAATCGAAATTGCAACAGTGTAAATCCATTGTATAGAATTCAATGGCACTAATTCAAATATCTTAGCAAAATATGGTACTATAACCACTATTATTTGTAATAGACTTCCCAATATAAAACTACCTATTAGATATTTATTTTCAAGTAATCCCATCTTAAATATTGACTCTTCTGATTTTATGTTAAAACTATGTACAAGTTCTAATAAACCTAAAGCTACAAAAGCCATTGTTCTTCCAACTGTTAAACCAAATAATCTAGTACCTAATGAAAATGCAAATAGTGTTAATGTTCCAATCATAACTCCTTCTGTTATGATTTTCTCCCAAAGTCCCCCAGCAAATATACTTTCTTTTGAGTCCCTTGGTTTTCTAGTCATTATATTTTTTTCCTCTTTTTCTAAGCCTAAAGCTATTGCTGGAAATGAATCTGTAACCAAATTAATCCATAAAAGCTGAATTGCAAGTAATGGAGATTCTAAACCTGAAAGTAATCCTATAAAAATTGTTGTTATTTCCCCAATGTTTGTTGCAATTAAAAAATGAATTGCTTTTTTTATGTTATCATATATTGTTCTTCCTTGTCTTACTGCTTCTATTATTGTAACAAAATTATCATCTGCTAAAATCATATCTGAAGCATTTTTGGCAACATCTGTACCCCCTTTTCCCATTGCAATCCCTATATCCGCATTCTTTAAAGCTGGACTATCATTTACTCCATCTCCAGTCATTGCAACTACTGCTCCTTTTTTCTGCCAAGCTTTTACTATTCTTACTTTATGCTCAGGTGTTACTCTTGCAAATACTGAATAACTTGCTATATTTCTTTCTAGCTCATTATCTGATATTTTATTTAACTCATTTCCTGTAATTGCTTTTTCTCCTGAATTTAATATTCCTAAATTCTTCGCTATTGCTTTTGCTGTTGCAATATGATCTCCTGTTATCATTACAGTCTTTATCCCTGCTTGTCTGCATGTTTCAACTGCTTCTTTTACTCCTTCTCTTGGTGGATCTATCATTCCTATTAATCCTACAAATATTAGATTTTCTTCTAAATCAAAACTAGCCTTTTTTAAATAATCTATTTCTTTATATCCAACTGCTATTACTCTTAAAGCTTCATTTGCCATATCAATATTTTGCTGTTTTATATTTTCTCTTTTTTCATCAGTTAAAACTTCTACTTTTCCATTTTGATATATTTTATTACATTTGTTTATTAATATATCAGGAGCTCCTTTTGTTATACTTATATATCCATCATTTTGTTTATGTACTGTTGTCATCATCTTTCTACTTGAATCAAAAGGCAATTCACTCACTCTTGTTCTTTTTAAATATAAATCATTTTTATTAATTTTCTCTTTTAATGCTTTATTAACTATCGCCGCTTCTGTCGGTTCCCCAACAGCCATAAGTTCTTTATTTTCATCTTCCTTTATTGAACAATCTGTACACATTGAACCTAATTCTAACAACATTCTCTCATCATCAGATATAGTTTTAACTACTGTCATTTTATTTTGTGTTAAAGTTCCTGTTTTATCAGAACATATTACATTACTACTTCCTAAAGTTTCAACTGCTGGTAATTTTCTTATAATTGTATTTTTCTTTGCCATTTTTGTAACTCCAATAGAAAGCATAATTGTAACTATTGCAGGTAATCCCTCTGGTATTGCAGCAACTGCTAATCCTACTGATGTCATAAACATTTCTACTGGTTCTATTTTTTTGACTAATCCTATAATAAAAATCACTACACATATAACTAAACATACTATTCCGAGTATCTTTCCTACTTCTGCAAGTTTCTTTTGTATAGGAGTTTCTGGTGCTTCATCTTCTATAATCATATTTGCAATTTGTCCAATTTTGGTATTCATTCCTGTTTCTGTAACAATTGCTGTACCATGACCACTTACTACTATACTTGCCATAAAGGCCATATTCTTCATATCACCTAATGGTATATCTGTTTTTGATATCTGTTCTTTAGTTTTTGTTACAGGCTCTGTTTCACCAGTTAAACTTGACTCCTCTATCTTAAGATTAAAACCTTCAATTATTCTGCAATCTGCTGGGACATAATTTCCATCTGAAAGTTCTATTATATCTCCTGGTACTAACTCTTCTGCTACAATTTCTTCAAATTCACCATTTCTTTTTACTTTAGCAATTTGTGGAGTAAGCTTTTTTAAACTCTCTATTGACTTTTCTGCTCTAGCTTCTTGAACTAGACCCATTATCGCATTTAAAACAACTATTGCTATAATTATTATTGAATCAAAATAATCATTTTCTCCTTGCATATAGGAAATTCCAGCTGATACAATTGAGGCAATAATAAGAATTATTATCATAAAATCATTAAATTGCTTTAAAAATCTTATAACTAAACTTTCCTTTTTCTTTTCTTCAAGTTTATTTGCCCCACATTGCTCCCTTCGTTTCCTTACTTCATCTTCAGCTAGTCCATTTTTAATACTTGTTTTAAGCTCCTTCTCAACTTCATAAGCATTTTTTGTATGCCACATAAAATCAACTCCCTTTTTTGTTTTTCTAGGACGTACTTTAAAAATTTTCTTTTGTCCTATTTTTATATATGAGTTGAATATTTAAATTATTCCGATTTTTTTCATTGGGGACGTTTCTTTTCTCAAAAGGGACTGTCCCCAATGAAAAATGTTATGTTACCTTTTTTTCATCGGGGACGTCCCTTTTGTTCTATCTTTATTTTTATTCAATAATCTGCTTTAATCTGGCACTTAAATAATGTTTTGCTTCCTTATCCTGCTCAACTGCAATTTTTGCAATTTCTTCATTATCTCTTAATCTAAAACTTGCATATTTTATAATAATTCCTTTATTACTTATAGCTGCTTTTACAACATCATAATCATCTCTTAATTCTTCACTTGCAAAATACAAAGTTTGTCCATATGTTTTTACACTTTCTAAAATCACATCTTTATCATCTTTTAATCTTTCAGATGCATAACAAGCTGTCCAAGGAGCACCTTTTATTGCAAGTAACATTAGTTCTTTGTTATCTTTAATCCTTTCACTTGCAAATTCCATAGCTTCTCCATCATTTTCTAAGGCTCTTTTTACAACATCTTCGTCATCTCTTAATTCATCTGACGCCCATTCTAACAATTTACCTTCACTTGCTACTGCATTTAATACATATTCCTTGTTATCCCTATTTTCTTTTATTTGTGTAATTTCTGGTGCCTCCATAATTCAGACCTCTCCCTTAAAAATCAATTTTTAACTTAATAATAATATAATTTTCTCTTACAGCTTTATTACTTATAAACAAACTTCTACTATCCATATATTTTTTTATAAATCTCGTAATCTCTTAAAATTTTTCTAACATAATTATTAGTTTCTGTAAAAGGTATATTCTCAATATCTGAGCCATCTTCTTTTAAAGTTCCTTTATCTATCCAACTATCTACATTTCCACTTCCCGCATTATAAGCTGCTAATGCTAAATTAATATTTTGATATTTATTAATTAAGATAGAAATATATTTTGTTCCTAGATTTATATTAACATCTGGCTCTAAAATATTTTTATCATTTACAACAATATCTACTTTATCTGCAACTTCTTCTGCTGTAGACTGCATTAGTTGCATAAGTCCTTGTGCGCCTTTATTTGAAGCAGCATTTTTTTTGAAATTACTCTCTGCTTTTATTATTGCATAAATTAAATATTTATCTACATCATATTGACTAGAATATTTATCTACATAATCAGAATAATCTAATTTGTATACTCTCATTAGAAATTTATTTTTAATATCATTTAAATCTATAACTTTAAAAATTGATAATACTATTACTACTAATATTCCTAATATAATTAATCTTTTCAGTAGTTTTGTCAATTCTTTCTCCCTTCTTTAAGACAAATGTACCTGTCCCCAATCCAAAATGACCTGTCCCTTTTGTCTTTTTTTACTTGCATTCATACCAATTTTCTGCTTCTGATATATCTGCTATTAATGGTACTTGTAAGTTTGCTGCTGTTTCCATGCATTTTTTTAGTATTTGTTTTATTTGGTCTTTTTCTTCTATTGGTGCTTCTATCATCATTTCGTCATGAACTTGCAATACTATCTTTGATTTTAGATTTTTTGTTTTTAATTCTTCAAATACTTTTATCATTGCTATTTTCATTATATCTGCTGCTGTTCCTTGAATTGGAGTATTCATTGCTGCACGTTTTCCAAATTCTCTTACCATATAGTTGCTTGATGATAGTTCTTTTATATATCTTTTTCTTCCAAACATTGTTGATGAATATCCTTTGTTTTTTGCGTCTTCTACTATGTCTGTCATATATTTATTTACTCCAGAATATTCTTCTAGATATTGTTCTATATAGGCTTTAGCTGCTTTTCTTCCTATTCCAAGTTGTTCTGCTAATCCAAAGTCACTTATTCCATATACAATTCCAAAGTTTACTGCTTTTGCACTGCTTCTTTCTTCTTTTGTGACTTGTTCTATTGGTTTATGAAGTACTTTTGATGCTGCTTGTTTATGAATGTCTTCTCCATTAACAAATGCTTCTATCATATGTTTATCTTGTGACATATGTGCTAAAACTCTTAGTTCTATTTGTGAATAGTCGGCATCTATATATATTTTGCCTTCTTCTGGTGTGAATACTTTTCTGAGCCTTTTTCCTAATTCCATTCTTGTTGGTATATTTTGAAGATTTGGTTCTGTTGAACTTATTCTTCCTGTTGTTGTTATTGTTTGATGGAAAAATGAATGTATCCTTTTTGTTTTTGGATTTATATAAGGTTTCATTCCTTCTACATATGTTGAATTTAATTTGCCAAGTTTTCGATACTCTAGTATTTTTTCTATTATTGGAGATTCATTTATTAGTTTTTCTAAGATATCTTCTGATGTTGAATATCCATTTTTTGTCTTTTTCTTGACAGGTAATCCCATTTTTTCGAATAAGATTTCACCTAATTGTTTTGGAGAATTTATATTAAATTCTTCTCCTGCTAAATTATATATTTCATTTGTTAAAAGTTCTATCCCATCTTTTAAGGTTCTTCCAAACTCTTCTAATTTTTGTTCTTCTATATGAATTCCATTCCATTGCATATTTGCTAATACTTCTACTGTCGGCATATCTATATTTTCAAATAAATCATATGAGGCTATCTCTTTTAAATCTTTTGTTAGAATATTAGATAATTCATATATACTATATGCATAAAATGCTGTTTTATAAAGTAATGTATCTACTTCCTTTTCTGCATTTTCAAATAATGTCATTTGCTCTAAATTATCTTTTGCTCCTTTTTTTTCTAAATAGTCATTTATATTTAATTCTAGATATTTCTCAATTAAATTATCTATTAAATATTTTCCTTCATTTGGGTCTAAGATATAACTTGCAACTGTTATATCATATTTTAGATTTTGCATTGTAATTCCCATTTGCTTTAAAATGATATAAGTATTTCCTAATTCATATCCTATTTTTTCTATTTTCTCATTTTCGAAAGTTCTTTTTATAAATTCATGAAATTCTGGTTCTTTTTTTTGTAAATAATAAACTTCATTAGTTTCAGGATTATATATAGATATCGATACAATTTCTTGTTTTATTATATTTTCTTGATTTTGATTTTCTTCTAAACCAAAATAATATATTAGTTTTTGTTGTTCATTTATTTTTTCTTCTACATCTTTTATGCTTATATCAGAATTTATTTTAAATAGATTTTCTATATCTTTTTTATTTTCTGATATTCCATTTGTTTCTGCTAAGTTAAACCTTTCAATATATCTTTTAAAATTACATTCTGTAAATAATTCTAATACTTTTTTGTTATCCCATTCTTCTACTTTTAATGTTTCTAAAGTATCATCAATTGGTACATTTATATCTATCTCTCCTAATTGTCTTGAAATCATAGCCATTTCTTTATTTTCTATAATTGATTCTTTTTGTTTTCCTTTTAAATCATCTGTTCCTTCTTCTATTGATTTATATAAATTCTCAATTGTACCATATTTTTTTATTAAATTAATGGCTGTTTTTGGTCCTATACCTGGAACACCTGGAATATTATCAGATGTATCTCCTTGTAATCCTTTTACTTCTATTAATGATTTTGGTTCTAATCCATATTCTTCTATAACTTTTTCTCTATTATATTCATCAGTTTCAGTTTTTCCTTGTTTTGTTCTTGGAATTCTTATTGTTACTTTGTCAGTAGCTAATTGAAATGTATCTCTATCTCCTGAAAGTATTGTTACATCTAGGCCTTGCTCTTCTCCATATTTACTTAATGTACCTAGAATGTCATCTCCTTCATATCCTTCTTTTTCGACTATATCTATATTCATGGCTCTAAGAATATCTTTAATTACAGGCATTTGCTCTGCAAGTTCATCTGGCATCCCATGGCGGTTTGCTTTATAGCCTTCATAAAGTTTATGTCTTGCTGTTTTTGCTTTTAAGTCAAATGATACTGCTATATAATCTGGATTTAAATCTTCCATATTTTTAAATAAAATTGCTAAAAAACCATATACAGCATTTGTATATTTTCCATCTTTTGTAGTTAACATTTTACTTCCCATTATTCCATAAAATGCTCTATTCATTATACTGTTTCCATCAATTAATAAAAGTCTTTTTTCCATTATAATTAATTCTCCTTTAAGTGCAAATTAGCATTATTCATATATATCAAAAATACCAATTTGACCTGTTTTTTTCATATTATTTTTTATGTATGTTCTTACCTTTTCAGGGTTTTGCCAGTTTCTTTGGTAATTGTCATTTCTTATTAAAATTATTTTATCAGTACTATTTTTTAAAATTTCTATTTGACCTTCTTCCCCCTTAGAACCTATATTTCCTTTTAAGAACATATCATAATTTTTGTTATATCTGTTTATTGGTATCATATAAAGTGCTGCTGTTGCATCTTGTATTATTACTTGTTTTTCTTTTGATTCTATAAAGTCATCTATTTCTTTTATATTTAGAATTCCTTGTTCTTCTATTGGCAAATATTTAAAATGGTTTAGTTCTGTGTTTTTATTTAAATTTTTGTATCTATTCATTCCTTTTGCAAAACAAAAAATAGATGTTGTTATAATTGTAACCTCTAAAATACATGTTATAATTATTTCTATTTTTGGATATTGGCCAAATTTATTTATTAATTTATCTAATATATATCCCATGCTTATAAGTGTTATTGGTATAGCTATAACAAAATGTACTTCATCTGAAATTGGATATACAAAAATTAGTGATATTATGCTAAATAGAAGTAAAATCAAAGTTTCTTTTTTTGATTTTTTTATATACATATATATTAAAATTAAATATGTAAAAATATTAAAAATACTTAAAAATCTAATAAGAATATTTGAATTTTTTATAAGTCTATCTATATATGATATCTTGTTTGAAAATGTTGATATTCCTAGTATACAATAATCTATATAATCATTTAAAGCTCCAAGTTTTAATAATATTATTATCATAAAAATTGGTGCAATTGCAGCTCCAATCGTTCTTAATATTGCACCTTTAATATATTCTTTTATTTCTTTTTTATCTCTAATTTCAAATATTTTATATCCTATTACTGCTAATGTTATAACTATTCCTGTTGTTTGTTTGATTGTAATTAATAGTCCTGAGATAAGACCAATTAATATATTGTAACTTTTTTTCTTATTTTCTTTATTTTTTATTTCTAAATATAATATTATCAATATATTTAAAAGACTTGCCCAATTATAGTCTATTGCAAAATATGGTTTCATTATTATTGCAAGTATTATTACTATAATATATTTTACAAATTCTTTTATTTTTAATTTACCCATTATTTTAAAAATCATAAAAATTATAATTGTGTCTACTATTATAGTTATAAATCTTGTAATAATCATTTCTTGTCCAAATATTTTAAGTAAACCTCCACATATCATTGGTAGTAAGGGGCCTTGTATTATATTGAAGTCTTTATAAGGTATTAAACCATTAGCTATACATCTTGCGAAATTGAAATTCCATATTTCGTCTAAATTATTAATTTCAAGTGGTAAAACATTACTTGTAATATATAATGCTATTAAAACTATAAAGGAAATATCTTTTAATTTTATCTTAAACTTCATTTTTCCTATTCCTTTCAAAAAGTTTTAATTTATTTCCTTAAAATTACCCAACTAATTTAGCTACAAGACCAAAAGATATTACCATCATTATTATACTTGCCATAAAAACTCCTGCTAGAACTGCAAGAAATGTTTTTTTCTTGTCTAGATTAAGCACTGATGCTATAAGTGATCCTGTCCACGCTCCTGTTCCTGGAAGTGGTATTCCAACAAATAGTACTACTCCAAAATATCCAAATTTTTCAATTTGTCCTTTGTGTTTTTCTACTTTTTTGTCTAACCAATTTGCTATTCCTTTAAAATGTTTGCTATTTCTCATCCAGTCTAATATTTTGTTTATTAATAATAATATAAATGGAACTGGAAGTAAATTTCCTATTATACTTATTATATAACTTGGTATTGGGTCTAACCCTAATAATGCTGCTGCAAGTAAACCTCCTCTTAATTCTAATATTGGTAATAATGATATTATAAATACTAATATTTCTTTACCAAATGCTATTGAAGTTAGTCCTCCAAATGCTCCTATTATTCCATTTACTAATTTTTCACTCATTTTATTTTTCCTTTCCTGTTTGTTATTTTTCTATTAGTTTTTATATCATATTTTGTTTTAATTGTCTATATATTATTTTCTTAATTTATAGTTGTTATAACAAAAACATCTTCTGATTTAAATTTTTCATCATTTATTTCTCCATTATATAAAATCCAATATAAATTATTTTGATATTTATATTCTGTCATTTTTTCGAATTCTTTTAAATTAACTTTTCTATCTTCTTCTGCCATAAATTTATCTCTTGTACTGTCTATTACTATATATAATTTATCTGTTTTTTCATAATATAAAATATCAGTTAAAATTAAATCTCCTTCTACTGTATTTTGTGCTACTCTAATAAATGATGTTTTTTTATTTTTATAATTTTCCATAAATTCATTATATAAATAATCATTATGAACCATTGCCCCTATAACAAAACATTTGTCTTTTTGGGCATCAAAGGAATTATATTGTTTTCCTAAATTTCTTATATCATTATTTTTTGTTAATTCAGTATTGTAAAAATCATCTATACTATTTATACTAATATCTTTTTCTTTATTATATTCACTATCTATTGGCAGTTCATATTTCATAAACCAATTTCCAATTTTAACACCAATGTTGTTTTGATATGGTTCATTAGGAGAAACTCCTACATATCTTATAACTTTATATCCTAGTCCCCAATATGTTATTTTTCTTCCATCTTCACTTATTGATTTTATACAATATTTTGGTTCATTGTTTGTTCCAACTCGTGCACTATCTATCCAGTTTGTAATTATTCCTAATGCTGTGATTATAACTATTATAAATGTTATTATAATTAAACTTTTTTTCATTATATTTTTTCCTTTCAATTTTATAATTGTTTTTCATTATTATTTTTACTTAGATAAAATTCTAGAAAAGCTTCACAACCTTTTTTTATTTCTTCATATGTAATATCAAAATTTCCAGTATACCATGGGTCTGCAATATCTTTTGGACTATTGGTAAAATCTAATAATCTGTATATTTTATTTTTTTCATCTGGTCCTACTATTTTTATAATATTATTTATATTTCTATTTTCCATTCCTATTATATAATCATATTTTTCATAATCTTCTGCTTTTATTTGTCTTGCTTTGTGTTCTGTAAATTTTATTCCTTTTTCTTGTAATTTTTTTCTTGTCCCTATATGCATTGTATTTCCAATTTCTTCTGTGCTTGTTGCAGCTGAGTCTACTAAAAATATTTTTGATAATCCTTTTTTATCTATCAGGTCCTTAAATACAAATTCTGCCATTGGTGATCTACATATATTTCCTAAACATACAAATAGAATTTTTGTCATTTTTTCCTCCTTGTTTAGTTTGTTTTTATCTTTATCTAAAATTTGGTAAATTACTTTTAGTCTAGCATTTCGAACTAGAATTTACTTTTTTTACTTAATCCTCTTTTATTCTTTGTATAATTTCCTTACATTTATCATATATCTTTTGTTCCTTTCTGCAACAAAGCCGCATATTTCATGGTTTCAAACAAATCTAAATTACTTCCACTTCCTTGTCCATCTGTTCCAAGTGTTACATTTACTTCTTGTTTTACCATTTCTGTAATATCTGCTACACCACATCCTAGCTTTAAATTACTTACTGGGTGCAAAAGTAATACATTTTTTTACATATTCTTTGCTGCAAGTATATAGTCCATGTATGCCAACATTAAATGTAATAAGTTCTTCTTTTTCATATTTTTTTAATACTTCTTCTAATTCTTCTATCTTTTTTCTTCCTTCTCCATTGTCTTCTCCTATTAAAGTTCTTGTTGTTTGCATGCGAATCTTAGCCTCTTTTGCTGCTTTTATAATGTCCTCTGTCATAAAATACATATCATTTATAGTTGTAGTTCCTGTTTTTATCATTTCTAAAAAAGATAACAAAGAAGCATAATAGATATCTTCTTTTGTTAGTTTATCTTCCATTGGCCATATTTTTTTTGTTAACCAATCTTGCAAAGAATAGCCATCTACTGTTTCTCTAAATATACTCATTGGAACATGTGAATGTGTGTTAATTAATCCAGGCATTACCACTTTTCCAGTTGCATTTATGACTTTATCTATCTCTTTTAAATTTAAACTTTTACCTATCTCTACAATTTTTTTCCATCTATTTTAATATCTACATTTTCTTCTATTTTTTCTCTTTTCTCACTCTTAGAAATAAGTGTCGCATTTTTTATTAATATTTTCATTTTCTACCTTTTCTCTCCTTTTTTATAATATTTTTTTCTCATATAATTTATGTTTCACTTATTTTTTAACATTTCTAAGTAATTATCTGCTTCTTCTCTTGTTTTAAAAACAATAATTTTTTTATTCATTTTGTATTTTTCTATTAATTCATATATTTGCGGTAATTTCTTTTTAGGAAAGTCAATAATAACTTGTCTAAATTCTTCATTAAGATTTTCTTCAATCCACGGCAAATCTTCTCTTTTAACTCCAATACGAGACTCTGCTCCTAAAAGACAATCTTCTAATGGAAAATCTAATAAAAAAACTGTATCACATTCTTTTAATCTTAATTCTAATGTTCTTTGGTAATTTCCATCTATAATCCATTTTTCTTCTTTAAAAATACTTTTCAATTTTTCTTCTAGTTCTTCTTTAGAAATATGTGTACCATCTTTTTTATGATACAACATATCTAAATGATATAATGGTAAATCTATAATATTTTTTAGTTTTTGCGAAAAGACACTTTTTCCAGCTCCTGGACTTCCAATAACAATTACTTTTAACATTTTATCTCTCCAATCTCAATGCTAACTTACTAGTTATATTTTTTATTCTTCTTTAAATCTCTTGAATAATATATCATATCAGTACAAATTAGATCTCCATCTTTTATTTCTTCCTCAGCCATATCTACAAAGAAATTTTTTATTGTTTTTTCATATTTATCAAATCCAAGTTTTACATAGAATGGAACATTATTTTCTGTTGTTCCAACTATATACACATCAAAATCGCTCAAATACTTGTAAATCATATTTTTTGAAAGATCTGCTTTTAATAATAGTTATATGTAATCTTCTTTATTTTCTATCTTTTTAACTTGTATATTCGTTCTACTAGGAAGCTCGTAACCTGTTGATAATTTTGGTTTTGCTGGATTGTGGCAATTATATCTACTTTACTCTGCGATAGATCATTCTGACCACAAAATTATTTGTCATTATTTTCTTCTATTATATTCGTAATTTCCTTTAATTTGTTTTCTAATAATTTCTTATCTATCAATTTCAATGTATATTGTGATACCATTGTTGGTGACATTGTTCTACTCATTGCATATTCAACAACTCTTTCATCTTTATCTGCACATAAGATTACTCCAACACTTGGATTTTCATTCTCTTTCTTTTCCTGTCTATCTAATGCCTCTAAATAAAAATCCATTTTAGAAATATATTCTGGTTTAAACTTATCTATCTTTAGCTCAAATGCAACCAAACAACTCAATGCTCTATTATAAAATAATAAATCTATATAGAAATCTTCATTGCCTACTTGTACTCTATATTCTTCACCTACATAAGTAAAATCTTTTCCTATCTCTAATATAAAATCTTTCATATTGGAAATAATTGCTTTTTTCAAGTCTTTTTCTGAATATTGATTTGGTAAATCTAAAAATTCTAAACTGTAGGTATCTAATATTCTTGTGTTTGGATAATCTTCTTCTCCTACAGCCTTTGTCAAACTTTCATTTGCTTTACCATCTGATAACATGTATCTATGAAAATAACCACTTGCTATTTGTCTATCTAATTCTCTTTTTGAATAGTTGTTTTTTATGCACATTTTTATATAAAATTCTTTTTCTTCTATAGAATTAGTAGCACCTAATATCATAACATTATGAGTCCAACTAATTTGTCTCACCAGCGGAGCGACAATTTCATTATCTTTATATGTTTCATAAAATTGTTTCATTCTATATATTCCTGCTCTATTAAATCCTTTCATTGTAGGATATTCTCTTTTCATAAATTCTACTAATTTATCAACAATTTTATCTCCCCAATTAGAATCATTTACCTTTTCACTTATATATTTTCCAAAATCCCAATATAAAGATATTAGTTCCTCATTAACCTTTTTATAAGCATTATTTCTTCTAGCTTCTATCATATTAATAATTTCATTAAAGTTTAATTCAAGACTATTCAAATATTTTCCTCCTTATTTCTATTAGTTGTCAAGTATTTCTTGAGAACTGAATTTTCATTATTTGTCAGTTAAAAAATATATTCTATTTATTATAGTTTTTTAACAATTCTTTGTCTTTTTTTATCTGTTTAGCGTAGCGATCAGACTCTGCAATTACTGATTAAGACCGCAATATTTTTTCTTATCTTTTAAAATGCGATCATAATATCGAGATTCCTCTGAAAAAATACACCCACAATACTTCTGCATATAAAGTCCCAATTCTCTAGCCTTAGCTTGCCCTTCTCTAAAACCTAATCTAAAATCCCTATATAAAAACTTTAATCCATAACTTTCAGCAATTTTATCTCCAAGTTCATGAATTACATCATGTTTTTGATAAGGACTTACTAAAAGGGTAGTAGTAATTACATCATATCCATTTTCTTTAGCAAATTTCGCTGTTTGCTCTAATCTCACTGGATAGCAATAATCCTGACATCTTGTATCTAAATTATTTACTGTATTTTTACAAAACTCTCTTAATCCATAATCTTCCTCAAAAATTGCATTTATATTTATACTTTTTGCATATTCTTTCAAACAATCTCTTCTTGCTTTATATTCCATATAAGGATGTATATTTGGATTAAACCAATATAAGCTTGGCTTTATTTGTTCATTTCTTAGTTCATCTATACAATATACACTACATGGTGCACAACAAGTATGCATTAATAATTTCATTTCTACTCACATCTCTTTCTAATATATCTTTGTTTGATAATCATACCCCATATGCTCATATGCAGGCGGCAATACTACTCTTCCCTTTGGAGTTCTTGCAATAAAACCTATTTGTAATAAATATGGCTCATATACATCTTCAATTGTATCAATTTCTTCCCCTAGTGATGCAGCTAATGCTTCAATTCCAACTGGTCTACCAGAATACTGAACAATCATCATTGAAAGCATTTTTCTATCAGTTTCTTCTAATCCTAATTCATCTATTTCTAGTTGATTTAATGCATATTTAGCTATTTTTAAATCTATTTTTCCATCTGATAATACACTTGCAAAATCTCTTACTCTTTTTAGTAACCTATTTGCAATTCTAGGAGTTCCTCTTGACCTTCTTGCTATTTCTATACTTGATGCTTCATCTATTTCGACACCTAAAATTTTACTTGAACGTTTAATAATTGTGCTTAAATCTTCTACTGAATATAATTCAAGTTTTTGTACAATACCAAATCTATCTCTTAAAGGTGTTGTAAGTGACCCCGCTTTTGTTGTTGCTCCTATTAGAGTAAATTTTGGTAAATCTAATCTTATAGACTTAGCTTCTGGACCTTTTCCTATTGTTATATCAAGTACAAAATCTTCTAGAGCTGGGTATAAGATTTCTTCTACAACTTTACTTAACCTATGTATCTCATCTATAAAAAGTACATCATATTCTTCAAGACTTGTTAATATACCTGCTAAATCTCCTGGCTTTTCAATGGCTGGACCTGATGTTATTTTTATTTTAGAATTCATTTCATTTGCAATAATCCCTGAAATTGTTGTCTTACCTAATCCTGGAGGCCCATAAAATAAGCAATGATCAAGAGCATCGCCTCTCTTTTTAGCAGCTTCTATATATATTTTCATACTTTCTTTAACTTTAGTTTGTCCTATATATTCACTTAAATGTTGAGGCCTAAGTGTAGTTTCAAATTTTTCTTCTTGAATATCAGCTACTTCTGGCCTACTTAAATTTTCATTATTCATTAAAATATTCACATCCATCTCATTTAATATTATCTATAAAATCTTCTATAATTTTTATCATTTTTTGATTATCACCTTTATATTCCTCAGGTGTAAAGCTTTTTATTTCATTTAAAGCTTCTGGTAAATCTTCCACATTTTGAATTCCTAATAAATATTTTTTCTGATTAAAAACATTTATTATCTGTCTTTGATGGTCATTTACATGTTCATTAAATTTATGTAATCTTGGTACAGCTACTACTTTCTTATGTTTTTTTAATGCTATAATTATAGAACCAACTCCACCATGTGTAATAATTAAATTAGCCTCATCTATTAAATTATCTAATGTTTCTTTTGAAATCATATCAAATATTTCCATTTTATCCGTCTTATATTTTGTAAAACCTGATTGTACTATTACTTTTTCATTTATAAATCCATTGTCTATACAATCTTCTATTTTTTGTAATAATCTTGTAAATTCATTGTGTTGGGTTCCTAATAATACTAATATCATAAATTACTCCTTCAGACAAAAAGGAAAACAAAAGGAAAAGACAAAAGGGACAGGTCTTTTCGCGAAAAGACCTGTCCCTTTTGTCTTTTCCTTTTGGCTTTTCTTTTTGTTTTTTAAAAAATTTTACCACCATATATTGCTTTTGGATATAAATCTAACATTTCCTTCCATTGAACTATAAACATATCAGCTATAGGATATATTAATCTTCCAGTTGCTGTTTTTTTGTTTATATTTGCAAATGTTTCTATATAAATTATCTTGCTTCCAAAAATTTTACCTAAATAACACATTGGTCCAGCTGTATGTGTGCCTGTTGTTATAATTACTTTTGGACGTATTTTAAAATATAAAAATATTGTTTTTAGAATTAAATAAAAATATATAAATATGTATTTTAATATGTGACTTCTTGTCCCATATGGTAAATACATTACTCTATCTCCATACTTCTGTTTTAAATATTCATTTGTCTTGTCTTTTTCTGTTATTATATGATAATCATATTTTCCAAATAATGGACTTAGCTGTAATAATTCATTTAAATGTCCACCTGTGCTTGATATAAATAATACTTTCTTTTTTTTCATTTTTAATCAGCTCTTCCTATAATTATTATTCTATTCTCGTCATTAGCGTCTGTACAACATGATAATGCAATTGTTGGCTTGTCCACATCAGAATTTAAAAATGATGTATCACTCTCTACTGTAATAAATTTGGATGTTATTGTATATTTCATTTGATTTCCTTCATAATCTGTAAAATAGAATTCGTCACCTTCTACCAATTTTTTGTTATTTGAAAACAATTTTCCATTCCTTCTATTATGTCCCACAATTAAGGTTGTTCCTTTTTTATTTATTCCTCCATTAGTATATAAAAAACATGGCATTTTTTCCATTTTTCCTACATCTGGATTACAATAGACTTCTGTTGTAATTTTTGTCTTTGGAATATATAATGTTCCTATTGAACTATTCATATTATATATTTCTTGTGTTAAAGTTGATGCGTCTTTTATTGGTTCTGGAGCTGGCTTTTGTTCTTCTTCATTTGGCTGGTTTGTTGTATGTTTTTTATCTATTCCTACCACTAATATATTTTCTTTTTCCTCATTTATCCCAGATGTTGAAAGCTGCTCATTTGTATTTTGCGTTTTTTCTTTGTTAGATTTTATTAGTAAAATTATTAATATTGTTGTTATAATTAATAGTATAGCTAATATATATTTTATATTTTTTTTCATTTTATCTACCTCATATTTATTATACAGTAATAGTTATATTATTTCAATGTTTTTCTTTATTTTCTTGTTAGATGCAGGTGCTAATTCCCTGTTGGGTGCCAGTTCTTTTTTCCCCGTTGAGTGCCGGTTCTTTTTTAGGGAATTACAATGTAATTCCCTAAAAAAGAACCGGCACTCAACGGGGAAAAAAGAACTGGCACCCAACAGGGAATTAGCACTAGTACTTAATGTGGATTTATTCCTTAAATCCATCTGCCAATTTTTCTATTGCTTTTGTTTCTATTCTTGATACATATGAACGAGAAATGCCCATCATTTTTGCAATCTCTTTTTGAGTCTTTGGTTTTTCTCCATTTAAACCAAATCTTAATTCTATTATAGTTTTTTCCCTATCTTTCAAAACTTCTTTTATTTTATTATACATTCTTTTAACTTTCATTTTAGTATCAACCGTATCTTCAATACTTTTATCATCATTTTCTAGAACTTCTTCTAAAGTTATTACATTGTCATCTTTGTCTTTTCCGATTGGTTCGTTTAAATGTACTTCTGTATTCATTTTTTTGGTTGAACGTAAATACATAAGTACTTCATTATCGATACATCTTGATACATATGTAGACAATTTAGAACCTTTTTCTAAATTGAAACTATTTACTCCTTTTATAAGACCTATTGTTCCTATTGAAAGTAAATCGTCTTGTTCAATATTTGTGTTTGCATATTTTTTACATACATGTACAACTAATCTCAGATTTCTTTCTATTAGTAAATTTCGAGCTTCTTCATCCCCTTGTTTAAACTTTTCTAAAGCAATTTTTTCTTCTTCCATTGTTAATGGTTCTGGAAATAAATTGCTTCCTGTAATATATCCGAACGACTAAAACCGCCGATTTTAAAAACTGTAAAAATCCTGCCATACAAATGCCAAAAAACATAAAGCACCTCCATTTTTCTCTAACCAATTATATGCCAAAGAAAAATAAAAGTGCCTGACCCAATTTTTTATATTTTAGTTATTTTAAAAAAACATATTTTATTATTTTTTTCATATGTATATTTAAAAGGAATTAAAATTCCAATCTTATTATATTTAATGTTATAACTGCAAAAAGGAGTTGATTTTTTGAAATATCTCAAAGATTTCTTTAAAGGCATACTAATTGGCGCAGGTGCTATTCTTCCTGGTATTAGTAGTGGCGTGCTGTGTGTTATTTTTGGTATATATGAGAACTTACTTAATTGTGTGCTAAACTTTTTTAAAAATATTAGAGAAAATTTTAAATTTTTATTTCCTATTGTTACTGGAGCCATAGTTGGAATTATTCTTTTTGGAAATATTTTAAAATATTTATTTTTTGCATATCCTATTCAAATAAAATTTATTTTTATTGGATTAATTTTAGGAAGTGTTCCAGCTTTAATTAAGGAAAGTACCTGTAAAACTAAGTTTAAAATTCATTACTTAATTTTTACTTTGCTTTCTCTTTTATTAGGTATCTTTCTTGTATATTTAGAAAATAAAATTCCTATAGTTTCTTCTAATGAATATAATTTTCTATTTTTAATATTCTCAGGATTTCTTATGTCAGCAGGTGTAATTATTCCAGGTGTAAGTAGCACTTTGGTTTTAATGCTTTTAGGTATATATGAAACTTATCTTGACTCTGTATCCTGTATTTATTTGCCTTTTCTTTTTCCTTTATGTATAGGATTATTTTTAGGTAGTATTTTCTTTATGAAGATAACTAAATTTTTACTAGATAAATTTTATCCTCAAACTTTTTTTACTATAATAGGTTTCACTCTTGGGTCAATTTTGGTGCTTTATCCTCGGATTTACACTTGATTTTACAGGTATTATTTCCATTTTAAGTTTATTGTTAGGATTTATTTTAGCCCAAACAATTGGATAAAAAAAGAATGCCATCTTTTCTATTGGCATTCTTTTTTCTAAATAAGTGTATCATCACTTTCAATCCAGTCTTTTATACAATCAATTCTATATTCTGTTTTTGTATCTCTCATAACAACATTTTCAATTCCAGCGTTAATTATCATCCTTTTGCATAAAGTACAAGGATAATTGTCTGTTATGTATTCTCCATTACGTTTATTTATTCCTACCAAATATAATGTTGATCCAATCATATCTCTTCTATTTGCACTAATTATTGCATTTTGTTCACTATGTACTGACCTGCAAAGCTCAAATCCTGCTCCACTTAATTCTGTTTTTTGTTTTCTTGTACAATACCCTAAATCTAAACAATTTTTTCTGCCTCTTGGTGCTCCTGTATATCCTGTAGAAATTATTTCATCATTTTTTACTATTACACTTCCGTAATTATTTCTAAGGCATGTACCTCTTTCAGATATTGTTTCTGCTATATCTAAATAATAATTTGTTTTGTCGACTCTTTCCATAAGTATTCCTCCATTTGCTCTTTCATACTTATATATTTTACATTCTAAGTGATATTTTGTCAATTACATATGTTTATTTTATAAAAAAGGTTATGTATGCTAAATCTTAGAATACATAACCTTTTTATTAGATAATTTATAAAAATTTAACTATTGTATTTCAACTCTCCCATTCTTGATGTTGGAACAAATCCTGCTTCTGCTTTAATTAAATCTGGTATTCTATTTATAACACTGGCACATGTAAGTTCAACAGTTTTTGGCTCTGTAATTACAACTCTTGTATCTGGTTCTCCAAATATTGTCCAATCATTTGTATCAACATCATCTTTGGTATAAACTTTTCCTATACATTCTGCTTCTATTACAACACCTTCTGATGTTTGAGCTGTAACTACTGCACTCATTCCAGTTGCATTTCCTGCTTTAATATCCATATTTAATGTATTTGAATGTATATCTTCTTTTGCTACAATTGGCACACATTTTTGTGTCATTGATGTGATTGTAAATCCAAATTTATCTGCAAGCCAAGGTACTACATTCCACATATATGATGGTGTATAATTTCCACTTTCTATTACTTTTTGTCTTTCTTCATCACTTATTTTATCTGCTGCTGCAATTTTTTCATCAAATTCTTCTAATGTCATTCCTGAACCATGGACTTGTGCTAATGCTATTCCATAATCTTCTACATTATAAGATGAACTACCTTTTATTTTAGTAATTTTGTGTGTTGCTCCCGCAAGAGTATATATTAGATTTCCCCAAAATACATCTTGATATCCATTTCCTGTTATTGTACAATGATTTTCTTTTGCTAAACTATCTATTTTTGCAGTTAATTTAGGATTTGAAGCCTTTGGGTAAAATGCTTCTTCACATGTTGTAATTGCATTTATTCCAAGCTTAGCACATAACATTAGCGCTTCTTCTAAATCACTTATTAAACTCATTGTTGTTATTATACATACATCTGGTTCTGTATTTTTTAATAATTCTTCTGCATCTGCAACATCTGTTACTTTTATTCCTTTATTTTCACATCCAATTATTTCTGAAATATCCTTTCCTATAATATTTGGATTTATATCTAATGCTCCTACTATTTCATACCCTTTGTCTAAAGCATATCTCATTGTATATGCACTCATTTTTCCACATCCATATTGGACAATTTTAATTTTTTCCATTATTTTACCTCCTAAAAATATTCTCCCCTTATTTTATAATTTTAAACGAATTTTTTAGGTCTTTTCTTAAATTGTTTATAGCTAGTTTATATCATATCATTGTTGGTGTGTCAAATGTTGTAGCTTAAGTCTAGTATAGGTTAAATATATATTAAAATGCAGTGACGCGCAGCTTGGGAGGGCGTCCTCCTTTTAAACATTAATTTACAGTATAAAATACTTCATTGGTATAAATTTTATATAGGGTTTGCCCGACCAGTAAGGAACGAAATTTTAATATATATTTAACCTATACTAGACTTAAGCTACAACAAATTTCATAAGTTTAAATGAGAAAATACTTGCAGTTTTAGCAATTGTATGGTATGATAGACATAATTTTTAAGAGAGGACTAATATTTTATGGTTTTAGGAATTGTAGCTGAATATAACCCATTTCATAATGGTCACTTATATCATATTTTAAAATCAAAAGAATTAACTAATGATGATTATACAATTGCTGTACTTGGTGGAAATTTTACTCAACGTGGTGAATGTTCAATTGTAGATAAATGGACAAAAGCAGAAATGGCAATTAATGGTGGTATTGACTTAGTAATAGAACTTCCTACTCTATATTCTGTTTCAAGTGCAGAAAATTTTGCAGATGGTGCGATAAAAATCCTAAATTCTCTAAAAATTGTAAATCATGTTTCTTTTGGAAGTGAATGTGAAAATTTAAATAAATTAAATATTATAGCAAATATTTTACATGAAGAACCTAAAGAATTTAAAACTTTACTATCAGAAGAATTATCTAAAGGACTTTCATTCCCTAAAGCTAGAGAAAATGCAGTTATTAATTATTTAAAAGATAATTCTTATTTAAATATACTTTCTGAACCTAATAATATTTTAGCAATTGAATATTTAAAATCCCTAAAAAAACATCGCTCTAAAATAATACCTGTATCAATACCTAGAAAAAATTCCGGACATTTAAATACTGATTATACAGGAACAATCAGTAGTAGTACTGCTATTAGGAATATGTTAAAAACAGGTAATACAAAAAATTTAAAAGATGCATTAACTCCTAGTTCTTATACAATTTTAAAAGATGAAATTAACAATGGTCATTTTGTAAGGGATTTTTCTGAATTTGAAAAAATCATTATGTATAATTTACGTGTTAAAGATATTAGTGATATAAAAAAAATGCCAGATGTCTCTGAAGGCCTTGAAAATGCTATCAAAAAAGCTGCTCTTTCTTGTAATACAATTGATGAATTTATTAATATTGTATCTACTAAAAGATATACACGGAACTAGAATTAAAAGAATTCTTTTATATTCATTATTAGGAATTACACAAAAAGAAATGGATATATCTAAACGTGTTAATCCTTATGTTAGAATTTTAGGGTTTAATGAAAAGGGTAAATACATATTAAGTCAGATAACTAAAAAAAATCCTAATTTAAAAGTTGTAACTTCTGTAAAAAAATTTATTGATGAAAATAATAATAAAAATTTACAAATGATGATTGAGAAAGATATTTTGGCTACTAATATTTATACTTTAGGATATGGTAAAGATTCTTGGGGAAATTTAGATTTTACAAAAAAACTTGTTGTAAAATAATTATAAACTTAATACAAAAAAGTTATGAAAAGTTCATTTTTTCATAACTTTTTAATTTTATTCTATACAAATAAATCTTGTTCCTTTTGTTGTTCCTCACAAATTTCAAAATCAACTTGTCTAAGCATTTTATTTGCATCTTTTACTTTAATTTTAACTACATCTCCAATTTTATAAGTCTTTTTTGAATTTTCTCCAATTAATATTTTTTTATTCTCATCATATATATAATATTCATTTCCCATATCTCGGAAGCCTACTAAGCCTTCAACTGTATTTTCAAGTTCAACAAACATTCCAAATGAAGTAATACTTGATACAACTCCTTGATATTCTTCTCCAATGTGTTTTTCCATATATTCTGCTTTTTTTATCTTATCTGCTTCTCTTTCTGTTTTAGTTGCAATTTTTTCTCTTTCTGATGAGTTGATTGCTGCCTGATTTGCTAATGCTTTATATTTTTCCTTAAATTCCTCCTCTACATTATAGCCATTTTCTAAATAATATGAAATTATTCTATGAATAAACAAGTCTGGATATCTTCTTATTGGTGATGTAAAATGACAATAATATTTACTTGCAATTCCAAAGTGTCCAGAATTTTCATCACTATATCTTGCAAGTTTTAAGGTTCTAAGCACAAGATTAGATACTACTCTTTCCTCCTCTTTTCCACTTACTTCATCTAATACCATAGCAAATGCTTTTGGATGTATTTTTTCTTTATTTGCTTTTATTTTTAAACCTAAATTATATAAAAATTTATTTGCCTCTTTTATTTTATCTATATCTGGTTCTTCATGAATTCTATATATAAATGGTGCATCTAACCAGAAAAATTTCTCGGCTACTGTTTCATTTGCTATTAGCATAAATTGTTCTATTATCTCATTAGAAAAATGTGTTTCATATTTATGAACATCTATTGCCCATCCGTCTTGGTCAAGTTCTATTTTACTTTCTGGTAAATTCAAGTTTAAATATCCTTTTTCTATTCTTCTATTTTTTAAGATTGTAGCAAGTTCTTCCATTAGTTTAAATTGTGGAATATATTTTTCATATCTTTTTACAACTTCTTTATCACTGTTGTCCAAAATTTTCTGAACATCATTGTAATTCATTCTTTCTGTAACTCTTATTACACCTTTATAAACTTTTGAATCTATTACTTCTCCTTGTTTATTTATTTTCATTGAACAACTTAGAGTAAATCTGTCCTCATTCATATTTAAACTACATAGTCCATTTGAAAGCTCTCTTGGAAGCATTGGTATAACTCTACCTAGCATATATATACTTGTTCCTCTTAAATATGCTTCTTTATCTAATAAAGAATCTTGTGGTACATAGTAACTTACATCTGCAATATGAACTTCTAACAAATAGTTCCCATCTTCTAATTTTTCTACTCTTACAGCGTCATCTAGGTCTTTTGCGTCTTCTCCATCTATTGTAAAAATTTGTTTATCTCTTAAATCTATTCGTTCTTTTATTTTGCTTCTATCTATTTTATCTCCCTTGCTTTTTGCTTCATTTACAACTGCTTCTGGGAACACTGATGGTAAAGAATATTCTTTTATTAAAGATAGCATATCTACACCTGCTTCATTAGGCATACCTAGAACTTCTATAATTTTTCCTTCTGCATGTTTGTTTCCTTCTGGGTATTTTAATATTTCCACTAATACTTTATGATTGTTTCTTGCTTTTCCCATATTTGATTTTGATATAAATATATCGGTTCCAAAACTCGAATCATCTGGAACAACAAACCCAAAGTTTCTGCTATATTGGAAAGTTCCTACTATTGTATTTTTTTTATGTGATATTACTTTTACAACTTTTCCTTCTTTGCTTTTTCCACTTTCTTTTATATCTAAAATTTTTATTAAAACTCTATCTCCATCAAATGTATTTAATGCATTTTTCTTTGAAATGTATATTTCTTCATCTTCGTTATCTAATTTTACAAATCCAAATCCTTTGCTATTTCTTCTATATGTTCCTTCAAGTATTTTTTCATCATTTATCATATACCTATTTTTTTTGTTTTTTCTTATTTTTAATTTTTCTTCTAAATTATTTAAAACTTGTACTAGTTCATCATTTTTTTCTTTAGGTATATTTAATATCATTGCTATTTCCTTGACTTTCATTGGAACATATTCTTTGTCTTCCATAAATTCTAATATCATTTTTTCTTTTTCATCCATAATCTTTCTCTCCATTCTTGGTTTTATTATAACATTTTTTCTTAGTTTTTACACGTTTTTTGAGAGATTATATTTTTTTATTTCAACAAATCTTCATTATAATTATACTTACTTGTACCGCGATTTCATTTTTTTATAGTTCATTTTCTTCTTGACTATTAATTCTCACTTCTTTTAAACTATATATAGTTTAAAACATATGTTTGTTTTTGTCAAGTGTTTTTATTAAAAAAAATAAAAAATTCACTAAAAACTAGTGAATTTTTATTCTATCCAAATAACCCTTTCTTCTTAACAGGAGGTTGTTCATTCATAGTCTTAGCTAAAGCAACAAGTAAATCTCTTTGTTCTTTACTAAGTCTCCTTGGTGTCTGAACTACTATTTTAAATATAAAGTTTCCGTGCAGCAGTTGAATTTATGCTTTTGAAACCTTTAGAACGTATTGTAAATGCTGTTCCTGTTTGAGTACCCTCTGGAATCTTATATTTTTCCTTGCTTCCATCTACCATTGGAATATCCAATTCAGCTCCTAATGTCGCTTGTGTAATTGTAACAGGTATATCACAATATACATTATTTCCTTCTCTTCTATAAATACTACTTTTTCTTACTCTAACTGTTATGTATAAATCTCCTGATGGACCACCTTTTACTCCAGGGTTTCCTTCTCCTCTTAAGACAACTGTTTGATTGTCATTTATTCCTGCTGGAATTTTTACTTTTACTTTTGGAGTTTTTCTTACAGTACCTTTTCCATGACAATGTTCACAAGGCTCTTTTATAATTTCTCCAGTTCCTCGGCAATCATTACAAGGTCTTGTTGTTTGAACTCTTCCTAAAATTGTGTTTTGGTAACTAGTTACTTGCCCTGTTCCATTACAAGTTGGACATTTTACAGGATTTGTACCTCTTTTTGCACCTGTTCCATTACATTCTATGCAAGCTTCTTGTCTTGTAACAATTATTTCCTTTTCAGTACCTAAAAATGATTCCTCAAAAGAAATATCTATACTTAAATTTAAATCTTCACCTTTACGTGGTCCATTATTTCTTCTAGAATTTGCTCTTTGACCACCAAATCCTCCTCCAAAAAACGAAGAGAAAATATCTCCTAAGTCTCCAAAATCTCCAAAGTCTGATGTACTATATGAATAATATCCATTTCCACCTCCAAAAGGACCTCCTCCTCCAAAGCCTGCTCCACTTGGGTCTACAGTTCCGAATTGGTCATACATTTTTCTTTTTTGTGGATTTGATAATACTTCATATGCTTCATTTACTTCTTTAAATTTTGCTTCCGCTTCTTCTTTATTATCTGGGTTTGCATCTGGATGATATTTTTTTGCCATTTTTCTATAAGCTTTTTTTAGGTCATCATCTGTTGCACTTTTGCTTACACCTAATAACTCATAATAATCTTTTTTTTCTGCCACTTTTAGTATTCTCCTCTTTTCAAAATACGGAAAAGAAGCTTTTTAGCCCCTTTTCCTTTTATCTTTATTTATTGTCATCTTCAACTTTGTAATCAGCATCATATACATTTCCATTATCATCATTGTTTGCACCTTCTGCTGTTTCATTTGAAGCTGCTCCTTCTGCTCCTGCATTTGGATTAGCGTTTTTGTATAATTGCTCACTCATTTCATAGAATACTTTTGTTAATTTTTCTGTTGCTTCTTTTATTGTTTCTGTATTATTTGACTCTAGAGCCTTTTTAGTAGCTTCTATTTCATTTTCTATTTTAGCTTTTTCTTCACCACTAATTTTGTCTCCTAGTTCTGTTAATGTTTTTTCACTGTTATATATTAAACTTTCTGCATTATTTTTAACTTCAATTTCGTCTTTTCTCTTTTTGTCTTCTTCTGCATGAGCTTCTGCATCTTTAACAGCTTTTTCAATATCTTCATCTGTAAGATTTGTTGATGCTGTAATTGCTACATCTTGACTATTTCCAGTTGCCATATCTTTAGCAGATACATGGACTATACCATTTGCATCTATATCAAATGTTACTTCTATTTGTGGTACTCCTCTTGGAGCTGCTGGAATTCCTGTTAATTGGAATCTTCCTAATGTTTTGTTATATGCAGCCATTTCACGTTCACCTTGTAATACGTGTACTTCAACTGATGTTTGACCATCTGCTGCTGTTGAGAATATTTGTGATTTTTTAGTTGGTATTGTTGTATTTCTTTCTATTAATTTTGTAAATACCCCACCATATGTTTCAATTCCAAGTGAAAGTGGTGTTACATCAAGTAATACTAAATCTTTTACATCTCCTGATAAAACTCCACCTTGAATAGCTGCTCCAATTGCAACACATTCATCTGGGTTTATTCCTTTATCAGCATCTTTTCCTGTTATTTTCTTAACTGCTTCTTGAACTGCTGGAACTCTTGTAGAACCTCCAACTAATAATACTTTATGAATATCTGCTGCTGTTAATCCTGCATCTTTAAGTGCTTGGTTAACAGGTCCAGCTGTTGAATCAACTAAGTCTTTTATTAATTCTTCAAATTTAGATCTTGTTAATGTTATATCTAAGTGTTTTGGTCCTGTTGAATCTGCTGTAATAAATGGTAGATTTATGTTTGTTTGTCCAACCCCTGATAAATCTTTTTTAGCTTTTTCAGCAGCTTCTTTTAATCTTTGCATTGCCATTTTATCTGTGCTTAAATCTATTGCATCTGATTTTTTGAATTCTGCAACTAAATAATCTATAATTTTTTGGTCAAAGTCATCTCCTCCAAGATGTGTATTTCCATTTGTTGCTAAAACTTCAAATACTCCATCTCCAATGTCTAGAATTGAAACATCAAATGTTCCTCCTCCTAAGTCATATATTAATATTTTTTGGTCTTGTTCTTTATCCATACCATATGCAAGAGCTGCTGCTGTTGGTTCGTTTATAATTCTTAAAACTTCTAATCCTGCTATTTTTCCTGCATCTTTTGTAGCTTGTCTTTGACTATCACTAAAATATGCTGGAACTGTAATAACTGCTTGTGTTACTTTTTGTCCTAAATAATTTTCAGCATCTGCTTTTAATTTTTGAAGTATCATTGCTGATATTTCTTGTGGAGAGAATGAATCTCCTTCTATTTTAACTTTTTCACTTGTTCCCATTTTTCTTTTTATTGAAATTACTGTGTTGTCTGGGTTTGTAACAGCTTGACGTTTTGCTATTTGTCCAACTAGTCTTTCTCCATTTTTAGAAAATGCTACAACACTAGGAGTAGTTCTATCTCCTTCTGCATTTGGTATAACTACTGGCTCTCCTCCTTCCATAACTGCTACACATGAGTTTGTTGTTCCTAGGTCAATTCCTATAATTTTTCCCATTTTAAAAATCCTCCCTTTTTTGTGTCAGAAAATATTTTTTCTAACTTTATATATTTTTATTATTGATTTACTACTACCATTGAATGTCTTAACACTTTGCTTCCTATTTTATATCCTTTTCTATATTCTTGTACAATTTCCTGGCTTTGTTTACTTTCATCCTGTACACTGCTTACTGCTTCATGTAAACTTGGGTCAAATGTTTGTCCTTCTGCTGGTATTTCTTCAACATTGTGTTTACTTAAAAATTGTTTGAATTGTTTTTCTACAAGTTCAACACCTTGTTTGTATTGTTCATCTTTACTTTCAGCTTTTACAGCATTTTGTAAATTGTCTATTGCTGGAAGCATCTCTGTTATTATATCCCCTAAAACAGAATTATATAAGCTTTCTCTTTCTTTTTGACTTCTTTTTTTATAATTTTCAAATTCTGCAAGTACTCTTTTATATCTATCATTTAATTCATCATATTCTGTATTTGATTGTTGCACTTGCTCTTTTATATCATTTGCTTCTGTGTTTTCAACCTCTTCAGTTATTTTTTCTTCTTTTTCTGCCATCTATTTCCCTTCTTTCCTTTTTGGTGTATTTTAGCACTCAAAAACAAAGTCTGCTAAATTAGTATATATAATATACTTTTATTTAGCAGTTGTCAAGTCTTTTTGCTAATTTTTTTATTATTTATAAATTAATATTCTCTCATCTAAAGCAGTTGTCGCAAATTTTGCGACAGTTGGAATAGCCTTAAATCATAATCACTCATCATCATTAAGCTTCTTACTAATATACTTCATAACCGAAATAACCTTAGAATAATCCATCCTCTTAGGCCCAATAATCCCAATAGTCCCCATATCTTTATTTCCAACTTTATGCTTAAAAGTAACTACACTAAAATCTTTCAAAATTTCCTTCTCATCTTCCCCCCCAATATAAATATTTATATCATCTGCAAACCCTGAATTTAACATATCTGCAATCAATTCTTTTTCATCTAATATATTCATAAAATTCTTAGCAACTTGAAGACTATTAAATTCTGGTAAATCAAGCTCTCTTCTTGTTCCTTGCAAATGTATCTCCGCTTCTTCAAATAAAACTCTTTTTATTTGTTCTATTATAGGTTTTATAACTTTTATCATATCAGTCATCTCTTGATACAAATATTCTTCCAATGGTCTATTTATTATTTCTATTGGTTGATTTTTTAATTTATTATTAAACATATAATTTATTGTTTCAACTTGTTTTTCAGTTATATCTTCATCAAATTTTATTATAGTTTCTTTTACCATTCCTGTATCTGTCATTATAACAGCAAGCAACATTCTTGCTCCTAATAAAACAAACTTTATTTCATTTATTATTTGTTCTGTTGCTTTTGGTCCTATTGTAACTGTTGTATAATGAGTTATTTCTGAAATTGTATTTGCTGTTATTTTAGTTAAATCTTCTATTTCATGAACTTTCGTTTCTAATTTATCGCTTATATATTTTACTTCTTCAAGACTTATATTGTCATCTTTTAAAAGTTCATCAACATAATATCTATATCCCTTAGCTGAAGGAACTCTTCCACTAGATGTATGCATTTTGTCAAGTAATCCCTTTTTTTCTAAATCTGCCATTTCATTTCTAATGGTTGCACTACTACATTCTAGACCATATTTACTTATTAAAGCATTTGAACTTACAGGTTCTGCTGTATTTATATATTCTTCTACAATAGCCTGTAACACTTTCTTTTTTCTATCATCTAGCATATTTTTCCCCTCTTTTACTTCAATTCACTTAAATTTATATTTCTAACAACAATTTTAGAAAAGTCATCATCTTCATCTTCGAATTGTAATTTGTTTAATTCTTTTATATTCTTACCTTCTATATTTAATTCAGATAAATCCACCAAAATTTTTGAAGATAAATTCATTCCAACAGGTAAAGTCATATTTTTATTATCATAAAAAATAATATTTGAAAAAGCTACATAGTTTGTACCTTTTGGCAATCTTATTTTATATAAATATATCTTTCCTCTAATTTTATCATTTTTCAAAATTTGATTTAATTCATATTCTGAATTTAATGAAACATCTTCAATTGTATTAAGTTCCAATTCTTCTGATGATGCTTTGTAAACATACATATCTTCTGATAAAGTATTCTTTTTTAATGCACTTTTTATATCTTTTAAAACTTTCTCTAAATGTCTTTTTAATTCTACACCTTTAGTTTCTTTCTTTACTTCAAGTATTTCTACCTTATCTCTTGGTTGCTCTCTATGCGTTTTGTTTCCCATAGTTCTTTCTTTATTATTTGCTTGTTTTATTCTTCCAAAAATATTAAAACTTTCATCATCTTCTTCTATTTCTTCTACTTTTTCTTTTCCCTGTTTTATCTTTTTTAATTGTTCTGAAATCTCTCTATTTTCAGCTATTTTTAAATTCATTCTATTTAAAAGTGGTAATAAATCTGTAGTTGAAATAAATATACTTTCTAGTTCAGAATCTGTAAGTTTGTTTCTTTGAAGCTTGTCTGCTTCTGTTCCAAATTTTTCAAAGTCATCTTCAAAATTAAATACTTTTTCTATCTTCTTTATATTAAATTCTTCTTCTTCACCTTCATCTAAAGAGGCTACTGCGTCTTTATTTGAATATTTCCAGAATTCAAATATACTTCTTTTATGTTTGTTTATTTCTTCTATATAATTACTTGCATTTTCTATTTTCTTTTTAAGATTTTTGTTTTTTAATTTTAAAGCATTTATATCCATTACTATTTTATTGGCTTCTTCTTCTTTAACTAATAACTCTTTAAAACTTTGTTCTAATTCATATAAAGTATAATTTCTTTCTTCAAGTTTAAATTTATCATTTTTGCATTTTACAGTCTTTTCTATATCTTCATCTATATTATTTACTTTTTCTGGCTTATTTTTAGATTTTTTACCAAACTTGAAAAAATATTTAACTTTACCAAAAAAGGTCTTTTTACACTCCAAAAATGTAGTTATTTGTTTTTCTTTGGACATATATTCTTCTTCTAATGCTTTTGATTCTTTTTGTAATTTATCTAATTTTACTTTTAATTCTTCTAAATCAGATATAGTTTTGTTTTTCAAACTAACAGATTTTAAATATTGTCCATAAATAAATTCTGGTAAAGTTTCATATTTTATTTTAGAATTTTCTAAGTAAAATTCTAAACCAGCCTCCTCATCTATATTTGTTTCAAATTTATAATAATGAGGAAGCTCTGTTTGTAATATAAATAACGCCTTTACTAATTTATAAAATTTAGCTGCTTCTTTTGAACTTTCTAAACTTACTTTATATAAAGTTTTTATTTTTTCATATATTTCAGTTTCTCCAACAATTTTTAAGCTTACTTCATCTTTTTTATTCCATACTTCATATATTGACGGATAATCTTTCGTAAAAAGCCATAAATAGTTCTCTAAGTCTTTTATTTCATCTTTTTTTAATATTTTTCCTTCATAATCTACTAAACTTATTGGGACAAATATTTTCTCACTTTTCTTGTTTTCTAATTTCTTTTTTAGTAAATAAAAGAATGTTGAATAATCAGAGTCCTCAATTGGAACAATCATAAAATATTTATCAGAAACCTCTGAATAATATATTTGCCATAAATAATTACCTGTAAATTTAACTTTAAAAGGATTTTTCTTAGAAAGCTTTTTTTGCTCATCTTCAATTGCTTCTATTTGAGAAATACTTACTTTATTTAGCATATTTAAAAACTCTGTATAATTTAGAATATTTTCCTCATTTTTTGAGTCTAAAAAGAAACATAGTGGCATGGCTTTTTCATATTTTTCTTTTATTGTATCTATTCTATTTGCTCTTGAAAGTAAAATTTCTATATCATTTACATTTATAAATCTATATTGTTTGTATTTTTTTTCATCATATCCTTTTAAAGTTCTAAAATTTAGGTCTGAATATTCTTTTAGAGATTTGGGTATTTTATCTAAATTTAATCCGATATAATCTAATTTTTCTTGTATTTTAGAATCTACATCTACTTTCTTTTTTCTAGGCAATTTACATACTTCCTCTCTTTATGTCATTTATTTTTTCATTTCCTCTTTTATATATTCTACTTCTTCTTCTGTATTTAATCTCATAAATAAAGGCTCACCTTTTTCTATTACTTTAGTATCTTCTATGTTGTCATAGTTTTCTAAACTTTCCCATGTTTTTAACTTTTCATCTTCTATTCCTAATTGACTAAATATTTTATTAGATGTCTCTTCCATAAATGGACTAATTAATATTGCTATTCTTCTTAAATTTTCTATTAGGTGATATATAACAGATTTTAGTTTTTCATTATTTTCTTCTTTTGCTAAAACCCATGGTGATGTTTCATCTATATATTTGTTTGTTCTTGAAACTAAACTCCAAATTTCTTGAAGGCTGTTTGCTATTTCAAATTCTTCAAATAATTTCTCAAACCTTTCAGTTGTTTGTTTTGCAAATTCTTCTAACTCATTATCTACTTCATTTTTACATCCATTGTAAGTTGGTACTTGTCCTCCAAAATATTTGTTACACATTGCTATTGTTCTATTTAGTAAGTTTCCTAAATCATTTGATAAATCTACATTATATCTTTCTACAAATCCTTCTGGTGTAAATAATCCATCTGTTGATACAGGTACTTCTCTAAGTAAAAAGTAGCGTGTTGCATCTAATCCATATCTATTAATTAATAATTCTGGATATATTACATTTCCTTTTGATTTTGACATTTTTCCATCTTTCATCATTACCCAGTTATGAACTAATATCTGTTTTGGAAGTGGTAAATCTAATGCCATTAAGAATATTGGCCAATATATTAAGTGAAATCTTGCAATATCTTTTCCAACTATGTGTAAATCTGCTGGCCAGAATTTATTAAATAATTCTTCATTTTCAGTTCCATATCCTAAAGCTGTTATATAATTTGTTAGAGCATCTAACCATACATAAATTACGTGTTCTGGGTCTTCTAAAACTTTTACTCCCCAATCAAATGTTGTTCTAGTTACACATAAGTCTTCTAATCCTGGTTTTATAAAATTGTTTATCATTTCAGTTTTTCTATAATCTGGTTTTATAAAGTCTGGGTGTTCATCATAATATTTTAAAAGCCTTGGTGCATATTTTTTCATGTTGAAGAAATAGCATTCTTCTTTCATTAATTTAACTTCTCTTCCACAGTCTGGACATTTTCCATCTACTAACTGAGTTTTTGTAAAGTAACTCTCACAAGGTACACAATACCAACCTTCATATTCGCCTTTGTATATATCTCCTTGTTTCATTAATTTGTCAAATATTTTTTGTACAATTTTCACATGTCTTGGTTGTGTAGTTCTTATGAAGTCATCATATTTTATATCCATTTTTTTCCATAATTTTTGTGCTTCTTCTGCCGCTTTGTCTACATGTTCTTGTGGTGTCACATTTTCTTTTTTGGCTACCTCTTCTATTTTTTGTCCATGTTCATCTGTTCCTGTTAATAAATATGTTTCATATCCTCTTAAATTTTTATATCTCTTTATTGTGTCTGCTAAAACTGTTGTATATGCTGTTCCTATGTGGAATTTTCCACTTGGATAGTATATTGGTGTTGTTAAATAGTATTTTTTATTCATAAACCTCTCACCTTTCTCTTTAAATATGTTTTTATTATAATATAAATTTTGGAAAATAGCAAGATTTAAACACTTTTTCTAGAAATGTTTTAAATTTATTCTCAAATATATTGACAAATTTTCACCAATAAATTATATTATATCTGCCTACTTGCTTAGTAGCAGGAAGGAGGCAAGAATAATGTTACTCAAAATAATCTTAAAGATTATTGCTATTATAGTTGATATAGTAATTCTAATTATAGAAATTATTGAAGACTAAATAGCAAGAACCCCGTGACTGGAACTCACGGGGTTTTAAAATGTTACTCAAATATTCTTGCTTAAGCTAATATTATATTAGCATATATTTTATTATATGTCAAATTTTTCAATTTATTACATTAATATTTCTAATTTTTCCTTATAAGCTTACAAACCACAATACTCATATCATCTTTAGTCTTACCGAAATTATTATCTACTGCTTCATTTAAAATAATATCTGCTATTTTTTGTGGATTTGTAATTTCTATATCTTCTAAAAGGTATTTGACCCATAATTCCTTATTTTTATATTCTACATTTGAATCTAGAATTCCATCACTACACATAACTATTATATCATTATTTTCAATATCTTTATCAAATATATCAGTACTTGCTTCTTTTATTACTCCTGTTGGAAGTGTAAGTGATTTTATTATTTGTATTTTTTTGTTATTTTTTATGTATGTTGGACATGCTCCATTTTTTATAAATTCTATATTTCCTTTATATAAGTCAATTATTGCAATATCAAGTGTTGCAAATACATCTTCTGATACATTTAATAAATTTGAATTTATTAAATCCACTGATGTATTTTTCTCAAACCCTGAATTTAATAATCTTTTTAGCATTGATGTTACTATTTGACTACTTTTTCTAGCTTCAGGTCCTGAACCCATTCCATCACTTATTGCTATTAAATATTTTCCGTCTTTTAATTTTGTTTGCACTATACTGTCTCCTGAAACTGTCATACCATCTTTAATTGCTATACTATGACCTATATCTAATATATATTTGTCATCTGACAAAATCTCATATTTTATAGAATTTTCACTCTTAATTTCTTTACTGTTTTTTATTATTACTTTTTCTTGTAAAACTTTATCTAATATATTTATTATTACTTCATCTACATCTTCTTTTTCTGTTTTTTCTATATATAATTCTATTTTATATTTATCATTTGATTTTTTATTTATTGTTATTTCCTGTACTAGTATTTCTTTTTGTTTTAACAATAATGTTATTTGCTCTTTTTTATCATTATTTAAATCATCATTTTTAAGTTCTTCATCTATATCTTCTGCAATTTCTGATATCGCTTTTGATACTCCATTTAGTTGTGTTTCAAAGTTTTTCTTTTCTTCATTTAAACGAACACTCCATATAAAATTCATTTTACTAATTCTAAATGCTGAGTTTATTGCTTCTGTCATTTTTTCTACATCTCGACTTACTTTTTCTTCATTTTGATTAAATCCTACAACATAATTATTGTTTCTTGCTAATATTCTTAATAAGTCTTTTTCTCTTATAAACTGTTTTTCCATAAGTTCTAAAAATATATCATCTACAATTTTGCTTTCTACATTTTCAATACTATCATATAAAATATTTTCTTCCATATATTCAATATTGTTTAAAAGTTCTAATATAAATTTTTGTTTATTTTTTTCTCTAATATCTTCTTCACTAATAACTGTTGTTGCAACATTTTTATATGTATCTGCCATTTCTTTTACAACTTTTGATACATTATTTAATTTTGTTACTGTTTCTTTACTTCTATTTAATCCTCTATTTGTTCCTACTGGTAAAAATTTATTCTCTCCAATTATACTTTCTATATTTAATTTTATACCTTTAGGAACTGCAAGCAATGCTATTCCTGCAATTAATATCTCTTTAAATAAAATAAGATTTGTAGCTAGTCCATTTGTTACATATGAAAGTATTATATTTCCTAAAACAAACCCACAAATTACCCCAACTTTACCAAATTTATTTAAAATTCCTGCTATCATGCCAGAAATCGCATATGATGCAACTACTATTGGTTCATTGTTGCTAATTATTCCTAATGTTACTCCTATTGTTGCTCCTGCTGTTGTTCCGAATTAGAATTCCATTTTTCCACCCAAGTACTAAAACTATAAATATTGAAAGTATATTTCTTATTGAAAATCCAAATATACTTAAATCTCCAAAGCTGCATAGTGCAATAGATAAAATTAAACTTGTGCCTAATACTTCTTCTATTGAAAATGCCATTTTTTCGTTGTAATTTGTAAGTACTGTTAATGAATTTGCAAATATCTTGTAAAAGATAACTGTTATTATTGATATTGTTATTGCGACTAATATGTCATATATTAAAAATTGATTTATAAATACTTTTATTACATTTACTATTAAACTTGAGATAAATATTCTTCTTGCAAGCATTACTTTTTCATTTCTACTTGAATCATTATATTTAGGTTCTTTTACAAAAAAACTTGCTAAAAATATTAGTATTGTTACAATAAAATTTATTGCTCCACTTACTCCTGAACAAATTGCATTTCCTGTTAATGCTAATATAATTACCGCTATTATTGGTATTTCATTGCTAATTCCTGCTGCGACTATTGCTAAACTAAATGGCGAAACATCATATCCCATGTTTACCATTGACACCATAAAAGTTACTATATATAAACAAATATATTTTTTTGAAATTACATTGGCTAATATATTTTTCTTGCCTAAGTTTTCTTTTGTTTTTTCTGTTTCATTTATGTTTTGAAACATTTTTACCACCTCTTCTTTTTTTAATAACATTTTACTACTTGTCCTTTGCTTTTTTTGTCTTTTTTAGTATGCTAGTTAAAAAAAGTTTTCTACATATATTGCCTTTTTTATACTACCTTCCTTTTATTCTTTTGTTTTGCGATTTTTATTTTATTATAGATTGGCGAAAATTACAATATTTTTAGTAAAAAAATTTGTAACAAAAAAAGACCAGATGAAAATTTTTCATAGTTCTAGTCTTTCTTATTTTACATTATTAAATATATTATTCTTTAATATTATTTCCAATAGTCTTAGCCATTTTCATTCCATTATCTATATTTCCCTTTTATTTAATTTTCTCTAGTAATTCTACGATAAAACTCCACATTTTATTTGCAGACTTTATAGACATTCTTTCAGTGGGACTATGTGCATCATATATATTTGGTGCTATAGCAATAAATTGTAAATTAGGTATTTTGTCATAAAAATATCCGCATTCTAAACACGCTTGAACTTTAACTTTTTTTATCTTTTTATTGAAATATTTGAAATACAAATTTTCACAGAATTTTATTAATTTACTGTTTTCATCTTGCTCATATCCTAAAATATGAGTATATTCTTTGACTTTTATATTATATTGTTTCATTAAATTGTTAATTTCCTTTTCTAATTTCAATCCCAAAGCATTAGAATTATATCTTATAGAATATAAAAGTGTTATATTTTCATATTCATTTCTTATTGCTCCAAAATTTCCAGATAAAATTATATTGTTATCTCTATCTCTTAGAATATCACCATTTTGAAAATTATTTATAAATTCTAATATATCTTTTGAAAACTGTTTGTTATAACATTTTTTTATTGTATTTATTTGTTTTAGAGAAATATCAGAAAATGGATATTGACTTTTTATTTTATTTATTTGCTTTTCCAACGATGATATTTTTGAACTCTCCATTTTATTTATCGAAAAACAAATTTTGCCATTTCTTGGGATTATATTAACTTTACTTCCAGCTTCAAAATTAACAATATATATTTCCGAAAAACACTTTAATAATAATTCTGCTATTATTTTTATTGGATTTCCTCTAGACGAATCCCCTATATCCAATCCAGAATGACCTCCTTTAAAATGATATAATTCTAAAACAAATGTTGAAAATCTATCAGCATTTATCTCTATTTGTTTATCAGAAATTGTAGAAACCCATTCCTTTGCAGTAGCCGAAGATATCCACATTTCATTTTCATTAAAATTATCAAATGAAATAATTTTTCGAGACTGCAAAATATTAGAATCTAAATATTTTGCTCCATTCATTGTTGTTTCTTCTTGAGCTGTAAAAATACATTCTAACTTTGGTGTTTTAATTTTCTTTGAGTCAAGTATTGCTAAAATATAAGCTACACCTATACCATTATCAGCACCTAAAGTTGTATTATTTGCTTTTATAAAATCTCCATCTATTATTAAATCTATTGGATCTTTCAAAAAATCATGCTCAGTGTTTTTTTTCTTTTCACAAATCATGTCTGTATGACACTGCAATCCTAATATCTCTTTATATTCGCAACCATTGCTAGCATTTTTCCATATAACTACATTATTAAATTCATCATGATAATATTTTAAATTTCTCTCAATAGCAAAATTAATTAAATATTCTGCTATTTTCTCTTCTTTTCCAGATTGACGTGGTATATCACTTATTTCATAAAAGAATCTCCAAAAACTGCTATTTAGTTTTTCTAACGTTTTCATTTTTACCCCCAAAATAAAAAAATGTAAGTGTCATTCCCTACATTTTATTGTATATCACAATATATATGCAGGCACATTATTATAACACTTGTACCTACAATAAAAGCTTTGGTATCAAGTGTTGTAATAGTGATAATGTAAATTTAATAATATTGTGACTTTTTTCATTATTAATTCCACCTCAAATATAATATATATTATACTATACAATTTAGAGATAGTCAAACTTTTTCATTTTTTTACTTTTCCATACGAAAAAGCAAGAGAAATTTAAAAATTAAAATTTTCTCTTGTAGAATATTTTTAATCATATAATTATAAATATCCAAGTTAGATAACATCACAATTTAATTTTAAAATATTTCCCCTCATACTTATCAAAGAATTCCTTAATACTTCCATTTACCAATCTACTAAAAGATATTCCTGTTTCATCTCTTAATTTTATTAATTCATCATAAAATTCTTTTCTAAACAATATTGATCTATATGTTGAATACATTTTATATGGTTTCTTGTAATATTTTATATCATTTTTATGTTGTAATAATGTTTCTACACAAATATTTATTAATTTACTTGGCGAAGCATCAAATTCATTACTACAAATATATAATAATTTTGTATATAAATCTTCATCTATATGTAAACTTCTAGTTATTGTTTTATCCTTTTTGTACAGTCTTTTTATTGGTTCCATATTTGTACCTCCTATTATACATTAATGTATTCAAAATTATATAAAATAATTTCATTGAATTATACTAGATTATTTGGTACAAGTATGTATAGTTAATAGTTCATTTTTAAGTAAAATAAAATGACAAATCAAACTATATTTTAATTCGATTTGTCATTATCTAATTTATTATAAAATTAATATTTTCTCATTTTATTTATGTTTGACTAGTATTGTTTTCCTCAGTATTATTTTCTGGAGTTGTTTCATTTTCTGTATTGCTTCCTTCTACTGTATTTTGTTCTTCATTACCATTTTCGTTTTCTGTATTTGTATCAGTTTGGTTTTCCTCGCTATTATTCTCACTATTTTTGTTTTGAATAGCTGTTTCATTAACATCTGTTGTATTTGTATTGTCCTCTTTGTTCATCCAAACAATTCCTATTATTAATAATATTAAAATTACTACCATTGCTAAAATTTTTAGTAATTCAATTTTTGTGTCTTTATCCATTTTCTATTCCTCTTTCCTATTTATTTTTTACAATTTTAACATAAATAGATTATTTTGACAAGTATTAACTCCTCAAATTTACACAATATTCACATTTTATAATCTTTTTATTTATTGTAAGTAAAAAATAGCTATATTTATTCTATTGATTCTTGAATCATCTTCCTATATAATTTTGTTTTATTTACATTTTTTAGAACTTCATTATCATTTAACACTTTATTGTACATTCTTGTAACATAACATATTCCCTTTGCATAGCACCAATTAGATACTGCTGTCATTGTGCATCTACCAAATTCAATGTAATTTAATTTTTTTGAAGCTCCTACAAACTCCTGGTAATATCCCTTTTCTAACCAGCCCTCTGCAAGTAATTTGCCATCTATATAAATTTTTTGTATAACTTTTTCTTTACTTAATGGATTAAACACTAAAGTTATATAATTGTCTTTTTCTAAAAAATTCTCTATATAATATTGCTGATTCCATGGATAATCGCTTTCACTCCAACTTCCAGTATATCTAGCATTAGAAATTAATGAATAATGGAGTTTTTTTCTTGAATCTGGTACATACCCTATTCTCGTACAGCATTGACTATTATAATTTCCATTCCAAGTACCTAAGATTCCCATAAAGTGAGTCGATGTAATTGTTGCACTTATAGATTCCTTAAAGTTTCCATAAAATTCTAAAGTAAATCCATTTGAAAAATCAAAACCATCTTGATTATATATTTCAATATAATTATTACCATTAAATTTAAATGCATTGTTCTCTGTATCTATATAGTTACTTATATCATTTGAAACTTGTCTATCATACCCAGAAAATTCTGTTACATCATTATATTTTACTTCTTCATTATATGCATCCATTCTTTTTTGTGTTGTATCATATACTTTATCATCAAAATAATATAATAAAGCATTGTCGCCTAAACTAGACATATCATCACTAACAGTTGTTGCATCTATATTAAATAATAAATTTTCTGTAACCTCTACACTGTTTTTATATGATAATTCTATATGTTCATCCTTTACTTGAATTATTTCTCCATTATCATAATTTATAATCCATTCATATTTGGTCTTTCCATAATTTGGTATCTCGGTTCCTTTTTCTATATAATTGTATCCTGTTCCATATTGCTCAAAAGTTCTATTATTAACTATAATATTCCATTCTTTCCCATTTTCTAAATTTCTATCATATAAAGTTTTTCCTATATAATGTTTATTTTCATTATTTAAATTATACTCTATCTTAAAATTAGCCATGTCTAATTGTATTGCTTCTTTTTCAGCTGATACTTCTGTCATCTTTTTTGCTAATATAGTCTTATTTATTACTCCATTATCTCCTGTTAATGTTAATATCATAATTCCTGATAATATCAATAAAATTAAGATTGTTACTACTAAAGAAATTATTGTAATTCCTCTTTCTTCTTTTATTTCCAATATTCCCACCTCTTCTATATTATCATAAAACTATTTGGCAAGAATTATATCAATAAAAATAAAAAAAATCAATGAATGACAAAAAATATGATAAAGGAATAAAAAATTTTCATTTCATTATCATATTTTTAATTTATACAATATTTATATTTGAAAAATAATATTATTTTCACAACTATAAATTAAATTTTTTCATTACTGTTTTAAATATCTCCATCACCACAATTAATGGTATTGTAAACAAAAATAGTAATCCACTATTATCTATTGAAATAGTAGTAAGTTTAAAAAATTCAGCAAAAACTGGTACTCTTATTATAATTAACTGTATCAAAGATGTTATTACAATTGAAAGAATCAAAAACCTATTATTCTGTCCTGAAATCTTAAACATTGAAACTCTTTCACTTCTACAATTAAATATTTGGATATTTTCCATAAATACCATAAGTGTTAACAAATATGTCCTAATTAACACTATATCATAATTTTTAACTTTATATAAATACACATAAAAAGCAAATTCAATAATCGCCATAACAGCAGAAGAAATAGCAATCTCACTTATCATTAATTTATCAAAAATCTTTTGCTTTTTAACTTTTTTCTTTATTACATCTTCCACATCTTCTTCAAAAGCTAGTGCATCTCCTTGTATCCCATTACTTATTAAATTAAGCCATAATAATTGAATAGCAATCAATGGTATTGGCAAATTAAATATAATTGAAAGTACAAACAAAATTATTTCAGAAAAACCTGTTGAAAGTAATAAATATATTACTTTTCTTATATTATTATAAGCTCTTCTTCCCTCTTCAACTCCTTTTACAATAGTAGAAAAATTATCATCTGCAATAATCATATTTCCTGTTTCTTTTGCAATATCTGTTCCGCTTCCCATTGCTACACCAATATTAGCAGCTTTTAGTGCTGGAATATCATTTACTCCATCTCCTGTTACAGCAACAAATTCATCATTTTCCTTTAAATTATTTACGATATCCAATTTTTCCATAGGAGTAACTCTTGAATATATTTTATTTATATTTAGCCTTTTCCCTATTGCTTCTGCTGTATTTTTTTGGTCTCCAGTTATCATTATTGTAGTTATTCCTGCTGTCTTGCACATATCAACTGCCTCTATAACGCCTTCTCTTATCGGGTCTACAAATCCAACTAATCCTAAAAAAGTTAATCCTTTAATATCCTCCTCAGAATACTCTAGTTTTTCATTTATATCATTTTTTCTTAATTCCGCAATACCTATAACTCTAAATCCATCATTTGCTAAAATTTCATTTTGTTCCATAATCTTTTGTCTATCAATTTTCTCATCTTTTCCATCTATATTCATATAATCACAAAAATCAATAATCTTTTCTGGTGCACCTTTAACAGTTACATATGTTTTTTCGTCTTTCTTGAAAAATACTGCTGAATATTTCAAAATTGGTTCATATGCTATTCTATAACTTACATTTGTTGTATTATTTAAAGACATTTTAAGACCTAATGCTAAAAATGCTGTATCTATAGCATCTCCCGAATGAACCCATTTACCGTTTTCTAATTTTAGAATTGCCTCATTATTTATAACTCCCATTAATGCGATATTTTGTATTTCCTCTTTTAAATCTCCATCATACTGGACTTCTCCAATATCATTATAACCTATTCCCCTAATATACGCTGTTTTATCTGTTGGCACAATTATCTTTTTTGCTGTTTGTTCATTTGCAGTTAATGTTCCTGTTTTATCTGTCGCAATTACAGTACAACTTCCTAAACTTTCTACTGCATTTAATTTTTTTATTATTACATTTTTCTTTGCCATTTTAATTGATGCAATTGATAAAACAATAGTCATCGCAATAGTTAATCCTTCTGGTATTGCAGATATAGTAAGTGCAATTACAACTGAGAAAATCTCTGAAATAGAATAATTTTTTATATACAAAATAATTGCCAAAACTATTGCTAAAATTATAAATCCTATACTTATTTGTTTAGAAAATTTCTCCATTTTTATAACTAATGGAGATTTTGTATCTTCTGCAAATAATACATGTTCTGCAACTTTTCCAAACTCTGTATCTTTTCCTGTACTAATTACAATTCCCTTTCCTCTTCCATTTGTTACAACAGTTCCTGCAAACGCTATATTTAATCTTTCTGCTAATTCTGTTTCTTCATCTAAAGTATCAGACACCTTATTTTTAGGATTTGTTTCTCCGTGTCAATATTGATTCATCTATACTCAAATTCTTAGTTTCTATTAGTCTTAAATCTGCTGGAATTTTATTTCCAGACTCTAAATCTATAATATCTCCGAACTACTATATCTTCTGAATTTACTTCCCTTATTTTTCCATCTCTTAATACTCTTGTTTTTATTTTTATCATGTTTTGCAATTTCTCTGCACTTTTTTCTGAATTCCATTCTTGATAAGTTCCTATTATTGCATTTATTCCTATTACTATCAATATAAATATACAATCTGCTTTGCTATTAGTTAATATTGAAAAAATTGCAGCAACTATTAAAATAAGTATTATTGGACTCTTGAATTGTTCTATAAAAATATCAAAAATAGTATCTTTTTTTCCTTTAGGAATTTCATTTTTCCCATTACTTATCAATCTTTTCTCTACTTCTTTTTCTGTAAGTCCTTTTTCACTTGATTTTAGATTTTCAAATACTTCTTGTACATTTTTACTCCACATAAAAAATCTCCTTTTCGTTATTATTTACTAAAAAGAGTTTTTTATTATAATTTTTCAAGATATTTCTTCTTAATTTTATCTGAAGAATGAACATATACACTTAATGTAACTTTTATATCAGAATGACCTAAAACTTCACTTAATGATTTTATATCCATTCCAACTTCAATACATTTTGTTGCAAATGTGTGTCTCAAAATATGGAATTTATATTCTTTTATCTTATTTTTCTTTAATATATTTTTAAAATAATATTGATAATTTCTTGGTTCTATAAAATCATCACTTGAACCTGATAACAAAAAATCATTATTTTTATATTTCTTTTGTAATTTCTTCAATATTTCAAATACCCTTTTATTCATAGGAACTGCTCTTATTGAACTCTGTGTTTTTGGTTTATCTATTACTATTTTAGATTTCTTTTCATCTTTTACATATACTCTCTGCAGTGTATTTCTTATATAAATACATTTCTCTTCAAAACATATATTTTGCCATTTCAAAGCACAAATTTCTCCAATTCTGAGGCCTGTATTTAAACATATTATTATTCCCAAACTTTTTAAAGAATTTTCCTCAATACAATATTGCTCTAACTTTTTCTTTTCTCTTGAAGTTAGTATTTTCAATTTACTCTTTTGACTTTTTGGTACACTTATCCTTTTTATCTTCAAATTTTTGTCATATTCATCTTCATAATACCTTAATATTGACTTTAAAACTGCAACTATATCTTTCACAGTTTTAGGAGATAACGTTTTTGATAAATCTTGTATAAAATCATTATAATTCTTTATTCTTTTAATCCATATTTTTTTAAATTTAGGATATATATATTTCTGTATTATAAATACATAATTACAATATGTAGATTCCTTTACCATATTCTTCTTATATTTTAACCATTCTTCTGCTATTTTTTCAAATTTTATATTTAATTCTATATTATTTTTAATTAAGTTTGTTAGTTTATCAAATACTGTCATTTTAATTGTCCTTTCTGGGTTTTATTTATATAATATTAAACTTTAACAATTAAAATGGTACATTTCAATATTCAAATTACATTTTTGTGTACTTATTATAAAATCTATTTTTTTATTAATAAATTCATATCTATTTTTTCACAAAATTCGACATCTTTCATAATATATATTAAAGCAATCAAATGCTAAATTTTAATAATTATTATGGAGGAATTTAATAATGGAAGAAAAAAATATGAATATCGAAATTCAAAAACCAGGACCTCATTGTCCATGTTTTGAAGTAAATGGTTTAATATCTAATGGTAAACAATTTGACTTAGATATAACTTTACCAGAAGACTCAAGAGACGTTGTTTTTGGTACAGTAAAAAATGTATTCAAAGAACCAATCAAAGATGCAGTAGTTAAATTAATAGAAGTAGAATTCTGTGGAGACGGAAGAAAAAAGAGAATACCTGTATCTCATACTTTTACAGATAAACACGGAGAATTTGTTTTCGGACCTCTTTGCCCTGGAAAAAAATATGCAATAGACATTTGGGTAAATGATGTACGTCATTTTGAAATGGATTTCAAAGGACATCATGAAGGAAAATGCTTAAAAGGTATGCCAGGTGAAAAATGTGAATGCAAAATTGAAAAATCTTGTGAAGAATAGTCATTTTTTATAATTTGGGACAGATGTTTTTGTATTGGGGACAGGTCTTTT